>NZ_JBAQQF010000016.1:0-42674 GCF_049295055.1 Psychrobacter sp. | reverse complement strand
ACCCTATCGAAAAGAAATGGGCGCAAGCTAAGTTTATACGCCAAGGTTGGATGGAGAATAATCTACCTAAACTGTTTCGTGATATTTGTCCTGGCCATAACAATTTTATTTTGAACTGACTATATTACCATTGCTATTAAAAGTATCGTTATTAAAACTACCGATATTCTATCAGTATCTAGCGTACTAAAATCACTGGTGATACAGTGCTAGCAATAATCTCTGTCGTGATACTGCCAAGGAATAAATGCTGTAATTTAGAGCGTCCATAAGCACCAACCACAATGATATCGATTTGATTGTCTATTTGAAAGGTTAATAATCCATCAACGGCATCAAGCTGTTGTAGGTGATGAGCCTCTACTAAGAAACCTGCTGTTGCCATTTGTGTAAGGGCATTGGCAAGGCTTTTTTTCGACGTATCATTATCGTTACCGATCATCACGATATGACCTTGCATATCTTTTAATAGGTTGCTGTTTGCAAGCATCTTTATCGCTTTAATGGCGGTTTTACTGGCGTCGAATGCAACCATATATGAGCTGGGTTCTTTGAATTTCTCTGAACAAATTAGCACAGGTATTTGAGAGGCGCGCGCAACCGTTTCGATTTGGCTACCGATATTGATTCGGCTGTTTTTGTGATCTTCACCGCGGCGCCCCATGACGATAGCATTGTTGTTTGCTTTAAAATGTTCGATAGCAGGTAACAGCTTGCCGCGGCGCTGATAGATACGGACTTCCACGTCATCAAAGTTATTTTGGATATGACTTTTTGCATCTTGTACCAAGGCGTTGCTATAGCTGTTTACAACCTGAGCTCTTTGTTCATCGAGCTGCGTCAATTCATCTAGCAAAAACTGGCGACTATTGATACCAATCGCTCCTGATAAGTCTCTTCTGATTGACGCTGCAACATCGCTGACGTGTAACAATCCCACCGATAAATTTAGTCTTCTTGCATACCATGCGGCATAATCACAAACGGACTCTGTCACCGCTGAACCGTCAATACAAGCCAAAACGTGCTGTTCGGTTGTCATAATCTATCCTTAAGTTTTAATTTATTATCTACTAAGCTTATTTTAATAAATCTATTATAGGTGAGTGCTACTGAATAAGGTTGTTAATAAGCTGGTTTTTATTATAATCTGTACTCACAAATTTTCGATAACTTTCCAAAATCGCTATTATTATTTAAAAAGAAGGCGTTTAATCTCATAAAACGTAATATTTAAAACAGAACAAAATTCTAATTTTTAAGCTTATATCATACTTTTTGCACAGCGACCGATACTTTTTTTATTTACAACTTATTATAGTCAATTATATTTTTTCAAAGAATTAAGAGATAAAAGTACTTATTTCTATATGTTAAACACTGAATAAACGAAGAATAGCAGTTGAAAAGCCTTATATAGCGTGTTTTAGCGTTATAGGCGACTATAAAAAATATCTAATGAATATAAATAATAAATGAGCGTTTTATATATAAAATATAAAAAGAAAACAGTGCTTTTAAGATATAAACTATTGTTAGCTTTATATGAAAATATGTCAGTAGCTACATTAAAACTTAAGCCAATCAGCTTGTTTTTTACCGTAAACTTGTTAATATGCTGCAATGAATTTTGTTGTTAGTTTCGTATCAAACTCTTCGTTATGATGAAGTTTGATTTTAATATGGAAGTTACTAGGAAAAAAGGTATGACATCAATTAATCATGAAGGTCGCGTACTACACGACGGTCTAAGCAAAAAAATCATGTCTGCTGATGAAGCAGCGGCATTTATCAAACACGATATGAATGTTGGTATGAGTGGCTTTACGGGGGCAGGCTATCCAAAAGCCATACCAGCGGCGCTTGCCAAACATATGGAAGCTGCGCACGCTCGCGGTGAAGAATTTCAAATTGGTTTGCTAACCGGTGCATCTACTGCGACTGAGTGTGATGGCGTATTGGCTGAAGCCAAAGGCATCAAATGGCGTACGCCGTATCAGTCAGAGCCTGCACTACGTAAACAAATTAACGCCGGTGAAGCCTATTATTTTGACATGCATTTATCGCATGTAGCGCAGCAAAGTACCATTGGCTTCTACGGCGACATGCATATGGCTGTCGTCGAAGTCTCGGGTATTTTGCCAGATGGCCGCCTGATTCCTTCGACCTCAATTGGTACAAGTAATGCATGGTTAGAGAATGCTGACCACATTATTTTAGAAGTCAATGCTCAGCAAAGCTTAATGTTAGAAGGTATGCATGACGTTTATAACGATATTGGTATGCCGCCCAATCGTAAACCTATTCCATTAGTCACCCCAGGCGGACGTATTGGTGTTCCGTACTTGCATTGTGATATGGATAAAGTTGTAGCGGTTGTTTTAACCGACTCACCAGATCGTAACAGTAAGTTTGCTGATCCAGATGAAAACTCAAACAAAATCGCTAGCCATATCATTGACTTCTTCCATGATGAAGTCAAAAAAGGCCGTATGCCAGAAAATCTATTACCAATCCAATCAGGTGTAGGTAACGTAGCTAATGCAGTATTAGCAGGCTTACAGCACAGTCCGTTTGAGCAATTGACCGGCTATACTGAAGTATTACAAGATGGTATGTTAGACCTTATTATGTCTGGCAAAATGACCATGGCATCCGCCACAGCGCTGTCATTAAGCCCAGATGCACTAGAAACCTTTAATGCCAATATCGAAGAGTTACGTGCTCGTATTGTTTTACGTCCACAAGAGATTACCAATCACCCTGAAGTCGCACGTCGCTTAGGTGTACTGGCAATCAATGCGATGATTGAGTGTGACCTATATGGTAACGTCAACTCAACTCACGTCATGGGTACCAACATGATGAATGGCCTCGGTGGTTCAGGTGACTTTGCTCGTAACGCTTATACCTCATTCTTTGTATCGCCATCAGTGGCAAAAGATGGTGCTATCTCTTGTATCACGCCGATGGTTTCGCATCATGACCACACTGAGCATGATGTGATGGTCATTGTGACTGAGCAAGGTTTGGCTGACTTGCGTGGTTTGGCACCGCGTCAACGTGCGCAAGCGATTATCGATAACTGTGCGCATCCAGACTATCGTCCGATGCTACAAGATTACTTTGATCGCGCCTCTAGCACTGCTGGCATGCAAACGCCGCATATCCTTAATGAGTCGTTATCATGGCATCAACGTTATGTTGAAACCGGTGATATGCGCATCAAGTAAGCGTACAACGCTGTAAGTTTATAAAGCTTTATCATTTTATAAAACACCATAAGCTTATAGATACATTTAAAAAACACCGCTTGTCTGTCAGCAGATAAGCGGTGTTTTTATGTATAGGATATAGTCAGTACGATATAAAATCGATATATCTATATACAAGTATTGCTGATATAAATTTATCTTACTTGCTGTGTGATTCGCACTACAGAGGCTACGAAAAATTCATTTCAGCAATGTTGTATTGGTTTTAAAGTGACTCCATTATAGTAAAATAATCAAGTTATCGTTTTAACTATTTAGCTATGATCGTTCAAATACTTAATCAATGGCTTAATACTAGAATCAGCCACCCCAACGCCTTGGCCCACTAAGCGGCCTTCTTTATCCAAAATAGAAATCAGGTTGGAGTGATTAATATCACCATTATCGGCAAATTGATATTTAATGTTTAGCGTGTTGGCGAGCATACGGGTATTGGCTTTATCACTACGTATCAAGCGCCAGTTATCGGCAAGCTCATTGTGTTCAGCAAAATTCTTCATCACATCCACAGTATCACGCTCAGTATCTAACGTGACCAGCAAAAACTCAGTTTGCGTGCGTGCTTCAGGTTTCATCTCTTTATAAATCTGCTTCATGGATTGAACCAAAATAGGGCAAGTATGCTGACAGCTGGTATACGCCATCACCACTACCTGATTTTTACCTTTAAGCTTATCCAGCTCAAAGGTATTGCCGTTATGGTCTGTCCAATCGCCGCCTACCTGGTAAATAGAATAATCTTGCCCCAACGCCTCGGCAGGTTGATGTGAGTTCATGTTTTCACTATTCATCTGTTTATGATCCATGTCGTTCATGTCATCATGATTCATAGCCGCAGGCTTAGAGTTAGATTTGGATTCAGGCTTGGACTCAGTCTGTGTATTTTGTGCAGCGGCTACTTTATTAGAATCAGGATTGCCACAACCTAGTAATGCAATGCAGAACCCGCCAGCTAAGGTCAGTTTGATAGCTTGAACCAGTGGGTGAGCCGCTGTATTTTGGATAGTTTTTATTGTTTTCATGAGACAGTCCTTAAAAGCAATTAAATTAATTTTAAAATAGCTGGTCAATCGATATTTTAATGCCCACTATTTTAGAGAAAGGATATATCTAATTGTTTACTTGGTAAATTTATCAATCAATCACGTAGCATTAATCCTTAAATTCTTATTGATCATTCGCACAGCGAAAGCCAAGACTACTGATGGTATATTTGGCTTCTAAGCTTGAGCGAAAGCCATAACGCATAAAGGCGGCATAGTCGCTTGGGTCAACAGCACCCGCGGCGCCAGAGCCGCAAAACATCTGTTGGTTAAGGGTGCTGTCTGAGCGTGATTCGCCAGTGACTAAGCTGTTGTTAAAATTCTCTGTCCATTCCCAAATCAGACCATGCATGTCCTTGACGCCCCAATAATTGGCAGAGCTTTGTCCGACATCCGCAAGTTGGTCTTTATTCCCAGCAGATTTGCTATACCAGTCCAGTATGCGCTGGTTATAACCAGGCTCTAAGCTGCCATTTTTATGGGTGCTAGAAGCTTGTGCCACGTATTCCCATTGTTCAACTGTTGGTAAGCGCTTGTTTTGAGAGCGGCAATATTGATTGGCGGCGTACCATGACACATTCACCACAGGCTTGCGAAAGTCAGATTTTATAGGAACAGAAATATCTTTAGTGTTCAGCCAATGCTTTAAGTAACCTGAATCGGCAAAAATGGGTGCCATAGCATATTTCTTAAACTTCGGATTTGTTTTTAAAAACTGATAAAACTGTATATTGGTAACCGGCAATTCATCTATTTTGAACTGATCTACTGCCACTAAAGGCGAGTTTTTGCTTAAGTACAACGGGCGATATGTACCCGGCTGTATCGTCAGCTCTTTTGCTTGTGCTTGATTTACGAGTCCACAGTCTATCGTTATCATAAGTGAACTGACTGCAAATAATAGTACGAAAGGACGAGCATAAGTGGTTAGATTTTTATGAGTTTTAGTGATGTAAGTAGAGGACATAACTAACCTCCTAGTTGTCTCAAAAAGGATAGGGCGTATAGCAATCAATCAAGCTTTCAATTAAGTAGTCGGTCACTATAAAAAGCCTTATTTTTATGGCTGTATTTCGAAACCTTCATTTATAGTGACGGTACCGAATTCTTGCTGAATGAGGTACCGCTTTGACTTGATGACAGGACAGTTGATTGTCTAATTAGGAAACCAATCAGATCTACTTACGAGCCGCTTTAACCTCTTCTGGTGTGATTTCGCCACCTTTGTTACCCCAGCTGTTCATGATATAAGTCACAACGTTAGCGACTTTCTCATTATCTAAAGCAACGGCTGGCATGACACTGTCATACTCTTGACCATTGACGGTGATTTTACCGTTCAAGCCATTTAAAATAGCACTGATGGCACGTTTAGGATCTTTATTTAAATAGTCTGATTTGGCCAATGGTGGAAAGGCTTTTGGCACACCAGTACCATCAGGTTGGTGACAGGCTGCACAGTTGCTGGCGTAAATTGACTCACCCATTTTAATTCTTTCTTGTTTGTTTGCAGCGACTACTTTTGGTGCAGGGGTATTGTTCTTGCCAATACTTTGAGCAGCTGAACCTTCTGGTAAATAGACAGTCTCACGTACTTTTCCAGAGTAGATTTTTGGGTCTTCAGGGCCTTCGACATTAATGATACCTAGCGCACCCTTGTTGAATGCCCGGAAAATAGAATGATCGACAATTACCAACTCACCCGGTACATCTACTTTAAACTGAGTAATGGCTGCACCACCTGCCGGGATAAGCGTGGTTTGTACATTATGGTTTTCAGCTGAGCCACCTTCCATATTGACTTTATCGAAAATTTCACCGATAACGTGGAATGACGATACTAAGTTAGGGCCACCGTTACCGACAAATAAACGCACCGTTTCACCGACTTTCGCTTGTAGCGAGTTTTCGCCGGTTAGCGCGCCAACTGAGCCGTTAAATAGCACGTAGTCTGCATCTTCTTTGACGGCTTTTCCCATATCAAAAGGTTGTAAGCCTTTATCGCCATAGTCACCTTTGGTGTAAAAATCGCCTTGCATGACATAAAATTCACGATCAACTTTTGGCAAGCCTTCTTCTGGCTCGACTAATATTAAACCATACATGCCGTTGGCAATATGCATTCCAACTGGCGCTACGGCACAATGATAGACGTATAAACCAGGTTTTAAGGCTTTAAAGTTGAATTCTGATGTATAGCCCGGAGAGGTGAAAGAAGAAGCGGCACCGCCTCCTGGACCGGTCACTGCGTGTAAGTCAATATTGTGCGGCATTTTAGAGTCAGGATGGTTTGATAGGTGAAACTCAATTTCATCCCCTTGACGAACCCGTATAAACTGTCCTGGCACCTGCCCACCAAATGTCCAAAAGTTATATTCGACGCCATCTGCTAAACGCATGACTTTTTCTACGGTTTCCATTTTTACGACCACTTTTGCGGGATAATCGCGGTCAATGGGCGGTGGAACATCAGGCGCATGGGTGATGATGGCGTCAATAACAGGCAATTCACCGTCTTTAGTGGTCTTAGCTTTGCTGTCGTTTTCGACTTGTGCGTTCTCGGCGCTGGTTGCATCAGTCTGTTCAGGGTTTGACTTATCGCAACCAACCATACCTGCTGTACTCAGCGCCAATAAGCAAGCGATGGCTAATGTAGAGTAAGTAGGTGAGTGGTTTTGAGGTGTTAATGAATTGAAAAGACGCATCATGCTCTCCAGTAATTGAAAATAAGTGGCTTATATAATAAAGCTCGATTTTTATCGTTCTTTGGCATGCTAAAACCAATCTTGTACAAAGTACAAATTAGATAACGAGCTTATAAATTGGCTGCTATAAGATTCATTGTAAATGAATGTTTTTATATAAGCGAATACTTCCTGTAAGATTCACTTACTTCTTTTATACTGATGAGTTATTAATTTATATATGAATTGGTACGATTAAGTGGATTAAAAAATAAATTATAGTGAGGATTTATAGTCTGTAGATAAGGACAACAATGGCATTGGCAGTAGGCGGGGGGGTCAACTATAAATCGCATGAAAATAAATAAAAAAGCCGATCTTAATAGATCGACTTTTAGTCAAGTATTTTCTAGTCTTCAGTTATTAGTAATAATAAAAAAGATAATAGTTATTAAGGATAAATGACGACCTATAAGGGTGAATGACTAACGGCTAGTAAACAGTATGGTTCTTAAGCCATTACTCGTAGGCTGGTTGATAGTTACTTTACTGTTTAAAATATCACCTTGAGCATTGATTTTATAACATTCTGATGAAGTGCCATCGGGATCATTGGCGAGAAGTAGATTCTGAGAAGTCTCTATACAGAACCAAGCAGTATTATTGGTATCTCTTGCCAAAGACCAGTCTTGTTTATATGTGCCTGTTTTCTTACGTTTGCTGCTGTCAGCGTATACATCTTCAGTAAGCAATTGACTCGAGTTGCCAACATTAGCCACTTTCGGAATAGTGGTCACCTGAGTCGTTAGCGAATATTCGCCTGAGCTGTCGGTGAAGCCGTGGAATACCAATGGATTTAAGGTAAAGTAATTGATGGCAACTGATTGATCGGTAATTTGGTTATTGATCTTATTAATCGTATTTACTTCAGCACCTTGTACAGATTTATTATTGAATATCATACTGCCTTTAGGCGTGACTTTGATATCTGCTGAAGCACTTTGATTGCCTACGTCTGCCACTAGTTTTTGGCTACGGTCTTTGGTATAGATATTGAGCATGGTCGCTTCGATAGGGTATTGGGTGACGATATTATTTTGGTTATTATTGCCAGCCGTGCCACCATTCATACCGCCAGCACAAGCGCTTAAACTTAATGCTACTGCGCTACATAATGCTAATTTTTTCATGCTTTAATTCCTCAGTTTATTGAAATAGTTATATAAATATCTACTATAGTTGAATTTTTGAGTGATGACATCTGCTATCTATCCTAAATACTTGTATCATTACATCACTATACATCACTGCAACAACCAATAATTTTTCAGACATTTAATCCCTATCTAAAAAGGATGTTTTATCGTTGTCAGCGCAAAAAAGCTTGCGCTCAGGGTTAAGAGTCAGTTCATGTCGCTCTTTATTCAAACCAGCCTTTTTCGGTATCAGCTTGTAAGTAAATACCTAGCCTGCGTTTAAGTAAAAATAATTCTTAGCATTTAGGAGTAATTTGGTTTATGAACAGCTGAATTTAGAGACAATGTTATGAAACGACTTTTAGAGATATTCTTTATTTACTAAGTCTTATCTATTAAGCCTCGAGATTGATGCTGCCATTTTTAATTGAACGCGGTTAGTAGTAAGATAATAGTCCTTATTTTAAATTTAAGTGGCTACCATAAATAACTATGAATTCCTCAATTCATCGCCTGTACTCTTTTCGTCGCTGTCCCTACGCCATGCGTGCCCGTCTCGGCATCTTGTTTGCTGAGTTGCAGGTGGAGCTGCGAGAGATAATCCTGAAAAATAAACCAGCCCAGATGTTAGCGATTAGCCCGAAAGGTACCGTGCCTGTTTTACAGATTTTTGATTTCACTCTTGAATCTACTCTTGATGGGACTGTGATTGAAGAGAGTGGGGAGATAATGTTGTGGGCGCTTGAGCAACAAGATCCGCAAAGTTTATTGGATGCAAAGGTTCTATCTCAGGCCAATGCGCTGATCGAACAAAATGATAGGGAATTCAAACATTGGCTGGATCGCTATAAATACGCCGACCGTCATCTTGAGATGACCCAACTAGAGTACCGACAGCAAGGCGAAGTATTCTTGCAGGTATTAGAAGATTTGCTGACTAAAAACAAGTATTTGCTGGGAGATAGTATTAGCATCGCAGATATTAGCATTATGCCTTTTGTCCGCCAATTCGCTCATGTGGATCGTGATGTTTTTTGCAGCTTACCTTACCCAAAGCTTCAGCTATGGCTACAACTCTGGTTGGCGCATCCATTCTTTCTACAAGCTATGACGAAATTTAAACCATGGGAAGAAGAGGATGACGTAGTTGTTTTTCCTTCATCTTTCATCGATCTCAATTAGTGATATGATAAAACCTTCATTTCAAACTTAAGAGGTTACCATGACCGTTGATCTCAATAGCCGTTACGGCTTAACTCCTGCACATAGCGAAGTGGTAGAGGCATGCAAAATTATTGAGCCGTGCGATGCGTTAGATATGGGTTGTTCTAGTGGACGCAATGCTTTGTACCTTAGCCAGAACGGATTTAACGTTACTGCGATAGATGCTAACCCCAGTGCTGTCGCTATGCTGAAAAGTATTATTAATGAAGAAGGTCTGACCAATATTAAGGCTGAAGTGTACGATATTAATCGTGCAAACCTTGATGCAGATTATGGCTTTGTTTCCTGTACGGTAACTTTAATGTTTCTCGATCCTGCTCGTGTTGCCGCTGTCATTGCCGATATGCAAGCACGTACTTTGATGGGTGGTTATAATCTGGTTGTTTGTGCTATGAGTACGGCAGAGCACCCATGCCCAGTTAATTTCCCATTTACCCTAAGCGAAGGGCAGCTGCGTAACGCTTATAAAGAGTGGGAGCTCATTAAGTATAATGAGGATGTAGGTACGATGCATAATGGCGCGCAATTACAGTTTGCGACGGTGCTGGCGCGTAAGCCCAGCTAGCCAATAAATTTTGAAAGTATTTTTTAATTAAAAAAAGGTTGTTAGCGCTATATCTAATATAGCGCTAACAACCTTTTTTACTACTATAGTTTTAAATAATTCTATTATAGCCGTCTATTTCAAGGAGTTTATAAAGAGAGTTTATAGCTATAAATATTTGGTTCAATTAGAGGCAACCTATCATTATTATATAAAAATTAGGGTAACGAAATCTCAAAAATTTATATTAATACATTACAGCAAATAGTTCTCCTGAACATACTCAATACACAGCTCATAAAAGGCTTGAGCGGGTGGTGATATGGACTTATTTGCCAGTTTAAAGATACCAATTTGTCTATTCAAGGAAGGGTCAAGTAAGTTTATCCAGACCAGCTCTGGCTCATTAGAAGGGAAGGCAAGCTTCGGTAAAGTAGTGATGCCAAGGTCATGTCGCAATAATGAAAACAGTGATGTGATGTTTTCTACGGTATAGCGAGCTTTGCGATTGAGCGCTTCTGCGGGTGTATTCTCTAGCAACCGACAAGTACCATTATAAATAAAGGGCTGCACCATGAGTTGCTTCCATGTCAGCCCTTGCACCTGATCTAATTTATCGTTTTTATGCAAATGGTTCAGCTCATTGCTTTTAAGACAGACCACTCCGATAGGGTCTGATATGAGCGGGGTGAAATCAATATCTGTTTGATTAATACTCGTACAGTTGCCTAAAGCTAAGTCTACCTCACCAGTAAGTAATCGATTTGCCACGCCAACCGCATTATCATCTATCAACACGATTTCGATATCGGGATATTTTTTTGAATAGGCGACTAATACACTAGGCAATAGCTTAGTGACCAGTGATGGCACACTGGCAATTCTAATTTTCCCTTTATCCCCTGATGCTACAGCCTGTAAATCATCTTCTAATGATTGATAAGTATTGAGAAATTGCTGAATTTTTGGCAGGCAAACCTCTCCAAATGGTGTCAGTGTCGCTTTATTGCCGACTTCAAACAAACGCTGATCCAGTGTTTTCTCAAGCTCCTTTATTGACGCTGATATTGCCGCTTGTGAGCGATTGGCACGATTGGCTGCCGCGCGAAAGCCGCCTTCTTCTACTACAAATAAAAAATGTCGTAATTGCTGTAGTTTCATAGTAGTTAGCGCCTATATGCTTATTAATATGACCATAAATACTATAATCTTAGTGATAGATTAAATCTATCATATTTAATATTTAATTGGTTAGATTTATCATTAATAAGTGCGTAGCATGAATCTTATAGCAGATAAAAGCTAAGAAAGAGTTTATAAAACCTCCATTCAAAGGAATTGAATCCATGACCACTCATTCAACCAAACAAGCAGTTACAACCTCACTTTATGCGTCAAAGTCGCCCCTTGAATGGGCTATTACTAATAACGGCACCTTATATACCGCACAAATTCCTATCGATCAAAATGGTGAAGTAGTGGCCGGCGGTATTGAAGCGCAAACGCGCCAAACGCTTGATAATCTGAAGCACACGCTAGAATGTGCTGGTGCAAACATGGATTCAGTATTACAAGTACTTATCTATGTCACAGATCGCGAATATCTAAAGACAGTCAATCAAGTTTATGCTGAATACTTTACGGCACCTTATCCAAATCGCGCTGCCCTTGTTATCTCAGGATTGGCACGCGAGGAAATGCTCGTTGAGCTGGTCGTTTATGCAGCAGTGTCTTAACTTTTCATTTATTTTATAACTCAAATTCATTGTATTTTCTATTTAAATAAAGTCACTCATACTTATTATCAAGGATATTTTTATGTCAATTCAAACCCTTAAACAAGACCCACAACGCTCAATTTATATTAACGGCGAATGGCAATCAGGCGTTGATACGATTACTAATATTAACCCATCTGATACCACTGAAACGATTGGCGAGTTTGCGCAAGCAAGTAGTGACCAAGTCATCGAAGCCATTGCTGCTGCTCGTCACGCGCAGCCAAAATGGGAAAAGACCGCCATGGAAAAAAAGCAGTCGATTTTGCAAGCCATTGGCGATGAGATGATTGCGCGTTGCGATGAACTAGGTACTTTGCTATCACGTGAAGAAGGCAAGCCTTTCGCTGAAGGTCGTGGTGAGATTTATCGTGCCGGTCAATTCTTTCATTATTATGCTGCTGAAGTCTTACGTCAAATGGGTGATATCGCTGACTCAGTACGCCCTGGTGTTAAAGTTGAAGTCACTCGTGAAGCGGTTGGTGTCGTTGCTATCATTTCACCTTGGAACTTCCCAACGGCCACCGCCGTTTGGAAAATCGCGCCAGCACTCGCTTATGGCAATAGTGTCATCTGGAAGCCTGCTAATCTAACGCCAGCCAGTGCTGTTGCCTTAGCTGAAATCATTCACCGTCAAGGATTGCCAGAAGGCACGTTTAACTTGGTGCTTGGTGGCGGCTCATCAGTTGGTGATGCGTTGATTAATTCAAAAGATATCGATGCGGTCAGCTTTACTGGTTCAGTAGCGACTGGTCGTAAAGTTGCTGCCGCTACCGCGCCAAACTTTGTGCGTTGCCAGTTAGAGATGGGCAGTAAAAACGCTTTGGTAATCGCCGATGATGCTGATTTGCAAGTTGCCATTGATGCGGCGGTTGCTGGTGCGTTTGGTGGCTCAGGACAAAAATGTACCGCATCTTCACGCTTGATCGTCATGGACGGTATTCATGATGCTTTCGTCGACGGTGTCGTGGCAAAAATGAAAACTCTAAAAGTTGGTCATGCGCTTGATGACGGTATCTTTATGGGTCCAATCGTTGATGATAAGCAGCTTGCGTCTAACATGGATTGGATCGAAAAAGCCAAGCAGTTAGGTGCCAATTTAGCCTTTGGTGGCGAGCGTTTAGATATGCCGCATGATGGCTACTATATGTCGCCTACCTTGTTTACCGAGACCGATAATAGCTGGGATGTTAACCAAGAAGAAGTATTCGCGCCAATGGCTTGTGTCATGCGGGTGAAGAGCTTGGAAGAAGCAATTGCCATGACCAATGACACCCGTTTTGGCTTAACAGGCGGCATCATTACTCAAAGTTTGCGTAATAGCGCGATGTTTAAAGAGCAAGTACAAGCAGGCTGCGTCATGGTCAATCTCGCAACGGCAGGTACCGATTATCATGTGCCGTTTGGTGGTCGTAAAGAGTCAAGCTTTGGTCCGCGCGAACAAGGTTCGTATGCTAAAGAGTTTTATACCATCGTTAAAACGGCTTATCAAAAAGCGTATTAGGCGTAACCAATCTAGACATATAGTTGAGCCAATTTAAAATAGACAAAGTATGGCTGGAAGAAATTTTCGAAGCCTCTGGAGTGGCGTAGCCACACAGCAAGCGAGAAAAATTTTTACCAGCTAAACGAAGATATTTATGACTGATTATATCTATAAAAAGTATAAAAGGAATTAACCATGTATCAAGACCATATCGTCATTGACGGCTTACAGTATAGCCATTGGGATCGTGACTATTTCAAAATGCTGCAAGCCAGCGGTATCAATGCGGTACATGCCACCTTGGTTTATCACGAGGATGCACGGCAAACCCTAACGCGCTTTGCGGAATGGAATGCACGTTTTGAGCAAAATAGCGATTTGATTTTGCCCGTGTATTCAGTCGCTGATATTGAGGCAGCGAAGCAACAAGGCAAAGTGGGTATCTTTTTTGGCGCACAGAACTGTTCACCGATTGATGATGAGATTGGTCTGATTAGCGTCATGCGCCGCTTGGGATTGCTGATTATGCAGCTGACTTATAACAACCAAAGCTTACTAGCAACGGGTTGTTATGAGCAGAATGATAGTGGTATCACGCGTTTTGGTCAACAAGCAATAGCTGAGATGAATCGGGTTGGGATGATTATTGATATGTCGCATAGCGCTGAGCAATCAACGCTTGAAGCCATTGAGATATCAAGCCGTCCAATCTGTATTAGTCATGCGAATCCGACTACTGCGCACGAGGCATTGCGTAATAAATCTGATGCGGTTATCAGTGCTTTAACGAAGGCAGGCGGGTTGTTAGGCTTCAGCTTGTACCCGTTTCATTTACCGAATGGTAGCGACTGTACGCTCAATGACTTTTGTAGCATGATTGCTGATTGCGCTGATAAACATGGCGTTCAGCACTTAGCGATTGGTAGTGATTTGTGCCTTAACCAACCGCAAGCCGTACTTGAATGGATGCGTAATGGGCGCTGGTCAAAGGCGATGGATTATGGTGAAGGTAATGCCAATAACTCAGGCTGGCCGGATACTTTGCCGTGGTTCGCGGGCAAAGACGGTATGGAAAATATCTATAACGGACTGCTCAAGCATGGCTTCAATGATACAGACGCTGGCAAGATTATTGGACAGAACTGGTTTGATTTTCTTGAGAGCGGCATAAAGCCTATCGCTTAAAAGAGTTGTTTTGCATTCAGCATCTTATAAAGCTAAATATTCATTGAATGATCGAAAAGTAAAGTATGGCAAGGCGAAGCAAGCCGTCAAATTAAAACGATGAAGTAAGCCTTCAAAGTAAAATAACGAAGTAAAAATACGCAAGACTGTTTAGAGATCACTCTCATTTAAACGACGTAACATTATTATATGGAGCCACACCATGGCTGATTTAAAGGGATTTAACAGTAAGGACAGTGGGCAAGGACGCTCAATTGCCGACGATAAAATAGCGGCTGCTTTAACTCAACCAGAGGCTTCATCAGATACTTTGGGGCTTAAGAATCCTGCGTTTTGGTACAGTGGCGGTTTTATTATTGCTTTTGTTTTAATGGCAATCTTTGCAGAAGAGCGCTTAGCCACAATTATTGATTTAGGCTTTACTTGGTCGGCTAAAGTATTTGGCCCTTTTTGGCAAATCTTATTATTAGCGACTTTTGTGATAGCTTTAGCAGTTGGCGCTGGTCGTACTGGACGGGTCATTTTAGGCAATCTACCCAAGCCTGAAATGGACAACTTCAAATGGATGGCTATTCTATTTTGTACGCTACTGGCTGGTGGCGGGGTCTTTTGGGCAGCTGCTGAACCTATTGCCCATTTCGTTAGCGCACCGCCTTTATATGGCGAAACTGCGGATATTCAACAGCGCGCCTTTAATGCGCTATCCCAATCATTTATGCATTGGGGTTTTTTGGCTTGGTCAATCGTTGGTAGTTTGACGGCTATTGTAGTGATGCACTTGCATTATGATAAAGGCTTGCCACTCAAGCCGCGTACGCTCTTATATCCTATGTTTGGCGACCGTGTCCTTACCGGTCATACAGGTGCCATCATCGATGCTTGCTGTATTGTCGCGGTTGCTGCTGGTACGATCGGTCTCATTGGCTTTTTAGGTCTGCAAACGAGCTACGCACTCAATACTTTATTTGGTATTCCTGATACGTTTACGACCCAGCTTATTATTATCATATTTGCTATTGCGCTTTATACTATCTCAGCGATTAGTGGGCTTGCCCGCGGTATGCAAATACTCAGTCGCTTTAACGTCATATTGGCGGTAGCACTGATGGTCTTTATCTTAGTATTTGGACCAACCAATTTTATCGTAAACGGTTATATTCAAGGTGTCGGCACGATGGTTCATAACTTTGTCCCGATGGCAACTTATCGCGGTGATGAGGGTTGGCTTGGTGGCTGGACGGTGTTCTTTTGGGGTTGGTTCTTAGGTTATGGCCCGATGATGGCGATCTTTATTGCGCGTATCTCCCGCGGTCGTACCATTCGCCAATTAATTACGACGGTTTGTATTATTGCACCACTAGTCACCTGCTTTTGGTTCACGGTCGTTGGTGGTTCAGGTCTGGCCTTTGAGATTGCTAATCCAGGCAGTGTTAGTAGCGCTTTCGAAGGTTTTAACCTTCCTGGTGCGTTGTTAGCAATCACTCAGCAGCTGCCGTTTCCTTTGATTACCTCATTATTGTTCATAATTTTAACCATGGTCTTTATTGTCACGACAGGTGACTCGATGACCTATACCATCAGTGTCGTTATCAGTGGTGAGCACGAGCCAAACTCAATGATTCGTACCTTTTGGGGCATTATGATGGGGGTGACGGCTATCGTGTTGATCTCGCTTGGTTCAGGCGGGGTGACGGCTTTGCAATCCTTTATTGTGATTACCGCTGTGCCAGTATCCTTTATCCTTCTACCCTCATTATGGAATGGACCAAAAATTGCGCAGCAAATGGCACGCGATCAAGATCTTTATCGTCCTAACCGAGTTGAGACGGATCATCGAATCGCTGAGGAAAAGCTTGCCAAAGATACGGTCACTAAAGGTACGATTATCAGAGAAACGATTACCAAAGAAATCGATTAAGCGAGTCATTCATATAGCCAGTAACGTATTCGCTAATTGACATTATTAGCTGACATTATTGATTGACGCTAGTGGTTAAAAGCATTCACTACGTTGCTGGCTTAACGCATTATTTAAGGTGGTCATGAACATGCAATACACTCTACCAAGCAATGAAAAGCCAGATGCGGTCAGCTTCCGTACGCCTGATGTCGTGATGCACTCTGAAAGACTGGGTGCCATGCATCAAACCCGTATTAGCTTCGTGCGTACGCTACTGCGTAAAATCGATAAAGAAAACTGGGCGTTAAGTAAGCATCTTTGGGATTTGGACGATGATGGTTATGGGCAAGTGATTTATCGTTTGCAAACGCCTGAACACATTTATCACTTGGTCGTATTCTGTAATCAGCTTGCCGATGAGGAACGTAATGATCGCGTGATTGCGCAGAAATGGGATGTTACCTTTGGTCTCGTTTTCGGTGAGATAGGTGATGAGCTGCTTGATAAGCTAAAATCCAACGTACCTTTGCAAGAGGCGGGTCGCAACTCCAATATGGTGATGGTGCTGGCACGAGCGAATAAGAGCGTACGCGTTTTTGATCATATTGTCAGCTCTTTGGCTGATGGGCGGCAACCTGACCTTGATATACTGGCACAAGTGGGTTATATCCTGCGCACCACGGCTGTCTATGGTAATGGTAAATTTGGCATTTATGACTTTAAACCATTAGATCATAGCGAAGACTTTAACCAATCCTTTCGCGCGCAGATGTGTGCGGTTTATTTGCTTCGAGAATTCAGCCTTGACTGGGTCGATTATTTGGCCAAGAAAAAAGGTGGCAACAAGGCGGTCGCGCTACATCCAGAGATTAAGCGCTACTTAGGAATTGGAAATGCCACCGGCCTTGGCATGGCGCCTTATTTGATTAATCATCCTTGTATCGTTGATCAATGGCTCAGCACTCGTGAAGAAGCGTTACAAACAACCTTGGTTTGTAATATTGAAGCTGAAAAGACTGTGCACTTATCGAACTTACTTAAGCGCGCCATTCAGCACTTTACCGAAATTGTCACGATTAATGAGCAGCAAGTCACGTTAAATGAGGCAGTTGTCGCCGAGTTGACGGTATTACAATATACCTTGATGACTACGATTGAAGATTACACAACATGGGCTGAGTTTCTTCAAGCTCATGATCACTTAAGCTTTGAGAGCCAAGAAGTGATTATATCTTGCTTGATGGAGCTATATCCTGAACGTATCGATGCGTTTCAAGAAACAGTAAACGCTGATGAAACCTTGTCACTGCCTAATAAAGGTAAAGTGATTCAAGATTTGATTGACGTATTGGAGTCACGCTATCAGTGGGCGATTAATATTGACTTTAGTGAGCCTGATAATAGCCATTGGTTTTGGTATCGCTCGGTGGATAAAGAAGAACCGAGAATGGGTGTACGTGGACAAGAGCCGGGTGATGATCGTGAGCTGACATTAGATGTCGCACGACAAGCCAATAACCTCTATCTGGCATTACAACAAGCCGATCCACAACAGCTTATTTCTGAGTTTATTTTAAATAAGCCGAAGTATCGCTCTATTGCTAGGCGAGTGTGGACGATGGGACATAAAAAATTGGGCGATATTCAGATGAACGTCCTACATAAGAACACGCCACCGATGCATCTGCTACGCTGTAAGCTATCGATGTTTGGCGCGACTAAGTTTGACCCACGGTCAGATCGTTGGGTGCGAATCACCCTGTTTCAAGGCGCGCCTTTGTTTGCAGAAGTCAGTAGTGATGAATGGCTGTTTCCTTTACTGCCCAACTTATCCAGCAACAAGCTGTCCACACAAGATTCGTCTACACCAGATTTATCCACATAAGACTTATCTAAACAATAGGGAGGTTTGAGACATGCTCGTATCGCATAATGAAATCGTGGCGATAGTATATAAAGCCTTTACCGGGATGCATCGGGAAGTAGGCGAAGCTGATGTGATTGCTGCTATGGTGGCTGAGCTAGAGATGGCTGGTTTGGACGGTATTCGACACTTTAATAATGCTAGCCCATATATATTATCTGAGCAAGATATACCCATTGATATCGTTCATCAAGAAGCTGGTGCGATTCGCCTTGATTTGCATGGCAGCAGTCTTATTTGTCATTTGCCTGCAGTGATGGACTACGCACTGGAAAAAATGGGTGATTTAGACCATTTTAAAATTTATTTAATGAACTGTCACAATCGCTGGTTGGCTTATAGCGAGCTGGTTAAACTTGCTGAAAAAGGCATTGCTTGTTTGGCAAAGTGGGATAACGGTACTGTGCCTAAGCACACTTTATTTACGCTCAATCAAGGTTTTGTCTATCCTGACTTGTACTTTTTTAATGACTCTCAAGGTAATTATAATACCAATGATATGGTAATTGAGCTTGCCACCTCTAACTTCGATATTGAGCAAGATATTGAGCACTTCAATCATAAGATATCAACGGATGAGCTGTTTGCAACTCATCAACGCGCATGGAAAGAAGGTATCTATGTAGACGATGAACAGTGGCTGATACTCAAAAAAATGGCGGCGGCGATACTAGTAGAAAACAGCGAGGAATCCAGTAAAGGGGCAGGGGGCGTATAAATAATAAAAGTAATGTGAACGTTGGGTTTAAAATACTTTCTGTTATAGATATTAAGGACTAAAAAAATAAGACTCAGTCTAAATCTGTTATTATAATGCGCGTGATAAAAAACATAGCGAATATTATTCTTTTTGTTTAAAAACTCAAAGTTTATTTATTCGCTATTTTTTGCTTATCATTTACCAACTGATTCTTAGAATAAGCATTTTGACTCACACGGTAGTTTTAACATCGCATTCACAGAACCCATCGTTAGGAAGTTGACATGATCGTCCGGCAGACACCCAATGCATTTAAAATACTTTTTACCCTGCGCGGCTCTGTAATCCCACACATTTATCCCCAAGTTTTATTAATCACCCTGCTCAGTGCCTTGATATCAGCAATTCAGCACGGTATTCCAAACTCTTTCCCCTCGTATAGTACAGCGCCTTTTACGTTGTTAGGAATCGCTTTATCCTTGTTTCTTGGCTTTCGTAACAATGCTACCTACCAGCGTTGGTGGGAGGCTCGGGGGTTATGGGGACAGTTGGTATTTGATGCTCGCAGCCTGACTCGCCAACTGCTGTCGTTTATAGACGATGAAACTGAGATTGGACGCGATACCCAGCGGTGTATGATTCATCTTACTATTGCTTTTACTCATGCACTGAGGCATCGGCTTCGTAATACTTCGCCATGGGAAGATATTGAGCGCTTTGTAGAACCTGAGTATCACGATAGCATGCGCCAAGCGGGAAATCTGCCTGAGTATCTGCTGCGGCTGATGGGCAAAAAGCTCGGTTACAGTCGTCGCCAGCATTTAACATCAGATCTTATGATACAAAATATGGATGAGCGTCTGACTTCTATGACGATAGTCTTGGCTGCTTGCGAGCGGATTCATAATACGCCACTGCCGTTTGCCTATATCCTACTGGTGCATCGCACGACTTACCTGTATTGCTTTATGTTGCCTTTTAGCTTGGCAACTTCTTTGGGCTGGGTCACCCCTTTAGTCTGTGGTTTAATTGCCTACACCTTTTTCGGTTTGGATGCTCTTAGTGAAGAGATAACCGATCCTTTTGGCGTGGCCGCCAACCATCTGCCACTGACTACTCTATCGCGCACTATCGAGATTAACCTGCTAGAAGCACTGGGAGAAACAGACCTTCCACCTGCGATAATCTCGATAGACGGTTACTTAGAATAAATGGTCTGCAATACATGATTGGTATACGTAAAAATAAAATTGAAACCGACTGTCAGTGTCTGGTAGTAAGGTCTGATGTGTACCTTATGATGAGTGACAAGTGCTGGGCATGAAGTGTAAAAAAGACGTCTGCCCGCAACGCATGTCGTCCACTACAGTATGTTTTCAACCCCCTGCTGTGGAGGTTTGGGGTCTGACACTCGCCCAGTCGATTCCAAACTGGTACTCCACCAACTTAACTTTAAATCGATAGAGAAATGCTTAGTATTTAGTTATTGGGTTTTTTAATCGATAAGATCAATTTGCCAATTATTTGATTGAATAATAATGTTAATTTGACGAAGTTTCATCGCAATATCATCGGCTTGTTTTTGTAGGCTTGCGACCGATACAAGCACATGCCATTTAATCTCTCGATGACTATAACGATCAGCCTCGCTATTCGGCGCTTCAATGGCATCTAGCAATAGCTTATGACGCATCTCTAAGGTGTCGCGCTCGACCAATAGCGTCAGCATTGATTGGCCTTTATCCGTCTTGGCGATGGCATTGGTACGATGAATACGTTCAATTAAGCCAGTCAGCTCATTGATGATCTGACTGGCGCTGATGATCAACTTATTAGGGTCTTCGCTTGGTATATCGCCTTCTTGAACTTTGGCATTATTACGAATACGACCCTTTAGTTGAGCAAGCTTCTTTTGCATATCGCTACGGATAAGTAAGGCTTCAGCGAGTTTCATTGTTATCCTCTTTTTTATTCATAGCATACTATTTATTCATGGCATACTACAAGACATCAGATTTAAGCCTTTTTTCAATATACCTTTTTAAAGCAGGATTCTCCAAGCTAAGCGATTGATAAGTACAGCATCAATAAGCCGATAATTAGAGTGCTAACTACCAAAATCGCCAAATACTTAGTAGGTAATTACTTTAGTATTAGTTAACTAACTCATCTACTAAACTAACAATAAGATTACTTAACATTTTATTCATACCTGCCACAATAAATAATCTATCATGAATAAGGATTTATTATGAACTTTACTTCTAAAGATAAATTAGACTCATTGTTACCGTCTATTCACTATAGTTCTAGCTGTAATTGTCCAAAATGTGGATGCACGTGCGCCTCAACTTGTGATAAATGTGATAGATGCTCGAAATGCTGTCAGTGTGGTGAAAAGTAATCATTCTTAGCTTAGCTATTTGAGCTACTAATGTAGATACTTAAGCTACTAATAATGATTAAAAAAGCAGCACCTTAGAAATTTATTCTAGGGTGCTGCTTTTTTAGATTTGAGCATTACAGATAGCTGTTAAATCTTTTAATCAATCAAAGGCTTAATAATAACGCCGTTAATTAAGTGAAAGGTTTTTGAGCGCCTTGCTTATGCCTTATTCGCCGCAATCCAACTTTGCATTTGCTCGATTTCAGCTTTTTGTGCATCAATAATTTCTTGCGCAAGCTTAAGCATTTCAGGGTTTTTACCGTATTTAAGCTGAGTTTCTGCCATATCTACCGCGCCAATATGATGCGGTAACATACCACGAGCAAATGCCATATCTGGCACTGGATCTGCAATACCTGCCATCATCTCTTCATGCATCGCATCCATACCGTCGGCATAAGCTTGTTGCATCGCTTTAGTATCAGCTGTTGGTATTTTGCTATCAGGGTTACTGGCAATCCATGTTTCCATCTGCTTGATTTCAGACTGCTGGGCGTCGATGATTTTTTGCGCAAGCTTACGCATCTCTGCATCAGTACCGTACTTGAGCTCAATCTCTGCCATAGCTACCGCACCGATATGATGACCGAGCATACCTTGAGCAAATGCCGCATCAGGATCGTTATAATCCATGCCAACCATCATATCTTCATGCATTTTAGTCATTGATTCGCTGTACTCTTTGAGCATAGCCGTCATTGGTGTGCTATCTGCTACCATAGCATCGGCACTCATGTCGTGACCAGCATGCGGATCTACTGCGGCAGTGGTATCAGTTGTTTCGACTGGTGCAACATCTTCTGTTGTAGTAGGGTCAACTTTATCAGCGGTTGGCTGACAAGCACCTAGTAATAATGCCGCACTAACACTAGCAGCAATCACAGAGAAGCGTAATTTATAATGATTTTTCATGCTATATCCTTAACATACACAGGTTAAATAAAAGATTAGCAAAGCTTCCAATAATAATTTAAAAAATTAAATTTTATTGGATAAGCTTTGCTTGTTTAAAAAAACAGGGTTTAAAAGTTACGATAATTTTGAAGGTAAATCTTTACTTCAATTCTTCGATGAGTGCTTGCATCTCACCAATCTCACGCTTTTGTGCTTCGATAATATCATCCGCCAATTGTCGTACGCGCGGGTCTTCAATATCTGCTCTTGAGCTGGTCAAAATAGCAATAGAGTGATGCGGTATCATCGCTTGCATCCAATCGACTTGATCAACGGTCGCTTGCGATCTGACACCCCACAGACCAAAGGCGAATAACACCACGCTCAGGCCGTAAACCAGTAAGTTCAACTTGGCTTTTTTATACATATTAGACATAAAGACCAGCATAACCACTGCCATGCCAGCGCCCATATACAGCGCCATATAGGCTCTAGTTTCACTAAAGTAAACGTGATCCCATTTATAGGTATTAAAATACATCATGATGTACATCACGACCGTTGATGTCAAGATCATCAGAGAGAATTTGACATAAGGATTCATCTGATTTTGGTTATTCATATTTTTTTGATTAGAATTATCCATAAGGTAACCTTCATAAGAACGTATTCTTTATAAATAGTACAAAGTAAAAACTGTTTTCAATATTATTGTTAATATTATAACTGCTGCTGAGGAGAGTCTATATCAGCATAAACTTGGGTCGTGCCATCTTTATTAATCTGCATAACCTGATACGGTGCAAATTTATTTTGATATTCCATGCCTGGGCTACCAACTGGCATACCGGGTACAGCAAGACCAATCGCTTGCACAGGTGGATTCGCTAAAAACTGCGCCATATACTTCGCAGGTACATGACCTTCAAAGACGTAGCCATCGGTAGTGACTGCGGTGTGACATGAGCGCATCTCAGTTGGCACACTATAACGGTCTTTAAATAGTGCCACATCAGCAACATCGTGTGCTGTTGCGTCTAGACCGTTATCTTCTGCATGGCTTATCCAATCTTTACAGCAGCCACAATTGACGTCTTTATAGACGGCTGCCGAAACGTTTTTCAATAACTCTGGGTTACTTACTGGCGTACTTAGCACAGAGGCAGGAGTAGCCTGTGATTCAGCTACGTTTGCAGTGATAGCAGCTGATTTTTCAGTTGGCACCGAGCTTGCATCAGAGGCGCTGGTGCTGGATTGGCCACAAGCAAACAATGATGAAGCTGCAAATAATAGCAACGTACTACGTAATAGCTTAGACGACTGGTTATTAGGGGTAAGATTAGACTTGATTTTAAAAACGGTCATAAGGCTCTCTCATATATTGTGGCTGTTATGCTTCTGATGTGGTACCTATGTACTGATAGGCGCTAAGCAAAGCTGCATAATACTAATAATAAACTAAGATGTTGAACAGTTTAGTATGATGACTCTGACAGCAACATGACGCTAAGATGACAAAATTGTCATCTTAGCGTCATGTTGCGGTTTTGGCGTAGGAATATTGCCTACATTCCTCTATGATTAACACTATTAACCTAACGAATCAGCATGGGTCTGCTATGAAAATATTATTAGTCGAAGATGAGTTGTCGCTTGGTGACTATATAAAAAAAGGCCTGACCGAAGCAGGCTTTATCGTTGAGCATCAAACCACTGGACTCGATGGCTACCATGCCTTAATGAGCGAGGATTTTAACGTTGTGGTTATGGATGTGATGCTGCCTGATGTCAGCGGCTTTGAGTTGGTACGTAATTACCGCGCCGCTGGCAAGCACACCCCAGTCTTATTTTTGACCGCTAAAGATGATTTGAGTGATCGCATCAAGGGCATTGAGATTGGCGGTGACGACTATCTGACTAAGCCTTTTGCCTTTGCTGAGCTGTTAGTGAGAATAAAAAGTTTACTGCGCCGTGCCAATCAATCTGACTATAGCAGCAACCTCATACAAATTGCAGATTTAAAGATGGATATCGCTAAACGCAGCGTGCATAGAAATGAGCAGCCTATTAAATTAACCGCCAAAGAATTTTCTCTATTACAGTTTTTACTCGAGAGACAAGGTGAGGTATTACCGCGCTCGGTTATCGCCTCGCAAGTTTGGGATATAAACTTTGATAGCGACACCAACGTCATCGATGTCGCTATTCGACGCTTGAGAATTAAGATTGATGATGATTATAAAGTAAAGTTGATACATACGGTACGCGGTATGGGCTATCGCTTAGAGATTATGGATAGCGTCCATGATTTAACACATCCGATAGACAGCCAATAATATGACGCCTATCACTACAGACGGACGCTTATCACTGTTATGGCGCACCATATTTCTATTGACGCTTTGTGTCGTGATTACCCAAATCTGTCTTTATTTATGGATTCAGCGTTCAGTTAATGGTCATTTTGAGCAAATGGACTCAGAGATTTTAACTCATGCTGCGTTTAATTTGCGTCAGCATATGACGGATAGCTTGCTCGATGATCAGGGTAAAACGCAGTTTTCTAATCAGCCACAACAACTACAAAATGCGGTACTGGACTATGATGTAAAAACGGTAATTACTGATAATCAGGGACAAGTTCTGACCAGTAATCCCAAAGGCTTTATACGTCAGTCAGGGAATAAGCGCTCAGTAAAAGATCTATGGCAGCAACATCATGATCAACCGTTTGATTTAAAAATTGACAGTCGTCACTATAGAGCTATTGTCATTCGCCATTCTGAACGCTTAGCGCTCATCGCTTTACCTATTGATGTTCATCATCAATATCTTGTCCAATTTAACCGTCAGCTCATTCTTATCTTGATGGCGATTACCTTTATCTTGGTGTCTGTTGCGGCTTTTAGCGTGCACTTAGGGTTTGCCCCACTATCAACCATCAGGCAGAAGATGACGCGTATCAATGCCGAAAAGCTTGATGATCGTATTATGGTCAATGAGATGCCCAGTGAATTGCGACCACTTGCTGATGCTTATAACGCCATGATGGATAAACTTGAGCAAAATTTTGAATCGTTATCGCGCTTCTCGGATGATATTGCCCATGAGCTTCGTACCCCGCTTGCAATCTTAAGCACCCAAACCCAAGTAATGTTAAGTAAGCCTCGAGACAGTAATGAATACGTTGAGCAACTGCACGATCAGCATGACACACTTGAGCAATTATCCAGCTTGATTAATAACATGCTGTTATTGGCTAAAACACAAAAAGGCGTTTATGACTCCCAGTTTACTGCAGTTGATACTGAATCGCTCGTTACTAAAATGATTTCTTATTACGAATTTATCGCTGAAGACCGTGGGATTGTATTTGAAAAAAACGGAGACTTTAAAGCCGTACTGGGAGATGACAGTTTATTGCAAAGGCTGTTTGCCAATCTACTATCAAACGCTATCTATTATTCGGCCAGTGATAGCGTCATTACTGTTCAGGCATCTACTGTCAATGATTGCATTACGAGTGATGTAGATAGGAAAAATAGTTCAGCTTTAAACCAATTATTTTTAAAGCCATATTTAAAGATAGTGATGACCAATCAACTAGATGATCCACTAACCCAAATAGAAGTAGATAAATTGTCTGAGCGTTTTTATCGTCATCATAAAAACAACACTTTACATTCAGGCGCAGGGTTGGGACTATCGATTGCACAAGCTATCATTAATGCTCATAACGGTAAAATGAATATCACTGTTAAAAATGAATATTGTTTTCAGGTGAGTGTGGAGCTGCTAGTCTCTGATTTTTAAAATCAATATATAGTCAAGTCTTTATAAAATCGATACAGCCCATATCATGAAACAGTTTAGGCAGATTATTCTCCATCCATCCTTGGCGTAGAAACTTAGCTTGTGCCCATTTTTTCTCGATGGGATTTAGATCAGGGCTGTAGGGTGGCAGCCACAGAATACGATGGCCATGTCTGTTGAGTAGTTTTTGAATACGCTTATTCTTGTGAAAGCGGGCATTATCCATAACGATCACGCATTTTGTTTTAAGACTCGGTATCAGCGTGTGTTTGCACCAGTCGTAGCATATACTGCCGTTAATATTCTGCTCAAAGTAATCTAGGGCAAACAGCATCTTTTCATACAGAGTACCAATAACATTGGTTCGCTTTTTTGCTTGCCAGTTGTAGCTGTCGATACAGGGTTTGCCTATTGGTGCATAGCCATAAGGGCGAATAGTGTCAGCCTCAAAGCCGCTTTCGTCCATATATACAATGGGATAGCCTTGCTGCATAAAGCTATCAAGCCTACTCTGATATATCGCTCTTTTTATCGGACACGCTTTTGGATGTTCCAAGGTCTTTTTTTGACTGATACCAAGGCGCTTTAGAGCATTGAAGATGCCCGTTTTGCTACAGTTCAAGCGGCGGACTCTTTCGTAGTTATAATCATCAGGATATCTTTTTACGTCTTCAATCAAGGCTTCATCAGGTATTTTATTCGGTGCTTTATTTCTGGTTATTTTAGGGACTAAATTCTGCTGCCAGCTGTGAATGGTGCTGGTACTAAGTCCATAAAATAGCGCAGCTTCTCGCATGGTCATACCATCAGCGATGCTAGAAAGTACTTGTTTGCGATAATCTATTGAATAAGTCATCGTTTATTTCATTAAATAAGATTGTTATAAGTATTGTATCGGTTTTATTTGGATTAGACTATATACAGTAATTATTTCATTGATTTTTTATTCAATAACAGTCTTGGTTTCTAGGGCGTGTCATCAATTAGAACCGTTATTTTAGAATAAGCTATACTCATTGTGTTTCTAGAAATCTGAGATTAGCCACCATGACAAGACGACATGCCCTGCGTGATGACCAATGGGAGAGAATTAAAGCCCTTCTGCCCGGTCAACCAGGTGACGTTGGTGTTACTGCAAAGGATAACCGCTTGTTCGTAGAAGCCGTTCTTTACCGCTATAAGACCGGTATTCCTTGGCGTGACCTACCTGAACGCTTTGGCGACTTCAGAGTGATTCATACACGTTTTAGCCGTTGGTCAAAAAAAGGGATATGGGAGCAGGTGTTTACTCAGCTGTCTGAACAATCAGATGATGAATATGCCATGCTAGATGCCACGATTGTTAAAGCCCATCAGCACAGTGCTGGAAAAAAAGGGATCAAGCTATTGGACGCAGCAAAGGTGGACTGACCACTAAAATACATACTCGTACAGATGCGCTAGGCAATCCTACTGGCTTTTATCTAACAGGTGGCGCAGCTCATGACCTATGTGGCTCAGATAAACTGCTCGATGTCAGTATTAGCCAAACTTGGCTTGCCGATAGAGCTTACGATGCGGATGCTCGCGTTATTGAGCCAATTAAAGTAGTACAAGGTAATGCTGTCATACCGTCCAAGTGTCATAGGCTACAGCCAAGAGACTTGGATAAAGAACTTTATAAAGCACGGCACCTGATCGAGAACTTCTTTGCCAAGATTAAGCAGTATCGTGCGATTGCTACTCGCTATGATAAGTTAGCCAGTCATTTCCTCAGTGCGATTCATCTGGTTTCTTGTGTCATTTGGCTTAATTGATGACGCGCCCTAGTAAGTATCCTATGCTTTGATGCAAATTCTCAATAAAAAAAGCACCTATCATTAAGTGCATTTTTATTTTAGGAGAGACTTAGTAATTAATAATTCACGTTGATAGTCACGGTGTCAGAGTAATTGTCTGGTTTAAAATCAGCACTAGGAACAGTGACATATACAGTCTTATTTTGAACGCCTCCACTACCAGTCCCATTTACGCCATTTCCCACACTTGTAGAAGTGGCAGTATTACCCCATACGGCTCCACTAAGACCGGTAGAAGAACGTAGTTGATATGGCACCTTGTCGGTGTTACTAGCAGTTCCTCTCATCACACCCGCACCAGTTGTGCTGCCGTTGGAGGGAGCCAAACCGATGTTGTAGGGTGTGGTATTTGTGCATGTCACGCCGATAGCACCATTACCTTTAATAGTATTTGTCTCACTTGCCGAATAGCTGCCCAAATCGATAATGCCTGGACTAGCAGTAATTTTACAGCTGTCAATGACAGTAGCTTGAACTGTAAATGTGAATGGTTTGGTTCCTTGAATAGCTGTTGCACAATTAGAGTCACTATTGTCGGTATCATAAATTAATGTAGCAGAGCCTCCACCAAAAAAGTTAGTGTATGTGCCAGATGTAGGGAAAGTATTTTTTTCACTTGAGAGCAAAGATACGGTGATAGTAACACTATCTGATTTAGTAGGGCTGCCAAAAACTAGACCGGGGAGGTAGAGTTGGCTTCCTTGGTATTCTGAACCACTATTCGTGCGGGTGCCCCAAATACTACCTCCAGGTAAAGTCATATTAAATGGCAATGTTGAGGTTTCATCGGTAGAATTTGTCAAGTAACGGGGATTAGTGACAGTAGAGTTATCACCACCCTTTGCCGCAAGACAAACTGATACATAACCACTAAAAAAACCTCTATTCTTACAACTGTATTCTAAAGTGGCATCAATGCTTGCACGGCCAGCGTTATCAGGAGTAATAGTACTACCAATATTGATAGGGTTAGTGCGCATGCTTGCTGTACAGTCAACAGATGATAAAGGAAAAGCTTGCGCACTCTCTATCGGTAACCATAGCCACAACAAGAATATTATTAAGAATGTGCTGTATCGCCACTGAAGTATATTGATATTCATTACTGTACCCTCTGACAGATGAATGGCCCTATTAGTGGAATCTCATCACCTTGCTTTTGATAATCAAAACTGACTTTGCAAACATCACCAGAAGGAGTAGTGACTTCTAGTGCATTATGCTCATCCAGCGTATCTAAATATACCTCACCATCAAAACCGACGATAGCCGATGGTGCATCCTTCTTATTAGTCAATCGTACTTGACTGCCAATCTCTATGGGTTTGTTATCACTACCTATAAGGATAACAGAGGCAGAGTGCGCTTGTGTAATACCAAATGCCACCAGCGTACCAGCGCGGTCAGTCGGTGTAGCACTAATACTGACCTGGTCGATACGCAAGTCAGCAGGCAAGTCCATAGGATCGATACCAATCTTGTTATCTTGATAAGCATTGAGCGGTGATATCAGCAATAGACCACGGCTATTAGTAGTACCAATTACATTATTTTGTAGCAACACCGGCACATCAGCGACGCCATCAGTAGATACCACGGCAAAACCATCGTTGATCTGGCGTGCGGCAAATAAGCCACCGCCCATCATAACTAGAGAGCCCGTGCCACTGGCAAAGGTAGAATAATCCCCATCATAACTACTGACGCCTGCTTGTACTTGACCGTAGCGACCGAGATAATTTAGTTCTGCCAGTCCGCCGCCGTTATTATTGCTATTCGTGCTGTTATCAATACTGTGCCTTGCCTGAGCTCGCCATCCTATACCACCTGCACTCGGAGCTGATTGTGACACATCAGCCGCAAAATCATTGCGATCGTCTGTATGCTGGACACTGCTATTGAACGAGATATTACGATCCAGTGAAAAAGAGGCACCAATCGAAGCACTATTGTTTTCAGAGTTATTTAGGTCGTGGTTATAGTTGGCATTTATACTGAGGCGTCGGCCAAAAGATTTACTCCAATAGGCGCTAGCAAATTGTGCAGTATCTTCTTCCGCATAGTCCACCTGATTATAACTCACGCCAAAGCTACCTAGAGACTCGGTACTATAACCTGTTGACACTTGATTGCTTTGACGTATGGGGGTTGATCCGTATTGGGTAGCCACATCACGATAATTGCCAGTAGTACCTAGAGTATTAACACCGATATTAAAGCGATTGTTATTCCATGAATAGCTGCCACTGTATTGTGCACCACTTTGCCCTTGGCTATTACTGCCTGCTAATGAGCCAAATAAGACGCCGCCTGGTCCACCCAATACCCACGTCCCACCAATACCTGCATTAGCGAGATCTTTGGTCGCTTCGGCATGAGTCTCTGCAGTAAAGCGATTGTTTACACCATAACGTAAGGTACCACTAACGGCGATATCACTGCCGTAATCGAAGGATTTTATACCATAGTTTTCACGTACGGTACCTAGCTCGACAGACCAATCAGCCAGACCAGTCTGTAGTAATCTATGAGTATCATATAGAGAGAAATTAACGGTAGAGCTTTGACCTAATGCATCGGTCAATACAAGCTGAGCATTACCTGTACCACTGATGCTAGGAGCGGTATTGAGCTCAAACGGACCAGCCGGTACGTCACCGCTGTATTGCTTTAGACCATTGACATAGAGCTCTACCGCAGAAGGCAGCGTTGCAGAACCAAAAAACGAAGGAAGTGGAGTAGTGGTCATATAAGGTTGCAAATTAAAATTGCTACCAATCTGTAGACCACCCAAGCGCGTAGATCGCGTCCATGATAGTGCACCGGTGAGTATATCGCCAGCACGAACCGTAATCAGCTTGTCGGGGAATGATTGGCTCCAACTGCTATCTAGACGTACAGTTCGACCTTCCCAGTCTCGGTTGTTGTTATCGCCATTAGCACTACTATTAGAAGAGCGGTTACCTGTGGTCAATGCAGTCGAGCTTAAGACGCCTTTGGAATTAAAAGCGCGGAGTTCCGTAAAAGCACTTAGGCTGGTAGCGTTGTTTTCGGACTGTGTACCATAAAGGTTGTAATTTAACAATATACCGGGAGATGCAGTGGGAGATGTGCGTTTACTATTGCGAGTGTTAACGACGGTGGTAGCCAGACTGAGCATACTTAACGGTGCAATAATATTGACCGTTTGCTGGCGGGCATCATAATCAACCTTTATACCAGGCAGGCTGTTTAAACGTACTGGGTTGATTGTAGCAGATGGCAAGATAAAGCCGAGCTGTTGCAGGATAGCAGTACTTGCCCAGAGCTCACCTTCACGAAAGTCAAAGTGAGCTAAACCTGCACTAGCGCCATTAATAGTGACGTCTAAATATAGATCGAGACCACCAGTATTGGTAGTATTATATCTGTCCAGACCGAGCTGATTCAGCCGAGCATCGGGAGTACCGGAAGAAAGAGATTCTACAGACACATTATCCTTAGATGCAACTTCATTAGGTTCTATGGCGTGGCTAACTGAAATGACGACACTCTGCAGAAAGAGTATTTTAGCGAGTGGAACTGTCCAACGTGACGTCTTGAATTGTGTCAGTTCCATTAATCATCACCTTAATTTTACCGCTATTTTTTAATACGTTTGGAGGTACTTTGAGTGTCCATTGCATAGTAGCACCGGGTAAGACATAACCCAGTAAACCTGAATTGATCTCAATATTTTTACCAGCAGCATCATCGAAACTGAGTTTGGCCAGTTGAGCATGCCCATTACCACTATTGCTCACACGCATAGCAACCTGATTACCATCGGGTTGCACGGTATAAGTCCATCGTAATTTTGGAGAAGTCTCTTTAATCCCTACAGGCTGTACAAATACGGGCAATGAATAACTGAGAGCAAATTGCAAGCCAGTCTTTGATTCCGTAGATTTGACTGGTATTTCATCAATAGATAGCCGATAAGCGTCTTCTACAGCGCCTGCGCCACTGGGAGGAGCGGATGCACGAATAATGCGAATAAGTTGTGACTCACCTGGTTGCAGCTCTATCATTGGCGGACTAGCCAATAAACCACGTGACGTGGCGAGTTGGTCGCCATTTCTATCTTGAGTCCACTGGTACACACGCACTTGCGCATGTACCAGATTGTCACCCGTATTACTTAGTGTCAGTCCACTGGCATTTTCTTTGGCTTGCAAGCTGAGGGAAATAGGAGAGACCTGAAGGCCACTCGCCATGACACCACTACTAGCAAATAGTAAGCCAGAAATAACAGCCGATGTGGCTATACGACGTAACCAGAGATTTAACATAGATACTAGTAAGTTACAGTAACGGCAACGGTGTCAAGATAATTACCTGGTGTAAGGTCATCTGTAAGACCAGTTACAGCAGCAAACACAGTATGTGTTTTGGCTTGAGCAGTTGCCATGCCTGATCCTGTACCGCCAACTTCTGTAGCAGTGTTACCCCAAACAGTACCACCAGCAGTTTTAAGTAGACTGTATGCAACAGTATTAGTCGATACAGTATCAGTCATCACACCTGAGCCAGCTAGACCAATATTATAAGGTGTTGTTTTAGAACAATTTACTTTGATAGCAGCAGATGAGCTTGCAGTTAAGCCTGCAGTACCAGCTACATAAGATCCAAAGTCAATATCTTGTGTACCTTTTTTAGCTTCTACTTTACAAGTCTTTTTAATATTAAGTTTAACGTCGAAAGCGCCACTGATAGTTTCAGCATTAGCAGGAATAGTAGTTAAGCTAATAACAGCAAGTAGAGTAGCGGTCAATAGGGATTTTTGAAATTGCATGGTAAAACTCCAGTAATTTTATATGTCTATGTGCTTCAGTGACTTACAAGAGAAATACAAATCTCCTGTTTAAAGCCAGTTTGAATAACTATAGATATCTTTGTTGTTACTTCATTAACATAATGATTACATAGAGCTTAGTTTTAATCTAATGATTCAAGATGAGTGGATGTTCTAGTATGATGAACGGTAATTGCATAGTTTTTATGAGTCTGAATAACTCAAGATATTTAAAAGATGGATTATGAGGTCAATAGATTTAATAAAGTAGCAAAGAGCAAGTTTTATGAAAATATTTTTTAAAGCATATATGTATCCAGTATTAGTACTTAAGCTATCTCTAAGTCGACCATCCAATACTGACGTTTTAATGGCTTACTCAACTTGAACAGCTATTAAAAGTTGTATTAATCCAAAAATTACGCATAGTACGACCAGCCAACGCAAATAGTTTGGTAATACTTCAAGGCTATTTTATTGAACTCCTTGTCTACTATTTATTCTCTATCTAACTCAGTGCGCTTTAGGCATCTAAGTATTGCGTTGTCAATATTTTATTTGCTCTATAACTTGACGACTTTCTATAGCGTTTCATTATATAAATTATATCCTGCACAAATTCATAATCTGGCCACACCATTTGATGACGTCATACCATTTATACCGGTCATGATCGTTCCGTATAGCTGGTCATTAATATTATTTGTCGCGAGCTTTTTTTTAGTGCGCACGGCTGCACAATTATCAATATTGACACGTCGTCTGATATTGGCGACCACCTTTGCCTGTTTTATTTTTTATTGTTATCCAGCTCGTTTTTCGTTTTATAGGGTAATACCTGACGATTGGACGCAGTTTGGCTATCAGTTTTTGCAGTTGGTTGATAAGCCTTTTAATCAGCTACCATCCTTGCATGTCAGTTATGCGATATTACTTGGGGTGTCATTGTGGGATGTTATAGAGTCTAAAAAGATATGGGTTTTAAGTACTTATCGCTTCTTGCTTATAAGTATATGTACATTGATTATTTTCTCGACCGTCTTGACTTACCAGCATCATTTGCTAGATATACTAGGCGGAGTGATGCTGGCAGGTGTGGTGTTAATCCTCTCAAATTTAATCCGTAATGCACTGGTAACTAAGTGTTTAGCACTAGGAGTTACAGGGTTCTTGTTGATAGCCATTGCAGGGTTTTACCTTGCTAATAGTAGCGGCATAACGCTCTCTATTATAGAAAATTTAGCGATTGCCATCGCTCTGTATTGGTTAGTTAGCTTTATGATGCTAGCTTGGGCGTATCAACAACCTAAATATGCTCGGGTGAAACATTGGTTTCAAAAGAACAGCAGTGGAAAGTTAACCTTATCCACTTGGATTAAGTTTGCACCTATAATCATAATCTATAACGTTATGTCGCTAGCGGGGCAGTGGTATTATCAGCTATTCCAAAAAGAATATAGAGCTGCAATCAAACCATATTCTACTAATGACACTGCATTTGTCGTTGCCACTCCGAGATTAATAAAGGCCAATTTAGAGAGCTATCTCACTTATTGGTTATTTAATGCTAGCGCATTAGATTTATTGAGTCAGCCAACACAATTGCCACCTGTAGCACAATATCAGATTATCGTGGTTGACTTGGCTGCAGAAATATCTAGCCATCGTTCTAAGCTTGAAGTAGCCTCTCAAAGTATTATTAATACTCATTTAAATACTCAACCTATAAACGCTTTATTTATCAGTAATCCACCTAGTTTTCATTTCGATTATCTTTATTTGCCCTTACTGGATTTGCAACCATTAAGTGAGATAGCGGTCAAAGACTATATTGATTTGTTTAAACGGATTGACGCTTTGGCGGACGCTACTGAGACTCAATGTATTGTGGCTAATAGCGAGAGGGAAGTCGGGAATCACCCTAATAAAATAACGCTTATTAATTTTCATTGCGTGATGGGTTTGTCTCGCAGCATAGGCGTACAAGTCTTGTATTTAGTTTATTGTGGCAAGCTAACAGCCCACAGCTATCGGTTTTGGATTGAGCAACATTATCCATATGCGCAGCTTGTAGAGGCGTATCTGCCACCATCATTAGTAGACGCTATTACCAGTTATAAAGATAACCCTATTAACAATCATATAAGCAGCTCTGAGAACGGAGTCATTGATATTGAAAAAGAATGACGATATAAATCTGCATAAGACTTTCATTTATAACAGGCATTAATAACAACGTTAATTAACTACAAATATCAGCGACTCTTAGAAAGACTATCAAATTGATTGCCGTTAAGATTAACCCATTTATTATTTACTACTGCAAAATTCCCTTAGTAACCCTTTCTAATCGAACACGGAAATACATTCCTAAAGAAATAAGTCTATCGGTGTATAGTTGATTCTGTTTAAAAACGATACAGTGCTACTGCTATGAATTTTTCGTAGCCTCTGTCACGCTTGCGAACAGCAAGCAAGGAAAATTTATGCTAGTAGCACGTTCAGACGGATGATTCTTCTTTATTGAGACCTAAATATATAAAGATTACATCGATGCTATTCACTAGGGTCAGAACCCGGCGGAAACTCATGACGGAGCTGGGCGACATTAGCAGCAGTGACTTTATCAGTGAAATTATTAAGATCACTATGCACATACTGCGTGACTGATGCTATTTGCTCATCGTTCATCATACTGTGAAAAGAGGGCATACCACGAAGGCCATTTATTAAGATACTAATAATATAATACTTTGATTGCATCTTACTGTTATTGGCAAGTGGCGGATAGTAACCTGCGCCTTGTGCGCCTTCACCTTTTTGCATATGACAGCCAGCACAAGAATCGTCATAGAGCTTTTTGCCGTTGGTAGTTATAAACCCCTTTTTACCTTCAATACTTCCTTCGAATTTTGCAAGCCACTTTTGTAGGCTAGCATCTTCTGCCATTTTTGGTAGTGAGCTAACATCAACGATATTAACTCGCGGCGACCTAAGCTCTTCTTTGGTCATATAGACGGCACCCCACGCGCCATTATTACGGCTGGCTTGATTATCAAATATCATTTGCGCGGCTTGTTGCTGACTGGCAAGAGTGACAGTGTTGGCTTTGGTAGATTGACTACAGCCAGATAAAGCGACTGTGCTTCCCATAATTGATACCATCAACAAAGCAAGCAGGTTTGGTTTGATCATGTCCATGATTACCTCTGAATTTATTATAATTAATTTACTTTAATAATCACTTCTACTAACCAAGTTTTTTTGCCTTTCGATGCAGTCGCTGAGCAGCATCCATGCCGGATAAAATTGCGCCTTCTTGCCATGCCGGGATATGCGAGCAGTGCTCACCTGCCAGCACGATACGGTGATCAATCGCGCATAGCGTATCGTAGTACTGATCACGGCTTGATTCACTCCAAATGCCATAGCAACCGAGCGACCATGGAATACGATGCCAAGCGACGGAAGTTCCAGAGCGGAACTCTTTGGTATATTGTGGATGGATATGTTTGCCATATTGTAGTGCCGCATCGATGCGCTCTTTTGGATTCAGCGTATTAAATTTATAAGAGGCTTCTCCAAATCCATAGGCACCGAGCAGCACGCCTGAGCCGGCGGTAAACATATCGTGTGAAGGATAAGATATTTGTGAGATGGGCATGTCGGTATAGGTGATACCGCCATAAATCCATTCGTCCTCTTCCCAAAAGCGGCGTTTAAACTCTAAACCTACCTTATAAGAGGTATCATAAGGGACGGCTGCCATCGCTTGCTTCATCGGCGCTGACACGTTAATGTCAATTTGGGTCAATACGGATAATGGAATAGTGCAGATACACCAGTCCGCGCGCACGGTTTTAGTTTCGCCATCTAGATTGTTACCAATGTTATTACTATCGACATAGTCGACAGTCACGCCAGTCTCATCTTGATAAATCTTAGTGACTTTAGTATTGAACGTAATCATGTCTCGGCATTCGCGAGTGAACGCATCACCGATTTTTCCCATACCGCCGACAGGCTGGAACATCGCTGGTTGATGGTCATAGGTCGTATAGTTGCTATAAATATCTGACCACATACCTGAATTTAACAGTTTGTTCATCGGTATCGGCATCGAGGGCTTGGAATCAGGCATCAAGCCGCCACCCGGATAAACGCTATAGCCCCTATGCTTACTGGTTTCATGGCTTTTAACATAGCGATAATTATTATCAAGGACACCCCAACCTTTCAAGCCTTCTAAGAGTTTCTCTTTGTCCTCTTTGGTGACCGTTTTATCAAGGCTGCCGGTATTGACCGCTTTAGATAATAGTTCTGAGACATAACCACGTATGTCGCTTTGCACTTCACCTAAGCGCTGCGGCGCACCATTAAAATGCGTGGTACGATGCAAATAGGCGCGGTCATTGGTTTGTATGAAGGGCTGTAATGCCACACCAAATTTTTTACAATAATGGAATACCGCATAATGATGAACCGGCAAGCGCCATGGTCCACCGTTAAAATAGTTGCCTTTTTTAAAGTCGCAAGTTACCTCGCCGCCACCAAGCTCGGTATATTTATCACCTGCATTTAGTGTCCAACTGCGACCGCCACCGCGATTTTGAAATTCAAGAACCGTCACTTTATAGCCTGCCTTACGTAGCTCGTAGGCCGCAGTAAGCCCACCCAATCCTGCGCCAAGAATCACAATGCTAGCACCAGCAGGCGCACCTTTTAAATTCATCTCTTGTTTAAAGCTAGATTCAGAAGCAAAGCCTAACGTAGTCATCGCCTGATACATTGCTGTTGCCCCTGCAGTCTTACCAATCATTGACAGCAGTTGCCGACGTGTGGGCGATTGAAGCATATCATTCATTTTATTATCCTTATTATAGAACCGTCATCCATGATATCAGGTGGTACTAGGTGTTTTTATAGCTGAATTAATCGAGAGGCTAATAGCACTCATTTTAATATGCGTTTGACATCAGCAGCACTCACATTGCTACTTTCCAGACCACCAAAATTTATCCGCACGTAATTGCTGATACTGGCAATCTGCGTATGACTTAACTCTTTAGAGAAGCCGGGCATTTTGGGTGCGGTGTTTAATGCCCCTTTTGCGCCATAAGCGATGACATTAATCAGTGCATCTGGTTTAGTACGGCGAATGCTACTAAGGCCAACGATAGAGGCGTAACGAGCATCAGGCTGCGCGTAGCCATCTACGCCGTGACAGCTCCCACAGGCAGCAAGATACAGCGCTTTGGATGAGTTACCAGCATCATTATTAGCACTAGCATTAATAGTAGCTTTTGCCTGCGCTAAATAGTCTTTTTGCTCAATTAAATTATAGGTAATAGAGCTGCTGACCGGATTAGGCAACCGTGAGGTATCTACGGGTATCACGTAATCGTCCGTCTTGATGATAGGGACAACTTTTAGATAAGCAGCCATTGCACTCAAGTCTTCATCGCTTAGATAGCGCGTGCTATGGGCGACCGCTTCAGCCATAGGTCCACCGGCATAAGCGCGTTTATCGAGCATGCCAGTACGGAGATAAGTGACGATATCGTTCTCGCTCCAACGCCCGATACCACTATCATTATCAGGGGTGATATTGGGTGCATACCATTTACCAAGCGGCGCACCGGATAAGTATTCTTTCTTATCAAGGCCTTGCGTAAGGTTGCGCGGGGTATGACAAGTGCCGCAATGTTCTAAGTTATTCACCAGATATTCACCGCGTTGCTGAGTTTGGCTGAGCCCTGCACGGTTTTCGGTAGAAGGCACGTTAATCACATTCCAAGCGAGCATTAAAGTGCGGATATTTAACGGAAAGGGCAGTTTAGTGGTTTTTTCAGGGGCTTCTTCCACTGGAGGTACGGTTTGAAAGTAAGCAAATAACGCACTGATATCCGCATCAGCCATACCATGATAAGACGGATAGGGCATTGCAGGATAAAGCTGATGGTTAGGCGCACGACCTTTTTTTAGGGCTTTTTTAAAGTCGGCTTCGGTATAGTTACCGATACCATAACGCTGCGAGGGAGTGATATTGGTCGAATAAATATTACCAATCGGGGTTTCAATCGCGACGCCGCCGCTATAGTCCTCGCGATGACAAGCCATACAGTCAGCAGTACGTGCAATGTAGGCACCGCGATTGGCAAGATTACTATTGGCAGGGCTTACATTGGGTAAGCTAATAGCAGGGCTGATATTGGACGATTTAGTATTAAAAGAGCTTGCGCTATCAGCCATGACAGCGCTGGAAGCCATACTAAGTATAAGTGCTGATAATATTATAGGAATTGGCTTCATAGTATCCTCGCTAGGCTGGCAAAAACTCATTTGTAATAACTTTGGCTATGACTCTATGACACGCTGATTATTTACTGAACTTAAAAAACTACTGTTTAGCCGCTTCAACTTGAATATTTAAAGTCAAATTTTTAGTCATACCGAATAAGACATATTTTTTGATATTCCACTGAGTACGGTCAATCGTGGCGGTAAAATTGCCGCCACAGACCGTTCTATTAATTGGAGAGCTCAGGTAACAATTAAATTTAGTCGCCAGTAAGCTAATAGGATGGGTCTGACCGTTTAAAGTTAGCTTGCCATCCACTCGTGTGACCTTTGGATTGTCTTTGTCAGAGGTGAAATGCCATTTGGTAGATTCAAAACGTGCTAATGGATACTGTTCCATATTAAAAAAATCAGGTCCCATCAGTTTAAGATTAAAAATCTTGTTACCGGTGTTTAAGGATTTTATGGGAATAATAAGGGAGATGTCGCCGGTTTTTGCGCTCGGATCATACAGGAGTATTCCCGTCACATTATAGAAGCCGCCCGTGGTAGCAGAGGTTTTAAAATGGTCAATAGCGAAGCGTACGTTGGAATGGTCAGGCTCAATTTTATAGGTGGCTGCATGGCTGCCAACCGTACAACCTGCCAGCAATAATAGCGTCCCTAACGGCTTGTAGTAACGTAATACGACTTTGTCAAATACAAGCTGGCTCATGACAACATTCCTTTGTTGTGTAATCTTACTTATGACACGCTTCGTAAACTTTTACTAGCCCTATCTTATTAAACTAAATACAAGGGTCGTTCATTACAGCAGATAAAAAACTACGTTTTCAATTAAATACTATTGATATTACGTCGAGCCATTAAACGACGTTTCATAAACCAAGCAATAATAATAACCACAGCAAGTAATAAGAAACCCTTAGAGTACGGCGCTAGCATAGTTTCAATCACTTCGTAATTCTCACCAAAATAATAGCCAGCAACGGTCAATAAGCTTGTCCAAATGCTTGAGCCCAAAGCAGTAAACACTAAAAAAGGAAGAATCGGCATTTTACTCATTCCCGCAGGGATGGATATAAATGAGCGAATACCCGGCACCATACGTCCAAAGAAGACAGCCTTGCTGCCATGTTTATCAAACCAAACACTAGAGGACCGTATATCACTAGGCTTAACGAACACATATTTGCCGTATTTTTCAGTAAATAGCATTAAGCGATCTTCATTCAATAAGCGCCCTAGATAATATAACGGCAGTGCCCCAAGCACTGAGCCAAGCGTACCTGCTAGGATGACTAATATTAAGTTTAAATCACCTCTTGCCACCGCAAAACCTGCGGCTGGCATGATAAGCTCAGAAGGTATGGGCGGAAAAATATTTTCGGCAAACATAGCAAAGATAATGCCGAGATAACCGAACTTTGCCATGATAATTAGTACCCACGCGCTTACTTGACTCATTACAATACCTTGTTAAGTAACTGATGTGATTTTTTGAACCATGAGCTAATACATCATGCATTTCTATCTCTATCATCATAACTTAGCTTGGCGTTAAGATAGCGTTAAGGTCATGGCTAATGTGAAAAGCATAGCTTTTATAGGAATAACTTGTGCTCTAGATAGCCACACCAAATAGTCGTCCAATCAATGATGTCGCAACCATCGCTAGCACACCCCAAATCACTACACGAGCAGTAGCAGGAATAACAGGTGCGCCGCCCAAACGAGCCGATATTACACCAAGTAGCGCTAAGCCTACTATCGTGACAGACGCCAGTGACCAAACTAATGTTTGCGCGGGCAACAGGAGAATAGCAATAATCGGTAATATCGCCCCAGCAATGAAAGATAATCCAGAAGCGACTGAGGCATGAATAGGCTTAGCTTGGCTAAGGTCGGTTAAGCCAATTTCATCACGGGCATGAGCTTCAAGCGCATCATGCTTGGTCAACGCCACTGCAACTTGATGTGCCAATACGTGATCTAGTCCGCGTGTCTCATAGATTTTTGTCAGCTCAAACAGCTCGCGTTCTGGGTTATGAGTCAGCTCATGCAGCTCTTTATCCAAATCTGCCTTTTCGGTATCTGCTTGTGATGATACTGAAATATACTCTCCAGCTGCCATCGATAAAGCACCTGCTGTCAACGCAGCCATCCCTGTTAATAGCAATGTTTGACTGCTCGGGCCTGCAGCAGCGATACCAACTAGTAAGCTAGCGGTTGAAATTAATCCATCATTTGCGCCCAGTACTGCCGCTCTTAACCAATGATTGCGATTGCTTAAATGAGCCTCGTCATGAATAGAATGCTGCATAGCTAACCTCAAACGGTTTTGACATGAATTAGAATATGTCAGTGTAGCTTATAACTGCGCAACACTGCATGACTTCATGCATCATTATTTGGCTTGTTTTAACACCACTAATCGATAGGTCATCAGTAAAAAGACCAATGTCTGACTGCCTGCATAAAACAATAATAAAGGCAGTGCTCGACTGTCCGATCCCACCATAAATACATGAATGCTGATAAACATATAAGCCATAAAGGTTAAAAAGTGTAGCCAGCGCCATGCTGATTGCCCAATATACTTCTTAATATAAAAGCTAAAGGCGCAGATGAATAATAGCCAAAACCCTAATTGTCCCAATGCAACACCCACACGCTCTGTTTGGAAACCAAAAGGCAGCAAGATTTGCCATAAGTTAAGATTAAGGAAGTTATCCGCTAATAAAATACCAGCATGAAACGCGGCAAAGCTCACGGCTATCAGGCTTAAATACTGATGTAAGGCAAATACTCGTGCCGCATTAAAATGCTTGCCTAAACGCGTACTTAGCAATAAGCCAAAAACGACGGCTAACCAAAATAAAGTATAAGCAATAACCCCGCTTGCCCGCGATAAATACCAAAAGTGCTTATCAGTGGCTGTCATTAGCTGAGAAACTGTCTCTCCCCACGTCAACAGCGCATAGCTGCCGACTCCGATAGCAATGGTTAAAATTAAGCCAACCCATAAAGCCTGAGTAAGAAGGTTTGTTGTGAAAACAGTTTGAGTGCTGGTAGGATTATTAATGTTCATAATTATGCTCCTATGCTAGCAATCAAGTTTTGTTGGACTAAATTTGGATGCATAGCAGCTGTCACCAACACTTTGTTATTCGTATCGATTAACAGTGCAGCAATATCATGTTTATTAAGCCATGCCATCGCTTCAGTTACGCCAAGAAGCACACAGTATTTTGCATAGACCTCGGCTGTTAGCGTATCTGTGGCAAGTACGGTGGCGGTTAGGACGTCACTGCTTACTGGACGAGCGTAATGAGGGTGGATTAAATGATGTTGCCAACGACCGTCGTGCCACCAGCGACGATAGTCTTGCCCAGAAGTGGCGACGGCACCGGAGCTAATGGCAAGAATGGCGACATCTTCATCGTCTTGAACGTTCTGACCATCAGCAATATAAGGTTTGGCAATAGCAACTCCCCAGGTAATTGGTTTATCTATTTGGTCTGTTGGAACGCCGATTGCTATATCTCCGCCCATATCTACTAAACAGGGAGGTTGCCAGTCATGAAGATAGCTAATATGCTTAGCCAGTTGCATGGCGCACCAGCCTTTG
>NZ_JBAQQF010000015.1:0-1650 GCF_049295055.1 Psychrobacter sp. | reverse complement strand
ATGTATAGTCAGTCTTTTATAAATAAGATACAATCGTTTTAAAACAAGTGAAATGGTATAAGAATATATGACCTATTCAGCAGACTTTCGAGCGCAAGTGATCAAAAGTGTTAAAAATAAAGACATGAGTATTCGAGAAGCGTGTATTTTCTACAATATTAGTAAAACTGCATTACAGCGCTGGTTGAAAAACCCAAGTATCAAACAAAATCGAAATAAACCACCCAGTAAAATACCGAATGACACGCTATTAAAAGATGTTGAACAGTATCCAGACGATTATATGTACGAGAGAGCACAGCGTTTAAATTGTAGCAAATCAGGTATTGAGATTGCCTTAAAACGCCTTGGTCTCAGTCAAAAAAAAGACCTTAGAACACCCAAAAGCCTGTCCAACCAAAAGAGCGGAATATCAGAGTAAGCTTGATCGTTTTATGAAGCAAGGCTATCCCATCGTTTTCATGGATGAAAGTGGCTTTGAGGCTGAAACCATCCGCCCTTACGGCTATGCACCCATTGGAACGCCTTGTATTGATAGCTACAACTGGCAGGCAAAAAAGCGTACTAGGGCGTGTTGAACATTGGCGACAAAGTGTTGGCAAAAAAAATAACGAACGTTTAATCTTTAAGTTCTCACACCAAAAGATCTCGTTCGCTATGCCTCGCACCATGCTCAAAGATGAACACTGGACCAGACTAAGACCTATCTTACTAGACCTGAATATTTATGACAAAGGAAATCTGAGACAGACAGTTGAAGGTATTCTGTATAGGATGCGCGTTGGTTGCCCTTGGCGTGACTTACCCGAGTATTTCGGTAAGCCCGATACCATCTACAAAGCTTACCAACGCTGGTTTCGCAGTAATAAGTTAATTCAACTATTTGCTTTGTTAGTCAAAGATTCAGACCTTGAATGGATCTTTATTGATGGTACTCATATTAAAGCGCATCAGCATAGCAGTGGCGGTAATGAGAACCTGCAAAGTATTAGCAAAAGTGTGGCAGGACGTGCGACTAAGATCCATTTAGCAGTTGATGCTCATGGTAACCCAATCACTTTTATTTTGTCAGATGGCACCACTCATGATGTGAAGATAGCACCAGACTTAATTGATAACATAGATTTGAGCGCAACAGTGACCGTATGCGCCGATAAGGGTTATGATTCTGAGGCGTTACGAGCGTATATTAAACAAGCAGGGACACGTGATAACATCCCTCGAAAACGAAACACGAAGTCCTCTAACGACCATATGGATTGGGACTTATACAAAGTCCGCCACTTAGTAGAAAACGCTTTCGCCAAACTAAAGAATTATAGAGCAGTTGCAACAAGATTTGATAAGCTCAAGCAGAGTTATGAGAATACGGTGGCGCTTGCTTGTGCTTATCTTTGGTTGAAATTATGAATGTTCAACACGCCCTAATGTCATCGGTGCTTTGTATGAAAAAATGCTGTTTGCGCTTGATTACTTTGAGCAGAATATTAATGGTGACATATTCTACCACTGGTGCAAGTTCACGCTCATTCCAAGCCTTAAAACCAAATGCGTAATTGTTATGGATAATGCTCGATTTCATAAAAACAAATGCATTCAAAAACTACTGAACAGACATGGCCATCGTATTCTATGGCTACCACCCTACAG
>NZ_JBAQQF010000014.1:0-56725 GCF_049295055.1 Psychrobacter sp. | reverse complement strand
CGCCTTCCCTTCCGACTGGGTGGCATTATACGCACATTTGAAAGAGGGTCAAGGGGTTTCGAAGGGTTATTTGAGAGATATAACTCGATAGCTTAATAGTAGTATAGTTATCAAGGGGTTGGGGTTATCACCTGCTTATGATTAACTTTGTTTAGACTATTGATGAATAACATTCTTCTCTACATAGGTATCAAATAGAGCTCATTGTTAGCTAATCACCATTTCATACTCTACTTATAGCTTACCCACTTTCGTAAAGAACTCTTTATAGGCGGCTACCTTTTTATCTAAAGCTAAAGGGTAAGCACGCGAGGTAGAAGGTAACCTATATAAAGTCAAATCATTAACTTGATCTGCAAGATGACCTTTTTCAGTATCATGCCACTGGTAAGGATAATCAATACTTTGATTGGTCTTAGGATGTTTTGACTTGGTAGGTGGCTCGTTTAATAAATTTAACAATACCTCTGTCGCCTTGCCTCCAGTGGTGAATAGCTTCTGAACTTTTGGCACTTGCGGTAAAATGTGATCTAAATCAACGGTTGTAATTACCGTTAAGTTTTTATCAGAGGCGTTACCTGTTTCGCGAATCGCTTGTACGACTGTAGGACAGGACGCGATACCGCGTTCAAACATAAATGCGCGAATACGTTCAGGATCAAAGCGTTTCTCATCCCCTACCCTAAAATAATCCGCATCGTCAAAAAAGACGCGTCCATATATGCGCCACATATCATTCTGAAAGTTGGGATAATGAAACCTCATTGCCCATTTATCAGCTGTAGGTGGAAAACTCCCCATCATCATAACGGTTGCATCGGATGGTAAGACTGGACCAAATGGATGCGTTTCAATATTGGCTGATTCTGTACTTAAATTTTGTGCCCATTGAAAATCGTTAGCAGGTTTTTCTAGCTCAGTGTGAGTATTCGATGCTGGTTTGGTCATAAGATTCTTCGTCAGAAAAGGTGTTTTTTTGGTATCATAGCAAGCGTAAACTTTGCTCAACGCGTAATAGCATTGTTATAGCTACACTGTTTGTTATACGATTGGTTACGTACCGCTATTTATAGTTATTGATTGGATTCATTCGTCTGTTATTACTATAAAAGCTCAGCCTATAGAGTCAAGGTGGGATTTGTTAGTAATATTGATAGCTATATAACTATAAAGTCGAACATAATTATTGAGCAATTTATTTAGAATTGCCGCACTGCACTTTTTTTATTTATCCATTGTCTGCCTAAATGCCCATATTCTTTATCGTATTAGATTAAATATCGGCGAAGAATCAGACCAAAACCAAGAGAGTACTCATGAGTGACTTAAAAATTACCGTAATTGACCATCCGTTAGTACGCCATAAACTCAGCCTCATGCGTGAAAAAGACTGTAGTACTTATAAATTTCGTACGCTCACCAAAGAGCTTGCGCGATTGATGGCTTATGAGGCAAGTCGAGACTTTGAGATTGAAACTTTCCCAATGGAAGGCTGGTGCGGTGATATTATTGGTGAGCAAATCACTGGTAAGACGGCGACGATTGTACCGATTCTGCGCGCCGGTATTGGCATGTTAGATGGCGTTCTCGATTTAATCCCAACCGCTAAAATATCTGTTGTTGGCTTGCAGCGTGATGAAGAAACCTTAGAGCCTGTACCGTTCTTTGAAAAATTTGTCAGCCACATGGACAAACGTCCTGCGATTATCATTGATCCGATGCTCGCAACCGGTGGCTCAATGATTGCTACTATTGAGATGCTAAAGAAACACGGCTGTAAAAATATTAAAGCATTAGTGCTAGTCGCAGCGCCTGAAGGTGTGCGCTTAGTCAATGAAGCGCATCCTGACGTGACGCTTTATACAGCGGCATTAGATAGCCATTTGGATGAACATGGCTATATCATCCCTGGTCTTGGCGATGCGGGTGATAAAATCTTTGGTACTAAGCAGATTTAATATCAATGACGGTTATCAAATAACGGCTACAAATAGCAGTTGTAAAGTACGATTAGGCATTGATGGCTACTATTAACTGCTCTTACTAACTTAATATTAAAAACAGGAATGAGATATGAATGTTTTAATTACAGGTGCAAGTACAGGTTTTGGCGAAGCGCTCGCAAGGCGTTTGATTGCAAAAGGCCATCAAGTAATTGGTTGTGCGAGACGACTTGATAAGCTTAATGCACTGGCGCAAGAGCTTGGTGGTTTATTCTTGCCAGTAGTAATGGACGTTAGCGATACGGCGACTATTCCACAAATTATTGCTGATCTGCCTGATAGCTTTAAGCAAATAGACGTCTTGGTCAATAATGCCGGACTGGCACTGGGTACAGAATCTGCGCAAAATGCCGATCTTGATGACTGGATGCGCATGGTCGATACCAATATTAAAGGGCTGATGTCATTAACGCACGCCGTCTTGCCAGCAATGGTCGCACGCGACAGTGGCTACGTCATTAATGTTGGCTCTATCGCAGGCAGTTGGCCGTATTATGGTGGTAACGTTTACGGTGCTACGAAGGCGTTTGTAAAGCAGTTTAGCTTAAACTTGCGCGCCGATTTAATCGGTACGCAGGTACGCGTGACCAACCTTGAGCCGGGCAATGTCGCTGGTACTGAGTTTTCAAATGTCCGTTATCATGGTGATGATGATAAGGCCGCTAAAGTTTATGATGGCTTTAAGACGATGACCGGCGATGATATTGGCGATATTCTGCTATGGTTAATTGAGTCGCCTGCACATATTAACGTCAACCGTTTAGAAGTGATGCCTGTTGCGCAAACTTATAATGGCCTAACGATTGCAAAACAAGATAGCTGAGTAGTTAGAACGCGACAGCAATTTTCACCGTAATTCATAAAAGCGAAGCAATAGAGAACTGTCTGTATTGCTTCGCTCAATACTTTGCTCATCTACTAAACGCAAATCACTAAAATCTAAAATCAGTACTTCATTACGCGTACGCTCGCTGGTACGTTTATTATGACGTATTGGAAATCCTAACACCTGCCTGCCTATTACTTTTATTTGATCCATAATTAAAACTTGAGGATTTAGCCGTCCTTTTTTTATCGCATCCTGATTTATTTTTTGCGCTGCGATCATTGCGGTAGCCGGATTAATAGTGGTGGTGAATAACTTTTCACGGCGGGCGCTTTCAGGTATCTGACCTGCTATGAATAATATTTGTCCTATCGGTAAATATTGCCCATACCTTTTTAGCTCATGACGAAATAATTCTGGTATATCCACATTAAAGCTGTCTTCATTCTGACAATAAAAAGCAGCAAAATTACGCTGAATATAACGTCCAAACACCGTCGCGTTAATCCATTCTTGATAGACGTCATTAGCCTGTAGATGCTGACAAAACTCTTGCTTATTCGGAGAAGACTCGGTATTGATTATTGCCAGTAGTAATGCTTGTGGCGACTCAAAATCTATATTGTCGCAGCCTTGTCCAGTTATAGACTGCCAAAGAAAAGGATACAAGCTGTCATCAAGGTTCGGTAAGGTTGAGCGAGCAGGTATACGAGCCTTGGCGGTGTTGCCAAATAGTTTTATCATCTTCGTAGTGTAGCAGAAACTTTGTGAATCTCGAGTCGCTCCACGCTCATATTTGTTTATCTATTTGTTTTAATAAAGCCTTTAAATAAAGCCTTTAATAGTGACAACCATCTAAACTGGCTCAGCCAATGAAACAATTGTCTTATCAAGCTAAATGACTCAGTTTATTGCTGCTAACCTTTAGCAACTTATGCTAGGGTAATGACTACTTTCTAATAAAATTACTCAATCATGATTACCGCTTTAGTACCTAAGCCTTACCGCACAGCTACCCATTATGTGACAGTACCAAATTGCGATAACGGCACGCTGCCGGTGACAGTAATCGGACTTGGTCAGCCTGTATTATTACTGCATGCCTACGGTATGGATACGCGTGAGTTTCTACCTTTTCTCCTACCACTGACCACTAAATATCAATTTTACTTACCGCACTTTCGCGGATTCGGCCTCGCTAAATCTATTCCACTCACACAGTTCGATTTCCTTGGCCAATATGCTGAAGATATCAATGCTGTTATTGAGCAAATCTGTAGTTGGCGAGACCGCGATTCTATTGCAGTAGCGGCTATTTCTATGGGTGCACAAGTAATGTGGGCGTATTTCGAGCGTTATGGCATAGAAAAAGTCAGTCGCTATTTGAATATCGATCAAAATCTAGCGATTCATAATCAACATGATTGGCAAGGCGGGCTGTTTGGTACGCGTCAAACCGAAGTATTTGATATATTTCAGGAGCTGCTTGATGCTGGGCTAGAATATGAGCACGTTGACAGCTTTAATCACCTACCTCACACTCTAAAGCGACGTACTACCGATACCGAGCGCATGTTTTCCCTATTGTCCGCGAGTCAACCGCGTTCCCAAGCTTTCATTCATTTAATGACCCATAAAACGGATAATCAACTGGTGTTTTATAATCATGAAACATGGAAGCATAAGATGCATTGCCTACAAGCGTACTTAGCGCTCCCTTATGACTTTCGTCATGTGGCAGAAACGCTCACTATCCCAGTGGTAAACTTAATCGGTGGTCGCTCGCAGCTATACGACCCAAAATGGCAGAGTAGAGTCACACAGATGCTGCCGAATGCTACTGAGGTAATATTGCCAAAATCGGGACATGCAGTGCCGCTTGATGCGCCGGTAGGATTTTATAAAGTATTAAAAGGGTTTTTAGAAAATAAGTAGTCTACTGGTATTAGAATGGCGATTTACATTAAGAAAATCAAAAATAGGTTAGTCATTTAAAGCTTTAATTAGCTCAAATCTTGCTATTTGCTTACCATCTACTGTAACTGTCTCGGCAAACATTGCTATTGGTCGCACCCAGACGCCATATTCACCATAAAGGCAGCGATAAACAACCATTGCCTCTTCAGTCTCAGAGTGTTGAGCGGTATGTAATACTTGGTACAGACTGCCTTTATAATGGCGGTAGATACCTTGGGGAATAGTTTGGATTTTTTGCGTCATAGTGAAATTCCACCCTCTAATAAATAGTAATTAAATATTAACGATTAATAGAAATAAGCAAGGTCGACTTTAAAGCCGACCTTATTTATTTAATTTTTTATTTAAAATAACGCGTTTAATTAACAGTCACTTTCGCATACGCCTTCTTACCCGCTTGGATAACGACCGTTTGCCCAGAGGTTAAGCTAAAGCCACCGTCAACCACTTCCCCATCTACTTTTACTGCACCACGTTTAATCATATCTTTAGCAGATGAGCTGTTTTTAGCGAGCCCTGCTTGGTTGAGTACTTGAGTAATAAATAACGCCTCAGCACCTTCTAAATCTAGCGTCACTTCTGGTAAGTCTACTGGTAATTCACCATCGGCAAGCACGTTACCCGCTGATTTATGCGCGTTGGTGGCTGCGTCAGCATCATGAAAACGCTCAATCAATTCTTCAGCTAGAATACGTTTGATTTCTTGTGGATTACGGCCATTTTCCATCTCTGCCATCAAGCCTTCAACCTCATCCATTGGCTTAAAGCTTAAAAACTCGTAGTAGCGACGGATTAAGGTATCTGGCATCGAGAGGATTTTTTGATACATAGTGCCCGGTGCATCATAGATAGCGACATAATTGCCCAATGATTTGGACATTTTATTAACGCCATCAAGCCCTTCTAAAATAGGGACTGTGATACAGACCTGTTGCTCTTGACCATAACGACCTTGCAAAGTACGACCCATTAGTAGATTAAAAGTCTGATCGGTACCGCCAAGCTCGACGTCCGCTTTGAGCGCGATAGAGTCATAACCTTGTACCAACGGATAAAGGAATTCGTGGATAGAGATAGGCGTTTGTGCCGCATAGCGTTTAGAGAAATCGTCACGCTCAAGCATACGTGAAACGGTTTGCTGACTGGCAAGCTGAATCATATCTGCCGCTGACATGTCATTAAACCATCCAGAGTTAAAGACCACGCGAGTTTTTTCTTTATCCAAGATTTTGAATACTTGCTCAGCATAAGTCTCAGCATTGGCTTTGATTTGCTCATCTGTTAATGGCGGACGCGTACTGTTCTTACCAGAAGGATCGCCAATCTTGGCGGTATAATCCCCAATTAAAAAATAAATCTCATGACCCAAATCTTGAAAGTGCTTGAGCTTATTGATCAATACCGTGTGACCCAAATGTAGATCAGGGGCGGTAGGATCAAAACCCGCTTTGATGCGTAGGGGCCGATTTAGTTTAAGTTTTTTAACTAAATCCTCTTCTGATAATATTTCTTGAGTGCCACGTTGGATAAGGGCGAGCTGTTCTTCTAAGGTGTAAGTTTGAGTGGTCATAGTTTTCTCTGTTCTTTATATTCAGTCTTTAATGAGTAATAAGCCATTTGCCAGTTTTAGAAGCTTGCACAGGCTTAAATAATGTTAGAATTTGGCTCGTATATTAGCTTTTTTTGGAATAAATTGCCATGAGTAACACTTTTTCTACTACTGATAATAAGAACGACTTCTCTGAGCTCAAAACAAATGAAGATCTAAACTATGCCACCTTGACCGATGCACTCGAGCAAACAGTGTTTGAAAACTTCGATGACGGCTTATATATCGGCATGATGTCGGGCACTAGTTTAGACGGTATGGATGCAGTTCTTTGTCAATTCGGTGGTGAAGAAAATACCCAGCAACCAATGCAATTACTAGCCACTTATAGCCAAGATTTCCCGCCACGTTTACGTGAAGTGTTATTGGCATTATGTCAGCCTAATGGCGTCAATGCATTAATACCAACGGTGGGTGAACCAAATAGCGAATTAGACTGGTTCGGTTGGGCAAGTAAAGAATATGCTGAGTTTGCAAGCGACGTGGTCAATACTTTATTGCAGCAATCAAATACTGAGATAGAGTCTGTACTGGCGATTGGCTGTCATGGGCAAACCGTACGCCATCGCCCGCAGATGGGTTTTAGCTTGCAATTGGTCGACGCCAATATCATCGCTGAGCGTACGGGCATTAGTGTCGTCAGTGATTTTCGTCGCCGTGATATGGCGGTCGGTGGTCAAGGTGCGCCATTAGTTCCCGCTTTTCATCAAGCATTATTTGCTGTGCACGATAGTACTCGCGTGTTATTAAACTTGGGCGGTATCGCTAATATAACGGTCTTACCAGCGGTTATTAACAACCTTTCAGATTCTAATGGTGATTCAGATTCTAACAACCATTCAAATAATCAGCAAATAGATAGCGTGGTTGGTTATGATACTGGTCCTGCCAATTTATTATTAGATGCTTGGACGGTATTGCATACTGATAAAGGTTACGATGCTGGCGGTACGTGGGCGCAGTCAGGGCAAGTCGTTGAGCCACTACTCAATCAACTTTTAGAGCATCCGTTTTTTGCTAGAGATTATCCAAAGACTACTGGACGTGAAGACTTTAATCTAGAGTGGATACAGGATGAGCTACAAAAATTCGATCAAGCGTCTGCTGATATTCGTTACTCATCTGCGGATGTGCAAGCAACTTTAACTGAGCTAACAGCCATCAGCGCCTGTGATCAGATCAATACGTTTATTAGTACTTATGAAAATAGCAGCATTTATGTTTGCGGGGGTGGCGCTTTGAATGATTATTTAGTGACACGCCTTCAAGCGCATCTCCCGCGTTGCAAAGTAGAGACCACTGCCAGTTTAGGACTCGATCCAACGTGGGTAGAAGCCGTGGCCTTTGCTTGGCTAGCAAGACAAACGCTCATGGGTGAAACGGGTAACTTGCCAGCGGTGACCGGTGCAAATAAAGGCGTGGTATTGGGTCAAATATGTTTTGCCTGATTGATTAAATTTTAGTTTACACACGTGCACTTATGTGTTTTATAATGGCTTACGAAATACCCTCCTCTTCGGACCCGTAAGGACAGGATTATAATATGAGCCAGCACAGCAGCCCATCAAAATCGCAAATCGCTACTACCGATGCAAAACGGCGTCAAAAGCCGCCACATTATGAACGCTCTGACGACGCACGCGTAGTAGTCACCGGTATGGGTGCTGTGACACCATTAGGGCTAGATGTTGAGAGTACTTGGAAAAGACTGCTCAATGGTGAAAGTGGTATCGCCACGATTACTCATTTCGATGCCACTGACTATCGCGCGCAGATTGCAGGCGTGGTCAAAGACTTTGATGCCAAGCAGTATATGAATTCTAAAGACGCACGTCGCTATGATGATTTTATGCAATATGCAGTAGCGGCAACCTCAATGGCGCTAGAAAACGCTGGCTTTATTGCTGAAGTTAGCGCCAATGACAGTCCTGTACAAAACGTTGACCAAGAGCGTTTTGGCGTTATTTTAGGGTCAGGAATTGGTGGTATTCAAACGATTGAAGACAGCTGTGCCATGCTAAATGATAAAGGCCCTAAAAAAGTCTCACCATTTATTATTCCAGGCTCTATTGTGAATATGGCAGCGGGACTCGTAGCGATTAAGCATACATTAAAAGGTCCAAATCTTGCCACATCCACTGCCTGTACGACAGCCACTCACGCCATTGGTTTAGCAGCGCGCTTGATTGCGTATGGCGATGCCGATGTAATGATTGCCGGTGGTAGCGAAAAAGGCTCAAGCCCGCTTGGTATGTCAGGCTTCTCCGCGATGCATGCCCTCTCCACTCGTAATGATGAGCCGACTAAAGCGTCGCGTCCTTTTGATAAAGACCGTGATGGTTTTGTACTAGGTGATGGTGCCGGTGTCATGGTATTAGAGAGTCTTACCCATGCCAAAGCACGTGGTGCGACGATATTAGCTGAGCTGGTCGGTTTTGGTATGAGTGATGACGCTAGCCATATTACTGCGCCTCCTGAAGACGGTAGTGGTGCAGCACGAGCGATGAAAAATGCAATAAATGATGCAGGTATTGAGCCTTCCGCTGTTGGATATGTCAACGCCCATGGTACAAGTACGCCTGCTGGCGATGTCGCTGAATCGATTGCGATTGAAACCGTCTTTGCATCGGTGAAAGACAGTATTTTAGTCAGCTCAACTAAATCTATGACCGGTCACTTGCTTGGTGCCGCTGGTGGTATCGAAGCGATATTTACTGTTCTTGCCTTGCAACATCAGCATGTGCCGCCAACGATTAATTTAGATAATATTGAAGACAACTGTAATCTCGATTATGTCGCCAACCAATCACGTAAAGTGGATAATCTACAGTATGGCGTCTCTAATAGTTTCGGTTTTGGCGGTACTAATGGCTCGCTAATATTTGCGCGCTGGCCTGTTAATCATTAAGGTATAAAACGACCAACACTAGCCGTTGTAACTTTGGCGTCAGATTTGCTACGTTTGTCCACTTGCAGCCCCTTATCGTACTTGCGTATGATAAGGGGTAATTTTTGCAACATTTATGGACGATACCATGTCAAGCTACTCATTTTCCCATCAGTTTTATCAGCGCTGGACGTGTGCGCCAGAATCTATACGCGCGTCAATCATCCAAGAGCTGACGGATATCACCACCCTATTACAAGCCGATACGCCATTTGAAACCTTTGTTTTTAGCACCCATGACTTAGATGCGCATCTTGATGATCTCTATGAAAATCATGAGGCAGAACAAGCGATCGCCAAAGCAATCGCCGATAAACAAGCCGAAGCGCATAATGCTGCTGAAAAACAACGTTTAGAAGAAGAAAAACAAGCAACAGCAGATGCTAAGCTTAAAGAAGAGACTAAATCAAAAGAAGCTGCCAAAATTCTTGAAGAATCAGAAGCCGCTCAAAAAGAACAAGAAAAAAATGCGCAGTTAATAGCCGATGAAAACAACCTTAATAAAGCTGTTGACACTATTGATGTAAAAGATATAGACAAGGAAAGTGCTGATCGTAGTATCGCTAATAGTAACGTTAGCAATACTAATAAAAATATAGCGACTAAAGGCATGGATATTGATAAAAACGCTACGGCAGAAATAGTTGCTGGCAATAACAGATCTGCGAACGGCACTGAGAATGAGCCTGTTCAACAACAAAGCAATGCCGCTATTGCCGCCACTGATAGCAATATTAAAACGGGCATCGATAAAGCCGTTTCAGACGCAGCGATTCATTTATCGTTAAAAAATACTAAATTGGGCGCGACGCATCCAGAGTTAATCCGTGAGCTTGAGATGCATGTGGATGACTATCTCAGTGAGCAGATGATGCAAATGTCGGAAAACTTAAAATCTTGGCTGCGTGCCGAGGTGACTCAGCATTTAACCGAGCAAGATAAATCGGCTACTAATGATAGTCTGCAAAAAAAGTAAAAGCAGCATTTAAATAGTCTTTAAACAGCAAAAAGCCCCGTGAATGATTTACGGGGCTTTTTTATGCTAGATTAAGAATGAATTTTTTATAATGAGTTTTATTTTAAATGGCTTGTGTACGTTCGGTTAGCCACTCAAGCGCAGCCCCTTTCACACGACCATTTAGCTCAGCATAAACTTGTTTATGATAGCTATTTAACCAATCTACTTCTATATCGCTTAATAATGACTTTTCGATTAAACGAGTATCGATTGGGCAATAAGTGACGGTCTCAAAATTAAGGAAATCACCAAACTCCGTTTCTGTAGGCTGAGAAACGCGCTTATTAACCATCAAGTTTTCAATACGAATACCGTATTTGCCTTCACGATATAGCCCTGGCTCATTACTGGAAATCATGCCTTCTTTCATCGCGCGCTCTTTCGGCGTACTGGCACTATAAGCAATCACTTGTGGGCCTTCATGAACGTTTAAAAAGAAACCAACGCCATGACCGGTACCATGACCATAATCCATCTGTGCTTGCCATAATGGCGCACGGCATATCGCATCGATCAATGGCGAAGCGATACCATCTGGGAAATGAGCCTTTGCTAAAGCAATATGGGCTTTGAGCACCGTAGTAAAATCACGTTTGTGATCGCTATTTACTTGTCCGATACCAACTACACGAGTGATATCAGTCGTGCCGTTTTGATATTGTGCGCCTGAATCAATCAGCAACAACCCACCTTCGCCCTCAGCAACATCAAGGTAGCTAAACTTCTCTGGCGTTGCACGATAATGCGGTAGCGCACCGTTTTCATTAAATCCTGCAATCGTTGGAAAGCTCGGTGACACATAATGTGGCTGCTGACTGCGTACGTCGATTAACATGCTATCAACATCAAGCTCACTTAAACGCTCGCCTGCATTTAGACGCTGTTCAAAGGTAGCAAAGAATTCACATAACGCTGCCCCATCCTGACGCATCGCTTCACGTACATGGTCAATATCAGCATCAGACTTAATCGATTTTAATAAAGTGCTTGGTGCCATTCGCTCAATAAAGCCTATACCATCGCCCATATTTGATAGCGTACCGACGGCGACTTTACTAGGATCTAGTAATAATAAGTCATTGGCTGTCAGCGTACCCAATGCATCTTGCACAGCCTCATAATCAGCAAGTGTGATACAGCTATCTTTCAAGATTTTTCCTATCTGGCTACTTACTTTATTATTATCGATAAACAATGTTGCTTTTTTAGCATCGATCAGCATATGTGATAAGAATACTGGATTATAATCAACATCAGCGCCGCGTAGATTGGTTAACCAAGCGATGTCATCTAAGCTCGAAAGCAAATGATGCGTCGCTCCTACCTCTGCCATACCGGCACGGACGGCAGCAAGTTTTGAAGTAGCAGACTGCGCGATAAACTGCTCATCATGCTTATACAATTTTGCCGTTGGTAATGCTGGGCGATCTGCCCAAATATCAGTAAGTACATCACGATCAGTAATCAAGGTAATGTCACTAGCATCAAACCCATCTAACAGTCGGTCTTGCTCAGCGATAGACAATACATTGCCATCGACCGCCACGCTATCGCCCTCCGCCAAATGCTCAGCCAACCAATCGATATGATTCGGCTGACCAGGTGCGAGCTTCTGCAAGCTGATACCCGTACCATCTAGTTGGTCTGCTGCATGCACCCAATAGCGGCTGTCAGTCCATAACCCAGCAAAATCAGCAGTGACGACTAAGGTACCGACTGAGCCGGTAAATCCTGTCAGCCACTGACGGGTTTGCCAGTATTCAGGTAGATATTCAGATAAATGGGGATCAGCTGACGGTACAATAATTGCCGTCAAATCTTGCTTAACGAGTGCTTGACGCAAGTTATCGATACGATCATGAATGTTTTGTTTATTCATTAAGTTATTCCTTATTAATTTTTTAGAGCATCTCTTTTTTAGAGCGTTCCTTTTTTAAAGCTTTGTTATCATAAATTGACTATAGTCAGTTTAATTTAAAAACGATACAGTAAGACTGGGATGGATTTTTTGCAGCCTCTGTCGGCGTAGGCACAGCAAGCTAGAAAAAACTATCCCAGTCTCACATCATGAAATCACGTATCTATTTTATTTGGTATCAACGATATAGGTCATTTTTTATTTGAGCCGTTGAATCTAAGTAAATAGTTCAATTTATTAAAACTACCCATTTATTAAAAAAAGTATCGAGAATAAATGCGACACGATATAAAAAGACATATAAACATAAGCGCTATGCTATTACAAAAGCGTATTATTAGATGTTTGGGCAGATAGTAGGCTTTCAATGGCTTGATAGAAATATATGAGCAATTAGATAACAAAAACGTGCTACCGATGATGATAACACGCGTTGTTATGCGTAACTTGTACGGCTCTTATTCAACAACACCTATTTATAAAGATATAGTCGTAAAAATACATCAACCACTCTCACTAACTAACTAACTAACTAACTAACTAACTAACTAACTAACTAACCAAGCTGATCAGCACGCTCACTCTTTTTAAGCATATTATTAACAGGCTTTGCTAATAATAATAATAAGATAGCGGTGACCACCAAAAAGAAGGTCATGGTCATAAACAAACCTGGTAACCCTTCAATCTTGTCAGCTGAGACATAGCCGCCAAAGAAGGCAGCCACTAAGTTACCCAATGCGACCGAGGCAAAGAAAAGCCCCATCATCTGACCTTGCATACCTTTTGGTGCAAGCTTAGTCATCGCAGACAGACCAACAGGACTGAGCGCTAACTCACCCATAGTGAGCAACAGTAAACTGCCCACTAACCATAAAGGTGACGCCAATCCACCCTCATTGGTTAAGATGCTTTTGGACGCAAATATCATCAAAGCAAAACCTGCTGCAGCCAACAGCATACCAAGCGCAAACTTAGTCATACTGCTCGGTTCAAGACCTCGGTTGCCAAGCTTGACCCATATAATACTAGCGATAGGGGCTAACATTAAAATAAACAATGGGTTCAATGACTGGAACCAAATACTGGGTATCTCAAAGCCTAAGACATTAAGATCGGTATAGCGATCGGCGAACAAGTTAAAAGACGTTGGTTGCTGCTCAAAGCTTGACCAAAACAGCGTCGAACCAATAATCAGGATGAAGCAAATCAGCAAACGCAGCTTATCTGTTTTATCCAGTCGCGGTGATAGGAACATAACCGCAAAGTACAGCAGCACCACCGCTGCGATAATATAGGTCATGTATTGTGCGACCAGTTCAGGATTAAATGGCATGATACCTGAAGACACTAAAACAATAACGGCGACCAATAAAGCCAAGAATCCTGCGACCCAGCGACCTACGTTTTTGAAACGGCCGGTCGTTTGTTCCCATTCAGGGTTAATATTTTTGGCACGAGCATAACGATTTAAGGTTTTCTTAGCTGAAAAACGATAGATCAGCAATGACACCAGCATGCCCAGGCCACCGACCCCAAAGCCCACATGCCACATGCCTTTTTCTTTAAATACGCCGACAATAAGTGCGGCTAATAACGCACCAATATTGATACCCATATAAAATAAAGTAAAGCCACCATCACGGCGCGCATCGCCTTTGGGATACAAAGTACCAACCATCACTGAGATACAGGTCTTAAATAAGCCCGAACCCAATACAATACACATTAAACCGACGAAAAATAGCGTCATACCAAACATAGCGGATAGTGCAATACATAAATGACCAAGGGCAATGATAATACTACCCCACCACAGCGCGCGCTCTTGACCGAGCCAGTTATCAGCCAACCAACCACCCGGTACGGCAGCTAAATATAGTGAACCGGCAAAAATACCATAGATAGCAGAAGCAGTAACTTCATCAAAACCAAAACCACCACTACCGACGGTCGCCACCATAAATAACACCAGTAGCGGACGAATACTATAATAAGAAAAGCGCTCCCACATCTCGGTAAAAAATAACGGCCGTAGTGGTTGGGGATGCCCCATAAATCCATCTTCTAGCGCAGCTAATTCGGCGGCACTAAATTCTGATTGTGACTCAGTGCTCATAAATTTATTCCTTTAAATACTATTATTATAATGACCAAACCTCTAGTTATTCTCATAGGCGGTCATATGTGCGGGTCATTGTTTCACTTGGTTATAACCAAGTAAAGAAAAAGTTTGCTAAAAATTATACAAAATCCATAAAAAAAACCCGCTCTCAATCATTGAGAACGGGTTTTTCTTTAAGCGTGGCTGCTGGTATTATTGCAATAATAGGCTCATCTACCCTCTCTACAGCACCAATAAAATCTTTAGATTTTTAGAGTGTGAGTTTAGAGTCTGGTCTGCATCTTACCGGAATATCCAGCTTACTGTGCAGGTACTGCTTTTTCAGTGTTACCAGCGTCTAAGCCGCCATCGGCTTGCTCTGCTGGCAATTCAGCATCAGCTGGTTGACTGACTGTACCAGAAGCAGTTGCTGTGCCGGCTTCTGCAGTAACCGCAGCGCTATTAGCATCGGCAGCAGCAGTCGCATCAGCTGGAGCTGGAGTCACTGCCGCATCAGCCGGTGTATCGGTAGTCGCCGCTTCTGCTGGAGCAGTGGTTTCTGCGGTAGCTGCCGGTTTAGCTGCTTCTGCCGCCATTGCTTCCGCTTCCTCAGCAGCTGCTATTTCCTCAGCGGTTTGAACCGTAATATGCTCACCCGCTGGGCGCAGAAATCCTGAAATGCCAATTAATAGTACAATAGCTAAAAATAAGCCAACGCCGCCTAAGGCAAACAGGAACTCTTTTTTAGGGTTGTTTTCGACAATATGTTCTGACATACCTGATCCACCTTGCACAAAATATTTAAAATATTGGTCTATTATATCGCAATTTATATCGATTTGTTAAAACCCTTAACTATTTAAAGGTTTTATTGTCGAAAAATTTGAAATCCAATCTATGTCACCACGTTTGACTACTTAACTACACGCGTTCGAGGCGTCGTACGCTTGCCAAGATAGCTCAATAACAGCAGAAGCGCAATCACGATTAAGATGGGATAATTACCAAAGCGCATAAAAGGTGTATTACCGACGCGCGCCTGAATATCACCACGTAATACCGTACGCTCAAATTGCGGCGCACGCTTTACGATACGCCCTTTATGGTCAATGATAGCCGTGACACCGGTATTGGTGGCGCGCATAAACCAACGACCGTTTTCAAGGGCGCGCATTTGCACCATTTGCAAGTGTTGTAGCGGACCTGCTGAAGTGCCAAACCACGCATCATTTGAGATGGTCAATAAAAAATCAGTATTGATGGCATTCTTCCGCGTAGTATCAGGATACGCAACTTCATAGCAAACCGCTGCGCCTAAATTATGACCACGTACACGCAGCGGTGATTGAGCATCGCTACCGCGGCTATAGCTCAAAATATCTTGACTACCGGCTAAATTGGGCAAAATATCCAGTAACCCTTCAAACGGAATATATTCACCAAAGGGCACCAGACGCTGTTTTTTATACATCCCTTCAGCATCGCTACCCAGCGCAATCACGCTATTATAAAATGGCGGATACTTATCCACTTTTGGGTCAAAGTTGGCTGAATCTCTGTAAGGAATACCTGTTACCCATGTGGTATTGGTTTCCTTGGCCATTTTTACCATCTCATTGATAAAGCCAACCGCTTCATCTTGAAACATCGGTATAGAAGATTCCGGCCATAGAACAATATCACGACCCCACTCGGTACTGGTCAAAGTCGCATAGATTTTTAGGGTTTCTACTTGATATTCGGTCAGCCATTTTAGATCTTGCGGAATATTACCTTGGATTAATGACACCGATAAATCAGGCGTACCTTTGGGCTTCGTCCACTGTGGATTAATCAACCATAATGCGCTGCTAATAATTAACAAAGCTAGAGACGGAATCATATAACCGCCACGGCGACGCAATAGCTCGACCAAACTGGCTGCCAATAATACCGCTACAAAAGAGACGGCAAACACGCCAGCTACTGGTGCTAATGACGATAACCAATATTGCTCAGTGAAGGCATAACCGACAAACAACCATGGAAAACCGGTAAACAACCACGTTTTCATCCATTCTTGTAATATCCACAGGGCGGCAAATGACAACGGCTGCTTACCGACCACTCGATTAAAAACAAGTGCCAAAAAGCCATGGAATAATCCCATGCCCAAACCCATCAGCGCAATCATAATCAGCGCAAGCCATGCTGGCGTATCACCATAGACGTGAATGGAGGTATAGAGCCAAAACGCACCAACACACCATAGCCCTGTACCATAAGCCTGACCAATAACAAACGCCCGCTTACCGCTCATATCCGGCATCAATAACGCGTATAAAATAGCAGGCGATACCAATGCTAGCGGCCAAAAACCGTAAGGCGCGAGCGCAAAGATAAATACTGCCCCTGCCAGCAACGCAATCAATAAAGTCAGCACCAGCGGTAAGCCCTTTGGCTTGTCGGGGTTTAGACGTTTTTGCAAATCAACAGTAGACAGACGCATAGCAGTTATCCAAAACCTTATTGTTCAATAATTTTAAGACTCAATGATGCAGTCAATGCTCAATTTACAGTCGACCCTATTATGATATATACAGCGTCTGAAAATTAAATCCGCCTATGATAGCAGTCTGCGTTAATCAATGGGTAAATTTGCGTTGTAAAAGACCTGTTTTGAAAGCAAAAAAAACACGACCGTAATCGTATTTTTTGGGATTAGTCATTCATATATTTAATAACACTATCAATGATAAATCTGGCTGATAACGCTTTTAGATAGACTAATGATTAATAAACCAATGACTAATAAACTAGTGACTGCCTATCAGCACTTGCGGGTCATCGTTTACTTTAGCTACCTCAAGATTTTGGATAAAACGTCCTTCGACATCAGTGATGGTGATTTGCCAATCATCTATGACGACGCTCTCACCTTCTAGATCACCGACATAGCCTAGCGCCTGCATGACCAGACCACCCATGGTATCGACATCGGTATCATCAAAATCAGAGCCAATCTCATCATTACAGTCTTCAATCGCTGTAGACGCTTGGATGCGCCAAGTATTCGGCTTTTCAGGATCGGCGACAATATTATTAATATCACTGTCTTCATCAAAATCATCATGCTCATCGACAATATCACCGACGATTTCCTCGAGTAAATCTTCCATCGTCACCACACCGCCAAAGTTCCCAAACTCATCGACGACAACCGCCATATGGACTTGAGTGCGTTGCAACGAGCGTAGCAAGGTGTCAGAGCGTGCGCTCTCACTAATATATAATGGCTGACGAACCAAGTCTCTTAAGCGCTTGCTATCAATTTTGTCTTCTTGGTCGCGCACCATGTGCACCAAAAGAGGAATCAAATCCTTTGCTAATAAGATACCAATGACCGCATCATCATCTTGGCTATCAAATACCGGATAGCGAGAGTGAGTGGTCTCAAGAATGATATCCATCACCTCAGCAAGACTGGTATTTTCATGCAGCCCGATCACTTGTGGACGCGGGGTCATGATTTCGCGAACTTGCGTCGCCGGCAGATCGAGCACGCCTTCTAACATGTCCACTGTATCTGGCTCTAAGAATTGGCGTGACTGTTGTACTAAACTAATCAATTCATCACGGGTTTCGGGGGCGGTCGATAGCCAGCGTTTTAAGCCGCGCATCGACCAACTACTCGGGCTGGGAGCATCTTCAGACATGATGGTGTGAGTTAACCTCTTTAGTTAATGGTAATTAGGAGCATAAAAAACGTAGATGGGGTTTAACATGCTAAATAAAATAGCCAGTTTAGCATTAGCCCTTCATTATATAGTAAGTATTAAATAGTAAATATTGACCAATGTATAGACCAGCTTAATAAGTTTCACTTTATCGCAAGGCCTACTGACATTCAACGAGAAATTCACTCAAATTGTATTGTCAGTGTGTTGCAAACTTTGCTATGGTCAAAGTCTTACTCTCTCAAAATCAAATCTATGTCGCTACGTACCTTTTTTTCTCGCCTGCTTTCGCCTCATTCAAATAGCCATCGTTCAGATAACGGCTTAGACAGTCATGGCTTAGAGACTGACAACTTAAATCAGGGTATGAAGGCTAGCGTACCAAATGGCAATCCGCCAAAGTCTAAATGGCGACATTACCTGCTGCAATTTTTCATTGCACTCACGCTTATACTGTCCGCGGTTTGGTTATTGCTAGCAATCTGGTATCAATTTGGTGGGCGCTCTATCATAACGTGGCTAACGATAATCCTTATCGTCGGGGTACTGGCAACTTTGCTTGGTGTACGCGCTTGGTCAAAAACTTCTCACAACTTAATTAATAAGCTCACGAGTAAACGACGGTCTAATAGTAAAAAGCACAACATTGGAAACGCCAGTACTGAGAAAACCATAACTAAAAAGACAATGACCAAATGGTTATTAGGATTGTACGCCGCCATTTGGTTTATTGGCCTTGGTTGGTTTATGTCTATTGAACCCAAGCAACAACGCGACTGGATGCCAGAAGTGAGTGAAAGAGTCGCTTACACGCGTGATGCGAGCAATCCTGATTTAATTACCCTAACCAATGTCCGCAACTTTGATTGGCATAATGCTGACGATGCTACTGAACGTTGGGAGACGCGTACGATTGATATGTCGAAACTATCTGGTGTCGATGTGACCAACTCTTATTGGATGGGACCGCTGATTGCGCATACGTTAGTGAGCTTTCGCTTTGAAGATGATCGACCGCTTGCCTTCTCATTTGAGATTCGTAAAGAAAATGGCGAATCATTTTCCGCACTCGCTGGGTTTTTTAGACGTTTTGAATTGAGCCTGATTGCCGCAGAAGAGCGCGATATTATTTATACTCGCAGTAACGCACGCGGCGAGCAGGTTTATCTATTTCCGATCAGTCATCTGCAACAGCATGAAGTCAAAGCATTATTTGAATCTTATTTAATCGCTGCCGATGAGTTAAATGAAGAACCCACTTGGTATAACACCTTACTCAGTAACTGTACCAATATCATTTTTTATATGGCGCGTATCGTCAGTGATGACCGTCTGCCATGGGATTATCGTATTTGGGTATCGGGCTGGCTGCCAAACTATCTACAAGATGTCGGTATGTTAGATACCAATCCTGAAAAAACAGGACAACCTTGGTCGATGGATACCTGGTATGAGCGCACGCATATCAATCCAAAGGTTCGCGACTTTAAAAACCAAATCAAACCGGCATCTGATAGCAATAGTAGTGAATTTTCTCAGCAAATTCGCCAAGGCATCCCTATCCCACCACTTGCTGAATCGCGAACTGATGCAAAGGTAGGCGCTGAGTCTGCCGCTCAGGCTTCCAAAGAATAATGGTGCTGCTACATTAAATAGTATCGACCATTATTAAAGCGTCGTTATACGATTTTTAATAAATTCAACCACCACAGGATGGCCGACAAGCTCCGTCAATTCAGCTTCTATGCGTTGGCGTTCAGATTCATCAGGTGTTTTGCGGTAAATCATAACGCGAATAGTATTGGTCATAGGAGTAAAACCTATCAACTGCATTTCTGGATAGCGCCTTCTTATTTCAGGTGTCGCTTTTTGCTGTAGAGCAAGAATCTGCTGTTCGTTTTTATCACTGTCCGCTTGGATATAAATGGGTAGGGAATAGTCTTTAAATTCTTTTTGTTTAAAACGATAAACATACTTTGGTGGTACCGCTTCAACAGTTGTCAAGGTCGTCATCTTAATCGAGAACTCATTAGGGTCGTTATTATCGTAATAAATGGCTGCTAAAGACTCACCTAATTGCTCGGTAACAGCTTCAATCAGCGGCGAGCTAATGCCTGCTAAGATTAGTCGGCGCTGCGCCTCTTTCATGGAGACGTTGAAATCATTAGCATAAAAACCTGATGCTGTGCCAGAGTCTGTTTCTTCCAAAACATGGAAAACATCGGTAGATAATGGCTCATCTTCATACATTTTATTTGCCAGTGCTTCTATTTTTTGCCAATCGACAACTAGCGCGGTTGGCAAAATAGCATCCGCGGATGCTGGTATAACCTTTGCATGCATGGTTTGAATCGTTTGATTACTAGAGACATTCGTTTTGGTCAAAGGTGCTGTACTTGAGCAGCTGCTTAATAAAAGAGCCACACCGAATATTAGACTGCCTTTTAAATAGCTTATTTCTAAATAATTTTGAGACATATCCTTATCCTTGGATCATAAAACCTGATTCAAAAACTAATGGGCTAAGGCTTTACCCAATTCACTACCCGCTCCTCCATCTCCTCATCATCCATACCAATTTCAGTCACGCAGCGCCCCGCTACACCAACATTAGCCGCGCGCATTTGTTGCTGAGTTGCCACCGCATCTTGGGTCAACAACAAATGCCAGCTTGGTAAGCTTTGACCTTTATACAAGCGCTTATAAGCACAGTGCGACGGTAACCACATCATCTTTGGTAAGTTTTCAATCGTCAGCTGGATACAATCTGGCACATGCGCTTGCCGCGTCGCATAATGCTTGCAATACCCCGTCGCACAGTCCATCAGCTGGCAGGTCACGTCGGTATATTCGACCATTTCTTCGTCAACATCGCCGTCCTCGTCTTCGTCAACATACTTAATCAAGCAGCAACTGCCACAGCCATCACACAGGGCTTCCCACTCGCTATGGTTTAATTCTGCTAGCGTAAAGCGTGACCAAAACTGCGGGCGCAATGTTTCAGTCGCTGCATCATCAAATAGAAGATGCATTGCTGATTCTGACCCTGATTTTTCCTGAGCTTTCGAGTCAACATCAGTAGCTGCATTTAAGCTGGCTTCATATTTATTTAATAAATTTAGCGTCATAAAGTTGCCGTATCATTTTGATAAAGAGCGTTACAGTATTATAGCTGTTTTTGACTGGGTTGGGCGTTAAGGTAGTAAAGGTAAGTAAAGGTAAGGAAAGTGATGAGTTGAAAATACCGCTATATCACACTCCTAACCTAACAATCACAACTTAACATTCATAACATAAAAAAAAGGACAACAATATGTCAATTAAGACTTTTGAATTAATCAGTACCACTGAAAATAATGTTCAGTTAATCAGCTATGTCGCGCTGCCAGAGAATGCGTCTGATGACAATCCAGTAGCCGGAATTTTAGTTGCACCTGAATGGTGGGGCGTGGTCGAACATCCAAAATCAGTCGTTGAGCGCTTAGCAGAAGCAGGCTACGCTGCTGTGGCGATGGATGTATACGGTGAAGGCAAACTGACTACCGATGCATCAATGGCAAATATGTGGATGGAGCAAGTGCTTGCTGATCAAGACATGCTGATGGCACGCTGTCGTTTAATTCTTGATGATTTTAGTGACCAGATGGCAGTTAATGGCGATAATCTAGGCGCCATTGGCTTTTGCTTCGGTGGCAAAGTGGTCCTCGATATGGCGCGTGAAGGCATGCCATTAAAAGCAGTTGCCACTTTCCACGGTAATCCATCACCTAAGCAACCAGCCGATGATAAATTTAAAGCTAAAGTATTGGTCGCTCATGGTCGCGATGATTCGATGGTATCGATGGAAGCGATAGAAGGTCTGAAATCAGAGCTAGATGCCGCTGATGTTGATTACACTATTGATGTGTATGATGGTGCTAAGCATGGTTTTACCAACCCACAAGCAGATGAGCGTGCTGCCAAAAATAGTGTAGATTTGGGCTATAACGAAGCTGCTACCAAACAAAGCTGGGAAAATATGCTGGAATTTATGAAAAACAACTTGGGATAAAGACTAGTAAAATTTTATTCTAGTCCGTTAAAAATAAAAGTGAATCGACTACAGTATAAACAACGCAACAAAAACAATGGCAGCTTAAATATTAAGCTGCCATTGTTTTTTCATTAAAACCATTACTATTGTGCTTATTGTCAAATAGCGTCATTATCACCCTATTATCAGATGGATTGAGTGACGAGGATGTTATATCTATTTATAAACCAGCTTGGTTGGTTGGCCTTTATTGCTTTATTAATCGTAGTTGTGGCGTTATACGCCAAGATAAATCAGCAGCTCAGGCATTTACGCCGCGACATGGCACAATTACAAGCTGAGTTTGAGCAGCATAAAGATGGCGTAGTGGCAATAAAACCTCTGCATTCTGATGATACACATCCTATTAAAAATAAGAACTCTGAGTCAGTTTCTGTAGCAGCACCTGATATCATTGCAAGCGCTTGGTCACCAAATCCTAACTCTTTATCATCGTTACCATTACAAGAAGCAGAAGAATTTACTTCTACGCCATCCAATTTGCCTATCCTTGACTCTATCAAAAATCTGCACTCAAAGTCGAAATCGCAAAACCCCATCACTAATATAGAGCCAGATGAACGCTCGCTACCTATGGTTACCTCCATAATCCATTCCATTAAAAACTGGTTCTTTGGTGGTAATTTGGTGGTGCGTGTTGGGGTTTTAGTATTGCTGGTCGGCGTAGTTTTACTACTACGCTTATTAAGCGACTATATCGAGATACCGATTACCGTTAAGCTCACCGTGATAGGCATCATTGGTTTAGGGCTAGCAGGATTGGGATTAAAATTAGCAAAAAATCGTTTTGCTTACGGCATCACCTTGCAAGGCGCCGGTTTAGCCATCGCTTATTTGAGCACCTTTTTTGCCTATAGCGTCTATCACGTCATCAGCAGTCTGCCAAGCTTTATGGCGCTTGGTATATTATCAGCGCTAACGGTTGCTTTAGCGGTACGCCAAAATGCTTTCCCGTTAGCATTATTGGCATTATCCGGCGGCTTTTTTGCACCGATTTTGACCAGTCAAGATACTGCTAGCTTGACGGTATTGTTTAGCTATTACTTATTATTAAACGTGACCATTGCTGCTATCGCCCATTATCGCCCGTGGAAAGTACTGAATTTATTAGGCGTGGGCGTGACGTTTGGACTGGCATACTATTGGGGACTCACTGAGAACTTAACAGCAGTTATTGATAGCCAACGCTGGGCGTTGGTAATCCTCGTCGCAGGGCATGTGCTGCTCTATCTATTTGTCGTTATTCGCTATGCCCAGCAAATTATTGCTTATAATAATAGTCATGAGTTGGATGCCAATAGTAAAAATCAAACTTCTGATATTAAGGCAGCTATTGATATTCAGACGGCTAATACTACTGACCATCAATATTTATTTCCTATTGATATCGGGCTGCTATTTTCAGTGCCGATATTAGCATTTGGTTTATTTTCAGCATTATTGAGCGATATCAATCACGCATTAACTGTCACTAGCGCTATTTTAGCAGCGGTTTATTTGGGGCTTGGTTGGACTTTTATTCAGCGTAGTCAACGCTATGCGCTGATTACTGAAGGCATGCTGGCTTTAGGCTTTGGCTTTTTAGCCTTGGTGATTCCACTGGCACTAAATGCTGAGTGGATTGCCTTTGGCTGGTCAGTGCAAGGTTTGGCATTGGTCTGGTTTGGCAGGCGCTCACTGCGGGCGTGGTCAGTATTATTCGGATTATTGTTACAGCTGATTAGCATTGGTATGCTGTTAAACAACTTTGTTATCACTGTTACCCATTATCCCACGCTCGCTTTAACGATTTCTGCCATCAGTGCGCTTGCTAGTATGTTTATTTTACGTGCCAGTAACTCGCCTATCCTATCTTCTATGACAGAGACTGATAATTCAGCACAAGCTATTCATCATCCTGAGAACCTGCTTAACGCCAATCGTACGCTGTCAGAATATGCCAAAGATTTGGGCATCAGTGAAACGGCAGCACAGCAATGGCTTGCCAGTATCAATAGCCAAAGTATGGCGTTTAAAGTGATTTGGGAAAGTCCTGCTTTGATACGCCTGTTGACGCTCACCGCGATGGGCTGGCTGCTATATGTGTTAATCATTGATTTTGACCAATGGCTTGCCAGCTGGCAATTGGCAACGACTACCCTGATAGCATTGGCAAGTTTGGTCAGCATGATCATTTATTATATGATTAATCATTACCGCTCGTGGCGAGAAATCAGGCAATTTAGCCATGGTTTACTGTTATTATTTTACGCCATGCTGATACTACAGCTGCCACAAAAATATGAATTTGACTACCAATGGACGACTTTCCATTGGCCGATATTGATGACGTTATTAATCGGCTGGCTGGTCGTCGGACAATTTTGGCTAAAAACGTGGCACAGCAATACTAATATCAATAACGACAACCATAACAGTACGGAGTTAAAAAGCTACGATAACGCCAGCTGGTTTGGCACTGGAATCATAATTTTGGCTGAGGCTGTCCATTATGGCTTACCTAGCTCACAAGGTGTCATTACTATTCTTGTGCCAGTTGCGCTTATGCTAGCTGGGCTGTGGTTAATCTACCGTCAGCAAATGAATAATCAAACGAAGAATTCATCCTCACCGTTCTCTACTTACTGGTTTGACTGGCAACAGGCAATATTGAACAGCGCCAAAATATTCGTGCCGCTAACATTGTGCTGGGTTATTTTTACCAATTTCACCTATGATGGCGTGATTTGGGGACTGCCCTATTTTCCGCTGATTAATCTCTATGACGTGACGTTATGGCTGGTCGTACTTTATGGCTTAGGCGTTTATTTACTGCGCCAATCACAAGGCATGCCATCGCAAAATATCTTACATGCCATTCCTAAAAATAACATGCTGCTTATTATATTGGCGCTGATTGGCTTTTGGATATGCTCTAGTATGTTGGTCAGAACGCTGCACGCTTTTATTGGTACACCGTTATGGATTGGAAGTTTCTACGGCTATACGGACAACGCATGGAATAGCGAACAAGTACAAACGGGTCTGACCATTTTATGGACGCTACTGGCATTGGTCGCCACCATTATCGCCAGTCGCTATTGGCAGCGCGCGCTGTGGTTTATGGGTATTAGCTTATTGGGTATTGTTGTACTGAAACTGGTCTTGGTTGATTTATCGCAGACGGAAGCGATTTGGCGAGTGATTTCTTTTCTTGGCGCAGGCAGTTTGATTTTACTAATTGGTTATTTGGCACCACTGCCGCCAGCACGTGATGAGACGACAAAACAGGTCGAATCATAGTTTCTTATTAGAACGAATGGAAATTATAGCGTGAGCACTTTTTAGCCTGCTTACTTTTTAGCATCATTACTTTTTAGCATCCGTACGTGGCTTATGTAGTAAACTGAACACCATTAAAAAGTAAATGACGATGGTCTTACTTTTAGCATTTTTTATAAAAGGTTAGTAAAGCAGATGGATAAGAGAGTAAGTATTCAGTGGTTCCCTGGGCATATGAACAAAGCCCGCAATGAAATCAAAGAAATCATGCCACAAATGGACGTGGTCATCGAAGTAATTGATGCGCGTATCCCTTATAGTAGTGAAAATCCAATGGTTGCGGCATTGCGCGGCGAAAAGCCAGTCATCAAAATCTTAAATAAAGCCGACCTTGCTGATCCCGAATTGACCCAAGCATGGATGGACTATCTTGAGCAACAAGATGGGGTCAAAGCCATTGCTTGTGACGATAACAAAGCCGATGACGTAAAGCGCATCATCGCCCTGTGTAAAAAAATGGTGCCCAATAAAGTCGGTACTGGTCGCCAAATTAAAGCCATGATTATGGGCATACCAAACGTCGGTAAATCAACTTTGATTAACACTTTGGCTGGACGCGCCGTAGCTAGAACGGGTGACGAGCCAGCCGTTACCAAGTCACAGCAGCTGATTAAACTTGATGATGACATCATGCTCTATGACACGCCGGGTATGTTATGGCCAAAAGTTGAAAACGAAAACTCTGGCTATCGCTTGGCAGCAACAGGTGGCATTCGTGATACCGCATTTGACTTTGCTGATGTTGCCGGTTATACCGCTGAGTATTTATTAACCGCATATCCTGAGCTATTAAAAACCCGCTATAAAATTGAAGAATTACCTAAAACGGATTGGGAGTTCTTTGAAATAGCGGGGCGCAATCGTGGCTGTGTGCGCACAGGTAATAAAGTCGATACCTACCGGATGTCAGAAATCCTAGTCAATGAGCTGCGTAGCGGTAAGATTGGGCGCATTACGCTTGAGACGCCTGCTATGACTGAGGCTGAAGAAGTCGTCGTCGCTCAGCAACGCATCGCGGCAGAAGAAAAAAGAATCGCTAAAGAAGAAGAGAAACGTTTGCGTCGATTAAAAACGCGGAAGAATCGTAAATAACAGACCTCTTGCAAAAGTAGCAAAGGGTTTTACAATAACTCATACATTCATAACTGGCTAGGAACCATGCCAAACATAGATAAGCTTCTCCAACAAAATAATGCTGGCTTTAAGCGCTATACGGGCATTCATAAAGCCACCTTTCGTGAAATGCTTAATGCCATGCAGCAGCATGAAGCACAAAAGACTAAATCAGGACGGCCAAGCGCGCTTAGTCTTGAGGAACAAATATTACTGGCCCTTACTTATTGGCGTGAATACCGGACGCTGTACCACATCAGTATGGACTTTGGTATTCATGAGTCTTCTGCTAGCCGTATCATTCGTAAAGTAGAAGACATACTGATGGATTCAGGTAAGTTTGAATTGCCCAAAAAGCTGCCTAGCAGAGTTGATGACGACATCAATTGGTCAGTCGTCATCGTCGATGCCACCGACACCCCCATTGAGCGTCCAAAAAAAACCAAAGAGACTACTACAGCGGTAAGAAAAAACAACACACCTTAAAAGCACAGGTTATCGTTCATTGGCAAACCGGTTTGATATTAGATATTCAAACGTCTAAAGGGTCAATCCACGATTTTAAGCTATATAAAGACACTTGTCCTGATTGGCTTCCTGACAATGCTAAATTACTAGCAGATAGTGGCTATCAGGGCATTGCAAAGTTACATAAACACACCTTCACCCCCTTTAAAAAACCTCGTGGGGGTCAGCTGTTAGAGCTTTGCAAACAAGCCAATCACTATCTGGCTAAGTTTCGCATTATGGTTGAACATAAAATAGGCTTGATCAAATTGTTCAAAATAGTGGCTCATAAATATCGTAACCGTCGTCAGCGCTATGATCTTAGAATGAAGCTATTCGCTGGTGTTGTTAATTTCGAGCTTGGTTTATGACTTTTGCAAGAGGTCTAACAAATCGACATTCATTTTTGCTAATCATGTAGAGATAAAAAATCTGCCCATGAAGCAAAGAAACCAGCCCTAGCAAATAATAAAACACCAGCCCATTTTTCTTTGCCAATAGAGTAATTACCTTGACAGCTTCTTGCATATTATTATCTGGTAGCGGCAGAGTGACAGCAAAGGTACCCTGTAGCTCTAAGTGAGCGACCGTTGACCCGAATGCTAACGAAAGTTCGAAAGATAAATCATGACCTTCATGGGTCAGTTGCTGTAGCTCAGTGACGAATTTTAATATATTTTCGCTATGAGCACTGAGTCACTTCGCAATGCCTTACTTAAATATAAGCTCCACACGGACCAAATACTGTTTGATAGAGCGTATGGATATATAAAGGAATATTATTAACATGACAGCAATTTCTTTACCTTTACCAGCTAATGCCTTATATCCAGAACCTCAAACACTAGACTTTGAAAAAATTGCTACATTTATTGGTGGTAATGGTTCTGGTAAATCATCAATTTTAAAATCTATCTTTGATGAAAAACTAAAACCGGGCAGCACTCTCTACGAAGATTATAAAGTTGTTTGTTTTTCTTCAGGGCAAAATGAAAGTTATTCTGAGCGATTTGCTCACTATTTAAATACTGAGCGAGCAAACAGAAGAGCGTTCAGCTTAGATTGTTTTTATTATGATAAATCACTTGCGAAACTTTTAATATTTTTATCTACAACAGGCGATCATAATGGATTGGTACGTAAGTTTTTAAGGCAAAATAACTACGTTATTGAAAATGAGTTCGATGAAGATGAGTCAACAAAGCTCTCTTTTAAAGTTAAAGTGGATAATGCTTACATAGACCAAGTTAGGCATGCAGTTAAGGAAGAAGAGAGTGGTAATAGTGACGTTATTACAAATAAAGCTTACCACCGGACTTTGAAAAGCTTTATTCATACTCTAATTGATGAAAGCTATGATTTTAGTGACTCAATACCACTCAAAACAGTTAACTTAGCTCAAAGTATAATTTCCAACGTGTCGTTCGAAGCTGATGAACAGCCCTCTTTTGACTCAAAAATCATGTTCTTTACACAAGCTGCTGATAATGACTATTTTATTGTTAAAAGTAGCATTGAAGTTGAGTTTTCAAGAGTTAATGAATTGGAAGGTGAGGGTAATAAAACTTTACGCTTGGAAGATCTGAGCGATGGTGAGTATCAATTACTTTTTCTTTATGCGCTAGTAGATCTATTTGATAGAGAAAATACTTTGTTTTTATTTGATGAAGCTGACTCGCATCTTCACTATAAAAATATTGGTAATCTTTGGGATGTATTTCAGGGATTAGAGGGCAAAGTTATTACTACTACTCACTTGTTAGACTCAATCTCAAAAGCTGGGATAGATAAATTAAAGGTTATTGAGCGTGGAGAGGTGCAATATGCTAATTCATCATTCAAATTACTTCAGAGGTTGGAGGCTTTATCTGAAGTTGAAGAAACACAGTGCAAAATTGTTTCTATGTATAAAAATATTGTAGTTATGGATCATGCTCATGACTGGGAAATATTTAAATTGCTACTTAAGAAAAAACTTTCTGATGATGAAAGATATTCGGATGAAATAATTGAAAATAGTTTATCTGATTTCATCTGCTTAAGTATTTCTTCTGGATTTGTTGAAGGCCAAGATAAAAATACATTCGGTGACAATAAAATAAACTGGTTAAAAAATTATGAAAGATTTTTAACTACTTTAAAAACATTGAACAAACTGAAAACTAAAACTAAAAGAGTGTTTTTGATATGCGATGCTGACGAATATCCTAACAATCTAATTGGTACAACTGAAAATCCATTTTTAGTTAAAGGTCATTCATTTAAGCCTACAGAACCCCCAAAACCGCCTAAAAAAGATGCTAACCAAAAAACCACAAAAGATTCAAGGCCATTGTCAAAGGTGGCGTTATTATCTTGGAAAAGAAGAGAGATTAAGCATTACCTACTATCTTATACTGCTTTGGGTACTGCATGTGATGAAATCAACAGGCACTACGTAGAAGACTGCCATTTAAAAGTAGGGAAAAATGGGGATATTGGAACTGATGGTAAGTTTAATAGTTATTTGGCTAAGCATCCATCAAGTTCAGTTAAGGAAATTGTTGACCCTCATATAAATGTTGATGGTAAAGGGTTTTGTATTGAAAAGACTCAAAGCTTTGTATCTTGTATCCCTAAAGAAGAGATAAGCGAAGATATTGTAAAGATGTATAATTATTTGGTGGCCACTAATGAATAACTCTAATAATAAATTGGCACGTATAGTTGAGTTACTAAGAAAAGATACTGGTATCAATAACTCAATAGATGCAATAGAGCAACTGTCTTTATTGCTTTTAATAAAATATTTTTATGACTTTACTTCCAATAATCAAAGTGGCATTCACAGAAGTTCATTTAGAGGATTATTCTCCGACATCCATGGCTTTGATGAAGGAAAAATAAATAATGATTTTTCTATCATAAAAAATATATTTCATGAGGTAATTTGTGGAAATGAGAGTTTTTTTAGACAGAGCTTTTTTCGTAATAATAGATGGGGAGATATTGAAGTTGTATTTAATAATATCCCACTGCGTATCCGTTCTTTAAAAATTTTAGAGGCTGCGTTATATGAATTAGAAAATCTTGATTTTTATGAATTTCTAAAAGTTGATTTTGATGAATTATTATTAATTATGGTTAAAGACTCAAGCTCTTCAGGTGCTTTCCACTCTCCAAAATCTTTAGTTGAGGCAATCGTTAAAGTAAGTGATCCTAGACCTCAAACAAGCATTTATGACCCAGCTATGGGTACAGGTCGTACGTTTGTGGAAGTTGAAAAGTACCTATCTAAAACTTATGAGAATAGGAATTTTAAGGCTATAGGGAATGACATTAGTCCTTTTGCTTATTTAATTGGGATACTGAATTTACTTTTAAATGGTATTAATATTAAACAGATAACGTTATCTGACTCTTTACTAATTGAAGATAACTTAAAGTACGACTTAATTCTTTCGGGTGTGCCGTTTGGTAAAGCCTCAGATATGAGTAAGTACGAGTATTACTACAATGGATACACTGGTAATTTAGAGGCTATGTTTCTTCAGCATGCTATGAATAAGCTGGCGAAAAATGGCAAAGCGGCTCTGATTGTGCCTAATGGCCTTTTATTTAATAGAGCTAACCAGTTGGACATATTGAGGGGTCAACTATTAACTCAGTTTAACCTGCACTCTATTTTAAGCCTTCCGGAAGGAGTGCTAGCACCATATACAGGAATTAAAGTTAGTGTTTTGTTTTTTGAAAATACGACCCCAGGGGAAGATATTTGGTTTTATGAGTTAAATACTAAGAAGCCTTTAAATAGACTTAATTCAATTGGTGATAGTGACTTTGAAGAGTTTATTTCTCAGTTTGAAAGTAGAAGAGTCGGTGAGAATTCTTGCCTAATAGATAAGCAGTCCTTAATAGCAGATGAAACCTCTAACCTTTCGTTTTCATTACCAAAAAACGAAGAAAAGTTTAGTTTTGATAAAATAGAAAAAATCAACTCATTGAAAAAAGAGCAATCAGCTCTGATCGAATCAATTGAAAATTATTTTGAAAACGCATCAAAAAATATAGATGTTGAGCAATTCAAAGATGTGACTGTACAGAGTATATGTGAACTTAGGAGCGGGTCTAACCTTAATAAATCGGAAATATCCAGTAATGGAGCATATCCAGTTTTTGGAGGCAATGGGGTTATAGGCTATTACAAAGAAGCAAATAGGTTCAGTAGTTCAATCGTCGTTGGTAAGGTTGGAATGTATTGTGGAAATATCCATTTATCATCTAAACCCTATTGGTTAACTAGCAATGCAATAAGCTTAGAAGTAAAAAATGAGACAGAGGTATTTACGCCTTATTTGGCCCATGTATTACAAAGCATGGATTTAAACAAGATGGCCACAGGGGTTGCACAAAAGTTTATTTCAATTAAACAGCTAAACAATACAGTAGTTTCGCTTCCTAATTATGAAAAACAAGTTGAGCTAAGTAATTGGTTTACTTTGCTGAAAGAAAATAAAGAATCGATACAAAGCCTTTTACTGAATTTCAATAAAAATCTTGAACTACTTACTGATAATTCTATTTTAGAAAAAATTCTTAAATACTAGAAATTATATAGTTGAAGCGGAAAAAATCGTTGTCGCTAAGCAACGCATCGCGGCAGAAGAAAAAAGAATCTCTAAAGAAGAAGAGAAACGCTTGCGTCGATTAAAAACGCGGAAGAATCGGAAATAAATCGGAAGCTGTTTTGCTTATAATTTTAATTATTTAAAGTTATTTCAGAGCTAATAAAAAAAGCCCCTAAGGGCTTTTTTTATGTCTACTGCTAGCGATATTCGAAGTTCTTCGATGATATCTAAGCCTTCAACTACTTCTGCTTAGGCATGACTTTTTCAATGCCTTCAAGCGCACAAGCTTCATCTTGTACTGCACCACCTGCACCCCCTGCCGCAATAGCACCGATCACATCGTTACCAAATTTCAATGGCACACCACCACCAAGTAGTAATAAATCACTGACAGTATTTAAATTATTTGAATCTGGGTTCGCACGCGCATTATCAGATAAGGTTCTTGACGGTGTCTTGGTAGATAATGCGGTAAATGCTTTACGAACAGCAGCATCGGTATTATGTGGCCCTACATTATCACCACGTTGTAGAGCGATTAAATTGCCACCGCGATCGACAACTGCTACTACTGCTGATTTACCTTTTGCCTTACAAGCGGCCATCGTGGCGTCAATTAACTCATTGGCCAACTCTAAAGACACATTAGGTTGTTGTAATACTAGACTTGGTTTGGCGGCTAAAACGTTGGCTGAGCAGCCAACGACTGCTAGTGCTAATAATGCTTTCGATAAGTAATTTGAAATTAACTTCATAAAGAGTCCTAAGGTATTATTTATACATGTGAGCATTTATTTAAAATAATGCTTGGTAAGATTTAATGAGCTTATTTGATGAAAGCAGACAATGAGTTATCTTTCACTCAAATTTTCTTTTGCAGTTCTAGGTAGAACAAGAACCATAATTTTGCAAAAGACACAGTAATAATAAGTTAGTTTATCTAAAATATTGAGTTAATTTTGTAAGATTTACTTTATAGATTTGCAACTCTAAAGTTTTCATTCCTCAAGAATTATGGCCAAAAATATGTTTACTTGGTTATGCTCTTAAACATCACACAACAATGCTACCAACTAATCTCTCTCAAAAATCGGTTATAATTCATGCACTAATATGCCAAAAAAATTGATGATATGACTCAGCTTACCGCTAATTTAAATCCTAAAATACTAGACGATGACTTTCACCATAGCACTGAATCGCTTGATTCGCTTGCCCCACGCCTACTCGCTTGGTTTGCCGAAAACGGTCGCCACGATTTATCTTGGCAACAGCACCAAACCGATACGCCCAATCCTTATATCGTTTGGCTATCAGAAGTTATGCTCCAGCAAACGCAGGTAACGACAGTGCTGCCCTACTTTGCGCGTTTTATGGCGTCGTTTCCGACCGTACAGGATTTAGCCGCAGCGGAGTGGGACACCATCGCTGAGCATTGGGCGGGTATGGGTTATTATGCGCGCGCGCGTAATTTGCATAAAGGCGCTAAGCAGTTGGTTGAAGTGATCGATGCGACTGGTGAATATCCCATAACCCTAGCAGGTTGGGAAGCGATTCCTGGCGTTGGTCCTTCGACCGCTGGCGCGATTATGGCGATGGGCTTGCACCGTTACGGCGTCATCTGTGATGGCAACGTCAAACGTGTACTCACACGCTGGGCAGCAATCGATGGCGATATCACTAAGTCGGCGACGACTAAAGAGCTGTGGGCATTGGCAGAGCGCTTAACCCCTAGAGAGCAATCAGGATTGTTTGCGCAAGCCATGATGGATATGGGCGCAACCTTATGTACTCGCAGTAAGCCTGCTTGTCTACTATGTCCGCTACAAGACGATTGCTTAGCCCATGCACAAGGGCGTGAAACGGACTATCCGGTCAAGGCAAAAAAGCAGCCTAAACCAAGTAAGTTTAGCAATGCGCTACTTATTAAAAATGTAGATGGTGAAATACTCTGGCTACAGCGTCCAGATAATGGCATTTGGGGTGGACTGTGGAGTTTGCCGCTAGAGTTTATAGAAAAAACTAGTGGCAATATTAAGGGTAAAACTGCTCCTAAACAAACAGATGCTTCTGACGAGAAGCCTTTAAAAGTAGCTAGTAATGAAAAAGTATACGAAGCAGAATTTACCACGGCTGAGCAGATTATCAATGAGTGGTTGGACAAGAATCAATTAATAGCAAAGTCAGTCAGCAACACATTACTCGATGACGCGCCGATTAAACATTCATTAACCCATTTTCATTGGTATCTAACACCGCAATTAGTCACTTTAAATACTAAGCAAGCACAAGAGATAACCGATGCTTTACAGTCAGCAGAAATTAATATTAATTGGTTAAACACTGAAGATGCTCAATCAAAATTAGGATTGCCAAGAGCGATGGTTAAGATTTTAGAATAATGAGTGAGTTAGCTGTTTAAGCCAACTATATAGTCGATTGAATTTGGAAATAATACGATGCTGCTTGGATAAATTTTGCGAAGCCTCTGGAGCGTGAAGCGTACAGCAAGCGAGGAAAATTTATCCGAGCAGAACGTTATTTTAAACTTAGTTATTTTATATTGAATGGTTTATACAAGCCAATCTCTTAAAAAACCACCTCATAAACAATAAAAAAGCGACTCAGAATATATTTTGAGGCGCTTTTTATTTATATATAATAGGATAGCAATTTAGGATTTTGGTACACGCAAACGCATTAAGCCTTCTTGTTGCACAGTCGCTACCAGCTTACCATCTTGCCAAAACTGACCGTGATTAAGTCCCATCGCATTGGATGTCGTATCACTCCACATGTCATATAAAAGCCAATCATTTAAGTCAAAGTGACGATGAAAATGCATCGAATGGTCAATACTAGCAGCTTGCAAGCCACTGGTCATAAAGCTAATACCGTGTGACATTAGCCCCGTACCCACCAGATAAAAGTCAGATGAGAATGCCAATAATGCCTGCTGGATGGCAAGCGGCTGATTACCCAGTTCACGAATACGCAGCCAGTTCGCTTGCTTAGGTTTCATCGGTTCTGGATGAATCGGATCACGCGGCTTAACGGGTTTAATCTCGATATGACGGCGACGCATAAAGCGCGCTTTAAGTGCATCTGGAACTTTACCCACATACTCTTCTTTTAAATCTTGCTCAGCCAATAAATCTTCAGGCGGTGGATAGACCGGCATGTCTTCTTGATACTCTAAGCCTTCTTCCATTGGCGAAAAAGACGCAATCATCGAAAATATCACTTGCTCAACGGGCGGCTTACCGCGTACTTGCTTATATTGAATGGCGGTCACTTCACGCGCAGACAGACTGCGACCATCACGTAAGCGACGCACTTGATAAATCACCGGCTGATTGATATCACCACCGCGTAAAAAATAGCCATGCAATGAATGGCAAGGCTTGTCTTCATCAAGCGTATGCGCTGCCGCCATGATCGCTTGCGCGAGCACTTGCCCACCGAAAATACGGGCACCAACATAGTCATGGCTTTTACCTTCAAACACATCAGGGCTGACTTCGATGAGCGCCACAGTGGCAAGTAACTCATCTATCAGTTGCGAATAATCAGACATGACGATACATTTCCTTATTTTTATCAATAACGCTTTGCGCCAAACGGTATCGATACGATATGGCTTAAGCATATATGGCGTTTTAATTTAAAATAATATGAAATCAATTGCAGTAATTTACAAGAGAAATTTTAGGATGAGCAATAACTTGGTATAAGTAACAATAATAATAACAAGCAATAAAACGATTACTAATAACTCATTATAAAGCTTAACGCGTCAAAACGAGATGTTTAATGACACCTCGCTTTTACCATTATTTTGTATTTATGGTTTCACTGCCACGAGTACACGAATAGAATCTGGTACGAGTGATAGGCTGCCTAGCGCTTGCTCGCCTTGAGCTTGCAGCTGCTCTAAGCGCTCAATCTCTTCTGGACGTACGTTAGGGTTGATGGTTTGCAGATGTTTTAGACGTTTGATTTCACGCGACCACTGTTGGCTAAAACGCGCACTTGCTTGCTCACCAATCTCAGCCAACTGCTGACGCGCAATGTCTTCGGCTTCATAATAACGCTGCTCAATCACATCGCCACGTACTTTAATCACTTGGCGCGCACGGTTTTTGTCTAAGCGCTCAATATGCGGCATAATCATATCGGCGCTGATACGGGCTGACAAATCACTGCCCTGCTCACTAATAAAGACACGAATATTTTGCGTGGTCAAAGTCGCTGGTAAATTAAGCAACCTTGGCGCAATCGCTTCTACACGGAAATTGACTTCTAGTAATACCATACCTTGTGGCACGGCGGTACTTTTTAGCATCGCTACCGTGGTATTACCAAAGGTGCTGGTACTCGCCAGCTCATAAATCGCACGCATCAGCGGATGCTCATGAGTGATAAATTCGATATCTTCACGCTGCAGCGCTTGCTCACGCTCGAAAGTCAACGTCATACCGTCTTCATCGCCAAGTGGCAGACCATCGATATAGTCACTAATTTCAGTGCTATCAATCGGTGCTATCACCCACGAGCCATCACGTTGGATACTATGCTCAATATTGGCTGAAGCAAAAAAGCGCTCAATAAACTGCGGTAATAGATTGTGACCATCGAAATCACGCATGGCATCAGCGATACGCCCAGCGACACGTGGGCGGCACGAATTATACTCTAGTAAACGGTCGCGACCTGCTTGGAGCTGTTCCTCAAGTCCCAATCGCGTCTGTAACGCGTCTTCGATCACACTTTTAAGAATGGTACGATTTTCGTTGGTATCTGCACCCTCAAGCATCGGTTTCAGTTCTTGGATATATTGCTCTTGCACACTTTGCGCCGTCGGAGAAATCTGATTAAACATGTTTAGCGCACTGCTATACCAGTGATACAGGCGCTCTTGTGCTGTGCCTTGTACATAAGGCACATGCAACATAATTTGCTGCGTTTGTCCGATACGATCTAGACGACCGATACGCTGCTCTAACGTATCTGGGTTGGCGGGTAAATCCCATAATATCAGCTGGCTAGCAAACTGAAAATTACGACCTTCCGAGCCAATCTCCGAGCACAATAATATCTGCGCCCCTTCACTATCAGCAAAAAACGCTGCCGCTTGGTCGCGCTCAAGCAAGGTCATTTGCTCAGTAAAGATAGCGGTCTTAATACCCGCATGTAAGCGTAATACCGCCTCTAAACTCTCAACCGTCGCGCCACTACGAGCAATTAACAGTACTTTCTTGTGCTTAAGCTCGCTCTTTAAAATATTTATTAACCAAGGCACACGTGGGTCATCTTCTAACCAGCCGCCATCAGGTTGGTTTTCTTCACCCCATAGCTGCTCACGCAATTTACCAGTGGTCTGGTAGCTATCTATCCATGCTTCAGGTAATGGCAATGGATACGGCTGGCTACTACGTCCGTAAAATCCTTTAACACTCTCGCGGGTATTACGGAATAAAATACGTCCCGTACCATGGCGATCTAGTAGCTCATTGAGCGCATACGTCCGCAGTTTTTCGTCTTCATTAATCGTTGCTAATTCATCAACACTAATCGTCAGCAGACTGCTTAATGCTGCGATTTGTCCTTCGCTTAATGGCTTGTCTTCTATCAATACGCTTGCGACTGACGCCGTTTCCGCAAAAGCTTCTTGTCCATCGATAAATTCATCTAAATCATCAAAACGAGCGGGATCTAATAAGCGCAAACGCGCAAAGTGACTTTGTGCGCCAAGCTGCTCAGGTGTCGCTGTCAATAGCATGACTCCTGCCGTTTCTTCGGCAAAGTCTGCAATGAGGTCATACTTATCATTGCCGCCTTGCGCTTCATCCCAGTGCAGATGATGCGCCTCATCGACGACCAATAAATCAAACCCTGCGTCCATCGCTTGATCATACAAGTCAGGATGGTCAAGCAATAAGTCCATACCAGCGATGATACATTGCTCAGTGTTAAAAACGTTTTGCTCAGGGTCGTGTTCTTTAATCGCCGCAGTACGCACCAAATCAAATAAGGCAAAGTTTAGGTTAAAACGACGACGTAACTCAATCATCCACTGATATTGCAGACTGTCTGGTACCAGAATAAGCACGCGTTCCGCTTTGCCAGTCAATAGCTGCTGATGAATAATCAAACCCGCTTCGATCGTCTTACCTAAACCAACTTCGTCGGCAAGCAATACACGCGGTGCGATACGTTTGCCAACTTCATGAGCGATATAGAGCTGATGCTCAATAATATCGACACGCGCACCCATTAAACCTTTGAGTGGATGACCAGCGAGCGCTGACTGCATACGTAGAATATCTTGACGCAAATCGTACCAGTCACTACGTTCAATACGACCAGCCAGCAGACGCTCAAGCGGTTTCGCTAGGGTGATATTGGCAGCAAGACGGGTTTCCATGATGGCTTTTTCATGGCCATCAACAGTGTATTTGAGCACGCCCATGACTTCTTCAACGGCGCTTACCGTATAAGTTTTACCTGCCTGATCAGAGATGCTATCACCGACTTTGAACACCACGCGCGATAGGGGCGCAGAGTTTTTTGCATAAACGCGTGTCTCTTCACTTTGCGGAAATAAAATATGCACACATCGGTCGTCGACATCGATGACCACACCTAAGCCCAGCTCGGACTCCGTATCAGATAAATAGCGTTGACCAACGGCGAATTCGGTGCTGTGCAATGAAGCGATAGAGATAGTCATAGGGCGATGTCTTTTTGTACTCAGATGATAAGAAAGTAGGTAGCTTAAGATACGAGCTATGCTTGCTAGCTCAGTAACGTTGATAAGCTAGGTCAATCGATAAAGCAGACCATTATATAACGTTAGCGACTAGATGAGTGCGTTAAGTTAACTTTTCAAGAGCAGATTCATGCAAGATTATGGCAAAGCTACGCACAAGTTGGTTATATAAAACAATAAGATAACGACTCGTAAGTAAGGAAAAAATATTGTTATTATAAAATTGTTGCTGTATTGTTAAAAAATGCAATAGAACATTGCTTTCTATTTGCAAAATTATCTGATCAATCTGAATTATCTAGACACTGACTCATCTATTACCTATATAAACCTAACAGCCGTTATCAATTTTTATCAGCAGTTATAGGCCTATTATTTCTTGTTATAGTCCATTAAGTTATGTATTTAATTTTTAATCATTATTTTAAGTTATATAAATACTTTTTGTCGTTTACGTTTATTACCAATGATTTATAAACCGTTTTAATTAAGCACAACCCCACGAACGATTGTGACCAATAAATCCCATTGGCCATCTTCTTTGTGCTACTTATTCCCAAGGACAAACACCATCATGAGTGACGCCAAAAAAGTCGGCTTTTTCAATCAAGTTAGTACCCAAGTCACTACCATTCTATTTATTGCTTTTGCGGTCGTACTCGCGGTCGTTGTTTATGTGGTTGACAAAGAAGGTTATGAAAAAATTCGCCTTGAGTCAGCAAAACTGGTCGCTGAGCGCGGTAATACGGCAGTGAATAGTATCTCTGCCGATATCAATCGGGTGATGCGTAGTGCGTTGTTATTGCAGCAAAGTGCGCAAACTTTACCAACACAAGAAAATATTTTACAAGCCAGTACTGCCAATGCTTTTGATAAGCGCGATTATAACTTATTAGGTAGTGGCGGTATTTGGCCTGATAACGGTGCGCTTGGAGCGAATACCACAACGCATCCGTTTTTGATGGTACGCCAAAATGGTGAATATCAAGCGGTACTAAGCGATCCAAATCCTGCCAATCCTTATTATCAAGAAGATTGGTTTAGCGTCCTAAAACTGCTCAAACCTGACAGCTGTATTTGGAACCACGTACGTGCCAGCCAAACCAAAGGCGAGCTTGCAATGAGCTGCGGTGTCGCTATTGAACGTGACAACCAATTTTGGGGTGCCAGTACGGTTAACTTTACCCTTAACCAGTTACAAGAAAACATCGTTAAGCTAAGTGAAAGCTCGGGCTCAGGTTATATTCTATTGCTGGATAATAGTGATAAGGTTATCGCCTCGTCTAACCCTGAACGCTTAAGCTATATTGATGAAGAAACTGGCACGCCGCTTGATATCAAACAAGTTATCAACTCAGATCCAGCGTGGCAACCGGTGCTTGATTTCCTAGATGTGCAACGTCAAGAGACTATCGAGCAAGTCGCCGCCAGCGTTTCGCCGCAAGTGCAGCAAGTATTAACCACGCTGGATAAAGCAGAAACGGGTACTGGTAAAGGTTACTATTTGGTGAACTACGCTGCTTACTTAAATAACGGCGAAAATAAGCAAAATGCGATGGACAGCCGCTTGTTACAAAGCTTTGAGTTGGCGAAAGACAGTTACTATAACGGTAGCCAAGCGTATGTGTTTGAAATTCCTGAGACTTACTGGAAGCTTATCGTCGTACAACCTGACGACGAGATTAACGCCATTGCGGATAATCTGAGTGAAAACTTGGTTAACTGGATTGCTTTAGCCTTGTTATTAACGGCTGGGGTTATTTACTTTATGCTAACTTTCTTAGCATTCAAACCTTTGAAAGAGACCACTGATAAAATCTCTCAAGCAGAGAATCTGATTAATAATAAGCAATATAATAAGCTGAGCGACGTTAAATTCGCTAAAGGTCGCAATGAGATTGGACTGGTCAACGGCTCTATTAATGACCTATTAGATCGTATTCAATCTAACGAAGGTAAACTTGCCAATATCAATCAACAGCTAGAGATTAAAGTTGAAGAACGTACCGCTGAGCTGCAAGATACGCTAAAAGAGCTGAAAAACTCACAGCTACAATTGATACGTTCAGAGAAAATGGCAACGTTAGGACAAATGGTGGCAGGCGTCGCACATGAAGTAAACACGCCATTGTCTTATGTGCAAAACAACCTTGAGATTATCGGTCAGTTAACTGAGCAATACGAAGAGCTGATTGGATTGGTACAAGGCTTGAAAGGTATCAAGTCTGAGGCGGCATCTGATGGTAAAATTGACAAGCTATTAGCAGATATTGTCCGCGCTTCTGATGAAATCCAAGAAGATGATCTATCAGTTGAGCTGAAAGAGCTGATTAAAGATTCACTCTTTGGGGTCGAGCAAATCACTGAGATGGTGCTAAACTTACGCAACTTTGCCCGTCTCGATGAATCAAAAGTGAAGACCATTGATGTGCGTGAATGTATCGAAGCCTCACTTAAAATCGCTGGCAACTCTATCAGACATCAAGAGATTGTCACTGATTTTGCACCAACGCCTGAAATTAAGTGCTCACCATCGCAAATCAATCAAGTATTGGTCAATTTGTTAAACAATGCCTCGCAAGCTATGGGAGAAAAACCTGATGGCAAAATCGAAGTGCGTACTCGTGCTGATGACAGCAATGTCTATATTGATGTGATTGATAATGGTAAAGGTATGAGCGCAGAAGTGCTTGGTCAAATATTCGAGCCGTTTTTCACCACTAAAGGCGCGGGCGAAGGTACTGGTCTTGGGATGGCAATCAGTCAGCAGATTATGGAGCAGCATAATGGTGATATTAAAGCTGTATCGACTGAAGGCGTTGGCACCACATTTACCTTAACGCTACCGATTGATAACGATTTAACGGAAAAGAGCTTGAGTGCGTAAGTAGTCAATGGATTATGTTGTCTTTTAATGGTGAGTTTTCAGTTAATTAAATACCTCTATTAAATGATGGCTATCGAATGACAACTGAAAGCCATGACGCACTTATTATGCACACAAGATATGATTCAACATAAGGATATAATCATGAATGAGTTTGAAGATGAAATCAGTACAGCTGAGCTAAATACTGAATCTAAACCAAAGCTGGCGTTTATTGATGATGAACAACGCATTTTACGTTCTATGAAACTACTGTTTCGTAAAACGCATGACGTTTTTATCACCACCGATCCCACTGAATATATTGACTATATCAAAAACAACCATGTACATGTCGCGGTCAGTGACCAGCGTATGCCTGAGCGTGTTGGTGTTGATATCCTACGCGAAGTGAAAGAAGTGTCGCCGTCTACCATGCGGATTTTATTGACTGGTTATGCAGATTTAAATGCGATTATTGGCTCTATTAATGATGGTGAGATTTATCGTTATCTGACCAAGCCTTGCAAATCTGAAGAGCTGCTCGCCGTGGTCGGTCGCGCCACCGAAATCGCCTTGACTTATAATCCAGAGGAAGACGCCGAGCAATTCGACAGCTCAGGTAATAAGCAAACGCTATTGGTCATCGATGAGACTGACGAGCTGATTGAGCAAATACGCAAGCAATTCTCTAACAGTTATAGAGTCCTGCATGCCACAGGCTTAGAAGAGGCTTATGATTATTTGGCGAACGAAGATATCGGCGTATGTATCACTGACATCAATGTCAGCGGCGAAAATATCGCACCGATTATCTTTACCTTAAAGCAAGATGCGCCGCATTTAGTGGTTTTGGTACAAACTGAATTCCAAGACGCTGGCTTGCTGATTGATTTGATTAATAAAGGTCAGGTCTATCGCTGCTTACCGAAGCCGATGCGAGCTAGCCTACTCGAGATTAGCGTCAATCGTGCATTTCAACATCATGCAAAACTCAAAGCCAGCCCTGAATTGGTCAAACGTTATGAAGTAGAACATGATCCTGAAAACGATGTGCGTATTGATTTAAGCAGCCGCGTACGTAGTCTGATTGGTAAATTGCGCAAACGTTTTTCTTTATAAGCAGTAAAAGCTTATTGTTCCATAAAATAAAACCTCTATTTCAAAACTGAAGTAGAGGTTTTTTGCTTTGTAGTTCTTGACGTGCTTTTTGACGTATAGTTAAAATACCCTAAAAACGCTACGGTATTGCTGATATCAATTTTTCGTAGCCTCTGTCTGCGCAGGCACAGCAAGCAAGGAAAATTGATATTAGCAGTGCGTGATGTATCGATATTACTTTTCACTCACTATACTTTTGACTAAATACTGCAACGTGCTACATTAAGCCGATAATAACCAAAGCCTATTTACTATAACAATGAGATAAGGAATCATCATGCAAGCAGTTTTTTTAGATAAAGGTACGTTTTCTGATAACGTCGAACTATCAGCACCAGCTGGTGTCACTGATTACATTACCTACGATGATACGCCTCAAGCGCTGATTATTGAGCGCTGTCAACATGCAGATATTATTATTACCAATAAAGTGCAGATCAGTGCTGATGTGATTGCTAATCTACCCAAGTTGAAGCTCATTCAACTGACCGCCACTGGCATGAACAACGTCGACCAAGATGCTTGTATTGAGCATGGGATCGCCCTTTATAACGTTGCTGGTTACGCAGTAAAAAGCGTTCCAGAACATACCTTTATGCTGATGTTAAATGCGATGCGTGCAGGCTTACATTATCATAATAAAGTCATCGACGGTACGTGGGTAGAGGATGGTAATTTTTGTTTGCTTGATACACCACTAATCGATTTAGAGGATAAAACGCTGGGTATTATTGGTATCGGCACCATTGGTAAACGCGTCACTGAAATCGCGCGTGCTTTTGGCATGACGGTACTATGGGCGGAGCGTCAAGGGTGTGCGCCGCGTAATGATGATTATACGGCTTTTGATGAAGTACTTGCTCGTGCTGATGTGATTAGCTTACATTGCCCTTTAAACGATGATACCAAGCATTTAATTAATAAAGACACACTGGCAAAAATGAGCAAAAAATTACTGCTAATCAACGTTGCGCGCGGTGGTATCGTCGATAGTAAAGCACTGGCTGATGCCATTAATAATGAGCAGATTTTAGGCTATGGTAGTGATGTCTTTGAGCAAGAGCCCATCGCTGCTAATGATCCTTTACTTGCGCTTGGCGATCATCCGCGCGTGATATTTAGTCCGCACAATGCATGGGGCAGTAAAAGCGCGCAAGAAACTTTATGGCAAATGCTCAGCAAACAAGTCACTGACTTTATTAATAAGGCTTAGAAAGCAATTAATACCTAGAAAAAACTAACGAGTAAAATGCAGCCATTCGTCTTTAATTTTACGGTATTTAAGCATGATACGATCGGTGACATAATTATTATTCACGTGCCAAGGATAACGATCACCTTGTTTTGGTAATTGATGTTTGGCACGGCTGACATACCCTGCTGATAGCGCGCCAAGTACCGTATCCGGCTGCATATTTACTTGCTCTTGTTCCGTCTCAGCCTGCGCACATACTGTTTTATAGCCTTCTTTGTTCATATAATTCAATAAGCGCAGCACATATTGACAAGCCATATCAATCTTTAGTGTCCAAGAGGCGTTAGTATAGCCGAACATGATTGCCATATTAGGCACACCATCAAGCAGTACGGCTTTATAGGTCATCCGTGCGCCTACATCAATTTGCTGCCCATCGACATATAAATCAGCACCGCCGAGCATCTGTAATTTAAGACCAGTTGCCGTCACAATGATATCAGCCTCTAAATGCTTGCCTGATGCCAAGGCAATACCTGTTTGGGTAAAATGGCTAATCTTATCGGTAACCACATCAGCACGCTTGCTATGCAAAGCTTGAAACAAGTCGCTATCAGGCACCGCACATAAACGCTCTTCCCACGGATTATAAGCGGGTTTAAAGTGGGCAACATCAACGCCACTGCCTTTGAGCTCTTTTTTGACTCTATGGTTTAACAGCGCTTTTATAACTTTAGGCGCGTACATCGCTGTTCGATAAACCCCTTGTTGAAACATCACATTGCGCGTGCGCAACAAAGTATAAGCTTGGGCTTTTGATAAGGGCGAAAACTTACCTGATAATAATTCAAGCGCATGATCATCGCCTGGTACGCTTGCGACATACGTTGGTGAGCGTTGTAACATGGTGACATGGCGGGCACGTTGTTCGCTACTTTCATCGACCAATGCCGGTATCAATGTCATCGCTGTCGCCCCACTACCGATGACAACCACTTTTTTATCATCATAGTGCGTATCTTGCCAATGTTGCGGGTGGACTATCTCACCTTTAAATTTTTCTTCATCTTTGAAATGTGGTCTATAACCAGTCTCATAATCATAATAACCGGTTGCGCCAACGACGAAATTCGCGGTTAAGGTGAATACTTCACCGCTGGTATGATTTTTAATCATCGCCGTCCATTGTTGACTACTACTTGACCACGATAGCTGCTGTAGCTCATGTTGATAGCGGATATGTTCTACAACTTTGAACTCACGGGCAGTATCAGCGATATAGCTCTTAATGTCTGCGCCTTTTGCCAACATTTTATGGTCTAACCATGGGCGGAAGCTATAGCCAAACGTTAACGCATCAGAGTCAGAGCGAATACCAGGATAAGTGAATAAATCCCATGTACCACCCAAATCCTCGCGTTTCTCTAAGATTAAAAAACGCTCGCTAGAATTTTTCTCTTTATTCTTACGTTTTTGTTTTATAGCATTTGCACTATTAAAAAAACCTCGATAGCGTTTTTGCGAGCTCTGCTGCAAATGGCAAGCCATACTAATACCAGCGATACCAGCACCGATGATAAGCACCTCGCAATCTACTGGAATATCTACTGAACGCTCTGTAGCTCTAAATCGATTCTTAAGCGCCTGCTTAGTAGCAGTAATAGCAAGCATAATACGATCCTTATTTTTGCATGATAAATTTCATACTCAGAGTACAAAAGTACTCCAAAAATATCATACTTTCATATTAATGGATTTTAGTTGGTTTTGAAACACCGGAAACGATAATTTATCGCTTTTATAAAATAGCCTCTAAGCTTAAACAGAAAATGGAAAAACAAACCTGTTAAAAAGGTGTTGGACTTTCCCAGTCCATCCATGCGCCAAGTGTAGGATGCTTGAGACGCAGTTGTTGTGCATGCAGATTCAGTCTTGGCGCAATCTCTAATGCCGCACCTTCTGCATAAATGGGATCGCCAATCATTACATGCCCGACATGCACCATATGTACGCGCAATTGATGACTACGACCGGTAACTGGTTTTAATAATACCCGAGTGACTATCTGACCATCGCATTCCTCATGCGCCAATATTTCGTATAACGTCAGCGCATGTTTTGGCCAATCATGGTCGACGATATGGCGTGGTTTGGTGGTTGGTTCATAACGTACTGGTGCGGATATCTTGCCAGTTGCGCCCACACTTTTCCACTGCCCAAATACCCGTGCTTGGTATTTTTTTTGTGGTAGCCGTTCAATAAACTGCTTACTAATATTAGTTTGTGCCGCAGCGTTTTTTGCAAAGATTAACAACCCTGAGGTATCCATATCAAGGCGATGGATGAGTTTGACTGCTGGATTGGCGCGCTCAAGCCGAGCAAGCAAACTGACCTTTAATGTCTTACCATCGACACTTAGTAGTCCTTCTGGCTTGTCAACGACCCAAATATCATCGTCTTCATAGACAGTAACCTTTTTCGCAAATGTTTGAAAAAACTCAAGCGGATAGGCATTTTCTTGCGCATTAAGGGCATTGATCTTTTCATCAGTAAAAGGCATAACAGTGGGCTACTTATATCAGTAAAAGGCATAATAGTGTGATTGGACATATAAATCATTCTCAACGATGAAGTAAAATTTGAGAGAATGGTAAATTTTGAAATAAATGTGACGATAAACAAAGCAAGTGACAGATAAATCATAAGCTGTATCGTTATGTGTTGATTCATTGTGCTAATCGTAATTGTTAAACAATTTAACCAGCCTGCGTCTGTCAACTCTGGGCAAACATGTTAATATAATGGCAGATTTCTAGCCATTATTAACATTTTTAGCCTGTCATCGTTTTGGTATGACGTTTATCGTTTTATAGATAAATGGTGACAGAAATAATAAAACAAGAGAGAAAAATTATGTCAGACCTTATTGTTAATACCACCGATGCTAACTTTGACCAAGACGTACTACAATCTGACGTGCCAGTATTAGTAGATTTTTGGGCAACATGGTGTGGTCCTTGTAAAGCGATCGCTCCTATTTTAGAAGATTTAGCGACTGAGTACCAAGGTAAAGTTAAAATCGTTAAAGTTGACGTTGATAACAACCCACAAGCGGCAAGCCGTTTCGGTATTCGCAACATTCCCACCCTATTCGTCTTTAAAGATGGCGAAAAAGTAGATTCAGTAATGGGTCTACAACCAAAGGCTGAATTGGCAAAAGTATTAGACAAACATTTATAAGTGGCAGTTTATTTAAAATCAATGATTGCTGGTGTTTACTAATTTTTAGTGACTCCAATGTAAGCCATTTAGAATATAAAAAGCACTCTCAAAAAAGCTGTTGTCTGAACCAGATAATGGCTTTTTTGCTGCTTTTATGAGCAAAAAACTGGATTATATGACTTTTTTGGCAAAAATTATTGACAATGCTATCTTGAAGGTCGTATAGTCTGCTCATAAGAGAAAACCAATTGTTTTCATAAATATCTTGTCGCTACTCTCCCCGTGTTTATCAACAAAAACACCATCGTCATTATTAAAAAACACTACTGACCGAATGACTAAACACAATGAATTATATTGAGTTTTTGACGCAGACTCTTATGTAGACTTCTTTATTTTCATTTTTGTGACTTTGCCTATATTTCTTACAACAAGTAACAAGCTGGCACGTAAAATCAAATCTACATAAACCTCAACGCTGTGTATACATCCTCTATCGCCCTAATACTATTGTTTAATCAATATCGTGATTTGTGCAGATAATGACATCTCTCATCTGACCAACTGCTAATGACCTATCTATGAATCTAACTGAATTAAAGAAAAAATCAATCGCTGAGCTATTGGCTATCGCCAAAGAAATGGGCCTTGATAATATGGCACGTAGCCGTAAGCAAGACATTATCTTTGCTATTTTGAAAACCCATGCCCGTAACGGTGAGGCCATCTATGGTGATGGTGTGCTTGAAGTGCTCCCGGATGGTTTTGGCTTTTTGCGCTCATCAGAAGGCTCTTACTTAGCAGGTCCTGACGATATCTATGTCAGTCCTAGCCAAATTCGCCGTTTTAGCCTCAAAACAGGCGACAGTATCGCAGGCACTATTCGTCCACCAAAAGACTCTGAGCGTTATTTTGCGCTATTAAAGGTTGGCGAAATCAACTTTGATACGCCAGATCGCTCGCGCCATAAGCTCATTTTTGAAAACTTAACACCCCTATTCCCAACCGAACACCTCAAACTTGAGCTTGGCAACGGCACCACTGAGGACTTGACCGGTCGAATCATTGACCTAATTGCCCCCATTGGTAAAGGTCAGCGCTCTATTATTGTTGCACCGCCAAAAGCCGGTAAAACAATGCTATTGCAAACTATTGCCCAATCAATCACGCGTAACAATCCTGAATGTTATTTGATTGTCTTACTGATTGATGAACGTCCAGAAGAAGTGACTGAGATGGTACGTACGGTACGTGGTGAAGTGGTTGCCTCGACCTTTGATGAGCCACCGCAGCGTCATGTACAAGTAGCTGAGATGGTCATCGAAAAAGCCAAGCGTTTGGTCGAGCACAAGCAGGATGTGGTTATTTTGCTTGACTCTATTACTCGTCTCGCCCGCGCCTATAACACCGTTATTCCATCATCAGGTAAAGTGTTGACCGGTGGTCTCGATGCCAATGCCCTTGAACGTCCAAAGCGCTTCTTTGGTGCTGCACGTAACATCGAAGAAGGTGGTAGCTTAACCATTATTGCCAGCGCCCTTATTGATACCGGCAGTAAAATGGATAGTGTTATCTTTGAAGAATTCAAAGGTACAGGTAACCAAGAAATCACCCTCGAACGTGATTTGGCTGAAAAACGCGTCTTCCCTGCTATCAATATCAAAAAATCTGGCACGCGCCGAGAAGAGCGCCTACTTAGTGAAGATAAGCTACGTAAGGTTTGGATTTTACGTAAATTACTTCAACCAATGGATGGTGTACAAGCGACTGAATTTCTATTGGACCGCTTAAAAGAAGCGAAAACCAATGACGAATTCTTCGAGCAAATGAAACGTAAATCACAAAACTAATTTACCATCATTTCTTGTGGTTCACATAAGTAGCTAATCAATCTTTAAGGCTGCCTAAAAGGCAGTCTTTTTGCTTTTGTGGTCCTCGAAATAGAGTTATCTAAAACAGTTAGCTTACTATCAGTAGTAATACAATAACCCTAAGCAAAAGCACTACCAACGATACAGTGGAGCAACATGCTTTACAGAGCAATTGCAAAGCTTAGCGTTTCTACTACGACCACCAGTACATTAACGGTGGTACTATTAGACATGGGATAAAGGTACTTTATTAATCAGTGCTGGAAGGAATCAGTACTGAATTTCAATCTTGATAACTCAATAGGTAATATTATGAAACTTGCTAAAACGATCGCAATGACGGCTCTTACTAGCTCTGCTCTTATCATGGGCGGCTGCGCAACTAACGGTTATAACACTGGTTTGAGCAACACTGCTAAAGCTGCCACTGCCGGTGCTGCTGCTGGAGCGCTTATCAGAAGTAAAGGTGATAGTAAAGACATCGCACGTGGTGCAATAGCTGGTGCTGCTCTTGGTGGTGCCGGTGGTTATATCTATGACCAAACCAGATAATTCGTTTTAAGTTTTAAATAGCTATCTTATAATATTTTATATTAAGAAATTATTAGTTATTGAAGTAAAAATCCTGCAATTAATTGCAGGATTTTTTTGTTTAGCGATTGGCCGATTGACTAAAGATAAGTGCTTTTATAATGCGCCGCTAAACGTATCACAAGACTGCACATTGCCACTCTCTAAACCACGAGTAAACCATTGCACACGCTGTTGGCTGGTGCCATGAGTAAAGTTATCAGGGACGACTGCGCCACCACTAGCTCGCGCTAAGCGATCATCACCAATTTGACTGGCGGCATTGATGGCCTCATCTATATCGCCTGGCTCCAAGAACTGTACCCGCTGTTGATTGCGCTGTGCCCAGACGCCAGCGAAACAATCAGCCTGCAGCTCCTGTAGTACAGATAATTTATTTGCTTGCGCCCCTGTCACTTGACGACTGGCTTCATTAACTTGCTGGGTAATACCGAGCAAAGTCTGCACGTGATGACCGACTTCATGCGAGATGACATAAGCTTGAGCAAAATCTCCCGCTTTATCTTCATTATTGCTATCTCCTGAACCCTGTATATCACCAGAAATACCTAGATTTTGACGCATCTCTACAAAAAATGATTTATCTAGATAAACGGTCTGATCGCCTGGGCAATAAAAAGGTCCAGTCGCCGAGCTGGCACTGCCACAAGCTGAGCTAATCTGTCCATTAAATAAAATCAGTGACGGCTCTTTATAAGTACTTCCCGCCTCGTTAAATACCTGATGCCAAACCTCTTCAGTATCGGCCAATATGACTTTAACAAACCGTGTATCACGATCATCGCTGGTTGCAGGCTCAGTGGACGTATTACCTCCGCCACCCGCTATTACTTGACCTGTCTGTAACGCAGTCATTGGGTTTACCCCAAATACTAACCATAGAATACCAGCAATAATGATACCACCAATACCACCGCCGATCATTTTACCGCCGCCACTGCTAGTACGCACGTTAGAACTGCCGCGTCTGCCTTCCCATTTCATAGTCTTACTCCCGAAAATACGATAACGTCTGCTATTCGTACTAATAATTATTCATGTTATATAGTTTTTAGTTCAATCCTTTGATTCAACCCTTTAAACCGCTAAGACAATGTGTAATAGATTAATCAATCATTTTAAGATACTTGCACTGTATTTATCTTTATACTCGACTACTATTGTATGAATTCACTCTACTAACCGCCATATTACTTAGCCTATTTTAAGAAATAGATAGAAAGGAGTAAGAATAGCAATACATAGAGATCTTCTTAGAAAAGTCTGATGTTGTTGATTATACTTCGATTAATTTGACTTATTGTATTAAGAATTATGTTAGATAGGTAAAGTAAAACCCCATTTACAATTTTATTGTAACTTAATTGTACACCCCCTTTCCATCCAGAAAGAAATACTATAGAATGCGTGAAAGCTGAGTAGCTGTAACTAAGACTAGTTGAATTCTGAGATATCTCGGACATTCAACCTTTTTTGCTGCTACTGCTCATTCAATTATCCCGGAGAAAACCTTATGAAACTTAAATTACTTGCTCTAGCTGGTATCATGGCTGCAACTATGGGCTTAACTGCCTGTGACAGCAACAAAGAAAACGCTGCTGAAGATTTATCTGACGCAAAAGAAGAAGTGACTGATGCTTCACAAGAACTAGATCAAGCTGCTGCTGAAGGCGAAGCTGTTCCTGCTGAAGCTGATGCTGCTGTTGCCGGTGCTGAAGCTGAAATCGCTGATGCACAACTTGCTACTGCTACTGACGAAATCGATGCTGAAGTACCTGTAGACGGTACTACTACAAGCGTTGACGTAGCTAGCGAAACTCCAGCTGTAGACGCAGCTGACGAAGTTGTAGTTGAAGAACCAGCTCAGTAATTTTTATTTTTATAAATAAAAATACTGTATTAAAAAAAGAGAGCCTATGCTCTCTTTTTTTATGGCTGTTATTTATGATTTTATAAGTCGTTTAAAACAAAAGATATAAATCTATACCAGACGCAGCGTATTCTTTTTACAGCCAATCAGTTATAGTGCGTATAGCGCGATAAAAACACAGTAAAAAAGCAGCACTAATCTAGTGATACTCTTAAATCAGCTATTTTTCAAAAATACCCACCAATACTATTCATCAAATAAGCGCTCATCGACTTTTTGACGAAATTTTTGTCCTGTTTTGAAGGTAACAACGCGACGTGCTGATACAGCAACAGGCTCCCCTGTTTTAGGGTTACGACCTGGGCGGCTATTTTTATCTTTAAGCTCGAAGTTGCCAAAGCCTGAAAGCTTGACCTCTTTGCCATCAATCAAACTCTCTGACAATTCGTCAAAAAAATTCTCTACCAAACAGCGGCCTTCTTGGCGTGTAAGGTTTAGATGACTCATCAAATGCTCAATCATGTCAGATTTGGTTAAGGTGCTCACAGTACGACTCCTATGCTATGTCGTGATATCGAATATCATGGTTTAGCGGTATGAGGATTAATGTTAACTATTATAAAGGTTTTTTACCGTCTTTTTGATAAAGACTGCATTTAAATCCTTTATTAATAACCACTTAACTCATTTTCGAAAAATTTGTATGAAAAACAGCTTATATAAAAAGCAGTTCTTGCAAATTACGGTTTTAAGAAGAACAATGCTCCATAGCCTCGTTTATAAAAAGGCTATAGAGCATGGTATCTTTTACAATGAGAGGTTAGCTGTCACGCAACTGTGCTGAATGCTGATCCGTTAGCGCTTGCACCACCTTGTCAGTAGCTATTTTTACCGCTTCATCAGATAACGTTTGCGTTTTCTCTTGCCATATTAGTGCAAAGGCTAATGAACGTTGACCAGTCGGTACCTTGTCGCCTTGATAAACGTCAAACAACCATAGATCAGTCAACAGATCACCTGCAGCAGCGCGTATGGTTGATTCTAACGTCTGCAAACTGATATCACTATCTACTAAGACGGCTATATCACGGCGTACTTGTGGGAATTTGCTTGGTGTGGTGATTGCGTGCTGTTCGCGAGCAAGCGTTAGCAGTGGTGCAAGAGACAATTGCGCGACCCAAGTAGCAGGCAAATCTAACTGTTTAGCAGTATTAGGATGTAATTGTCCCAACCAACCGATATAGTGGTCATCGATATATAGTTTGGCGCTTTGCCCAGGGTGTAAGAAATTCAGCGCACTACGCTCATAGCGAATACGTGTGCTATCGATTTTTACCGGTAATAATTGCTCAATATCATGCTTCAAATCATAAAAATCTAGCGCACGATTCTGATAAGCCTGCTCATCCCAGATATCGCCAACTGCCACTAGAGCAATACTTGGCGTTTGTACTAAGTCACTAACACTATGACCGACAAAGCTCAGCCCCGTCTCAAAAAAACGTACGCGCGACTGCTGGCGATTTAAGTTGTATTGCACGCATGGCAATAAACTTGATAGCAAAGTACGACGCATCACCGCTAAATCACTAGAGATAGGATTAGCTAGCGCCAACACTTCTCCTAATGCTTCATCATCAAGCAAGGCTTCTAGTTTGGCATCACTAAAGCTAAAGCTAATCGCTTCCATATAACCATTATCGACTAGCGCTAGCTTCATCTCATGGGTCAAGTCTGCGGTATCGTCATAGTCCATACTGACTTGCAAGTGCGGCAATACACTTGGAATATTGTCATAGCCATAAATACGGGCAATCTCTTCGATTAGATCCTCGCGGATGCTCATATCAAAGCGATATGATGGCGGCTTGCAAATCAGGCTATCTGCCTGCTGCTCTACTTCAAACCCTAATTGGGTCAAAATACGCACCATGACTGCGGGCTCAATTTCAATGCCGATAACATCACGAGCCTTTGTAATCGGTAAGGTAATGGCCGCACGTGTTGGTAAATGCTCAACATGTTCAGCTTTTATTATTTGCCCAGCTTGACCAGCAGTAACGCTAATAATGAGATCACAAGCGCGTGCTAGTGCTAGCTCTGGTAACTCAAAATCTACGCCACGCTCAAAACGTTGCGACGCATCAGTATGTAAGCCAAAACGACGTGCGCGTGCAGCGATTGCCAATGGATTAAAAAAGGCACTTTCTAATACGATATTGGTGGTGCTATCGGTGACGCTGCTACGCTGACCGCCCATAATACCGGCAAGTGCAAGGACACCTTTATCATCTGCAATCACTAACTCATCGCCCGTTAAGGTGATGGTCTGCTCGTTAAGCAAAATAATGCTTTCTTGCGGCTGTGCCAAACGCACCACGATATCACCAACGATGGTATCGGCATCAAACGCATGCAGCGGTTGACCCAACTCCATCAACACATAGTTAGTCACATCAACTAAGAAGTTATGCGAGCGTAGTCCTGATTGTACTAGTGCATCTTGCATCCATTTTGGTGTATCGATGCTGCGATCAATATTGATAATCGATTGTAATAAATAACGTGGGCAAGCGTCGACTGCATTTACTGTCACGGCTGGCGTTGCTTCATTATGAGTAGAGACAACATTTTTAGGGATATTTGGCATTTGCATAGGCAAATCGTTAATCACTGATATCTCACGAGCAATACCGCGCACGCTAAAACAATCACCGCGGTTTGGCGTGATAGAGATATCCAGTATCTGATTGTCTAAACCCAAATACTCACGAATATCCATGCCAACTGGCGCATCATTAGGCAGCTCGAGCAAGCCATCGATATCATCGACTAAGTCAATTTCAGACGCACCGCACAACATACCATTAGAAGCTACGCCGCGTAGGTTGCCGTTTTTAATTTGGAAACCCGCTTTACCATTACTGACGTCATCAGAAGGTAAAACAGCTCCAACGGTCGCAACCGGTGCTTTCATACCGACAGTGACGTTAGGCGCACCGCAAACAATTTGCAAAGGTTCAGCTTCGCCAACATTGACCTGCGTGACACGCAATTTGTCCGCATCTGGATGTTGCTCGACGCTGATCACTTCACCGACGACCACACCACTAAAAGCACGGGCAACTGCATAGCTATCGTCAATCTCAAGTCCTGCCATGGTTAATTGATCGGCCAATTGCTCACTGCTATTTGCAGGATTTACCCATTGACGTAGCCACTGTTCGCTAATTTTCATAAATATCTCGGATCAGAATTTTATAATAAAGATTTTGAATTAAAGGTTGCACTATTAATAATGAAAATCTAGCCAAACTGCTTTAAAAAACGTACGTCGTTTTGGAAAAACAAACGCAAATCATCGATGCCGTAATACAGCATCGCAAAGCGTTCAATGCCCATACCAAAGGCAAAACCCGTATATTTTTCGGCATCAATACCGCAGTTGGTCAGCACTTGTGGATGCACCATCCCGCAGCCCATGACCTCTAACCATTTGCCATTATCATCGAGGATATCTACTTCAGCAGAAGGCTCGGTAAACGGGAAAAATGACGGACGAAAACGAACGGTCAATTCTTTGGCAAAGAATGCTTCTAAGAACTCGCTAATCAAGCCTTTTAGCTCAGCAAAAGTGCTAGATTCTGTGACCATGAGCCCTTCTAGCTGATGAAACATCGGCGAATGGGTTTGATCTGAGTCATTACGATAGACGCGACCTGGACAAATAATACGAATCGGTGGCTCGTTCTTTTCCATGGTACGGATTTGCACCGGACTGGTATGCGTACGCAATAGATAGTGCGCATCAAAATAGAACGTATCATGCATCGCGCGGGCAGGGTGATGCGACGGAATATTGAGTGCTTCAAAATTATAGTAATCGCTCTCGACTTCAGGGCCAGTAGCGACATTAAAGCCTGCTTGTATAAAATACTGCTGCATACGCTGGGTAATCATCGTCACCGGATGCAAATGACCTTTTTGACCACCGCGAGCAGGCAAGGTGATATCAATACTTTCGGCTTCGAGCTTGGCATTTAGCGCTGCAACTTCTAGCTGCTGTTGCTGATCAGTTAATGCTTGCTGAATGCGGCTACGCACTTGATGTAACCAACCACCATAGGTTTTTTTGTCGTCAGCATCTAGTTTACCCATCTGCTTTGACCAGCCGGTTAATGGGCTCTTTTTACCAGTCAATTGCACACGCAAATCTTGTAATATGCGGGTATCGCTGACTTGTAATATTAAGGCTTCAGCAGCGCTGGTAAATTCAATAAGCTGAGTTTCATTAAGCTCATTGATCTCTGAGGATAAGGTCGGTAGCGCCGACAAATCGTTGCTAGCAGCAGGGGTAGTCATAAGACGCATCATTCCTGATTTAAACGGACTATTAATTATAGTGATTTGTAATTGTAGAGATTTGACCAAATATTGCAAACCATTTACCTAATCACTTTAAAATAATATTAGTTATATGAATGGCTTGAATATTTAGACGATTATAAATATCGTTTCATAAAGATTGTATCTATGCTCGGCACTCATAGTATTAACCGTAAAATACTTTACTATAAAAAAAGCCACCGACCAGCGGTAGCTTTTATTAATATCATACTATTAATCAATATTAGTCCTATCCATTTAGATAGTCGCGTGTGAAGCATTACTTATAAGTAATGGATTAAAAAGCGGCATACCTAAAGGACAGTTAATATTTAGGCCAATTCCGCTTTTGCTTTTTCGACCAATGCTGTGAAAGTCGCTGCATCATGCATAGCGATGTCAGCAAGTACGCGACGATCGATTGAGATGTTGGCTTTTTTCATACCATTAATAAAGCGGCTATAGCTTAAGCCGTTTAAGCGTGCACCAGCATTGATACGTGCAATCCAAAGACGACGGAAAGTACGTTTTTTGTTGCGACGGTCACGATAAGCATATTGACCAGCTTTGGTCACTGCTTGTACCGCTACACGGTAAACACGTGAACGGGCACCGTAGTAGCCTTTTGCGCGTTTTAGGATTTTTTTGTGACGACGATTCGCCTGTACACCACGTTTTACACGGGCCATAAATTACTCCAAGATTTCTTTAATTAAGCGAGTAACGATGTTATTAAATTATAAGCATCGTTTTCAGATTGCAAAGTCAAGTATTTTTAATCAAAATATTTTTGATCAAACCCAAATGACGATAGCCTATTAGATGTATGGGCACATACGACGAACTGCTGCTTCGTCAGACTTGTCCACCATCTTTAGACCGCGCAACTGGCGAATACGCTTAGCTGATTTCTTGGTCAAGATATGGCTTTTGAATGCTTGCTTACGCTTGAAGCCATTCGCTGTTTTTTTGAAGCGTTTAGCGGCACCGCTTCTGGTTTTCATCTTAACTTTCATGATGATTTGCCTCTTT
>NZ_JBAQQF010000013.1:0-11747 GCF_049295055.1 Psychrobacter sp. | reverse complement strand
CCTCTTTAAACAGTTTTTTAATAAGCACAAAACAGCCAGCAAACAGTGACTTAGAAGCAAAAAAATGCTAAAATAGGGCTTTATTTTTGTCCTATTCTCAGCAAGTTTTTTGATAGCGTTATATAGATGTTTTTTATTGGCTAAAAATTTTAAGTAATTGATAAATATGATTTTTATTCCTTCTGTTTTAGCATGGTTTTATTTTAAGACAAAGCCGCTAACATTGGGTGAATGAGAGATCAACTTAACGTTTTTTAAGTTCATCAAATATCTTATAAAATTTGGCTAATAGCTTTTAACAACTAATAGCCTTTAATAAATAATACCTATCAAAAGTTTTGACTATAAAAGTTAAATCTAAAATAACGTTATGAGACATCACCGTATGGGTGGGTCAATAACAAACGGCTGATTATGGCTAGATTAAGGAATGCGCATGAGTGATTCATTACCGACAGACCACGAGCAATTGATATCAGACAGCGTTGTCGAGACGACTGTACCCGCTGTGGCTCCTGAAGGATTACCCTCTGATTATAGCTCCAAAGATATTCGTGTATTGCGCGGGTTAGAAGCGGTACGCGTGCGCCCAGGTATGTATATCGGTGATACTGACGATGGTACTGGTCTACATCATATGGTCTTTGAGGTGGTGGATAACTCTATCGATGAGGCGCTTGCGGGTCATTGCGATCAAATTGACATCATCATCCATGAAGACGAATCGGTCAGTGTGATGGACAATGGTCGCGGTGTGCCGGTCGATATCCACCCAGAAGAAGGGGTGTCGGCGGCGCAGGTCATCATGACGGTACTGCACGCTGGTGGTAAGTTCGATGACAATAGTTATAAAGTCTCAGGCGGCCTACATGGCGTCGGCGTATCGGTCGTCAATGCGTTATCCAAAAAGCTGGAAATGAATATCTGGCGCGAAGGTTTTCACTATCATCAAACGTATACCGATGGCGTGCCCGATGCTGATATTCAAGAGATGGAGCCAACGAATAAAACAGGCACTCAGATTCGTTTTTACCCAAGTGCGGATGTCTTTACTGGCACCGTCTTTGAATATGATATCTTGGCCAAACGTTTACGCGAGCTCTCGTTTTTGAACTCCGGCGTGCGCATTGTATTAACCGATGAACGCATCGATAAGCGCCACGAGTTTGAGCACAAAGGTGGTTTGCTTGAGTTTGTCAGCTATATCAATGCGGGCAAAGACGGCGTCAATGAAGTGTTCCATTTCACCAGCGAACAAGATGACGGCATCAGTGTCGAAGTGGCGCTACAGTGGACGGATACTTATAACGAAAAAGTATTGTGCTTCACCAATAACATTCCGCAGCGCGATGGTGGCACGCATCTATCCGGATTCCGCTCGGCGCTCACGCGTGGCCTAAACAGCTACATGGATCGTGAGAATTTATTCAAAAAAGAAAAAGTGGTCGCAACTGGCGATGATGCCCGTGAAGGTCTAACGGCTATTGTCTCGGTCAAAGTGCCTGATCCAAAATTCTCTAGTCAGACCAAAGACAAGCTGGTATCAAGCGAAGTAAAATCCGCGGTCGAATCAGCCATGCATGCTAAGTTTAACGACTATCTATTAGAAAACCCAACAGCGGGTAAAGCCATCGCCAATAAGATTATCGATGCGGCACGCGCCCGTGATGCAGCTCGTAAAGCGCGTGAAATGACGCGTCGCAAGACGACTTTGGATATCGCAGGTTTGCCGGGTAAACTGGCGGATTGCCAAGAAAAAGACCCTGCATTGTCAGAGCTGTATATTGTGGAGGGTGACTCTGCTGGTGGCTCAGCCAAGCAAGGTCGTAGCCGTAAAACCCAAGCTATTTTGCCACTAAAAGGTAAAATTCTAAACGTTGAGCGCGCGCGTTTTGACAAAATGCTATCGTCTGCCGAAGTGGGCAATCTCATTACCGCACTTGGCTGCGGTATCGGTCCGGATGAATATAATCCTGATAAAGTCCGCTATCATAAAATCATTATCATGACCGATGCCGATGTGGATGGCTCGCACATTCGTACGCTGCTATTGACCTTTTTCTTCCGTCAAACGCCTGAACTGATCGAGCGTGGCTATGTCTATATCGCTCAGCCGCCGCTTTATAAGGTAAAAAAAGGACGTCAAGAGCTGTATCTAAAAGACGATGAGGCGCTCAAAGCTTATTTATTGTCTTCAACAATCGACAATACCAAGCTACATGTCAGTGCAGATGCGCCCGCCATCACCGGTCAAGCGCTTGAGACACTACTGAACGACTATAACCAAACTCAGCTAATCAAAGCACGTTTGCAGATTCGTTTTCCAGCGGTTATCTTGGATGCGCTAACCCATACGCCGAAGCTAAGCACGGATATGACGTATGACAAGTCTGCTATGCAAGCTTGGACGGAAAGCATGCAAACGCAGCTCGATCACTTTGGCTCTGATTTAAACCCTGAGATTGAGCTGGTCAATATTCATGCGCCGCAGCCAAAAAATATGGATGCTGCTGCTGCTGATTTATTGGGGATGAAACCGCAAGTAGATATCGAGGAAGGCGCTGAGAGCGAGGCTATATCTACGAAAGCTCAGTGGTTACCACGTATTACGGTCTATGTGCATCAGTTGGCGCATCATTATCTGTTAGATGCTAGCTTCATCAATTCGGGCGAGTATAGCAAGTTACTGCGTTTATCAAGCGAGTGGAATACCTTGCTTGCTGATGATGCCTTTATCCGCCGTGAAGCCAGTGCGGGCACGACCAAAGACATTCCAGTACGCGACTTTGACTATCTGTGGCAGCAAATGATGCTCGACGCGCGCCGTGGTTTGGCGATTCAGCGTTATAAAGGGCTGGGCGAGATGAACGCCGATCAGCTTTGGGATACCACGATGGATCCTGAAAACCGCCGTATGTTGCGTGTGACGATTGAAGATGCCATCGCTGCCGATCATATGTTTACTTGTCTGATGGGTGATCATGTAGAGCCTCGTCGTATCTTTATCGAAGAGAATGCGCTAACGGTCTCTAATCTAGACATATAGTGAGTTTAGTATAAAAACGAGTCAGCGTGACAGGAATGCTTACCTTTAAATGAGAAGTTTTGCAGCCTCTGTCTGCGAAGGCACAGCAAGCAAGAAAAATTTGTACCAGTTCTGCGTTGCAATATAATGATTCTATTTTATTTAGAATTGACTGTATCAGTACTCTGATCTCCTTTTATTTTTTATAAAAATACCGCTTTGATATCTAGAGCGGTATTTTTGTTTCATGTGAAACCTTTTTATATTTTTGATAAGAGAACCACACAATGATTGAAGTCGTGCTACTTGCTATTGCCTTAGCTATGGATGCGTTCGCCGTCGCGATTGGTTTGGGTGCCAAATCACAAAAACAAAACCATCACTATGTGTTGCGCTTGGCTTTTTATGCCGCGCTATATTTCGGTATCGCGCAGGGCATCATGCCACTTATTGGATATCTATTAGGTGCGGCATTGCTGGGTTGGTTAGCGGCCGCGGCTCCTTGGATTGGCGGTGTCATTCTTATTGCACTTGGTGGCAAAATGCTTTATGAAGTGTTTGCAGGCGACAGAGAAGAAGAGATTGATGACATTGCTGATGAGGTATTAGCAAAGAATAGCAGTCATCAAGGTGTTAATCATAAGACGATGTTTACGCTCGCCATTGCTACCAGTATTGATGCCATGGCTGCTGGTTTCACGCTTAACCTGTTGGCACTAAATGCTTGGTTGGCTTGTTTGATTATCGCGGTAATCACAGCGTTATTTAGCTTATCAGGTGTCTATTTAGGCTGGCGCTCTGGTACTTGGTTAGAGGATAAAGCAGAAGCGTTAGGTGGTTTGGTACTGGTCGCTATTGGGATAAAAATCATGTTTTTTGGCTGATTGACTGGTTGATTCAGCTGAAAGTTTTTGGCATTAGCACTTATTTTTACAACAAAAAAGCCCCGCTTTGATATCAAAGCGGGGCTTTTGTTTCACGTGAAACTTTAACAAATATTATGATTGTTTATGCTTCTTCTTCAGTATGAAAGCGCCACGCTAGGATGCGGGTGTTTTTCTGACCTTGGCTCATCTCAATAATGCGCATTTGCGCGACATCAAGCTGTTTGAGCAATAGCTGTAAAGGTTTCACATTTTCTGACTTGGAAACCAAGGTAGTAAACCAGCCAACGTGCTCGGCAAAGCTTTGACTCTCTTTTGCCATTTTGGTTAAAAAGGTAATCTCGCCACCTTCACTCCACAGCTCTTTGTGCTGACCGCCAAAGTTTAGGTTTTGGGCGGCGTTGCCTGACTTTGTTGAGCTACGACTTATTTGTTCGCTTTCGTTTTTGCCGCGATGTCGCTGCAAGTTATGCTGCTTACGACTGTTGGCTTCCATTGCTTCTTCGAGTGAGGCATGGAACGGTGGGTTACATACGACCACATCAAAATAGTCTTGGCGACCGATGATGTTTTTGAAGATGACTTTTGGCTCAGGCTGTAGTTTTACTTTTACCGCGCTTTTGAGCTTTGGATTGGCTTCACAAATAAGTGCGGCGGTATTGACCGAAATTGGGTCGATGTCACTCGCTGTGAAACGCCAGCCGTAGCTTTGACTGCCAATAATGGGATAAATCGCGCTGGCACCGGTACCAATATCAAGGGCGTGAATCTCTTTACCTATGGGCGGCGTATTGTCGTCATTGACGTGGGTGGTTTGCGCCAACAGGTCAGCGATATAATGGATGTAATCAGCACGTCCGGGGATTGGTGGACAGAGGTAACCTTCAGGAATGTCCCAAAACTTGACACCATAATAGTTCGCCAACAAGGCTTTGTTGAGCACGCGTACGGCTTGATGATCCGAGAAATTAATCGTCGGCTCGCCATTCGGGTTGGTAATGGTATGATCGGCCAGCTCAGGTAGGGCGCGAGTCAATACCGCAAAGTCATAGCGACCTTGGTGCGGATTGCGCGGATGCAGCTGACCGAGTTTTTTGGCAGTCGCGGGCGATCTGTTTTTGTGTTTGCTGTTCATGGCTCTATTGGTTGTCGGCTTACTTGTCATAGTGTCGGGCTTTGATGTCTGAATATAAAGGATTAGTTTAGCAGATTTTACGAGGAACTCACGGCTTATCGGCTACGTAAAATAAGATTTAAGCCCAATACGATCATCGCTGTCCCCAAGACGCGGTCTATCCAATGCTCAAAACGCTGAAAGCGCCGATGAATCGCAGGAATAGACAGTAGCATCACCACCGTACTAAACCATGCCATCTGCAACACCATCATCCACACGCCATAAATCGCCAATTGCCAAAGTGGTATGTCTGGTGAGAGTACCAAGGTAAATATCGCCACAAAATACACTGGTGCTTTTGGATTAAAGACATTGCAAAAAAAACCTCGGCGCAAAATAGAAAAGGTTGAGTCGGGATTATTGACTGAGAGGCTTTTATTAGCAGTGGTGGTTTGGTGCGTAAGCGCGTCTTGTGCAACGCTAGAATCTGATCCTGCCGAGTGTGCTAATGCTGCTGGCTTTTTGGGTTTGGCTTGAATGCCTTGCCAACCAAGATAAATCAGATAACCACCGCCCAACCATTTAATCGCGGTCAGTAGCGGCTGTGAATGAGCAATGACGGTCGCCAGTCCCAGTACCGAATAAATAATGTGTATGCCTAAGCCAAAAGTAATACCCAGACTACAAATCAGCCCAGTGCGTCGACCTTTTGCCAATGTCTGCTGCGACACCAAGACAAAGTCAGGGCCAGGCGAGGCGGCAGCGAGTAAGTGGACGCTGGTGATAAGCAAAAAACCGTGCCAAAATTCCATAAGATGCCCTGAATGATGTCCTAATGCGATAGATAATAGTTGCACTTATCACAAATAACGTCAACTCGTAATGTGCTGGCTATAGTCGATGCTAAATAAAACAGAACTATTATCCTGCAACGTGGAATGGGTATAAATTTTTTTACTTACTGTTAGGAATGCGGCCATTTATCAATAAATGTTTTGTCACTTGTGTTCTAGAGCAGGGATGTCTATATTAAAAGGACGTTTATTACCATTTACGAAATCACCATTCACGACACCACAATGCTACTGTTGACAAGGATATAGTCATGACGATGGATACCACTAACCACAATCATAACCACAACGACAACCGCATCACCTATGAGATTCAAGATCACATCTGCCTAATCGGGTTAAATCGTGCAAGCAAACGCAACGCCTTTGACAGCCATATGATTCAGCAATTATCCGACGCACTCACCCATTACGAGAACGACGATGCGCTACGCTGCGCCCTGATATTTGCGCATGGTGAGCACTTTACCGCTGGTCTCGATCTCATGGAGCTACAAGACAAGTGGGACAAAGGCGCGTTTGAGTTTGATCACGATCAAATCGACCCGTGGGGCATCAGCGGTAAATCACGCTGTAAGCCTGTCGTGGTCGCGGTACAAGGCACTTGCTTTACCGCTGGCATTGAGCTGATGCTCAATAGCGACGTGGTCATCGCTAGCGACAATTGCAACTTTGCCCAAATGGAAGTGCTGCGCGGCATCATGCCGTTTGGCGGCGCGACCGTCCGATTCGTACAAGCTGCTGGTTGGCAAAAAGCCATGCCGTATCTGCTCACAGGCAAAGCATTTGACGCGCAAACCGCAGATCGACTCAATCTGGTCAGTGAAGTGGTGGCAAATGGCACCGAATACGAGCGCGCGCTCACGATTGCCAAAGAGGTTTGCCAAGCCGCACCGCTAGGTGTGCAAAGTCTACTGTCAGCGGCACAAGATGTCAGTCGTAGCGGCATCGGCGCGGCACTGGCCAATATCCATAGCTATCTGCCAGATTTGTTTTATTCAGAAGATGCGCGCGAGGGTGCAATGGCGATGGTTGAGAGAAGGGAAGCGAAGTTTAAGGGGCGGTAGCACCACCATCGTCTGTGATATATGAAGCTAAGTTTCTAATGTTTTAAATTTTTAAGACGCTAAGTTTCTAGAACATTAAGTTTCTAAAGTACTAATATTGAACGATTTTATAACTATTCAAAAAGAGCCACAAAGGCTAACGACCACTTATGACTGATCATTTTTATTTATTATTATTTTTGCTGTTTTTGACTGTTATGCTCAGCTTGTCAGTGGTTATGTTGCTGAAGTCCATTAATAAAGAAGGTGGCTTGTCTGATGTCTTGCGTGAAAAACTACTGCGCTGGCTGCCTTTTGACTTTATGGAAGAGCGTTTCAAGATTGATAGGCCTGAATCTGTAGGCTTACGGCAAGTCTTTCAACATGGCCTACGCGAAGATTACTTTTATATCAACATTGCCAAAAACAGGCACTTTGTAGAGCTAAAAGACTATATTGCCGTTAGAAAACAGATCGGTTTTTATGAAAAAAAATGGCGCGTCATCCTTTGGGTGCTGCCTGTCGTGCTGATGATTTGTATCCCGTTGCTACCACTACAGGACGGTGTGGATAAGTATGTCATGCTAGTGCCTTTGGCGTTGTTGTTCTTTTCGATTCATAAGCTAAAAGCCATGCCTTATCGGGCTGAGTTCCTCGCTATCCAAAAAAGGATGTTGCAGCAGATATATAACGCGGTGTTTGATGACAATCGTTTTGAGAGCATTGAGTTAGCGATCAAATTAAGGAAAGTAAATAAGGTAAAAGTCTTATCTAATTATTATGAGCTAGAAGCGATTGTCGATCAGATGAATGTAAAAGGTGTGGAGTAGGATAGGTTTGATAGTGGATTGGGTGGGAGGCTTTTTTTGGCTAGTAGGTAATAAAGCTTTTGAGGGGCAAGTTTTTAGTTATTAGGCGTTGGTTGAGAGAAAATATGCTGAGTTTAAAGGCGTTAGGGTTTTTACGAACTAAACAATGAGTACAAAAACTAACTTCAGCTAATCATGTTATCCGCTAAAATTTTCGAGCAAGCAATATGTGCTAATGGTAAGGCTGGCCACCATTAGCTACTTTTGTATTATTACTGATGCAAGCTACTAAGGACTTGAAGTTGAAAACGTTATTATTCTAAATGCTTGAAATAACGTTAATCTTTATTCCAGTAACTTCTTCAATATAAACCTCAGCATTACCTAAAATAGTAAGCTGCTCATTTGAAATTTTCTGTTTTGAGATAGCTGGTTGAACGATTGTCATACCAAACTCGAGATACGCCTGTTGTGAGATCTTGAGTAGAAGATTCAATCCTTCTAAGCTACCTTTATCTATCCTCGAAGGTTTTTCTTTTTTTATTCTATCAATTTCTCTACTAATTAGCCTTAAAATGAGCTTTTCAATATCTCTAATCCATTTAATACTTTTTGCTGCTTGACCTGCTACTTGATATACATCATCTACTCTTGCACCAGGCTTAGCTATACCTTTATCATTAGGAGAACAATACTTAAGATGAAAAAAATCGATATAAAGCGTTCTATTATCTACATTCTTGATTGCTACTATATCTGCTATTTCACCACTACCATCATCATCAAATACTAAGTCGTAAGACTCTTTGATTTTTTGAATAGTATGATATTGAATAGAGTTTTTTATCTTTTCAGGCTTTTGAGACTCAATAGATATATCTACTCCTTCCCAGTCCCAAGTAACTATTCTATTTTTGTCATACAAATAAGCATACTCTTTATTAGGAAAATAATATTGATCACCTTCAACATAACCCGTATTAGTTAATAAAATAATAGGTGGATATTCTACAAAAAAATCACTAAGCAGCTCTATGTTTTCTCCGATCTGAATATATAGATTATCTGATGATTCAAATAATACTCTATCATTTTTCAGTATTAATCTAATTTTGCTTTTCTGATCAGGCGTTGAGAGATATAGGTTTATTTCAGTACCATTATTTTTCGAAAAAATGTCAGAACTTAAATCACAGTTGATTATACTTTCATTCCAACTTGTACTACCTATAATAATTTTCTCTTGATTTTTCCTAAGGATTTCTAAAGGCCAATCTACAGATATAATAGGTTTATTAGGGAACGTTAAAAGCGTAATGTTACGCATAGCATTTTTTAATATGCTGTTGGGATCTATACTATCATCAAGTATTTTATTACCTACGTTTTCACACCATACAAACCATTTATCTATTGAATCACTATCCATTGCCCATATTTTACCTTTGTAAGAACAACCTATGCTTGTTGCTTCACCATTTTCATAACCTAATCCGAAGATATTAGATTTTATAGCTCTCTTAGCCTCAATGTCTGGAATTTGGTCGGCAATATCTCTTCCAGTATGCATCGAATAACGTAGGCCTTTTTTGTTCTTATTTAAGCCTACATTTTGTAGTCTTAACCTGTTCAGACCATGCAAAGCTCTAAATATATTTTCTCCTTTAATTTGGATAGCTTTATTAGCAATAGATTTTATTAAAAACCTATTTAAGCTACCTTTATTTGAAGTGTGTAAGAATAGAAGTTTATTAGTTTTATCGTAATATAATATATATAAATCCCAAATTTCGTTGAATAGTTCTTTAGAATTACTCCAGCCTACAGATAGGTAGGTTTTAGTATTAAAGATAATTTTATTTTCTTCATCATTAATACTATATTCATAAACCTTAAAATGCTTCTCACTAGAAGCTAAGATATTGTTAGGAGCCCATGATTCCAAATTTAGTTTATAAACGACTGTACTCATATTAGGTCGCAAACCTAAATTAAAAATGTCTGTTGATTCTGAGAATTTTTCTTTAAAATCTTGGTATTTTTTTTCATCATTAATTTTTTCTAGACTTATATCGCTAATTACATTGTTCCAGTCCGAGTCTTCACTATATAGCTTTTCGATTTCCTTTTTTAATTTAGGGTTGGCAATATTTACTACAAATTTAGCATTACCTAAATTTCCATTAGTTCTTGTGAACCTACCTATGAATTGAAGGGTAATATTTATACTTTTATGTGTATCATGTATTGCTGCTATTTTTAGATTAGCAAGATCAAATCCTTCGCCAAGCATATCTACACAAACGATTACTCTATGAATTCCTTTCTTAATATTTTCTAATATACTCTTACGATTTCTAGTATCGCTGTTGATAAGAATAGGTTTTAAATCAGTTTCGGACTTATATAATTCAAAAATTTCTTCAGCTCTTTTTATAGAATGTGCTCTAGCCATAAGTATATGATCAAAGCCTTCATCAATATCTTTTCTTAATAAAGTGATCGCTTTCTCGTAAATTACTCTATCAGCATGTTCTTCAATAAACTCTACAACTGAATGGCGTTCGATTTTTTTAAAGTAGCCATCAATTTGTGCTCTTTTCAATGAATAATCAAAAATAATTCTACCTTCAACTCTGACGCCATCTGACCTAAAAGGAGTAGCAGTGAATTGAAAGACTTTTTTTCCTACAAAATGAGATTTAATTTTTGACCAAGTTCTAGCTTCTATATGATGTGCTTCATCTATAATTAAATGGGAGCAGCTACCTAATAGCTTAGTGAAGCATTCACTAGAAAAATTTTGAAGTACAGATGGTGTGGCAATAATTACATTAGACTGTATTAACCCAGTAACTTCTTGAGGCTGACTAATGCCCTTAGTGATGGTAGCAACAAATGGATTTTGAAAACTATCGGAAACCAGTTCTAGTTTTCGTAAAAGACCTAATTCTATAAATTTATCTTGAACTTGAGTCCGCAATGCATCTGAAGGCACGATAATCAAAGTTAAAGGGAATTTTCCAGCTACTACCAGTGATAGTATTGTTTCAGTTTTTCCAGTTCCTGTTGGCATGACAATAGTTGCAGATTCGTTATGATCAGATTTCTCGTACCCTAAACCCGCATGGATTGCTCCAATTTGTGGTGGTCTCAAACCTTGGCTTCCAGTATGAATGTCCTCTTCCCTAAAATTAAAAGAATTACTTCTCCAAGATGCTCTTACATTATTAAAATCATTATCAAGTTCATTAAGTGGCTTCCAAGTTATTGTGTTCTCACCTACCTTCTTAATTCTAGTACTCGTATTCATATGAATTCCTTTTTACTATTTAGGATCAAGGGTGAAAGTTGATTAACGATTTAAGCTATTAATCTGTAATAGTTTACTAACATTAACTATAGTAACTTTTAATAGAAATTTGTTCATTAAAATAGTGGTGTCATAGTTAAAATTCTAATATTTATTGAAACTCTCAATATCGCCCTCAAACCTCACCCAAATCTTCCAAATCCACATACTCTTTTTTACCATGTATCTTATACATCTTGCGTTTGATCTCTGGATACAGAGTGATATCAATCGGTGGTCGGCTACCGCCCATCAGATACGTGGCATCAGTATCGCTATCATTGCGCATCGAATGCGCCGCGCCATGCGCAGGGAAACCGACAAAGTCACCAGCGCTCAGCTGATACTGCTCATCGCCATAGCGCAGAGACAGCTCGCCTGACAGTACATAAATGAACTCATCAGACTCTTCGTGATAGTGATGCGTCGTCGTCTCATCGCCTGCCTCAACCCGCACAAGGTGCAAGCCAACCTTCGTCAGACCGACGATGTCACTTAACGATACCGTATGGCGAATGGCTTGCTCATTGAATTGATGGACGTGTTTGGTCTCGGGTGTGTTGTCTATATCGGATTTTGTTAGAACGTAAGCGTGCGTATCCGTATGCAGCTGTTGGTCGGGTGTTGTCATCATCTGGCTCCGTGATTGATGTTTTGAGT
>NZ_JBAQQF010000012.1:0-20062 GCF_049295055.1 Psychrobacter sp. | reverse complement strand
AGATGCTGTTTGCGCTGGACTACTTTAATAATAATATCAATGGTGAGATATTCTACGACTGGTGCAAGCTTAAGCTAATCCCAAGCCTCAAGACCAAATGCGTGATTGTCATGGATAATGCCAGCTTTCACAAACGCGTTCAAAGATTGCTTAATAGGCATGGTCACCGTTTGTTATTTCTACCACCCTATAGCCCTGACCTGAACCCTATCGAAAAGAAATGGGCGCAAGCTAAGTTTATACGCCAAGGTTGGATGGAGAATAATCTACCTAAACTGTTTCGTGATATGGGTTGTTCCAGTTTTATTGTGGATTGACTATAGATTGCATAATTTTTAATATTGAAGCAAAACCGCTAGAAAGTTCTGAGAGTTCTGTCTTCTTGTCAGAAACTTTGAAAGATACCCTATCATCACCTGTGATTTCGAGAAAATCCGGATGAAACCTTTCATCAATTTTGTTTAAAAGAGAAAGCAGTGTCGTAATCTCAATTTCACGATTGTCTTCTTTAGCTTGATAGGGGTTAGCTGATTGTGCACGTTGAATGATCCATTCATGCAAATTACTTCTGTCTTTAAAGCTAATGTACTCAGAATTATTGTAAGCAATTTCATTCAAATCATCTAAGTAATACTTTCTTCTGAAGAATAGCTCATTAATTCTTCTAATCCCCACTTGATTATTATGATGACTAGTGCGTTCGAATGTATCCACATATACTAGAGGCAATTCATGTTGAGGAAAGAACACAGCACTATTTTTTATTTTAACTTCTTTGGGTTCAGGATATAAACAAATTTTAGTATCGCCAAATGAAAATATATTTTTGAATTTATTTTCATCCTTATCAACATATTCAAATGAATGATTCCCTTTAAAATACAAATCAAATAATAACTTATTAGTTGAAAAGTATGCTTTAAACAAAGCCTCTAAACACTTCGTCTTACCAACACCATTTTCCCCGATCAGACAATACACTCTTTGCTCAGGCTCAAAGCTAAGATGTACATCCCCTACCCCTACCAGCTGTTTGATTTGAATGTCATTGCCTAACATGGTTACACCTAATTTTAAGTTAGCTATTACTTTGATAATGGAATACTTATCTTAATAGTACAAGTAAATTCACCCTAAACACTCGCCCCAACCGCCCGTGCAATCTCAATCCCTTCTTCAATCGTCAAAAACTTACGCTGGCTTGGGCTATCTTTATAAATGACATCACCATCTTGAAATATTAAGCATTCATTGACGGCCAATTGCTGCCATTTTTCATTTTCGGTCAATGGCACCGTCACTAAAATAGTCACTTTGTCTTTATCGGTAGTCACATCGCCAAAGTTGATCGCTAAATCATCATCTGCTAATTTCGCTTCGCCAAACGGTGCTTTTCGCGTGAGATAAAATAGTAAGCTACCGGCATAGGCTAATTGCCATTGACCGTTCGATATTAAGCAATTAAATAAACCATTGGCGGATAAATAACGGCATTGGGTGGTCAAAAAGTTAAACAGCGTTTGGTCATCAGGGCGGGTTTTAAAGCTACTTTTGAGACGATTAACGAGATAACAAAAAGCCATTTCAGAGTCGGTCGTGCCAACTGGTTGGCAATGTGAGGCATTACCATTATCTTGCAAACGCTGACAGCGTTTAATAAATTCGCTATTCATCTGTCCATTATGGGCAAATACCCATTGCTCGCCCCACACTTCACGGACGAAAGGATGAGTATTGGCCAAGCAGTTCTGACCTTGGGTTGCTTTACGAATATGGGCGATAACGTTCATGGCTTTAATCGGATAATTATTAACCAAATCGGCAACTGGTGATAAATGGCTTGGTTTATTATCATGGAATAATCGCAAACCAGTCGATGCATTTTCTGCGCCATCACCATTAATGCTGCCACTATTAGTACAGTCGCTACGCTCAAAAAACGCAATGCCAAAGCCATCTTCATGGCTATCAGTCATACCGCCACGGCGACGAAAACCTGCAAAGCTAAAACCAATATCCGTTGGAGTATTACAGTTCATACCTAAGAGTTGACACATTTATAGAATCCCACCGTTATTGTCGTCATTTTCAGGCAAGGTTACCCCATCCTTATCGATACTGTCCAAAATGCTTTGGGCGTGTGCCAAATCAGTATCTTGTACCCACAGCACAATCCCCGAGTTCATACCGGGCATCGCACTCAGCGGTTGTAGAGAAACCGTAATACCGTTATTGCGCAGCAAATTGGCATGTAGCTCGCCTTGTATATTGGTGTTGTAGCGTGCCAGTTTGTGCCAGTTATCAACTTGATCGGTCATGGAGTCACCTTTATATTTTTGATACAGGAATAAATGTATAAGTAATGCTTACGATAATTGGTCTAACGTATATTCTTTAATTACAAAATTATTGCTATTTTCTAAGTTCTCACGCGCTTGCTCAGCTTGAGTGATACTGCTAAACACACCTGCTATTTGATTATCCTTTTTACTATCTAACAGTATAAATACCATATCTTGCGCTTTTTCAACATGTGACCAATGATAAGCAGCCAGACGTTTCATCAGGTCAGGATTTTTAACCATGATGTTATCGCCGGTGCGTCCTTCGGTACGGTTGTAATGAATAACATTTAGACGTAATAGCCAAAAAATTACCGCTGCTTTGGCGAGCATCACTGGTAAGGCGCGTTTTTCATCTGCACCAAGTGTGCGCTTAGATTCATACCCTTGTAAGAAAGCCGCCATTTTATGACGGTCAAAATTAACCGACTCGCCTTGCTCAGCATCACCCCAGATGGTACAAAAATCATTAATGGTAATGGCAATATCCATTACATAATGCTCAACACTAACTTCGGTAAAGTCTAATAACCCTGTTAGATGTTCATGACCTTTTTGGCTATTATTTAACGATAAGTTCCATAGTGTATTGTCAGCAAACATATCTAAATGACACAAGCCTTTTGGCAAGGTCGCAAGCGGTAAATTACCATAAGACTGCCAAATATCGCTCATTAGCTTGGCTTCGTCACCTGGCATAAACTGCATTTCACGGTCGCGCACCTCGCTCCATGGGTACAATGGTACGCCATACTTTTCAGCAGGTTGTAGCGCTTGTAGCGTTTCATGCAAGACTGCTAGCGATGCGCCTATTTCATGACACATACTTTGGCTAGTCTGCTGCGGATGCGAGCCAGCCAAACACGGCACAACCGTAATCGCTTTATTGTCATAATGAATGACGTAGCGTTTATCAGCATCAGACTTAACGCCTGAATCAACTAGGGCAAGCGGTGCAGCAACAGGTAACTTACCTTGTAATTGATTTAGAATGACCGCCATCTTTTCGATGTCTTCTGGTGGACGCTCTTCAAATAACGTAAACACATAAGAGTGCTCGCCATCCACATCGTCAGTCGTCTGAATAAACCAATTAGAGTTTTTGATGCCTTGGGTAATCGGAATGGCTCGCACGAACGAGACGCCAAAACGCTGGCAAAAGGTGGCAAACTGGTCATCGGTTAACTGGGTATAGACAGACATGACATCTCACTTTTGGCAATTGAATAAGAAGTTTAGTAGGGTAAATTTAGATGGTAATAACAGTAATTGTACCGCGCATCAGCAATCATTGGCGAAAAGCATAATAATCTTACGAAAACCTGCCTGATATGGCAGTGATTTTGCTAGACTAGCGCTTACGAATGAATTGATTATAAGGTTAAACCCCCTATGTTAGCAAAGCGTATCATCCCTTGTCTGGATGTTGATAATGGTCGTGTGGTTAAAGGCGTACAGTTTGTCGATATTAAAGACGCAGGCGATCCCGTCGAAGTAGCGAAACGCTACAACGAACAAGGCGCTGATGAGATTACTTTTTTAGACATTACTGCGACCAATGACGAGCGCGACACCACTTATCATACGGTTGAGCGTATGGCAGAAACGGTATTTGTCCCATTAACTGTCGGCGGCGGTGTACGTAAGATTGCCGATATTCGTAATTTACTCAATGCAGGCGCGGATAAAGTAGCGATTAATTCAGCTGCGGTATTTACGCCAGAGTTTGTCAGTGAAGCCTCACAAAAATTTGGTAATCAATGTATCGTCGTTGCTATCGATGCCAAACGTGTTGAAGATATTGACGTTGATGGCATCATCATGCCGCGTTGGGAAATTTTTACCCATGGCGGTCGTAAACCAACCGGTATCGATGCCGTTGCTTGGGCAATCAAAATGGCTGAACTTGGCGCCGGTGAATTATTAGTGACTTCAATGGATGGTGATGGCACTAAAAAAGGCTATGACTTGGCACTGATGAAGCAGATTACCAATCAAGTAAATGTCCCAGTTATTGCCTCAGGCGGCGTCGGTAATTTACAACATTTAGCCGACGGTGTATTAGAGGGCGGCGTAGATGCGGTACTCGCTGCCAGTATTTTTCACTTTGGTGAGTATACGATTCAGGAAGCTAAAGCATATATGGCAGCACAAGGCATACAAATGCGTCTGTAAGACGTTGGTAAAATACAAATGCCGCTACAAAAAATGTTATCATAGCGCTAACTACTTATTATCATTTGGTTTTCGTTCATCTAGCTGCCAATTTTTTGATTACTAGTGTCATTTAGTTGAATAACTAGCCAGTCAAACAAGTTATTTGAACTTAGCCATATATTTATCTACTTAATATTTATTTACTCCTACATTTTAATTAAAAGCCCATTAGGCAAAGGATTTTTTATGTCAAATTTACAACAGCAACGCAATGACGTGACCCATATCGACGGTAATTTACATCAAAATGAAGACGCTCGTATCGGTATCGTCGTCGCTCGTTTTAACGGTTTTGTCGTTGAGTCGTTGGTTGATGGTGCGATTGATGCGCTGCTGCGTCATGGTGTATTGGGTAGCAACATTACCGTGATTCGCGTACCTGGTGCGTTTGAATTACCATTGGTAGCCCAGCGCGCTGCTGAATCTGATCGTTTTGACGCTATTGTTGCTTTAGGCGCAATTATCCGTGGTAGCACGCCGCATTTTGACTTTGTCGCCAGCGAATCTGCCAAAGGCTTAAGCAATGTTGCTACCGATTATAGTATCCCTGTTGCTAATGGCGTATTAACGACCGATAGTATCGAGCAAGCGATTGAGCGTGCAGGTACCAAAGCCGGTAACAAAGGCTCGGAAGCAGCCATGGTTGTCCTTGAAATGCTTGCGGTACTATCGCAGCTAGATATTGAAGACGAAAGCGATGACGCTTAGTTTTACTAATTGCTAGATGATATTTATTAGCCTTTAACGGCTATTTCAGTATCATTTTTTAAGATATTAATTGGGGCTATGGTTATAACGATAGCTCCAGTATTTAACACAATTATTTAAAAACAGTATTTGAAAACAGTATTTAACACCAATCTCTAAGACTGACTGGCGACACTTGCTAGCCGACTACTATTTAACATCTTATTTTAAAACTTATTATCTTAAAAATTAGGTATATACCCGTTATGACTGACCAACTCAAGCGCGCTATTAGCGCTGCGAAAACCGCACAAAACAATGATAGTCAAGCTGAAGCCACGCGTATCGCGAGCAGCAGTGCGGGTGATCAAACCTTTGATATGAGTGAGTCTTCTTACAAGACCAGTCACACCGCGATCCGTAAGGCGCGACGCTTTGCCATGCAAGGTCTATACGAATGGTTGGTCACTGATCGCCGCTTTGATACGACTGGCAAGCTTGGCTGGAAGGCCAATGCACCGCATGATATCGCAGCCCGTACACGCGCGACTAACGCCATGCATACCGTACATATTGGCTACTATCACGAAATGATGCGCGATATTCCAGAGCAGATTGACGCGCTCGATGCCCTTATCAGTCAGCATCTTGACCGTGAAATCGATAAACTTGACACCGTTGAACATGCCATTCTTTTAATTGGTGCTTATGAGCTACAAAATCGCTTAGAAATTCCGTATAAAGTGGTCCTTGATGAAGCGATGAAGCTTAATAATCATTTTGGTGCAACTGATGCGCATAAATTGATTAATGCAGTACTCGATAGAATGGCAATTGAGCTACGCGATGTTGAAGTACAAGCCGATACCAAAGCCAATCTACGCACCTCACAAAAACCAGCTGTTAAGCAAGCTGCTGTGTCTGCTGCTGCGCAAATTGAGACGACTGAAGATAGTGCTAATAGCGAAAATGCTTTAACCGCTTCTAGCAAACCACGTATCAGTGCCAACAATACCAAGGTCAAACGCAATAGCGCCAGTAAAGCCAGTGCAAATATTAGTGATTATAAAGCGAGTAAGCAGAACGAAGCTCAAAAAACGGTCGAGGAAGTTAGTATTGAACCAGCTATCATCGAACCAGTAATCGCTGATAAGGCGAACGATATTGCAGCTAGTGCCGAAAATATTATCAATGATAAACCTGTAGAAGAAAACGTCGCTGTTAATACTGATAACAATGACCGCAATGACCGCAATGACCGCAATGACCGCAATGACAATATTACAGCGGATGTTGAATTAGTTGATTCGAATAGCGGTAGCGTTAATATAGAAAGTAGTGATATAGAAAGTAGTGATATAGAAAGTAGTGATATAAAAACTGTTGATATAAAAGGCGTTGACGTAAAAGAAACTGAATCAGACAGCACTGAATTAAACGATGCTGATACAAAAAGTCAAGACTAGCCATGACTGAGTTTGAGCTGATTGAGCAAATATTCCTTAAGCTGCAAGCAGATACTTCTTTGTCTACTGATATTGAAAAAGGCATCGGTGATGATGCAGCAGTGATGGCACTGCCTATAGGGGCACGCTTAGTCAGCTGTATTGATACCTTAGTGCAAGGTCGACACTTTAGTGCCGATTGGGAACAAGTTAACGAACTGGCATTTGCCATTGGTTATAAATCAGTAGCTGTTAACGTCTCAGATATTGCCGCGATGGGCGCAACCCCGCATAGTATTTTGCTGGCGTTAGCATTACCTGAAAGGCTTTCTAATGCTAAGTGGCTGACCGAATTTGCCAAAGGCTTATTTCACGCCTGTCAGTTATTTGGCGTAGCCCTTATCGGCGGTGATACTACGCGTAATGAAACTCTAATACTCAGTGTTAGCGCCCAAGGATTACTTAACGCAGACACGCCAGCCGTTTATCGCTCAGGCGCGCAAGTTGGTGATAAAGTTTATGTTTCAGGCACACTTGGTGATGCCGCTTATGCGTTACAGCATCCTGATAATACTATTGGAATTGAGTTAGCACATCGATTGCATATGCCAACCCCACGTATCGCACTAGGCGCAGCATTGGCAAGAGTTGGTGCAACTGCAATGATTGATATCTCTGACGGCCTTTATCAAGATTTAGGTCATATTTGTCAGCAAAGTAGTGTGGCTATGCGCTTGAACCTTGAGCAGTTGCCACTGAGCACCCCATTATCAAGTGTCGATTTGTCTGAGCGCTTATTGTGTCAATTGGCTGGTGGTGATGATTATGAACTGGCGTTTACCTTACCAGCTCATATCGAACCGCCTACTAGCAACACAACAGTAACCTGTATCGGAGACGTTATTGCGCTTGTAGATGAGGCAGATATCGATATAGATAGCGCTACGCAGCTATTCCCTCAACTAAGTCCTCAGCTTTATTATAAAGGACAGCCAGTAACACCGACCCATCCCGCGCCTTTTTCTAAGTGGCCTAACCTCACTGGTTACCAACATTTTGCAGGTTAATTCATGAGCGATCACGACCTAGTTAAGCCCGATATCCGTAAAGCCAATGACTGCCCGCCTCTACCCGCTAACGCTAGTGCGCTTGACACTGTCGTTTATTGGTTGGGTCTCGGGTTGGGTAGTGGACTACCTCGCCGTGCACCAGGGACTTGGGGGTCCGTTGGTGGCTTGATCGTCGCGATACCCCTGCTTAGCTTAGGTTTTGTACCGTTTTTGATTATCACTCTTTTATCCTGCATCATTGGGGTTTGGATATGTGGTCGCACCTCTGATTTGATGGGCGGTCATGATGATCCGCATATTGTCTGGGATGAATGGGCAGGTATGTGGATTACCCTATTGCCATTTTCTTACTTAGGCTTTGTTGATGGTCAATTTTTTCAACAACTTATACAGCCTATGACCCTCATTGTACTGATACTTGCCTTTATACTGTTTCGATTTTTCGACATTATTAAGCCGCCACCGATTGGTTGGGCGGATAAGAAAGTCGCGGGCGGTCTGGGTATTATGCTTGACGATATTATTGCTGGCATTATGGCAGCAGCAGTATGGCTGATTCTCGTATATAGTACTGTCGATTTTTTGACTCTAGATTAAATATTACAAAGATGTCACGACATAGCGTTTTAGTTAAATAGTAATTTACGTTATAATTCAAAGTTATATTTTGTTACATTTATAAAGCTCTCTTTTAGGAATGCTATGACAACTTCTCTTTCGGTAATTATTCTTGCGGCCGGTAAAGGCACACGTATGCAGTCGGCTAAGCCGAAAGTATTACAGACTCTTGCCGGTAAGTCGTTACTGGGTCATGTATTAGACACCTGTCATCAACTTACCGTAGATGAAACGATTGTTGTTTATGGCTTTGGTGGTGATCAAGTACAGACGGCCATCACTAGCCAATATGCCCATCTTCCTATTTCTTGGGTTGCTCAAACGGAACAGTTAGGTACTGGTCATGCAGTGAAAGTGGCTCTTGATAAACTACCCAAAGACGGACAAAGCCTCATTCTCTATGGCGACGTACCATTGGTCAGTTGCCAAACCTTAGCGACGTTACAGGCTGCCAATACTGATGGCATGTCTATGTTAACCTTGACCGTCGACAATCCATTTGGATTAGGGCGTATCAAACGTGACCAAGCGGGTAATATTGAAGCTATTATTGAGCAAAAAGACGCTAGCAGCGATGAGCAGCAGATTCAAGAAATTAATAGCGGCATTTACTGCGTTGATAATGCTCTCCTACACAAGTACCTCCCTAAGCTAACCAATGATAATGCTCAGCAAGAATTTTATTTGACTGATATCGTAAAAATGGCAGTTGCTGATGGTATCACTATTGTGGCGATTGAACCTGAGCATACCTTTGAAATTGAAGGCGTCAATAACCGCCAACAGCTTGCTAGCTTAGAGCGCACATGGCAGGGTAAACTGGTCGCTGACTTACAAGAAGCTGGCGTTCAGTTTGCTGATCCCACTCGTGTTGATATCCGTGGCACACTAAAAGCTGGTCAGGATGTGTTTGTCGATGTCGGCGTGGTATTCGAAGGCGACTGCACCTTGGGTGACAACGTTTATATCGAAGCCGGTTGTGTCATCAAAAATGCCCAGATAGGCAACGCTTGTCATATCAAACCTTATTGCGTGATTGATCGCGCTGAAGTTGGCGCAGGCGTAGATATTGGTCCTTTCGCACATTTACGTCCTGAGACTATACTGTCTGATAACAGCAAAGTCGGTAATTTTGTCGAAATTAAAAAATCAACGATCGGTCATGGCAGCAAGGTGAATCATCTGAGCTATATTGGTGATGCAACGATTGGCACTGATGTCAATGTTGGCGCTGGCGTGATTACTTGTAACTATGATGGTGTCAATAAATCACAAACTGTCATTAAAGATAACGCATTTATTGGCTCTAACTCAAGTTTAGTCGCGCCAGTAACGATTGGCGACACTGCAACCGTTGCTGCTGGTTCAGTGATTACCACAGACGTTGATGCTCATGCATTGGCATTTGGTCGCGCTCGTCAAACACAGAAAGATGACTTTAAGCGTCCGACTAAAAAATAATGGATTCGCTAATACTTAGATAGATAATAATTAGGTCGCTAATATCAAGGTTTGAGCAAACGTAAGCAGCATGATAATTTTTATGCTGCTGCTGATCTTAATATAGCTTGTATTAGGAGTCACTACTATGAAAATCATCTTATCTACTATATTGCTGCTATCAACAGCTATGATGTCATTTTCACTAGCATCAGCTAGTACCACGCTAGAGTATGATGCGCAGTGCAAGTACTCTAATGCTAAGAAAGTATTAAAATATTCAGGTAAGTGCCATTTTAATTGGGGCGTTGGCATGGGAGTTGGTGATAGCACCTACCAGCGTTATATCATGACCTACCCTAATGGCAATGAAGTTTGGATATATATCAATGATGATGACTCTGCTACTGTAAACGATGTCCCAGCGGTGTCTTTAAAAGCAAAAAGAGGCTTTGAAAAAGTCATAACAAATCAAGGTGAAGTTTTTGAATTTACTAAAGGCTCAGAGTAAGTCTGAAACCATATAAGCCTGACAATGTGAAAAAACGAGCAGTACGGCAATGATTCGCGGTGCTGCTTATTCATATTTATAGATTACCTAAATATCACCCTATATCAAAACATTTAAGTATGGAAATATTAAAACATAAAATTTAAGGAATATTTATGTGCGGAATAGTTGGAGCAGTGGCTGAGCGTAATATCGCTAATATCTTACTGGAGGGACTCAAGCGTCTGGAATATAGAGGCTATGATTCTGCCGGTCTGGTCGTCATTCGTGATGGCGAGCTTCATCGTGAGCGCCAAGTAGGTAAAGTTCAGGCGTTAGTCGATGCCGTCGCAGTAAATCCAGAGTTTTTTGATAGTCATATCGGTATTGCCCATACGCGTTGGGCTACTCATGGTGAACCTGCCCAGCGTAACGCTCATCCGCATGTATCAGGAAAAATTGCCGTAGTACATAATGGTATCGTTGAAAACTACGCCGAGCTAAAAGAAGATTTAATTGCTAAAGGTTACGAGTTTACTTCGCAGACCGATACCGAAGTCGTTGCGCATCTGATTAACGACATCTATAAAACAAAGCCTGATTTACTAGAAGCCGTTCGTGCTGTTATTCCATTACTACATGGTGCATTTGCCCTTGGTGTTATCCATGTTGATTGTCCAGAAGAGCTCATTACGGTACGTTTAGGCTCTCCTTTGGTGATCGGCGTCGGTATTGGCGAAAACTTTATCGCCTCCGATCAATTGGCACTTTTACCAGTGACCAATCGCTTCATGTATCTAGAAGAAGGCGATATTGCCAAATTGACTCGTAATAGTATTCAGATTTACGCTGATGGTATCGAAATCAAACGTCAAATACATGAGATTGACGCAGCACAACATAATGCAGATAAAGGTGAATTTAAGCATTATATGCTCAAAGAAATCTATGAACAGCCCGATGCAGTCGCTCGTACTATCGAGATGGCATTAGATCGCGATGAGCCCTCTAAATTGCGCGATGATTTTTTGCAACGCCATGAAGCACAATTAAAAGGTATCAAGCACGTACAAGTGATCGCTTGTGGTACCAGCTACCATTCAGGTCTGGTCGCAAAATATTGGTTTGAGAGTCTTATCCGTGTACCTTGTTCGGTTGAGGTTGCCAGTGAGTTCCGTTATCGTAATCCAGTCGTGATCGATAACTCATTAGTGATTTATATCTCTCAATCTGGTGAAACCGCTGACACCTTATCCGCACTACGTGATATTCAAAAACAGTCGCCAGTTGGGCTGGTTAGTTTGGCATTATGTAACGTACCGACCTCATCGCTGGTACGTGAAACCGATATCTTTTTACCAACGCTTGCCGGTCCAGAGATTGGCGTGGCATCTACTAAAGCCTTTACCACTCAGCTTGCTGCCTTAATGTTGTTGTTATTAAAAATAGGTGTTACCCAACAGCGCATGACTGGAGAAAGCTTGAGCACACTGATTGGTCAGTTACAACAGCTACCCGGTCAGCTTCATGCCAGCTTACGCTTAGACGCGCCTATCAAGGTCATGAGTGAACATTTCGAATATAAGAAGAGCTGCTTGTTCCTAGGTCGCGGTTTACAGTTCCCAATAGCCTTAGAAGGCGCATTAAAGCTTAAGGAAATCTCTTACATTCATGCCGAAGGCTATGCGGCAGGCGAGCTTAAGCATGGACCATTAGCATTGGTTGATAAAGATATGCCTATCGTGGTGTTAGCGCCTAAAGACAGTATGTTTGATAAGCTCAAAGCCAATATGCAAGAGGTGCATGCGCGTCATGGTGAGCTGTTTGTATTTGCGAGTGAATCCAGTCAAATGGTCGCAGAAGATAGATTGCACGTGGTATATGTGCCTGATGTTTGCGAGACGCTCGCACCGATTGTTTATAGTGTGCCAGTACAGTTGCTGTCATACCATGTAGCAGTGATGCGAGGTACTGATGTCGACCAGCCTAGAAACTTAGCAAAGTCAGTAACAGTCGAATAATATTTACTAAATTATATAGTTGATGTCATTGAGTAATTACTTATCATACTAAGTAATTACCTATCATACTATTGTATGATACTAAATCCTTTGCTATCTTATATTAAAAAGATGACAAAGGATTTTTTTGTGAATAAAAAAAACAAGACAGATCCAATAAAAACTAAGTGTTCAAAAGATTATCAGCCATTTGCCAAAGTAGCAGATATATCCTCACTTGGAAGATCTCACCGTGTCTTTGGTCATAAGACTAAACGAACACATCATCTGCTGTTTTCGGTAAAATAACTAATGGCAGCTGGCATCCCAACAAGTCTTATCGCGATGCCAGTCATCCACAATCCGCCATTGCTAAAGTGTTCTTTGACTATGTATTCGGGATAGAAGATTGTGGTTTTAAATACACTCTAGACGAGCTATTTAATCCCTATAGACATCAGAAGGCTATTAAGCAAATGGGTTATTCAACCTTAGGAAGTGCGCAAATTACTAACTACTCAATTACGATCGATGATTTGAAGTAGTCTAATATCTAAAATGCTAAGTATAGTTTAAGTTCATAGCAATAAGCCAAATACTAAATGTATTTGGCTTTTTTAATGATTTTAATAATAGATTAGAAAGTGGTGCGACAACAGTTGTCGTATATTGTTTACTTATTAATGTAGGCTGATACCTAAAGTACTTAATGATACGATAATATTGATATGATTATGGACACTGATAATCGAAGTTAAATGAAGTGCAGTGAAATAGCTCAAGAATTTAAAGCTCGGTTTTATATATCATAGAGAGGATTGAAGATGCTGAAAACAGATGAAGCTTTAGGCATAGCAAACGAAGATAATACGAGATCAGCTATAAAAGATATCAATAGGCTTCTACGTGTCGCATTGATCAACAGTTACCCTAAAGGTCAAAGCCACCTTATCGAGGTTGGTAAAAATACAATCATTACTGGTCGTAATAGCGCAGGTAAAACTACCTTAATGGGAGCAGTAATTCCTTTTTTTGGTACAAGATTGAGTGAGGTTTCTAAAAAAAATGAGGCGGTTAAAAGCTTTATTGATTTTTATCTTCCTTATGATGACAGTTACTTGGTTTATGAATATAAAAGACAGGGCGAAAAAAAATGCGTGATCCTCAGGCGAAGCAGTGAGGGGCAACAAATCTTCAACTTTATTAATGCTGGATACAATGAAACTTGGTTCGTCGCAAAAGAAGCCACCAATCAGCGAAGATTTAGGCAGTTTGAAGAAGTTAAAAGCATAATCGAATCTCAAGGTTTTAACGTCTCAAATAATATCAAGCAGCTGGCTTACGAGGCCATCATATCTAATTGTCCAAATAGGCGCTTAAAAGCCTCTATTCGCTCATCTAAAGCTCTACAAGCCATCAATCAGCTTCGTCCTGATTACTCACTGGCGGTCGGTAGAGGTAGCTTCTACGGGTTTTCCTTAATTGCTAGCAATATTCTAAAAAGTAAAATTGAGTTTGATCAAATATGCGAGTTTTTGGTTGAAGCAATGAAGACAGAGAATAAAGTTCAGAATAATGAGATTTCTATAGACTCTCAAGGTGTTGATACCAATAAGTGGCTTTCAGATCGTAACTCATGGAATGAGGTTGAGCAACTTAGAAGTAAGTTTGACGAGCTATGTCAATATGTTGAACAAAACGCTTCTAATCAAAACGCCCTATCGATAACAGTTAAGACATTCAAAGGCTTAGTCAAAGCCTTTGATACAAAGATTGCAGAAAACAAAACCATTGAAGTTGATCTCAAATTAAAAATTGAAGCCATAGAGCAAGCAATTACCAAGATTGAAATTGCTTGGGACAAAGAAAAAGGGCAATTGCAGAATGAAATAGATGATCTGAGCTCTAAGGTAGTGAAGCTTGAAAGAGCAAAACGAGATTTTGAAGATGGTCTACCTGGTCATCATCAACCATTGGCCATATTACAAAATATGATTAGAGAGATCTCGTCACTTGAAGAACAAATAAAGCACGAGAATAAGCGCCTCAAAGCTCTACGCAAAGACGAAGAGGATGCCACTAAAATAATCGAAAGCATTAAAAATCAGCTCACTGACGATTTAAAGCAAATAGAATCTAACAAGGCTAGATTAGCTTCCCAGCAAGAATTAACGCTACAGCAGATTAAAACCGGTTATTACGAGTCTCTTTCAAACTTAGGCGACGATAAGGCTGCTAAGCTTAACTTAATTAAAAAAGAGTATGAGGTCAAGTCTAGTGCCATCAAGGAAAAACATACCCAGCTTATTATCGATAAGAACAACCTAGAATCAGAGTTAAAAAACATTAGATGTAGCCTCGAGCTTAACAATGAGATGGAAAGCTTAAAGCTAAACTTAGACAATGCTAAAACTCAACTTAATCAGGACATAAAAAATCAAAGAACGGCAGAAAAATATCTAGATGAGAACAGTAAGGAATATGAAAAACTACAAAGAGAGCATGAACGTCTATTAAACGATATTGCTAACAAGACCTCTGACATTGATGATCTGTATGCGTTGCTAAAAGACGACACATTGCTCAATTTCTTATTGAGAAATGAATCCGATGAATTGCTTTCCCCTTTGATAAATCAGATACGAAAAACTATCGATCCATCCCTATTCAACCGCTCCGACCTATCACCACAATGGCTTGCACCTAAAGAATTAGACGATGAAGCTCTGTATGGTCTTTATCTCGACACATCAAAAATAGATACTACCAACAATCCCAAAAAACTACTTACCTTTGAAAGTATTACTGAGCAAAGACTTGTGTTAGAGGATGAGATATTAGAATGTAGGAATAATATCTCATCACTCGAAAAGACCATTCATCAAGCCAAGCTTACTAAGAAAAAAGCCAATGAAGATGTCTATAGGGCAAATACCAATGTGGTTAACACTGAAAAAGATATCGAAAATAAACAAGCGACACAAAAACAACTAGAAATAAGAGCTGAAAACGAAATTGAAGAAGCTAAGAGTAAGATTGACAGCCAATTAAACGACATTAAAAATAAAATTAATGACCAAATATCAGTGTCCGAAACTGTTTATGCCAAGATGAACAGCACTGAGCAGGAGATAGCAAGCCATCACAAATTGGCTATTGAACAACTAGAAGAAGATAAGAAAAAAAGAGAACAGGCGGTAAAGCAACAATACGTTAAAGAACTTGAAGGCTTGAAATTTGAAGCCAATCAGTCTCAAGAGCGTCATGACAGAGCTATTGATGAAAATGGCTACGATGATAACGTTATAGCTCAGACTATAGCTAAAGTAGATCAACTATCGACAAATTTAGATGCTGCTGAAAAAGCCAAAATACGCGTTAAGCACTATCATGAGTTTATTGATGAAGAATATCGGGATTTACCTATACTGTTCGAAAAACGCAATGGTCTATCAATTGAGCTGGTAGATAAACAAGCGGCTTTTGATAAAGCTCTGATATCTAAGCAGGAAGATGCCAAATCCCTTGCTGAGAAAGCGAAGATCATTAACAATCGAATTGAGAGCGCACAAACCGATCTGATAAGTATCAAAGAAAGCTTAAGTAATGCCAGTAACGCCTTTGATCAAGCTTTGGTTTTAGACCATACCTTAGAGCCTGAATATACGGGACATTCTTTGCAAGACTTGCATAATACAAGCTTAGCAGTCTTGAACGATGCCAAATCTTTGGTTAGCGACACTAAAAAGAATATGGAGAAAGGTATTTATGCACTAAAGACCATAAGAAAACCCTTTACCACCAATGGATCTATGTTTGAGAGCTTAATGTCTGACAGTATCCTGCTGAGCATACCTGATCAGGAAAACTGGTACATACAAGCTAGAAAGTTTAGCGACTACCTAAACAACGAGCATGAAATCAAGAAAGATACACTCATTGGCCAGTATCGAGTCACCGCTCACCAAGTTAGAGAGTTTAAATCAAAGCTAGATGATGCCCATAATAGCTTGAGTAATTTTTCGAAGCGTATTAACACCAAATGCAAAGAGGTTTGTGAAAAACTAGAAGCTTTAGCCATTGAGGAGCTTCATATAGCTATAAGTTCGGGAATCAAAGAAAACAAATGGTATTCCACCTTGGCTGACTTCACTGATGCACATCAAAGATGGGCTAATGAGGACATCCATGATACAACGCGTATGCCTAATCAGGAACTGCTGTCCAAATTACAACTCGTGCAAGATTATATTGGTCAAAACCAGATGAATATCAAACTGTCAGAGCAGTTTAGTTTTAGTCTAAGGATCAAACAGGTCGGCGGTGAAATTAAGGAAACCAAAAGAGCAAAGGTATTCAAAGATATGGGGTCAAACGGCACCATGCGTATTGCTCAGCTCATCATTTATATTTCTTTGCTCTCAGTTATATCAACTACATCGAGCGATGAGGTCGAGCTGAAATTCTTTATTGATGAAATTGGCGTGTTAGATCCGCAAAATACTCGTGAGTTATTAAACTTGCTACAAAAACTTGGTATATCAGCAATGTGCGCCGCTCCTGAGAATCCAGATGATGAGGTTGTCCCCTTATTCGCTAATAATATTGCCTGCCATCACAATAAAACCAGAAATATGTACTCAATTTCTCAAACGGATGATATGTATATGTTAACTCAGGATTCAGAACTTGAGGAATTTGGAGTATTTTCTTAATGAAAGAGCATGAAATACTAAGATTATTAATGAACAATAAATTTATATGCTCTGTGAGTTATCCAGAGGCATATAGGCATCTAAGAGATAACAAAGTAGCCTATGAGCGTATGGTGTCTCAGCTACAACCATTTGGGGTCAATCTAGTCACCCTCAGTGATGGCGAGGTCTATGCTGGTTTAAATAATATACCTAGTGACTCTGAAAGAAGAGCAGTGGTTAAACAATTTAATGAAATCTATCATGACATAGCACCTATAGTAGAAATGCTTGCTTGCCTATCAACAGCCGATGAAGGCAATGTATTAACTGTTGGTGAGAGTCTAAGCCAAACAGAGCTGGTTTTAGAAGCAAATAATAACAAGCATTTTGCAAGTATGCTAAACGAGGTTTCTGAGATCACAGGCGCTTCTAAAAAACCCAATGACGAAAAGGTAGCTGCTCTTTTAGAAAGACTCCAGAAGCACGAAATACTGAAGTTGGTTGAGCCAAATAAAAAGATTTATCGAGCAACAGGAAAGATCGGCTATATATATGATGTATTTGATTATATTGCTGAAAACATATTAGATGAGCCCACTGAAGAAGTTTTTGCCGAGCAGCAAGGGCTTAAATTATGAGCAAAGTCAGCCTTAGGTTATCGGAAGAAACAATCAGAACACTTGGTAGAGCTGTAACTGATAAAGCTGATTTGATTTATCAAGCCTACTCTCCTAATGGCTGCTATGAGCTGGTCAATGACAAACACAAACAGTATCAGATACTACAAGACAGTGGTGTTATCAGTATCAATCCTAATAACATTACTCTAGGCTCAAACTTTACAGCCATCTTAAAAAATTTGGATAGAAAGTCTCGTAATGCAAATATTGCTCCCGATATTGAACTGTCTAAACATCAGATAAGTAATGAGGTTGCCCTAGCGCAAATACAGTCGGATTCGTTTGAAGATGAAAGTGAAGAGATGATGCATTTGGCTAATATACGAGATATCTGCATCTCCATCGCTGAATATCTTGGGCGTGAGATGGCTGATATTGAGTATGTCATCAACTCTGATCTAAACAACACATCAAATGTTAAGGTAAAAAGACAGATTCTTGAGGGTTTAAATAAAAAGATCAAACTTCAGCTCGAAAAAATAGAGATATTAAGTCGCGATGAACTACGCAAACTACACGGCGAGTATACGCCAGCGGCAGCTATACTGAATGAGTATTTGGCGGATTCTATTTCTAGATTCAATATTGAAATGGGTGTTCACTTACAAAAAATTCTTATATTAATTGATAAATTGAAAAAAGAACAAGATAAGAAAAGTAGGAGGCTTTGGCTATTACGCAAGGCTTTAAGAAACAGTCAACTTGTTCCTGAAAATATAGATATTGAGTATAACGATATTGTGGATAAAGGCTTAGCATTTGGTGGTATGGCTTTGGCTGGCACTTTGCACAATATTGAAACTGTAGATGACAGCGAGTTTCTTTTCTCTGTGGTAAGCAAAATTAGCGCCAAAAAGCCCAGACGCAAGAGTGATAATTTATACAAAGGTGAGTATGAGGAGTTTGACCGAGAACATAAGAAACCACCACCCTCCCCTGAAAAATTGCTTGTTATGCAGTATATGGCCGATAATTGCGACATGCCTTTTACTAAAGCCTTGTCTGTCAGAGAGTATTGGGATTTGTCCGGTTTGAAGCGCAAGATACGATATAAAGCTTTTTTGGCCTTGTTCTTAAAAGTAGCAAAGAGTGATTTTATCAACGATAGAATTATTAAATCTAAAGGTCTATTTAACTATAAAGTTTATTTAAAATCACAATACCTTTCTGATACTTGCGATACAAACTACGTCATCGATGCCAAATATATAAAATTCAATAAAATCGAAGAGTCGCCATCAAGGGATCAAATATGGAGGTAGACCTAGAAAAATCCTTAAATACGGCAGGGAAACTCAGTTACTTAAAAGAGAAGATGCTACAGGGAGTAAAAGTCGCTACCTATCGAAGCCCTGATAATATCCTTGTATTATTGGTTTATTTCGACCCCAGTATTGGCTACACAGAAAATGGAAAAGTGACCATCAATATGGGTGGTTGGAGCCGTATTAGAGAGATCGTAAAAGCTCAAACAGGGATAGACCTACTCAGACACAATTTAAATGAGCTAAAAAGCAAAGACCGTGTAGATAACACAGCCGTCACAACTAACGATAAGTTATTAAGTAAAGCACCTACCAAAGGCTTTCTTGAGTGTCGTCTACTAGGTAGTGAAGAACATATTATTAATGCATCAAACAACTACACGCATAAGCAAACTAAAGAGAATGCCTATTTAGGTGTGGAAATTAACGATCTCATTGATTGGAATATCGATAATATTATAATCATAGAGAACTTTAATGCATTTTGTAGATTTAATGAGCAGCACGCCAAGCTAGTAGAAGGGTTGACTGGTGCAGTAACTGTGCTTGCCTATCGAGGTCATAGCAATAAAAATATAACTTCTATATTGAAAGCCTTGGCTCAAAAAGACTGTAAGCGCTATATCTTTGCTGACTATGACTTGGCTGGTCTGAGAATAGCTGAATCGATGTCAAAAACTCTCAATGCTCACGGATATATATTGCCTAAGAAACCCTGGATACAGACTGAAAAGCATATTGAAATGACTGTTAAAGGAAATCGTAAGAAGCAATCATCTATTCAAACGAGCTTGCCCAGCTTAACACCATACTTTGAACATATTCGCGATAAATATTTAGCTGTACCTCAAGAGACACTTATAGCAAGAAAAATCCCACTGAAGATTGTTGAGGCTTGAGTTAATTCGTATAGATATGCAGGGCTGATTTTTTATCAGGGTCTAAGCCAACTCTCATACAATACTTAATTTTTCTATTCAATTACTAGGGCGTGTCCTCAATTCAATCGATGGACATCTAAAGGGACTAAAAATAGCTAAATTTTGCCAAACATCGTCAAATAGCTGGGTAATATCCCGATATTAACTGCGCTATTTTCCTTATTTGCCTG
>NZ_JBAQQF010000011.1:0-2111 GCF_049295055.1 Psychrobacter sp. | reverse complement strand
TGCCTTCGTCGATCATGTAATTACCAACTCTGTGCATAGCCCTGAGTTTCAGCAAAACGTGCAGTCTATTCATAATCTAGGAACTAAAGAGATTCGTGAATCAGCGCAAGTCTCCAATCGTATGCTCCATTTGCCAGCAAAGAGTTTGAATGATAGCTTATTTGACAACTCCCCTATCGCCAAGTCGTTGACGGAATTACGTGGGATTGTCGAAGACTTGGATCCAAGCAAGAAAGAGCTCACCAGCTCACGCAAGCTCTTCGGTCTCATTCCTTTTGGTAATAAAGTACAGGATTATTTTCGTCAATACGAATCGGCTCAATCGCATATCAATGCTGTCGTGACCAGTCTGTACAATGGTAAAGATGAGCTTCTCAAAGACAACGCGATGATTGAGCAAGAAAAAGTCAATATGTGGGAGCTGATGCAGTCAATTCGTCAGTATGTCTATGTCGGCAAAAAAATTGACGAGCAATTAGAGCAAAAAGTCTACGCCATAGAAGCGACGGATCCTGAAAAAGCGCGTATCATTAAAGAAGAGATGTTGTTCTATGTGCGTCAAAAGAACACCGATTTTTTGACACAATTGGCCGTCAACGTACAAGGATATTTGGCACTCGATACGATACGCCGCAATAACCTAGAGCTGATTAAAGGGGTGGATCGTGCGACCACGACCACTATTTCTGCATTGCGTACGGCTGTTGTCGTTGCTCAAGCCATGACCAATCAAAAACTGGTGCTCGATCAAATTACCGCTTTGAATAAAACGACGAGCAGTCTGATAGAATCGACCTCAGCCATGCTGAAGCGCCAATCTGGGGAGATTCATGAACAAGCAACCAGTAGCAGTATTGAACTTGATAAATTACAAAACGCCTTCAATAATGTATATGATACGATGGATATGATCAGCAATTATAAAATTGAAGCGTTAGAGAATATGAAGCAGACGGTCAATACGTTGACTACCGAAGTTGATAAAGCACAAAAATATCTCGATAAGTCTAATCAAACTACGGTACTAGAAGTATCCAAAGAGTTAGACAGTAAAAAGATAACCAATAAATCAAGTACGATCGACGTTGATATTTGATTTATTCTGATAGTTTTTGCCTATTAAAGGTGACAATCCCATGCTACTGAATGCACATAAGACAATTGACGCAAGATATTGCGATGTTGTTCGTGTTAAGATAGCGATTATTAATAATTTTAAAAATAGATACGGTAATTTATGAGTTGGAACGATCCAAACGCCTCAAGTGAGGCAAAAAGATATGACAATCCTATCCCTAGTCGCGAGCTAATACTCAGCACGATTAATGAGAATGGTGAAGTCACTCATCAACAATTGGCAAAAGCCTTTAATATTGATGACCCAGACCAGTTTGATGCGTTAGGCAATCGCCTAAAAGCAATGGCGCGTGATGGACAAGTAAATCGCGAAGGTCGCCCTTATCGCTATCGCACAGTGACCAAGCAAGATGTCGTCACCGGCACAGTCTCTGCACATCCTAAAGGCTTTGGTTTTGTCTTATTAAGTGATATGCTAGATTTATTTTTGCATGAAAAGCAGATGCGCTGGGTGTTTAATGGCGATACGGTAGCAGCCGTTGGTACGTCAACAGATAACCGTGGCCGCACTGAAGGTCGTATTGTCGATGTTGTTGAACGTCGTCAAGACAACTTCATTGGCACACTTGCTCGTGATGAAGACGGTTATTGTGTCGAGCTTGGCAGTCCCAATAATCACCAACCGATTACGGTCACTGAAGATAACGTGCAAGCGCTCAATGCGAAGCAAGGGTCTCCTGTCAAAGTCGATATCATTGATTGGCCAAACCAGCATGAGTTTGCAACGGGTAAAATCACTGAAGTCCTGTCTAATGATAATGATCGCGAACTGATTATTGAAACCACATTACTTAATTATGATATCCCGTCAGATTTCAGTGAAGCAGCACTTAAACAAGCCAACGATTATCAAGAACCTACCGAAAAAGATTTAAAAGGTCGCAAGGATCTGCGTGACTTACCCCTTGTTACCATCGATGGTGAAGATGCGCGTGACTTTGATGATGCCGTTTTTGCTGAAAAACGCTCTGGTG
>NZ_JBAQQF010000010.1:0-123703 GCF_049295055.1 Psychrobacter sp. | reverse complement strand
ATATGTTTGCGAGACTCAAACACTTTCGTAGTATCGCTACTCGATATGAAAAATTAGCTCGTAATTTTAAGTCTATGCTTTATCTGGCGTGCACTATCATTCACTGAAATATGAATTGAGGACACGCCCTAGTAACCTTTTGATATATTAACGATATGAACTATTGTTTATATTTAAATTATGAAATACAATCACTGTAAATAATTATCATTACAATACTGGTTCAATCTACCATGAATAAAGCAAAAAAAGAATTCATGTCGCCCGCTTCACTACAAGTCTGCTTTTACCTTTGGGTAATTATGTTGTTTCTCACACCAGCTGCTTATATTTATGATTATAATGGTTTTGATCTTGCCGAACTGAGAAGCTTTTCTTTTGCGTTAGTTGCATTTTATGCCTTTGCATTGACAACTTATATTGAAATAAAACGAATAAGACAGCCTAATAATATATTTTTTCACCACTTTATTACCGTGACCTCTTCTATAGTCTTACTAATTCTGCTAGTTTTATTTGGTTTATCAATCATAGACTACAATAATGGCAATCTGAAACTAGAGCGGGTTTATGATCCTGTGATTGAGTTATTTTTTCTATACCTTTTATCTAAAGGGATAAAAGGCTTGAAGCAAGGCTCAGACAACAAAGAGATATCATTTCTTTCTTAGGACTTTTCCTAATTTAATAGTTTCTTTTGAAACCAAAAAGACGCTTAGCCAAGCGTCTTTTTTCATTATCTTATAATTTAAGTATTTTATAACCTTACAACACCATCGCTGCAATCCAGCCAAATATTAATAACGGGATGTTGTAATGGATAAAGGTCGGCACCACGCTGTCTTTGATATGGTCATGCTGTCCATCAACGTTTAGACCAGAGGTAGGTCCAAGGGTTGAATCTGATGCAGGAGAACCGGCATCACCCAACGCGCCTGCTGTACCAATAATCGCAACCGTTGCTAATGGCGAGAACCCAAGTGAGATACATAGCGGTACATAAATCGCTGCCAAAATAGGAATGGTCGAGAATGACGAACCAATACCCATCGTCACGATTAAACCCATCAATAACATAATAAAGGCTGCCATGGCTTTGTTACCACCAAATAAAGACGCCGCCCCATCAACCAATGGCTGAATCTGCTCGGTCGCTTTCATCACCTCGGCAAAGCCTTGCGCGGTAATCATAATAAAGCCAATCATCGCCATCAGCTTGATACCATCATTGAAGACTGTATCTGCTTCACGCCATTTAACAACGCCTGTCGCCATAAAGACGCCAAAGCCAAACATAGAGCCAAGCAAAAGTGAGTCGGTATAAAGTTGCACGACAAAAGCGGTGACAATCGCTGCAATCGCCACTAGAGTCTTCATTTTACTCTGTGTCTGCGCAGTAGCCGCGGTCTTGCTCAACGCGTCACCCTCTACCACCGCATCATGCGCAGTCTTATCAATTGCGAGCTGCTGATACTGGCGCGGTTTACGATAACTGATAAATACCGCAATCAGTAAGCCCACGAACATACCTAAAGCGGGAATTGCCATTGCTTTGGTCACCGAAATATTACTGACATCAATACCCGCTTCACCGACGTTTTTGAGCATAATTTGATTCAGATAAATGTCGCCAAACCCATACGGAATAAACATATAAGTAGTTACTAGACCAAAAGTAATCAGACAGGCTATCAAACGCCTATCAATTTGCATACGGTTAAAGGCAAGCAGTAAAGGTGGTACAAGTAGCGGAATAAAGGCGATATGAATCGGGATTAAGTTTTGGCTAAAGCAGCTCATCGTAACGAGCCCTGCAAACAGCATATACTTAATCATGCCACTGGTGCCGCCTGCATCAATACGTTTAATCACCGCACCTGCTAAGGATTGCGGCAATCCAGAATGCGCAATCGCTACCGCAAAGGCGCCAAGTAACGCATATGACAGCGCAATTTGTGCACCATTACGGATACCTTCTTGAAAAGCGTTCAAGGTATCGGTCATACCGAGACCAGCGATAAGTCCACCTGCCAGCGCACCGATTAATAAGCTGAGCACGACGTGCACTCGCGCCAGTGACAGCCCTAGCATGATGACTACTGCCAGTAGCACCGCATTGATGGTCATATTTTCGCCCCTTGCCCTATATTTTTTAACTTGTTATCGACCCATTTTGACATGCCGTCGACTGATGTATTTCGCCCTAGCCTTTTAATCCACGCAGCCGTTATGTAGACCGAGTAGTTAAGGCGCGTCAGTTTACCTGATTTTGCGCATAAAACCCACGCGCAGAACCTAGCAGACATCAGACAGAATGCAAATAAAGGCGCAATATTCTCTCTACTGTCGATAATAGAGCCTTGCAATTTTATATAGCAGCACCATTTATCTAAACATGAACCACTAACTTGACTTTACAAGTCTGGTGAACGAGGAAGAATATATGAGTGAACATAAAATTGCCCAAGACAATATCGACATCGATGTCGACGTATCATCTAGCGTTGCTGATGATAACGAGCAACAAAACGAGCTAGAAATCTCCTCTGACAATTCGGTAGAAAACGAGTCAGCGTCTGATGCTGCTCAAGAAGATGACTCTGCTAAAGACAGTAAAGAAGATGCTGTTGAAGACTATCTACCGTTATTAGCGCTGCGTGATGTTGTCGTCTATCCACATATGCAAATCGCCTTATTTGTCGGTCGCGCGCCATCAGTAAAAGCGGTTGAATTGGCACAAGCTGAGTACGGTAATAAAGTACTGGTCGTTGCCCAAAAAGACTCGCTCACTGAAGATATTGATCACGACAACTTGTATCAATACGGCACGGTATGTCGCATTGTCAGCACCATGCCGCATGATAGCGATGAGAACTGCATTAAAGTATTGATCGAAGGTCAATATCGCGCCCGCGTTGATTCGATAGAGAGTCATGACGACTTATTAATGGCAAGCTTTGAGCGTGCCAACCTCGATGTCGACATGGATGAGAGCCAACAGAAAAATACCATACAAGCTTTGACCACGCTTTTTGAAAGCTATGCGGAGGCGCGTCTGCGTAATTCGCGTGAGCTAACGCGCGTCGCGAAGCGTATCGATGACTTGCTTGAGTTGGTTTACTTTATCTCAACTCGTGTCTCGATGGATCTTGATATCAAGCAGTCATTTTTAGAAAAAAATGATATCAAAACCCATATTAATACGTTAACTGAATATCTCGTTAAGCAAAGTGCTGAACAAAACATCGAGCAAGATATCCAAGAAGCTGTCCGTCAGCAAATGGAAGACAATCAGCGCGAATACTTCTTAAACGAGAAGATGAAAGCCATTAAAAATGAGCTGTCAGATATGAACGACGGCGCATTCGATGGTGAAGATGACGTGGCTGAGCTTGAGCAACGTCTAGAAGATGCGGATTTGACAGAAGAGGTGCGCAAAAAAGCCGAGCAAGAGATGAAAAAGCTCAAAATGATGCCACCGGCTTCAAGTGAGTCTTCAGTCGTGCGTAACTATATTGAATGGATTTTGGATACGCCGTGGAATGCGACGACCAAAGTTTCGATCAATTTAGATAAAGCTAAAACGGTCTTAGATGAAGACCATTACGGCTTGCAAGATGTAAAAGACCGCATCTTAGAATACCTCGCCGTACAATCACGCGTCAAGAAACTTCGTGGTCCGATTCTTTGTTTAGTTGGTCCTCCGGGTGTTGGTAAAACCTCATTGGGCGAGTCGATTGCTCGTGCAACCGGTCGTAAATTTGTACGCATGGCGCTTGGTGGCGTACGTGATGAAGCTGAGATTCGTGGTCATCGCCGTACTTATATTGGCGCAATGCCAGGTAAAATTGTTCAGTCATTAGCAAAAGTAGAAGTTAAAAACCCATTATTTTTATTAGATGAAATTGATAAGATGGCGCAAGACTTCCGCGGTGATCCAGCGTCAGCGTTGCTTGAAGTGCTAGACCCGTCACAGAACGATACTTTTAACGACCATTATTTAGATATGGACTTAGATTTATCGCAAGTGATGTTTATCTGTACTGCCAACAGTATGGATATTCCAGCCGCGCTACTTGACCGTATGGAAGTGATTCGCTTGCCGGGTTATACCGAAGCAGAAAAAGTGAATATTGCGCAAAAGTATCTCGTGCCAAAAGCCATTAAAAATAATGGTCTTAAAGATGGCGAGATTGAGATTGTTGAAGCGGCATTGCATAGCATCGTGCGTAGCTATACCCGTGAAGCAGGTGTGCGTAACCTTGAGCGTGAAGTGAATAAAATCTGCCGTAAAGTGGTTCGTGGCTCGGTTGAAATGCATGGCGCCCGCGCTCCGAAAAAAGCAGAACGTCAACTGGTCGTAGTCGATGATAAAAACATCGATGACTATCTAGGCGTCCATCAGTATGACTATGGTCTGGCTGAAGAAGAGCCTGAGATTGGTCGTATAACTGGTCTTGCTTGGACTCAAGTCGGTGGTGAGCTACTCACTATCGAAGCCGTCGCGATGAAAGGCAAAGGTGAGCTTATCTTTACCGGTTCACTTGGTGATGTGATGAAAGAGTCTATTCGCGCTGCCATGAGCGTGGTACGTGCTCGCGGCGATAGCTTAGGGATTGACTACGAGACGTTTAAAACGACGGACGTCCACGTACATATGCCAGAAGGTGCGACACCAAAAGATGGTCCATCTGCTGGTGGTGCGCTAACGACAGCGCTGGTATCTGCCTTGACTGGTATCGCCATTCGTCCAGATATTGCCATGACAGGTGAAATTACCTTACGCGGTAAAATCCTACGTATCGGTGGTCTAAAAGAGAAGCTGCTTGCGGCACATCGCGGTGGTATCAAGCATGTCTTGATTCCAGATACTAACGAGCGTGACTTGGCGGATATCCCTGATAACGTCAAAGAAGGCTTAACCATTCAGCCAGTCGCGACGATTGATGAGATATTAAAAGTAGCATTGGTTAGCATGCCAGTGCCGCTTAAACCTGCCAAAGTAACGGTTGATAAAACTAAAGGCAAAGCGTTACATAACTAAATGTAACTGCTGACAGTCAATCATTTAGCCTTAGCAATTAAAAAGCCGCTTACAGCAATGTAGGCGGCTTTTTTTGGCAATAATTTTTAGCAATAATAAACAACAATCTAAATAAAACCTTATGCTATATTTTAGACAAATGTTTATTTGGTAATAACAATGATTTCAAGCCATTTGCCTTTATCATTATTGCTCGCTGTTTCGTTTTCAGCAATATTAGCAGGCTGTCAATCCACTGCTGTTTTAAATAAGCAGCAAACCACTGCTGTCAGCACGACTTCTGCTGACGATAAATCTAAGCCTATTGATGAGATGCTAATACAAGAATCGCAAGTGATGCAATGGTCAGCTCATTATGACTGGCAGTTAGCACAAGTGACCAATCAAAATGGTAACGTCGTCGATATCGCAGACTTTGTGCCTGTTACTTTACAAGTAGAACCCAGTTCAGTGAGTTTTTATCAAGGCTGTGATCAATATAGGATGGATTTTCATTCAATGTCCGCCCCACCTTATCCCTATTATTCTCACCTTGGTAAAGTTCCAGCGACTTGTAACGATGAGCCTGATAATGAGATTGAAAATGATAAAAGTATTCAATCGCTATTTGCAAAATATGCTCCCATTAAACTTAATTTTGAGTTATTGCCAACTTCAAATTCAACATCAGAAACAGTATCAACGAATACGCAATCTGCTCCTAAACGCTTAGCTCTTGATATAGAAAATGGTAATCGCTTAACATTTATAGGTTTAGCAAAGCCATTAGTGGCTCCTACTGGATTGCCAGTTACTAACGAGTTGTTAGAGCAGTACGACTGGCAACTGGTCAGCGCCGTTAGTAACACTAGTGATGAAAAAGGTCAATTAATCAGAAAATCTTTGGGTAACTTTTACCATCCTGACCATCCTATTTCAGCGAGCTTTGAGAGCTGGCCTGACAGTCAATACGCCTCTTTTAGCTCAGGCTGTAATAGCTCTCGCGCACCTTATTTCTTACTCAATGATAATACCTTTAACGTTGGCACTATTATTAGTACCGTAATGGGTTGCGGTGAGACAGGAAATCGCATTGAGACCGCTTTATTCAAGTTAATGCAAGATAGCAGCAGTAAGCTGACATTAAGTTTGCAAACCAAAAAACTAGAATCGGAAACAGATTTCCCACGCTACAACCTATTGCAAACAATGGTGTCAGGCGAGACCTTAGTTTGGCAAAACGAGATAAAAGATACGCCTTAACGATATCTAAACCATTTATACGGATATAAATTTAATATAAAAACGGACAAGCATTATGACTCTTTCCTGCCATTTATTGATACCAGCTCGTGCGCTTACCTTAATAAGTATGTTGGGCATGACAGGCTTAGTCGGTTGTCAAAGCATAGACAATAGCAAAATAGAACCAATAACCGCTAAAGCTCCAAAACCAGTAGATACCGATGAAAAAATCATCACATTCCCACAAAGCGGAGATAATGAATACATTGGCTCATGGAAATTGCCTGAGCTACCAGTTGAAAGCCTAAATCGTTTTGATTGGAAATTAGTGCGCTGGGTAGACAACCAAGATGTTGTCACTCATATTGATCCTCATGTCTATGCTGGAGGCAATACTGTGCCGCCATTAATGCTTGACGTGCGCCCTAGCAATCTGGTGTTTAAATATGACTGTCAACGTTATAGCCTGCATCATGATGGCTACCATGACTACACTTATAGCTCATACGGGGTGACGACTACCACGCCAGCATCTTGCTTAATAAATGACACACAAGTGGCCAGCGATATTTCTGAGTATTTGACCCAACTATTCCCCAAATACGGCAGAGGTCGTTTTAACCTTAAAGTCATCTCAACACCAAAACAGTCGCCATCAAAAAAACTAATCCCTTATGAGTTGGCATTAAATGCCCAAGATAAACAATTCATCTTTGAAGGTACTGCTAAGAAATTACAACCAATTTCTGGACTACCGATTACTTATGAGTTTCTAAAAACCTATCGATGGCGACTCGTTAGTGCAGTCGATAGTGACCATAAATCCATTACGGAAATTAGTCACCCAGGCTTTCCAGTCAGCGCCTATTTTGGTTACCCTATATATAATGAAGAGCATCAAGTCGGCTTTAGCTCAGACTGTAATGGTGTTGGTGGTCCCTACATTTTAACCGCTGATAATATACTTTTAATCGGCTCAGGGCCACAAACGATGATGGGCTGTGATCCAAAACGTGAAGCCGCCGAAGATAAAATCCGTGAGCTTGAACAACTAAGCAAAAGCCAGTTGACATTAGAACAACTCTCAAATACCAATATCGATGACCCAAGTCTGCCTTATTATCTGCTCACGCAAAAGCTAGATACGGGCGAAACTTTGATTTGGAAGAACAAGAAAATAATCACGCGTTAATATAAATTCAGGGCACAAAAAAGCCGAGCAATGCTCGACTTTTAGCTTTTACTTTAAAGTTTTCTCACTATGCATAAAACTTATTTAATCGTCACCGTTAAGTAATATGGCTTAGGAGTATTGCCCTCGCGCCCTTGGTTGCGTGGCTGCACTACGCGAATGGTATGCTCGCCCGTTTTATCAAGCGTTACGGTTTCACTGCTTAAATCTGGTGAAACGATACCGTAAAGTAACGGATATAAGTCGTTACTACCGATGATTGTCGCACTCACCTTTTGACCTTTTTTGGCATAAAACTGATACTCACAGTATCCATTCCCTTTGATCGCACCAGCTCGATTAACATCATAGCTGCCTTTTGCCATACGAAGCTCTTTGACGCCGCAATCTGCATTGTAATGTAAATCGCCCGTTTGCGATGCTGCTTGAGCCGTCATCGTACCAGCGCCCATCATTCCTAAAATAAATACTGTAGATGTCGTCAACTTAGACAATACTTTCATATAAAAACCTCACATACATTATTATTAACGCTCAAATTATTAAAATTCAAGTTATTGAAAACTTCTTATCACTGCTATTCTGCAGTATAGCTCACTCATTGAGCGTTTCATTTCGTCCTTTTGTCTTTTCATCTAGTGACTTTACCTTAAGCGAATGTTAAGCCCATCTAACCTTATGTATTGTGTAAGACTTACATATATTAACGCTTTGTTGCGCATTTGATGAATAACTATGTCGAGCGCTTGGCTATACTAATGACGAGATTAAGATAGTGTCACTAAAAACACTAGTAAAATTTTTACTACAAATGGAGATGAAAATGAATAAGACAATGCTTGCAAGCGCCCTATTATTTGGTTCAGCGTTAGTAATGACTGGTTGCCAAACGGTAGAAGGTCAAATGCAAACGGGCAATCCTTTGAGCCAGCCTGCTCTAAAGTCGACCATTAATGCTGTCGCTGGTAACAAAAACGAAGTGGGACAAGTTTTCTTACGCCCAGTCGATGGCGGTGTACAAGTTTACGGTAAGCTAATGAACTTGCAGCCGGGCAAGACAGTATCCCTACATATCCATGAAACGGGTAGCTGTGGTGATATGGGTAAAGCAGCAGGTGGTCACTTTAATCCAGATAATAAGCCTCATTCTAATCCAGACGATATGAATGGTCATGCTGGCGACTTACCTAATCTGACTGCCAATGCTGATGGCGTTGCAACGATTAACTATGTGAATAAGAAAATCTCTGCCGCTGAAGCGGGTAAATATAGCGTCAACCGCTTAGCCTTTATCGTGCATAACGGTGTTGATGATTACACAAGCCAGCCAGCGGGTAACGCAGGTGATCGCGTCGCTTGTGGTATCATCGAAAAGAACTAATAGTATTTAATAGAAAGCTTTGTCTTTAATGTAAAAAAGCGATATAAAAAAACCTCTTAGATTATCTAAGAGGTTTTTTATCGTTTAAAACTACCTACGGCTTAAAGGTAAAAGAGCTTTACTCCTCTACCCACTCGCCTTTACGCCAATACACACCCCAACGTGTCGCCTTGCCATTTTTCTCAGAGCCAATATACTGCTCTTTTTTCTTACGCGACCAGCGCAGAATCGTTGCATTGCCATCAGGATCTTCATCGGGTCCTTCAAACAGATACTGGAATTTATCTTCCATTTTATCTTTGATTTCGCGTAGCTCAGCAAGCTTTGGCGGACGCGTCTCTCGTACTTTTGGAAACTTAGACGCGGCTAAGAACATACCCGCCGCGCCTTCACGCAAGATAAAGTAATCCTCATGCTTCACTGATTTGAGCTCTGGCAGATGGATAGGATCCATACGTGGTGGCGCTGCCTCGCCCGTTTTTAATACTTTACGCGTATTGTCACATTTCTGGCAAGCAAAGTAAGGACCAAAGCGTCCAGTCTTCAGCTCCATTTGTCCATCGCACTTATTACAGTCAATGGTTGGAGAATCAGAACCAGGAACTTCGAATTTACCTTCTTCTAAGATATAACCGTCACAATCAGGATTATTACCACAAACATGTAGCTTAAGACCGCCATCAACAATATAACCATTCATTGCCGTACCACATTTCGGGCAACGCTTTTTCTCCATCAAATCTCGGACTTCTGCCGCTTCATCATCGCCTTCCGCGTCATCAAGATTGGCAAAAGCTTCGACTGGCATTAAGTTCTTAGTACCTTTACAGCGCTCTTTTGGTGGTAGGTTATAGCCTGTACAACCTAAGAATACACCTGTTGAACCCGTACGCAGTTGCATCGGGCGATCACAAAGATCGCAATGTACATCTGGTACATCAGTCGGATCATTCGGGCGCATACCGTCTTTTCCTTTGGCGCGATCGAGTGTCGTCTTGAAATCTCCGTAGAAATTATCAAGGACGTCTTTCCAATCTGTATCGCCATCAGCAACATGGTCAAGCTTGTCCTCTAACGCGGCAGTAAAGGTATAATCCATCAAGTCTGGGAAACTGGCTATCAGTCTATCGGTGACAATATCACCCATTTTTTCAGCAAATAAGCGTTTATTCTCTAACTTCACATAACCGCGATCTTGAATGGTCGAGATAATAGAAGCGTAAGTCGATGGACGACCGATGCCTTTTTTCTCAAGCTCTTTAACCAAGCTTGCTTCAGTAAAACGCGGTGGCGGCTTGGTAAAATGCTGACTCGGATCAAGCTTATCTACCGTTAATTTATCGCCTTTTTTGACATCAGGTAATAAGGTATCATCTGTTTTCGCTGGTGGCATAACTTTGGTATAGCCATCAAATACTAGCGTACGACCGCGGGCTTTTAGCTCGACATCCTCAGCAGCAACGAATAAGTTCACTGACAGGTATTTTGCTGGCAGCATCTGACAGGCGACAAACTGACGCCAGATTAGCTCGTACAAACGTATCGCATCACGCTCAACAGCTTTAAGCTGAGTTGACTTCATATTGACATTAGACGGACGAATGGCTTCATGCGCCTCTTGTGCGCCTTGCTTATTGCCATAGAAGGCTGGTTTTTCTGGCACATATTTTGCGCCGTAGCTATCTTCGATATAACCACGCACAGCGGCTAACGCATCACCAGATAAAAACGTCGAATCGGTACGCATATAAGTAATATGACCCGCTTCGTACAAACGCTGCGCCAAAATCATGGTTTTCTTAACTGAAAATCCCAATCGTGTACTGGCTGCTTGTTGCAAAGTCGACGTAATAAAAGGCGCGCTTGGACGTGACTGTGTGGGTTTCTCTTCGCGTTCTTTAACGATAAAGTCGCTTGCTTTAAGCACCTCTAATACTTTATCGGTCTGTTCTTTATTAACCAGTTTTAGTGTTTTTCCACCTTGTTTGGTCGCTTCCAAACGAATCGCAATTTGCTCAGCGTCTATGTCTTTTTTGGCTTTGCTATCGGCAATATGCGTATCTGCATGAATCTGCCAATACTCTTCTGGAATAAAGGCGCGGATTTCATGCTCACGCTCAACAACCAAGCGCATAGCAACGGATTGCACGCGACCGGCAGATAAACCGCGAGCGACCTTTTGCCATAATAATGGTGACACCATAAAACCAACGACACGGTCTAAAAAACGTCTCGCTTGCTGGGCATTAACGCGATCGATATCGAGTTTGGAGGGTTGTTTAAAAGCATTTTGAATGGCTGTTTTGGTAATCTCATTAAATACCACGCGTTCATACTTACTATCTGGACCGCCGATAACTTCTTTAAGATGCCACGCAATCGCTTCCCCTTCTCTATCCATATCCGTTGCGAGATAGATTTTGTCAGCGTCTTTAGCTAAGGCTTTTAGCTCTTTAATGACCTTGGTTTTATTTGGCAATACTTCATAGACTGCCGCCCAATTATGCTCAGGGTCAACGCCCATGCGCCGTACCAATGCTTGCTGAGTTTTCTCTTCTTTGGTCAGACTGTCATCTTTTTTGGTCGTTGCTGGTTTCTTTGCGCTTTTGCTCGCGCCAACAGGTAAATCTCGGATATGACCGATACTAGAGCGTACGATAAAATCATCACCCAAGTATTTATTGATGGTTTTTGCTTTAGCAGGTGATTCTACAATCACCAAAGATTTGCCCTTTGGACTGGCTTTTGGGCTGCCTTTAGGTTTGTCAGCAGCCGGAGCTGCGCTTTTTTTGGTTGTGGTTTTTGTCATAGGTGACGGCACCATAATAAGTAAATTAGAGTAAAAATACATTCAGCAGCATGGCCATTTATAAGCGTTAGCTATAATGACTCAGCGAATTATTGTAGTAATGGCTGCTAGTAAAATTGGTTATAAAATAAACGATAACCATAACGAAAGGTTTCAGTTATAAAGACGTTACACTGCTAAGGCTTAAACTGTCAACTTAAAATGACTGAGCGTCTGTCAAAAGCACTTGCATATTGTCCATTAATGGAGACGAAAAAACAATTTGCTACCCTGACGCAATTTTTATAAGCTCTTTTGCATCTGTAGCGCCCATTGTTCAAGCTTTTCTTTAAGTACCAACAAATCACTCTCAATCAATTTTTGCTGGTAAGTAGGATTGGTCGCAGGACGCACGTAAGCGATATCTTCCCAATAAATCACAATGCTATTAGCCTTCGTCAATAAGCCTTTGACATAAGGCTCAATACTGACTGGTAAATCTAGTGGCATCTTATCCAAACTGAAATTAGTCTTCTTGACCGTCGTATGTTTATTGCTTTGACTAGACCGAATAGCACTTGGAATATTGAGCTTAGTCGCATCTGTAGCGGTATCGATAAAACTGCTATCTGGTCGCCATTGCCCATCAATCACTTGATAGCGTGTATATGGCAGCTGCATATCTTCTAGCACTAAGCAATATTGACCCATCATCCCGCGACCATACTCGTTGTCTTTACCCTTTATCCAGTCAGGACAGCCAATGAGCTTTGGATTCAATTGTAAGCGGCGCGCAGTCATGCGCAGCTTATCCAAACGCTGATCAATACCGTTAGGTTTGAGCGCCATCATACTCCCTAATACGAATAGTACAATGGCGATCGCAATCCACATTCCCATGACAATCTGACCTTTTTGCTAAAATAAAACGGTGCAAGTCGCACATAAAAGCCGCTATTTTTTATAGGATCGACCTTTATATGAGTGTTTAATATTGAGCGCTTAATATTCTGAGTGCTTAATATACAGCTACTTATAATGCGCACGAACCGTTAAAAATCAAGCATCAAATTTTGACTGCTACTCAACAACCTGTCATCTGCCTTATAGTAGAACAACTATTTATATTGGCAGATCAAACACTTAGCGCAGCTGAGAACAAGCATGATAACAAGATACAAAAAGTCGTGCATATAAAAAGGTGCTATGATAAACCATAATTTTAAACGCGCGCAGGTTTATTATGAATAATATTATTAAGCGAAACTCATCGACCGCTGTTTTTACTAATAAATTGGTCAGTAAAATTACGAGTAAATCTAGCCTTTCACTATCGTTGATGGGTGCGGCATTGTTCACCTTGTCAGGCTGTGCCACCACCCAAAGCCTAACGCCGCAGCAGTGTCAAAGTAGCAACTGGCAAGAAGTAGGCTATGCTGACGGTATCCGAGGACGCTCAGGCGCTTACTTTGGGCACTATGCTGATAGCTGCACCAAGGTAGGCGGACCAATGCCTAATCGCATCCAGTGGGAGCAAGGTCGCCAGCAAGGGCTTAAAAACTACTGTACTGAGCTCAATGCCTACAAACTTGGTCGCGAGGGTTATGACTGGCAGCCCGTCTGTCCACTTGAGGGTATCGAAAAGCTTGAAGAAGCGTATTCGCAAGGGCGTTATTATTATATTCGCCAGCGCGACCTTGATTACCTACGCTCGCCTTATCCATTTGGTTATGGCCCTAGACCCTTCGGTTATGGCTATCGCCCGTTTGGTTATGGTTGGTAATAACTTATGCAGGGTAATACCCCATATAAATGTGATTAATTTTGACTTAGTTTGAGACGAGTTATGGCGAGCATTCAGTCAGTGATAAAATAAAGGAACTTTACATAAAGAAAACCTCACAAGGTTACCCATGTGAAGCCGGAGAAAAAATTTATTATTTTATTTATTTTTCTTGTTATTTTGACAATATTTTTGCTGATAGCCGCGCTAGTTTATATAGGTAGCTTGCTACTGTAGCTGGTTTATTCATATAAATTTATATGAAAAACTATTCATTCACAAAAGCTATTTTAGTCAATCCTGCTTGACTCGCCGCCGCTAATACTTGCGCAACCGTATCGTATTTGCCTTCTTTATCAGCGCGCAGTTGTATAGAAGGGTCTTTGCCAGTGGCGCTTTGTTGTTGCAAGCGCATCTCTAGCGCTTCCATGCTAATGGGATCGCTGTCCCAAAATATCCCTGCATCTTTATCAATACTGATTTGAATGGCCTCTGGCGGTGTTTCATTTACCTCAGCACTGGTCTTTGGCAAATCTAATGGCACCGTCGGATTCAGTACAGTCGCCGTCAACAAAAAGATAATCATCAATACCAGCATGACATCGATCAGCGGAATGAGGTTCATCTCATTCATGCCTTGGACGTCATCATCACCTAATTGAAATGCCATAATTATTCTCAATAACTTTCTTTATAAACATTGCAGCTATGACTTTATAGCTTCTCTGTAGCTTTGCTTGCTCTTAACTTACAACCCTATCAATCAATAAGGGTTAGGGCTGCGATGGTACTGATTTGTGATAATGTTCTTTTTGTTGAGTAGCCTCTTTATCTGTATTAATACCTTTCGCTGGCTGAGCTTGAGTAACGCTAGATTTACTGTCTATCGACGGCTGTTGTGTGGCTGCTAGCTCCGTAGATTGCGCCAGTAAATCATGCGCTCTATCATTGGCATGGTACATCACACGGCGATTGATACGTACTGCAAGGTTATAAAATACCACCGCTGGAATCGCAACGGCAATCCCCAAACCGGTCATAATAAGCGCCTCACCAACCGGTCCTGCGACTTGTCCCAACCCCGCTTGTCCACTCACCCCAATATTATGCAGCGCATGAAAAATACCCCACACCGTCCCAAACAAGCCAATAAAAGGCGCAATCGCTGCCGTCGTACCAAGTATAGGCAATCCACGCTCGCTGGCAAAACGGTAGCGACCAATGTGCTTGAGCAAGGTCTGCTCAAGCACCAAACGCCGCGTCGCAGCATCTGAATCTCTTAGCTCAACTTGTTTAACCTGAATTTGCTCACTCAAGTCGTCGGCAACATTGGCAGCCAGTTTGCGGCTTTGTAGCACACGGATGATGCCAGTTACCCAAGAGGTGATAGATAAAGCGAGTAGTAAAAAGAACAAGGCTCTTGTCACCAAGTCGCTGTATTGCCAGTAGGTTGTAAAGTCCACGTCAGACTCCTTAAAGTGTTATTGCATTACTTGCTATTTTTTTATTGATGACAGTAGCGTAAGTTAATATTTTATGCCGTATTTCTATGGGACAGTATAAGCGATGGGTAATGTGACATTGCCGACGACTGCTGCACCATCTTTCATAAAGGGTTTAAATTTGCCGGAGCGTACTTGACGCTGGGCTTCTTTATCTAATATGGCATTTCCAGAAGACTGAGCGATACGCACACTATCAATGCCGCCCTGTTTATTGACTCTCAATACCAGCACAACGTTGAAAGTATCACCTGAATGAGCTCGACGGGCTGCGCGATCGGGAAAGTTAAAGTTCGGTGCAGATGACCAATTTGCATTACTGGCAGTAAAGTTTACAGGTGTATCATTTGCGGCAGCAGCAGCTTTGGCAGCAGTGTCTGCTTTGGCTTTCGCTCGGGCAGCCGCTTCTGCTTCTTTAGACGCGCTTAATTCTGCCGCTTCTTTTGCGGCTTTGGCATCTGCTTGAGCTTGAGCATCCCGAGCGTTCTTTGCATCTACTAACCTCTTGGCATCTTGTACTGTTTGAGCATATGCTTCTTGTGCAGCTTTTTCCGCCTGCGCTGCCACTATGCTACGTTGTTCATTAGCTCGTTGCTCATTAGCTCGCTGCGCATCGGCTATTGCCTTATCGATATTAGGATGCTGCTTCTTTTCTTGTGGCTTGTTCTCTTGTTGCGTTTGTTTCTGCAACGGTTTTTCTTGATTAACAGTCGCTGTTTTCTCTTGCTTAACTCTTGCTGTAGTATCCGGTTTTTTCTCTTGCAGCTTTTGTTCTTTAGATTTTTGTTCCGGTTTTGGCTTTGGTTTTGATATAGGCTGCGGTTTTGGCGCTGCTTCTTGTAAATTCACCTCAACTGCCTCACTCTCAACAGGTAATGTGGCAGCCAATGAAATCATTTCTATTTCAATAGGCGGTTTTTCTTTTACCAACGCCACCTTAGGCGCTGCTGGTTTTATCGCTACTAACGCGACTGCCGTGAGCACATGTAGCCCGACTACTATGAAAATAGCCATCAGTATTGATCTAAGTGGTGGCGCGTCTAAATCCATTGAACTCATAACACCCTAACATTTAACCGTCATTGAATGAGGGTGATAATAATGCAAACGATAATTATTATCAATAGTAAATTTCTAATATTTCAGGTACTGTTCGTGATTTTTCAAACCAAACCTAAGCGAAACACACGACTTTACAGGGCTGATACCCTTAAAATCAGCTATGTTAATAAAAATCATTATCATTAATATTGATAATAAGTCTCAATTACTTTACCATGGCGGCTCGTTTGTTATTCCCGTTATAAATAAATAGCCGAAAAAATGAAGACTATAAACGGTCTAACCCTCGATAAAAATTATGATCAAAACCAAAACTTATTTCATTAGCGCCAAACAAGCTATTGTATTTTTATCTAGCAGATTTTATAAAAACTGCCCAAACCCATGATATACCGAGTTATCTATGTCTACTATCCTATCTTCTAGCCACGCGGCTCCCCCTCTTTTTAAACGTCCTTTATTGGCTGCTATGATGACCGCACTCCTTGCTACTGTCAGTTTGGCAGGTTGTAGCTCGGCTGACCCTAGCGATGCTGCATCATCAGACACAAATGCTGAAAACCAAACCGCTGATAAGGCCTCAAATGTTGCCGATAATACTGCTGTCGCTGTGACTACTGTCGATATCGATACGGTCAAAGGTAAGGTTAGCTTACCAATTAATCCATCGCCTATCGTGGTGTATGATATGACGTTGATGCAAGATTTGGCAGCGCTCGATGTGGCTATCGATGGTAAGCCAAGTAATCTAAAATTAGATAATTTGCAATCAAAAAACCAGCCCAATCCCAAAGAAGTGGGCACGGTATTTGAGCCAGACCTCGAAGCACTAAATGCGATGCAACCACAAGCTATTTTAGTCGGTTCGCGGATGGCTGAGAAATATAATGCGCTATCAAGTATTGCGCCAACCCTAGATATGACTATCGACACTGCCAATATTTATGAATCGAGCAAGCAACGTTTGCATGACTTAGGTGCTTTGTTTGGCAAAAGCGACGAAGCATTAAAGCTACAACAAAATATCGATGGTCTTATTGATGAGACTAAAACTTTGACCAAGAATAAAGGTAATGGCTTATTGGTCATGGTCAATGGCAACAAGCTATCAGCATACGGTGATCAGTCACGTTTTGGTTTTGTGCATACCGTACTGGGTGTACCAATGGTTGACAATCAAATATCAGATGCCCGTCATGGTCAGCCAGTATCATTTGAATACTTACAAAAAACCAATCCAGACTGGTTATTCGTATTAGATCGCAGTGCTGCTATTGGTGAAGACGGTGCCGGGGCAAAAGCGGTGTTAGACAATCCATTAGTGGCGCAAACCACCGCATGGAAAAAAGGCCAAGTCGTCTATCTTAGCCCAGATTCTTATTTGGCTTTCGGTGGCTATCAGCAGTGGATGCAAGATTTGACCAATATCAAAGATGCCTTTAGCCGAGTTCAGTAATGTCTGATCTCGCTATCAATGCTCGTTTTAATAAATGCTGTCTTAAGAACAATGATGGTAACTAACAAAGCCGTAGGTTGTAACTCGTTATGTCGTTATTTTCTAACCATGGCAATAACAGCGTTATTGCCAACCATAGTGATAGCTCTTCCCTGCCAACCACGTCATCGTGGCGGCAGCGAGGTGTTAGTAATAGTGGCTTTAATAAGCATAAACAGCGCCGCGCCGCATTACCACCATGGTTAATTAACACCGGTAGCCTCATTATAATGGGGCTTTTGGTGTTGCTGAGTCTATCTATTGGGGTGGCAGACTTTTCATGGTCTGGTATGTTCCATAGTCTTATTAATCATAGCGCTAACTCAGACAGCTCACTGATGTTGGTCAGCCGTTTGCCTCGTACTATTGCTATCATTTTGACCGGTATTGCGATGGCGGTTGCCGGCATGATTATTCAAGTGGTGCTCAAAAACCGTTTCGTTGAACCGTCAATGGTTGGTGCGACGCAGAGCGCGGCACTTGGGTTATTAGTAGTTAGTCTCTTGTTTCCTGCCAGCGCGCTCATTATCAAAATGAGCGTAGCAACTATCGCTGCGGTGTTCGGCATGATGCTATTTATGCTGCTCATTCACCGTATTCCGCCGACTGACTTTTTAATGATTCCACTGATCGGTATTGTCTTTGGCGGTATTATTACTGCAATTACCACTTTTATTGCGTATCAAACTGAGACGTTACAGATGCTCAGCGTTTGGCAATTCGGTGACTTTTCAGCGGTATTAGCTGGTCGTTACGAGCTGCTCTGGTTAACTGGTGGTCTGTGTGTCATCGCTTATATTATCGCTGATAAGCTCACTATCATTGGCTTAGGCGATAATATCGCACTCAATTTAGGTATTAGTAAACGCCATGTAACGTGGATTGGGGTTGGGATGGTCGCAATGATGAGTGCGGTGGTAGTAGTCACGGTTGGGGTCATTCCTTTTATTGGTCTAATTGTCCCTAATATTGTCAGTCGCATCATGGGTGATAAGCTCAGACGTAGCTTGCCAGCCGTTGCCTTACTTGGCGCTTCGGCAGTTTTACTCTGCGATATTATTGGTCGCTCTATTAGATATCCGTTCGAAGTGCCTGTTGCTACTGTGTTTGGCGTAGTCGGTACGGTGGTATTTTTATGGCTATTATTACGTGCCCCTGCTGAATCCTAAACGTTCTAAACCATTTATGTTTTCATTATTTTATTTGCCATTCTCTTTTATAAGATTAGCGTATGCTTTTACATTCTGCCCCTACAACAACAGATATAGATACTGATATTGAGTCACCTGAACATGCAAAGTTATCAGGATTTTGGGCGCAGCGGTGGGCACGACTTTGGGCAATAGTCACTCAACACCCAAAATCTATCGCTACCCTCATTTTACTTATTTCAGCTATTTTATTTTTGACCGTTAATGTTCATGGACATTGGGACTTTGCGCTACCATTACGTGGTAAAAAACTACTAGCGCTAATGGTGGTTGGCTATGCGATTGGAGTTTCAACCTTACTGTTTCAAACCTTAACCCATAATCCTATCTTGACCCCGTCTTTACTTGGTTTTGACTCGCTGTATGTATTATTACAAAGCTTATTGGTATTTTTCTTAGGCTCAATTAGCTATACCAGTATTAATCCAATAGCAAAGTTCGGGCTTGAGATTGTATTGATGTTTGGCGCGTCGTTATTGTTGTTTAAACTGCTATTCTCGAAGAGCAGTCAGGACTTAACGCGGCTGATTTTAGTGGGTGTTATTTTTGGCGTACTGTTCCGTAGCTTATCGGCACTAATTGCAAGGCTGATTAATCCCGATGACTTTGTGGTGGTGCAATCAGCCAGTTATGCACAGTTCAATACAGTCAATCCTGATTTACTTAGCATTAGCATCATCATCTGTGCTATTAGCGCGGTATTCATCTGGCGCTGGCGTTATCAATGTGACGTGTTAATGCTCGGTAAAGACCAAGCGATTAACTTAGGCATCAACTATCAGCGCTTGGCCTTTGGGCTATTAACGGTTATTGCTATTTTGGTGGCGACTGCGACGGCATTGGTCGGTCCGGTAACCTTTTTTGGTTTATTAGTCTGCGCCTTGACCAATCGGCTCGCCCGCCATATGTATCACAGTGAACGGCTAATACTAGTCAGCTTAGTAGCGATGATTTGCTTGGTATTAGGTCAAACGGTATTTGAGCAAGTCTTAGGAATGGCTGGAGTATTGTCCGTAGTCATTGAGCTGGCAGGTGGTTTAGTATTCTTAGTATTAATATTTATGACCCATCGCCGCTAGTTATTTACTTATGTGACTTATTAACAGTGCTTTACTTATTAATGCAAAAAAAACCTAACATTTAGTAAAAAACTTATCGCCATATTTAGAATTAAATAAGAACGACTATGATTAAAATAAATAACGTATCGCATCATATCGGTAAGCAGCAAATCTTACATGACATCAGCTTATCACTGCCAAGCTCACAAGTGATTGCCCTTATTGGCCCTAATGGCGCAGGCAAATCTACTTTTTTTTCGGTGATGGCACGTCTGCAACCGTTACAGGCGGGAAAAGTTAGTTTTGCGGAGCACGATATTGTCAGCGGTAATGCGCGTACCCTTGCCACTACCGTCGCCATGCTCAGTCAAGACAACCAAGTACAAGGGCGATTGCGCGTCCATGAGTTACTGATGTTCGGGCGCTACCCGTATCATCAAGGCCGCCCAACTGCCCACGATCAGCAAAAGGTCGATGAGATTATTGAGCGCTTTGAGTTAGAGTTATTAGCCGATCGTTTCTTATCGGCTCTCTCTGGTGGACAGCGGCAGCGAGTACTGATTGCGATGATTGTCTGCCAAGATACACCGTATCTATTACTTGATGAACCACTGAATAATCTCGACATGTATCACTCTGGGCGCTTGATGCGTGAGCTGCGCGAGTTAAGTCATAGCCAGCAAAAAACGGTAGTGATTGTCTTACATGATATCAATCAAGCCGCGCAGTTCGCCGATACCGTAGTGACGATGAAAGACGGTCAAATAATGGCAATTGGCCGTCCGGTTGATGTCATTACTCAAGAAACCATGAAAGATCTGTATAACGTTGACGTTACGGTACTTAATCATCAAGGACGACCGGTGATTGTCGATAGTGTTTAGTTAATAGTTTTTGATTAACAGCTATTAGTTAATAGCGATCAACTAACCGTTGCTGCTCCTTTTTGGATATTTTGTGAGATTTTTAACCGTTGTTGCCGTCCTTTCCACCATAAATAAACGCCTGTGCCAGATAATACTGCTACTGCCAAACCAACCAATGCTAAAAATATTTGATACAGCAAATGACCTGCACCACCACTGATATGCCCCATGTGTAAGGTTGATAGCCATTGATCTGTTTTGCTGCCAAATGACGAGCTTTGATACCCAAAGTTGACGCGCTCGACACTGCCTGATCCTGCATTTACTGTTATAGATGAAGCGCCGCCCTTTTTACCAATATCTTGATTGGTTTTAAAGCGCAGCTGCCATTGGTTGTCCTCTTCTATCCAACGAATACCCAATAATTGCGTGACGCTTAAACCATTTTTTTGCGCGGCTATATTCGCCTGCGCGCTCAAATAGGCAATACTATTAGCTTTATTAACAACATCTTGATTAACAGTATTTTGATGAACAGTATTTTGGCTTGCCACTTTAGCATTCAGTGTGGGCAAATCTGTGGATTTATTTGGCTTTTCTCCCCTTGGCTCAAGCCCCACAATCGCTTGCATAACAGGCTGATAAACTTGCTTTAAATTAAAACCAACACTTGACCATGCAACGACAAATAACATGAGCCAAAGCCATAATCCAAATGCATGATGCAAATCATAATTGAGCTTAAACGTATTGGTTTTGGTACGGACTTTCCAAGCAGGTAGCCAACGCTTCAATAATGAGCTGCGTTTTTTAGTCGCATGCTTATTTTGGTTTTGCTTCGCTTGGTTGTTTTTAGTTTTTCTCGGCAAGGTCAGATAAAAACCGATAAAGCAGTTAAGTGTCCACACCAATGCAACGATACCCAATATCAGCTTACCGATGTCACCAAGCAATAGGTCACGGTGTAGCCAAAATACCTTCCACATGGTATTGCGCCACGCCCACTGCTCTTTATCACGAGTGCCAATAATGTCAGCGCTATAAGGATTGATATAGACTTCTTGGAATAGAGGTTCAGGCTCTACTTTTACATCGCCCTTATATTTATCAACAACAAACACAACGGCGCGGTTAGGCTCGATTGTCACTGGCATCGTCGAAAAACCATATTCTGGATAGCGATTAATTACTTTGTCATGAAGGGACGCGATAGAGAGTTGCGGCGTTTGCAGCTCATCGACATAAGCCAAGCGCTGATTGAAAATATTATCAAGCTCATCATGAAATGCCAGTAGTGTGCCGGTGATACTGGCGATAATTAAAAAACCGGCCATCGCAAGTCCGGTATAACGATGAATCCATAGGCAGGTTTTGCGAAGGCTAAATGAAGTCATTGGTCATAATTCTTTATTAATTTTGGATTTAAAATGGCTATTAAAGACTGTCTTTCGCTGAAGAATACTTTAGTCTTAAAAGTGGTAGGTTTAAAAAACAGTAGATTTTAAAAGTGGTCAATTTAAAAGTAGTTTGACACTAAAAAAGCCAGCTCTCCTTCAAAGACAGCTGGCTTTTTACATACAATCAAATGATCGTCAGATTAGAACTGATACGTTAATGACGCTTTGATATTACGACCTTTCTCAAAGTCAGTAGCAACATCATCAATCGGATTTAGACGAGATGAGTGGCTGGCATAAGCTTCATCAAACAGATTATAAACGCCGACCGTCGCTTTTAATCCATCAACTTGTCTTGGTGAATAGTTCATAAAGATATCATGGACGTTATAGCTTGGTTTTTTAATATCATTTCCAGCAGTATTTGGCATCACTGAAGCGACATAGGTACTGCGCCAGCCAACATCTGTCGTCTCTGTTGGGCTATAAGCCAGATTGACCATATATTTATCGCCTGATTCTGAGCTGCTTCCGGTCACTGATGGAATGCTGTAGCCCGTGTTTTCACCTTTACTGCGTGCGCGCGAATAGCTCAAACCCATACTAAAATCATTCATTTTATAATCAGCAGCGAGCTCGACACCTTTGATCTTATAATCTTCATCTTTATTGATGACACCTTGGCAAGCGCCAACTGGCTGTCCGTTTTCACAGTTTAAGCCCGGTCTTGTACCACCTGATCTCACAAATTCAATATAGTTTTCGATATCGGTTTCAAAGTATTTACCGCTTAGTTTTAGTGCATCACCCACTACCGTTAGGTCACGCAAGGTTGTGACGATACCCACTTCAGCGTTAGAGCCTTCTTCTGCTTTTAAGTCCTTATTAACGTAAGTTTTATCACCACTTGAATTAAAGATGGTTTGGCTTAAATCAGGACCATTAAATAACTGCGTATAGCTGGCAAATATTTGTGTCAATGGTGCAATCTCATAGCTTGCGGCAAGTGCACCGACGACATTATCATAGGTTTTGCCACCAGCGATAAACTCAGGAGATTTGTAGCGGTCATAACGCACACCAGGTGTTAAAGTGAGCTTGCCATTTCTCCACTGATCTTCTAGATAAATAGAGGTGTTTGTTGCCTCATCTGAGCCTTTTTTGACGAAGTCGCGCTCCATCTCGGACTCTTTTTTGTAGTGCTCAACACCAGATATCAGCTTGTGTGTGCCAACATTAGTAGTGATGTTACTGGTGTTTTGGATTTTTACGCCTGTAGTTTGAACTTGTGCGTTAAAATCAAACCCTGGTTTTGTAAGATACTCAGAATCACGCAAAATACGGGTTTTGGTTTGATAGACATTGGCATCTATATCAATCAGTGGATTGCTAGGATTAAAGCTATAGTCAATACCATAAGTATCGCGCTTCACCTGTTGCGGAATTGGTGCCTCAGAGCGACTAGGAAAGTCTGGGCGGAATGGGAAAATACCTGTCTTTTCAGTTCGGCTAAAGTTTGCACCAATACGATGGTCATCTGCGATGTAAGCACCGGCTTTTAATAGGATGCTTTCAGTTTTACTGTCTTCAAACAGCTCACGACCGTTACCATCTTCGCCAGAATTCGCATCGCGCTTGCCATAATAAGCAAGCAAATCGATATTTTCTGTTGGCGCGGCAAACACCGTCGCTGAGGTTAGTAGCTCGTCATTATTACTAGCGTATCCTGCATGAACTTTAGCCCCTATTTTTTGACCCGGTTTTAGCAAATCCACTGCGTCAACGGTTTTAAAAGCAACCGCACCACCGATCGCATCATTTCCTAGCGTGACAGAATTGTTGCCAACCGAAACATCGGCTTGCTTGAGCAAGTCAGGATCAAGGGTCAAATCACCCATATGATAAAAAAGTTTACCTTCTTGACGGGCACCATCGATAGTGACTTTAAGGTTGCTGTCTTCAAGACCACGAATACGAATACGCTGATTGACCGCTGAGGTACCACCTACGGTAACCCCAGGAACGACATTTAAAAAATCGCTCAAATGACTCGCTTGTGCAGCTGGCGTGTAGTCATCTATATAAACGGCATCCTCTTGGACATCGTTTCTCACTGACTTATTAGCCGTCACCGTGATGGTCTGTAAGGTGGTAATAGGCATGTCTTTTACAGTGCTCGTAGTCGCTGCTTGCGAACCTTGTGACCACAGTACCGCTGCCACACCCATGGACAATACGGTCAATCGACTAGAAAACTTTACTTCACGCATAACACACTCACTTTATTTACGATCAAAAATTAGGATTTTGAGAACAGTTTTTAATCATTACTTTTAAAAATTATGTATTCATGGTCTTTGCCAAGACAACCTTTAAAAAAGCTTGGTATTTAAATAACAATCAAGCTAGATATGCGAATAACATTATTAATGTTAATGATAATGATTAGCGTTTAAATAATGACAGGCATAATAACGAAGTATTAACAATTTGGCAATAATTAATATTAGAAATTTTATATCGATAAACTATGTATGCTTTTGACCTCATCTCTATTATCTATGTAAACCTTGAAGGGACTGCGCTCGTAGTGATTTTAGCCACCAACAAGTTGCGCTAATACATTAGCTATATTCAATAAATAAACCTGTTATATAAAAAAGTCATTGCAATAGATGGTCGTTTGCCTATACCCTTAGATAGTTGACTAATTAGTCAGGTTTACAATCATGACTATTAGTGAGATTAAGAAAAAGCTATTAGTCAGATTAAAAAGCAGCTATTTGCTTGTATTTATTAACATAAGGATAAGGACAACTCTTTGGTAGATAGATGAGAAATGTAAATTTTCAGAGAGTTAGCAATTTGTCTCTCTTCTCTTTTTATTCGAAAATTTGCTTCATTGTCTGCACAGAGCTTGGACTAAAACTCACTTCACAAGGAAGTTAAGATGAGTGAAAATACTCAAGGGAATCCCGATTTATTATATGGACTGCATGACCGTCCTGCCCCTGCAAAAGCATTTTTAGGCGCAATACAGCACGTACTTGCCGCTTTCGTCGGTATTATTACCCCATCATTAATCATTGGCGGTGCTTTAGGTTTAGGTGAACACATCCCCTACCTCATCAGCATGTCTTTAATGGTATCTGGGGTGGCAACCTTTATTCAAACGCGTAAGGTTGGTCCGGTAGGGTCCGGCCTTATGGCATTACAAGGCACCAGCTTTGGTTTCTTAGCCGCCGTACTTGCCGCTGGTTTTGTGGTAAAAAACAAAGGCGGTAGTCCAGATGAGATTCTCTCTGTCATCTTTGGGGTCTCATTCCTTGGCGCATTTATTGAGATATTCTTAAGTCAGTTCATCACTAGGCTCAAATCGTTGATGAGCCCTATCGTGACTGGTTGCGTCATTGTGACTATTGGTCTGTCATTGACCAAAACCGGTCTGACCGATTTGGCAGGCGGCGTTGGTGCTGAGAACTTCGGTAGTATGGAAAACCTACTACTGGGCGGCGGTGTGCTGGTAAGTGTGGTACTGATTAGTATCATCGATAACAAAGTCATTCGCTCTAGTGCCATCTTTATCGGTCTGATGCTAGGTTTGATTGCAGCGTTATTTATGGGACGTATTGACTTCTCATTAGTCTCTGAAGCCCCTTTACTGACTATCCCAGTCCCTTTTAAATTTGGTTTTGGCTTTGACTGGCAGGCTTTTATTCCTATCGCCTTTATGTATGTCATCACCAGTATTGAGACCTCAGGTGACTTAACGGCGACTTCGATGATTTCAGGCGAGCCTATTAAAGGTCCGGTATACGAAAAACGTATTAAAGGCGGTGTATTAGGGGATGGTGTCAACTCTTTGATTGCTGCCGTATTTAACACTTTCCCAGTGACGACCTTTAGTCAGAATAACGGCGTGATTCAAATGACCGGTATTGCCAGTCGCTATGTGGGTCTTTATGTCGCTGCTATCATCTTCACGATGGGTCTGTTCCCTGTCCTTGGTGCTATCTTTACCCAACTACCAAAACCGGTCGTTGGCGGCGTCACGCTATTGATGTTTGCGACTGTAGCCACTGCCGGTATTCGCATTTTATCAACGGTTGACTTTACCCATCGTAATATCTTGATTATTGCGACCACGCTAGGTTTAGCAATGGGTATTGCCTTTGTCCCTGATGTATTCGCCCAAACGCCGCAGCTATTCCGTAATATCTTTGGTTCGGCCGTAACCATGGCAGGTGTGGTCGCTATCACTCTTGATATGATTTTACCGAAAAACTATGGGTCTGAATACGATACACCAGAGCAAAATGCTAAAGTTGAAGAACAGATAAACCTTCTGAAAAAAGCCTCTTAAGAAAGCACTGTTATTGATAAGATAAAATAAAGACTCAGCAGAATATTCTGCTGAGTCTTTATTTCCGTCTTAATCACACCAGCCTTAATTACACCAGCCTTAATAAAGCGGCTATGATTAAAGTCGTTTTATATACGTATAGTTATATCAAACGCATTGACCCTGAATTAATGTTATAGGTCTAAACAAAGCTGGCTAAGACTGGCAAAACGGTTATAGACTTAAAGGCGTCTCAAGCTATTAAGCGTTGCTCAAGACAGTAAGAGCCAAACGTCATAGCAGCAATTTATCGCTAAGCTATTGATTATCGCTAAGCTATGACTCTATGAAATACCACTGTTTTATTTAATGCCACAACGTTATTCAATACCACAACCGCGTAAGATAAACGGTACTAAGAAATCAGCTGCACGGGCTTCATCTTGCTCATCGTAGGCATCTTTTTGCATTAAGCCGACGATTTCAGTTTCAAATTCTGCATAGCGTTGGGTCGTTGCCCAAATTAAAATCAATAGCTGAAGCGGATCAGCAATACCAATTCTGCCTTGCTCGTGCCATGTCTTCATCACCTGTGTTTTATCAAGCGCCCAGTCTTTCATAACGCTTGACATAAAATCATGTAAATGCGGTGCGCCGCCGATGACCTCAAGGGCAAACAGCTTATGGCGATTTGGATGCGCAAACGCTTGATGTAACTTGGTACGGACAAACTTTTCGATGACGGTTTTTGGATCACTATCCACTGTCATCGTCACTAGCCCTTCATTCCATTCTTGAATAATAGAACGCAACACAACTTTATAAAGATTTTTCTTATTTTTAAAGTAATAATGAATATTGGCTTTTGGTAGCCCTGCTCGATCGGCGATACCTTGCATCGTGGCACCACGATAACTTTGTAGCACAAACTCTTCTTCGGCGGCTATCAAAATCACCGCTTGGTTTTGTGCACGAATATCCTGCTGATTACGATGAACCGTATTCTCAGAAGAAGTAGATGCATTTGCTTTATGGTTTTGAGTCATGGAATGAGCCGTTAGACATTATGGTGAATAAACGACCATATCCCAGTATATTATTAGGACAGACAGTAAATTGTCGCCCCAATTTCATGAAATATAGTCAATAATAGAAATTATTTTGCATAAAGTAGTTGACCATTTGGTCAGGTTTAAGCAGAATGGTTAATATTAAACCAATTACCACTCAACCGATACCACTTTAGCATGAGTTTTTTACTTCTGATTTATATAATCAAGAGACGTGATGCTTTCGCTGTAAATTCATACTAAGCAAAAATGCTGTATCAAAAAACAAGGATGTTACCGTGAGCTTATCACTATCTCAATTTAATGCCCTCTCGCAAACCGATGCGACCTCGCAACTATTGACCTGTTGTACCAGCACCAGCTGGGCGAATAATTTAGTAGGCGGACGTCCTTTTAAGGATATAGACGCGCTACTTACCTCTAGCGATGCAGCATGGCAACAAGCACAAACCGAAGAAGACAATTTGCTAGAAGCGTTCGATGGTCATCCACAGATTGGCAATGTCGATTCATTAAAAGAAAAATACCGCAATACGCAAGACAGTGCCGCTCATGAGCAATCAGGTGCCAATAACGCTGATGACGCAGTGATTGAAGCGTTGGCGCAAGGTAATCAAGATTATCTCGATAAATTCGGCTTTATCTTTATCGTCTTTGCCACAGGTAAAAGCGCCCAGCAAATGCTGGATTTATTGAAAGCGCGCATGCCAAACGATCGTGATACAGAACTATTGAATGCAGCCACTGAGCAAAATAAAATCACGCGTTTGCGCTTACAAAAACTGCTAAGCGACGCTTAAATCTTGCCCAATTAGACCAACATATATAAAAGGAATTATCATGTCAGGTACTCTTTCATCACATATTTTAGATACCCATCTTGGCAAGCCTGCCGCTGATATCGCTGTGACGCTACATCGCGTGAGCGCCAGCGGCGAGCCGTCATTATTGGCCAATGGTATTACTAACGCTGACGGTCGCGTGACTACCGACGGTTGGGTATTTAATCCAGAAATTGATATTGCCGAGTATCATTTAGATATCGGCCGTTATACGCTAACTTTTGATACCCAAGCGTATTTTGATGCACAGAAACTAACAGTATTTTATCCGCAAGTGGTCATCGATTTTATGATACAAGATAACGGTCACTACCATGTGCCACTACTACTTAGCGCTCACGGCTACGGCACTTATCGCGGATCATAATTTTATAGCTTTATTACTCAAAGCCTTATAAGAATAAGGCTATACGAGCGCTGGAAACTTTAAAGCTCTGACAGTGAGGTCAGAGCTTTAAGACCAAATAAATAATGCTGGTATCGCTACGTTGTATCACAATCTTTTATAATAACGAAGGTGAGCAAAAGTCGTTACGAGTTACCAAGATATAATAATATAAAAGGACATTGACAACATGGGTGCATATCTTCTCGATTGGCTAAGCTTATTCTTCCGCTGGTTTCACGTTATCGCTGGTGTAGCGTGGATTGGCGCATCATTTTACTTCGTATGGCTAGACATGAGTCTTCAGAAGCCACCAGAATGGAAAGCTAAAAAAGGCATTTCAGGCGATCTTTGGGCAGTGCATGGTGGTGGTTTCTACGAGATTGCCAAATACAAGCTTGAACCTGAATCTATGCCAAAAACCTTGCATTGGTTCAAATGGGAAGCCTATACCACATGGCTGACCGGTATGGCGATGCTGATTATCGTTTACTACATCAATGCGACGGCTTACTTGATTGATCCGAGCAAAGTTGATTTTGGTAGCAACGTTGGTGCTATCTCGACCAGCCTACTGTTCTTATTCGGTAGTTACTTTATTTATGAAGTCATTGTACGTAGCAATGTCGGCAAAAATAAACTGGCTTTTAGTGTCACTATTTTTGTACTAATGATTATTGCCACTTGGGGCTCATATCAGCTATTTAGTGATCGCGCGTCCTTTATCCATGTCGGTGCCATTTTAGGTACTATCATGGCAGGTAACGTCTTCTTTGGTATTATGCCGGCTCAGCGTGCACTCGTAGATTGTGTACGTCGTGGCGTGAAACCAGGTCCAGAAGTAGCAGATTTAGCATTGATGGCCAGAAACCGCTCATTGATGAATAACTACTTTACCCTACCGCTCATCTTTATCATGATTAGTAATCACTATCCAATGATGTATTCACATGCGCATGGTTGGTTGGTATTGGTATTCGTCGGTATCATCACGGCAACGGCTCGTCATTATTTCAACGAAAAACACTTGGGTCGCAGCAGACCAAAATTCTTAGTGATTCCTGCGATAGCAACCATATTACTGATTATTTGGATGCGTCCAGCACCTATTGAGCCAGTACCAGTTCCTGTCATACCTGTGGCTTCTGCAGCAGAGACGACTGCACCAGCACCGACAGATACGCCACCTGCTGTAGCCGGAGAGCCAGCTGCCGTAGCACCTGCTACTGCTGCTGCTCCTAGTACAGATACGACTGCTGCAGTGGTACCTGTTGCTGCTTCAGCTGACGACGCTATCATAAAAGTGGTACAAGCAAAATGTAGCGTTTGCCATATGGCACAACCAACACAGGCTGGATTTAATGCGCCGCCAGCGGGTATTATCATCCAAACCCCTGAAGACATGAAGACTCATAAAGCTAAGATTGTGACTGCCGTACAAAGTGGCTATATGCCACTAGGTAATATCACTCAGCTAAGCGATGAAGAACGTCAACAGATAGTCGCTTACGCTTCAGGGTTATAGTAAATACGGTCTCAATGCTTAAAGCAGTGATTATAAAAACGATATTTATAAAAGATGGTTATAAAGAAAATGTTCTCATTATTGGTAACGCTGATGTCCATAAAATTCAGCGTTACCAACATCTAATTTTATCGATATGTATCATTCAATGATTACTGCCCAAGCAACAACGGTATCCCCTGCCCCAGCTTAATCTTATTTCATCCAGCTTTAGTTTATCTAGGATAATGACAATGACAAAAAAAATAACCAGCGACTTTGATCAAGCGAGCTATCCGCGTGATTTGAAAGGCTATGGCGACAATCCACCCAAAGCCAATTGGCCAGGTGGCGCTAAAATAGCCGTACAGTTTGTACTCAATATCGAAGAAGGCGCAGAGAATAGTGTGCTTCACGGTGACGGTCAATCAGAGCGTTTTTTATCAGACGTTTTAGGCACGCCAGAGTTTACCAATCGTCACCAGTCGATTGAATCAGCCTTTGAATACGGTAGCCGTGTCGGCGTTTGGCGCGTATTAGACACCTTTAAAGAATATGGTTTGCCCATTACTACCTTTACTTGTGCTGCCGCTGCTGAAAAAACACCGCATATCGTCGAGCGCATATTAGAAGACGGTCATGAGATTGCAAGCCACGGCCTGCGCTGGATTACCTATCAATATATGTACCGCGAAACTGAACGTGAGCATGTACGCCGCGCCACTGAAATCTTTGAGCGTATGGTCGGCAGTCAGCCTCTTGGCTGGTATACCGGTCGCGATAGCCCAAATACTCGCGAGCTGGTCGCAGAACAAGGCGGCTATATTTATGACTCTGACTCTTATGCTGATGAGCTCCCGTACTGGCTCAACGTTAAAGTAGAAGAAGGTAATAAGATTGCCCGCAAACCGCATTTGGTCATCCCCTACACGCTTGAGACCAATGACATGCGTTTTTCTTCAAGCCCTGGGTTTACCCATGCCGAACCTTTTTATCAGTATTTAAAAGACAGCTTCGATACTCTTTATGAAGAAGGCGCTAAAGAAGGTAAAAACCAACCTAAAATGCTAACCATTGGTTTGCATTGCCGCATTATCGGTCGTGCTGGTCGCATCAAAGCGCTCAAACAATTTTTACAATACATCACCAGCAAACCCGATGTTTGGATCTGTCGCCGCGATGAAATCGCTAAGCACTGGTATGAAAACCATCCAGCTACGGCTGATAACACCGCCAACTGGATGTAGCTATACTGGATGTAGCTATACTGAATATAACAATCATCAGACGTATCATCATATTCACAAGCACATACGTATAGCAACTACGTAAGCGAACGGATGATACGCTCAAGGCAGTTTTTATACCTCAGCTGTTTCATTGCGCCAAAATCATCTCTTGTGTCCTGTGTTTCCCTCGTTTAAATAAGTAAGTGCTAGCGACACTGACACTGGGTTTGATTGTTCGGTACTATAATTATTTGTTATTATAAATAACAAACTGCCTGACTATCATAATCGTGCAGCGCTAGAAAAAGCTCAGGAATGAAAACCACGAATAAAAATATAATACCGCTATCGACCACTGACGGTCTATCACTTAATAAGTTGCTAACATAGCTGAATAAATGATATTGCTAACTAACATAAAGGTGAACTTATGAAAACCACAATAATTGCGCAACCTTTAACCAAAGCTGCTTTTGCGCCTTATGGCTCAGTGATTGAGCCTTATGATGATCAAGAAAAGTGTCCTGAAAACAGTTGGGATATCAATCGCGGCTTTGCCTGTCGCCATGATTCTATCTCAAAAGTTCAAAATGACGGCGGAGAAGTCGGTTTTAGTATTTTTCGTACCAAAAGACGCGATTGTCCGATTACGTTATCAGTGATGGAATACCATCCGTTTGGTAGCCAAGCCTTCTTTTCTATGAATAGCACAGACTATATCGTTGTTGTCGCAAAAGCTGGCGAGCCACCAAAATCAGTTGATGATTTAGAAGTGTTTTATGCCCGTTCGTATCAAGGTGTACAGTACGATGCCAATGTTTGGCATCATCCCCTACTGGCGCTAAAAGCGGATTGTGATTTCTTAGTAGTCGATCGTATCAATGGTGATGGTAATAACTGCCATGAGTTCGAAATTGATGATTGGGAAGTTTGCGTTGATGTCTCTGCTGAGGAAGCTAAGTCAAATAGAGCAAAGGAAAATGCTGTTTAGAAGTTAAATAAATAGTATTTTGATTGTGCTTTAATTTGATGATGCTTTAATTTGACTGTACTCTAATTTTATTGCGCTCTAAAAAGCTCACTGGCAACAGACATAGCAACAATCGATATAAAAGAATATTAAATAAAATTCTCTAGAATAATTATCAAGATTTTTAGAGAAACAACACTCTGTTTTAACGAAGACAACAAGGAAATCCAATCATGTCAACTAAAAGTACTTATTACGCACCTACAGGCGGCTTACCACCACAAACACAATTACTATCAGATCGCGCTATCTTCACCGAAGGTTATGCGATTATTCCAAAACGTGTACTAACCGACATTGTTATTAGCTATCTGCCGTTTTGGACAGGCATGCGCATGTGGGTGCTTGCACGTCCACTTACCGGTTTCTCTGAAACCTTTTCACAATATATCGTCGAAGTAGAGCCTAATGGCGGCTCAGAAAAACCTGAGCTAGATGCAAATGCCGAAGGTGTTGTATTCATCGTTGAAGGCGAAATGGATATCACTATTGAAGGTGAGTCTCATCATCTTGAATCAGGTGGTTATGCATTTTTACCACCTGGCTGCAAATGGACGCTGAAAAACAATAGCGACAAACATGTTAAATTCCATTGGATCCGTAAAGCTTATCAATTTGTAGACGGTATCGATGCGCCTGAAGCCTTTGTAACAAGCGATCACGATGTTGAAGCGATTGAGATGCCAAACACAGGCGGCGTATGGACAACCACTCGATTTACAGAGCAGTCTGATATGCGTCACGACATGCATGTAAACATTGTGACTTTCCAGCCAGGTGGCGTGATTCCCTTTGATGAAACGCATGTGATGGAACATGGTTTGTATGTATTAGAAGGTAAAGCCGTCTATCACTTAAACGGTGAATGGGTAGAAGTTGAAGCAGGTGACTTTATGTGGCTGCGCGCATTCTGCCCACAATCTTGTTACGCCGGCGGACCTGGTCCATTTAGATACTTACTATATAAAGACGTGAATCGTCATATGCCGTTTATTCGTCCAGTAAGATAAATAATCTAGAATAAACAATATAAAGTCATAATTGTTCATTCGAATAGATCATTTATTAGTTTTTAGAACACTACCAAAATTTTTAATAATCAAGCTAGCTAATTACGATTAGCTGGCTTTTTATTTTTATGCTGAATTGAATGTTTTTAAACAGCGCTTTAATCAAGCAATGCTAAAATATTAATCACTTTACTTGTTTTTTATGTACTACTGTACTAGAATACTGAAACAAGATAGCTATTATCTCTTTTTTTATGAAGATTAAATATTATGAGTACTGACCCCTATCGCAGCTTATTAAACCATTTAGCCAATTGTCATGACAGCACCGATATCGACATGCTGCTCAATGCGCTACTAACCGATAAAGAGCAATTTGAGATTGCCAATCGTATTCGTATTTTTGATTTATTAGCGCGCGGCGTTACCCAACGTGAAATATCTGAGCAGTTAGGCGTCGGTATTGCCACGGTCTCTCGCGGTGCCAAGGCCATGCAAATTCACGATGTCAGTGCACTGCTCACGACCCACAGACAAGATTCTTAATGCATTAACCAACAATTCCTGATTTTATTTTAGCACTACCTATTTGAATTACTTTGGACCTCGTTATGACCTCTTTTAAGCCCCAACATGACAAACCTGTTGCTATTGATATTCCAAGCAAGCCGCAGCGGATAAAGCTGACGCAAGATATTGATTTTTTCGCCTTATTTAAACGGATTGAACGGGTTTTCGACACCTGTTATTTGCTCGAATCCTTGGGCGAAGACAGTCATATGTCACGCCATCATGCTATTGGTTTTGATCCAGTCATGACTATTGCAGCGATTGACCGCACGACGCTTGCCATTACCGATAATAAAAGCGCTGAAACCAAACATTATCAGACAGAAAACCCCTATCAGCTGCTACGTACTATCACGCCACAGCACGTCATTGCCCGTGAGCAAAGCGGTGGTTTGGTTGGTTACTTGGGTTACGACAGTGTCAATTTCTTTGAGCCAAGTGTCAATGCGAAGCCTAGCGATGATTTTGAGCCGTTTAAATTCGGCGTCTATCTAGATGGCTTGACGCTCGATAAGATGACGGGTGAAATTTTCTATTTCTATTACCCAACCGCTCAGCAAGACAACCGTATCGAACAAATCAAAGCGTTACTTGATGCACCAATTCCAAGCTATGAGCCACCCACCGTTCAGTTTTTGGGTGATGGCATGAGTCAAGAAGAGCACGCTAAAGTCGTCATGCAAGTCAAAGAAGACATCATCTCTGGGCGTATCTTTCAGTGTGAAGTTGGCTTTAAGTCCAAATATCGTATTGCTGGCGATAAGATGCCGATTTATGAAAAGCTGCGTGCGGTCAATCCATCACCGCACATGTATTTTATGAAGTTTGCTCAGCAGTGCATTATAGGTGCCTCGCCTGAATTGCTGTTTCGCTTGCGTCAAGGCGAGATGGAAACGTATCCGCTCGCCGGCACGGCAAAGCGCGGCATCGACGTGGCTGAAGACCGTCAACTTGCTAGAGCATTACTCAACGATGCCAAAGAGATTGCTGAGCACAATATGCTGGTCGATCTGCATCGCAATGATATTGGGCGCGTCGCACAATTTGGTACCGTAAAAGTGCGTAATTTAATGGATATCAAACGCTTCTCACACGTACAGCATATCTCCTCTGAAATCGTCGGTATTCTACATCCTGATGAGGATATGTTTAGCGCCCTTGCTAGCAATTTCCCTGCTGGTACCTTGTCAGGTGCACCAAAAGTTGAAGCAATCAAAGTCATTAATGAGCTAGAGCCAGATGGTCGTGGTGCTTATGGCGGTGCGCTTGGATCCTTTAACTTTAACGGTGACTGTATTTTTGCCATTCCTATCCGCAGCTTATTCATTAATGGCGAGTCCGCCTACGCACAAACCTGTGGCGGCAATGTCTACGACTCTAATCCTGCGGATGAATATTTAGAAATTCAGCGTAAGCTTTCTGCGATGAAAGTGGTATTAGACAGCTTTATGCAGCCGTAATTAAATATATATAATTTATCAAAGAGTTTATGACCCATGAATGTTTTAATTATCGATAATTACGACTCGTTTACCTTTAATCTTTATCAATATATTGGTGAGATTTTGCAAACGATGGGCGGTGATAAAGAATCTAACGTCATCGTTAAACGCAATAACGAGATTACTTTAGCAGATGTACAGGCGATGAATCTTGACCGAATCATCATCTCACCCGGTCCTGGCGCACCTGATGATCCTGCTTATTTTGGTATTTGTGCCGAAGTGATTGAGGTGATGGGTAAGACGACGCCGCTATTGGGCGTCTGCTTAGGTATGCAGGGTATCGCTCATGTATTTGGCGGTGACGTGATACGTGCTAGTGTACCGATGCATGGCAAAGTCTCAGCCATTCGCCATGATGGCGCAGCCGTTTATAACGATTTGCCGCAAGAAATAGAAATCATGCGCTATCATTCATTGATGGTACAAGCAGATACGCTACCGGATTGTTTGACGGTCACAGCTGTCGTTGCCAGTAATGAGCATGCTGAGCTAAGCTTGACTGATGCAGCGCTAGCAGGTGATGAGATAATGGGACTACAGCATAAAGACTATCCGATTCAAGGCGTACAGTTTCATCCTGAATCATTTGCGACTGAAGGGGCCAAGCGTTTGCTCACGAACTTTTTATTGCAGGTATAAATATATTATGGTTATCTTCAACCTAAATAAATCGAGCTTACTGACCTATCAATGGCTATACCGTGCGAGTTTATTCGTCAGTCCGATGCTAACCGCTTCTTTTAGCTCAGCCGTGACGCCTGTAAAAGCAAATTTTATATTAGGAATGGATGTACAAGGTCAACGCTTAAACCTTTACCATGGTTGTGGTGAAGGCAGTGTCAGTTGTGATGATATGCTACTGGTTGCACCAGATTTGGGACGCTTATTGCAAACCAAACAACTTAGAAAAAGACAAAGTAAATCACCCTATGTCGTCAAGCTATATTCTGCTAAGACCAAGCATAGCTTATGTAACGATGGCGTGGCCCCTTGTGGCTTTCAAGGTTATCGCTTCAAGGGTGAGGATGTTAATGGATTTATAGAGCCAGCAAATAATGAAATATATATAGAGAATAATCGGACGCAAGATAGCGCTACTTTCTCCTATCAAGAAAACTCAACTTATTTGCCATTGGTTTCGCAAGCTGGGCTTATTGATAGCTTATACAAGAATTCTGACAAGGCATTAAACGATAACTATCTATCAGTTCGACGCGACATAATAAACAACTACGGGCAAACCTCGGCAAATAACTTTAAAGAAGACCAACTTAAATGGGTTATCAATCGTTCAAAAGACTGTGGCGCTGATACTAAACATCTTCCAAGAACCCAAGCTGAAAAAGTATGTTTTATTCAAAAAAATACTGAGCGTATGGAAAGCTATTTCTTATGGATCGATTAAGGCGTGTCCTCACTTTGAGAATAGACTTATCGCTTAAGTCGGTGCCTTAGCAAGATTTATCACGCAGTATTAGGCAACTTTAAGCATCAGCAATACCCATTTATGAATCGTTAAACCCACCCTAATAAAGTGATTCCATTATAGCGGTCTATTTTAAGTAGTCTATTAATGGATTTGAGGGGTGAAATGACTGGCTCCGTTGTGGTATAGATCGCTAAGACAGGTGTGGTGTGGTATGGTTTGATTTTTATCGTCATGCTGCGTAATCGAAATCTCCCAAGTTTAGTTATACGGATTTGACAGCAGGGGTCATAGAGAGTGGGATGAATTTCATAATGGTTAATGCATTTACGATTGAACCTGTCCAAAATTTAATTACTGCATCTACTGCAGCATTAGGTTGTGGACTACTCATTGGTCTAGAAAGAGAACGTAGCAAACAACGTGAAAATCAACACAGCTTTGCAGGTATTAGATCTTTTGCAATTTGCGCTCTATTAGGAGCAATTTGTTTTTCTTTCGGTTTATTTATGGGACTCGTAGGGGCATTGATAGTAGGTGGTATAAGTATCATCTCTACTAATAAACAAATTGAAGATCCAGGTGTAACCACTGAACTTGCTTTTATACTCACCTATTTTATAGGTGGACTATGTTTATGGCATATTCCTTATGCAGCTGCACTTACAGTCGTCCTTACCTTCCTTTTAATGACAAAGCATTCAATGCATGGAGTAGCGGTTAGATGGATTACTGAGCGTGAATTCAAAGATGGTATCTTTTTACTGGCTTTACTTTTAATTGCACTTCCTTTAATCCCCGATAGGGCTCTTTGGGGTTCAGTACTAAATCCTTATATTATTTTAAAATTATTGACATTGATTTTAGCAGTGCAAGCACTAGCACATATAGCAAAGAGGCTTCTACCATCACGCCACGCCATGTTTGTATCTGCTTTAGCATCAGGATTTGTATCCAGCACAGCCTGCGTTGCAAGCCTTGGAATAGAAGTTCGTCAAGGTCGTGCAGATGCAAAAGAAAATGCTGGAGCTGCCCTTATATCCTGTGTCGCAACAGTGGTACAACTTCTTATTATTGTTGCAGGTGTAAGTTTTAGTTGGCTTAAAATTTTATTATTCCCATCTATTACTGCCATTATAATTTTAATTATTCCTGGAATATGGTTGATGAGAAAAACTCGATCTGAAAAGAAAGTTAAGTTAACTGATACACCCATGTTTAGTTTAAAAGAGGCGGGTATCATTGTAGTTTCACTTACTATTATTCAAGTACTTGTTTATGGTTTAAGTTTATGGCTGGGTGACGCAGGTCTTATAGCAGGAACCGTACTTAGTTCTATGTTTGAGGTGCATGCAGCAATGGCTGCCGTAGTAATGCAAGGGAACCCAACTAACCCTATTTTATTGCTCGCCTTATTATTAGGCTTAGCGACACATGCAATTTCTAAATCAATTAATGCGGCAATTACTGGTGGTTTCCAATACGCACTTGCTTTTGTTCCAACCCAAATTATTCATATGACTGTTTTAATTATCTTGATATATACTATGACGAATAATTAAAATATTTCTCTAATTTATTGGCGTAATGGACATTTTTCATGCTGATACAGGGTCTAATGACATATGTACAGTTACGTCAGAGCGTTTCTAAAATTTTAAGGTAAGTTGCTTCACACCCTTGAATTGAGGTCGAACCCATCGAAAAACTTTGAGATATCATCAACAAGTACACTGTGATGTATACTTAAAGCAACAATCTACAGTTAATAATATAAATATCAGCAACTTACCTATCAAGCATGGTACCCGCAGAGGGAACTACATCTTTTAATGAACAGTAAGCTACTGGGCAACAGTACCCACCCATAGTTAAAGAGTTATGTTAAATGAAAATTGGTATAAAAAAGCTACTGTGTCGGTTGCGCTAAAATAGCGATATCTTTAGACAAGTATGTTTAACAGGTATTAGGGTATATTGAATACAGACTCATATCGAACGTAAATGATAAAGACTTATGCAAAAGGTCTAATGCTGATAAAAATGAGGAATGAGCCAAAAAAAATCATCAGCCGATTGACTGATGATTTTTTTACAACTGAATACGTTACAACTAAACACGTTATAACTGATTAAGCGGCTTACAGCTGAATACGCTGTAAAAATGCCTGCGTACGTGGGTGCGTTGACAGCTCAAACATCTGCTCAGCGCTACCCTCTTCGACTACTTGACCATCTTCAATCAAGACTACATGATCTGCAACATCGCGGGCAAAATTAATCTCATGCGTCACCACAACCATCGTCCAACCCTCAGAAGCTAATTGCTTCATGGTTCCCAGCACATCTTGTACCAGCTCAGGATCAAGCGCAGACGTCGGTTCATCGAATAACAACAATGACGGCTCGATAGCGAGCGCACGGGCAATACCAATACGCTGCTGCTGACCGCCCGATAGCTGAAATGGGTAAAGATCAGCCTTATCTGACAATCCTACCTTATCAAGTAATGCCACTGCCTGCTCACGCGCTTGCGCTTTGCTGCGTCCTTGTACCACCGTCGGTCCAAGCATCAAATTTTCAATCGCTGTCTTATGCGGAAACAAATTATAAGACTGAAAAACCATACCTGACTTACGCTGCAAAGCCAATAAAGTTTTCTTTTTGGGTTTGGTGGCAAAATCGACCGTCAAGCTGCCATCATCAAAAGCTATCACCCCTTGATCAGGAATCTCAAGCGCATTCAAACAACGCAAAAAGGTGGTTTTACCAGAACCTGACGGTCCTAATATCACCACCACTTTACCTTTATGAATAGTCAAATCAATGCCTTTGAGCACCTGATTGCTGCCAAAAGCTTTATGAATATTGGTGATTTGAATCATAAGAGGTCCACTTGCAAATTAAAAAACACACGGATTAAAGAGATGAGCAATGTAGCATCGATTGATAGCGATATCATTTGGCAACATAACGATCAAGACGCGTTTCCAGCCTACCTTGGATAAAGGTCAAAAACAGACAAATACCCCAGTAGATAACGGCCGCTTCGATATAGACCAACATAAACTCATAGTTACGCGCGGTGATAATCTGCGCTTGTTTAAATAGCTCAGTCACCAACACTAGCGATGCTAATGAGGTATCTTTTACCAAACTGATAAAGGTATTAGATAGCGGCGGTACGGACACGCGCAATGCCTGCGGCAAAATAACGTGGCGAAAGGTCTGTAAATACGTCAAGCCAACGGTTGCACCCGCTTCCCACTGCCCTTTTGCAATAGACAAGATAGAAGCGCGCACGGTCTCTGACGCATAAGCACCAATGTTCAGCGAAAAAGCAATAATCGCTGACGGAAAAGGGTCAAGCTTAACCCCAACGCTCGGTAAGCCATAAAAGATAATAAACAGCTGCACCAGCATCGGCGTGCCGCGAATGGCAGACACATAAATGCGAGCAAGCCGGTAAACAATCTCGTGAATCCAACCAGCGCGCGGCACAATACGAATCAGTGCTACACTCAAAGCAATAGCCATACCGATCGCAAATGAGATCAATGCCAGCGGTATCGAATAATAGATACCGCCTTTAAGCATCGGCCAAAAGGACGAGATAACAATCTGCGCCCGCTCAGGACTCATAAATGGCAAGAGTGCCAATAAATCTGCTAACCCTGACGTTATAGAAGCTGGCATAATAGAAGCAAGCATTATTTTTGCTGACTTATATCAGCACCAAAGAATTCTTGGCTCAATTTGGTAAGCGTGCCATCAGCTGCCAATGCTGCCATGGCTTCGTCTAACTTTGCTAACACCGCATCATCACCTTTTATCAATACCAAGCCCGAACCTGTTTGCTCACTGACAGGGGCTGTCAGTTTAATCTCAAGCGCCGCATCTGGGAATTTCTTTAGATAATCCAATATCGCAAGATTGTCATTCATGGTAAAGTCAGCGCGGTCTTGTTTGACCAACTGAATCGCTTGCGCCATACCATCAACAGGGACGATTTCAGCTTGATAACGCTCTGCAAGCTCGCCATAGTTACTGGTCAGAGATTGAGCGCTACGCAAACCTTTTAACGCTTCCCACGAGCTATAACGGTTATCATCCTTTGGCGCTAAAACGACTGCGCCTGACCAGCTATAGGCTTGCGCTTTGTCATACTTCGCTAAACGCTCAGGCGTAGTCAAGCTAACTTGGTTGGCGACCATATCGAAGCGTTTTGAATCAAGACCTGCCAGCATCGCATCCCACTGAGTTTCTTGAAACTCTACTTCAACACCCAATTTATCAGCAACAGCACGTGTCACTTCAACATCATAGCCGGTCAACTTACCGCTCTCGTCATGATAGGTGAACGGAGGATAAGTGCCTTCGGTACCAACGTTGATGGTGCCACCACTATTGATACGCTGTAGCAAATCAGAACCACCGCTTGCAGCGGTGTCGGTTGCCTTGGTTTCAGTATCGTTAGTATTAGACTGGCCACAAGCGGCGAGAAATAAGGTACTAGCGGCAAGCGCTAAGAGAGTACGACGTTTCATAAGACGTCCTTATAATAGTGAATAAATGAGCGTTATTAGATAAAACGGTATTATTTGGCTTTGGCTGTCCGATTTGAGGATTCTTGGCACCTGTTTCAATGCTGTTTTTATATTATCTTCAAATATTTGCAGTCTTTTAGGTTAGTTTTTGACGTTATCGATGCTAATCAAATAGTCGCTCATCCATATACTAGCTCACTTCAGAAAGAATAAACGTACAAAAACAGTGAGTATGCGTAAGGTTATTATAGTTCTCCTGAGAATTGGTAGCGATCTCCTGCATGCCACATTTTGACAAACGTTAATACGCGACCGAACGAATACGTCTGGCGGCGTAACACTAAGGTCGGCGACTGAGGCGCAATCTTTAGCGCTTCGGCAACCTCAGTCGGTGCCGCTAAAGCTCTTATGGTATAGCTGCCACGCTCTAGGGGACTTTTTGCAATTAAATAGTCGCTGGTATTAACCAGACTAAAATCCTGCTCAATGAAATGAGGTACTTTCCTCGCATCGACCCAGCGCTCTTCAAATTGTATTGGTTGATCATCAGCAAAATGAATAATTTTAACTTCGTACAACACAGGCTGGTCATCATCATTAACGACGCCATTCGTATTATTGTTATCCATCTGCTCTTGAGCTGACGATGCTGTATCGTCAATATCAAATTTTTTGCGCATCCAATCATCAAGCATGGCAGCGGTAATGGTGCGTTTACTGACTACTTGCGCCTGATAATCACGATTGGCTGACTTTAAGTCTTCAGCGATATTGCGCACTTCTACAAAGGTATGATTAAACTGCTGCTGTGCAACAAACGTCCCCGACCCTTGCCGACGCTCTAGTACGCGCTCCTCACTCAATTCTTTTAAAGCGCGATTGACGGTCATTCTTGATACGCCAAACTCTTCTGCCAACGCCATTTCTGTCGAAATCGCATTGCCCGCTTGCCACTTACCAGAGTGAATATTATCTAATATTGCATTTTTGATGCGTTGATACGCTGGAACTGTCTTTTCTGTATTCAGTTTTACCATGCCGATTTTACCTTTATTACTTCTATTTCTAATTGTCAGTTTTAATCGTCCATTGCACACACATTAATGCCGCCATAATATCACGTCATCGTCAAAATCATGGCTTACTTGCTAGCCGATTGCAAATAATTGCATCCTAAATAAAAAAAGTCCTTGCAACATAAAATCATTTTTGATAATTTGTATATACAACTTCTAGATAATACTAACAGGTTCTTAGCTTAATTTAGCGTCATTGAGAAAGCGTTATTAACTGCTCTTGGTTAATTACCCTTGATTAGTTACCTAACGTTAGAAAAAATTTAGACCCGTGTTTTAAAGACTTTATATTAATTACCTTTTTTGCTATGAACAGATGATCTCAAGGAATGACGATGACTACTAATGGAATAAATCAGAATAACGAATTTACGCGCCGTGATGAGACACGCAATATTGCTGCCCCTACTGGTAGCACCTTGCATTGCAAAAGCTGGCTGACCGAAGCTCCTTATCGCATGCTACAAAATAATCTTCATCCTGATGTCGCTGAGAACCCTAAAAGTTTAGTGGTTTATGGCGGTATTGGTCGCGCTGCCCGTAACTGGGAAAGCTATGATCAAATTTTGGAATCCTTAAAAGTCTTAGAAGATGACGAAACTCTATTGGTACAGTCGGGTAAACCAGTGGGTGTTTTTCAGACTCACGAAAATGCACCGCGTGTATTAATTGCCAACTCAAACCTAGTGCCGCGCTGGGCGACGTGGGAGCATTTTAACGAGCTCGATCGCAAAGACTTGATGATGTATGGGCAGATGACGGCGGGTAGCTGGATATACATTGGCACTCAAGGCATCGTGCAAGGTACTTATGAGACCTTTGTCGAAGCAGGCCGCCAACATTACGATGGTAGTTGGGCTGGACGCTGGATTTTAACTGCGGGTCTTGGTGGTATGGGCGGCGCGCAGCCATTAGCCGCGACTTTTGCGGGTGCGACTTCGCTAAATATTGAATGCCAACAATCCAGCATCGATTTTCGTCTACGTACCGGCTACGTCGATAAGCAAGCGGATGACTTAGACCACGCTTACGAGCTGATCAAACAACATACGGACGCTGGTGAAGCGGTCTCTATCGCCCTACTGGGTAATGCCGCCGATATCTTACCTGAAATGGTCAAACGCGCCAATGCAGGTGGCATGAAGCCTGACTTAGTGACTGACCAAACCTCAGCTCACGACCTAATCAATGGCTATCTCCCTAGTGGTTGGACCGTTGATGAATGGAAAGCCGCGCAAGAAGATCACAGTCAACATGCGGCACTGACTAAGGCTGCGGCTGAGTCTTGCGCCGTCCATGTACAAGCTATTTTAGACTTACAAGCGATGGATATTCCAGCAACCGACTACGGTAATAATATTCGCCAAGTCGCGTTTGATGAAGGGGTTAAAGATGCCTTTAACTTCCCAGGTTTTGTACCCGCTTATATTCGCCCGCTATTTTGCCAAGGTAAAGGCCCATTCCGCTGGGTGGCGCTATCAGGTGATCCAGAAGATATCTATAAGACCGATCAAAAAATCAAAGAGCTATTTCCTGAAAATACCCATATCCATCGCTGGCTTGATATGGCAAAAGAGCATATTCAGTTTCAAGGGTTACCCGCACGTATTTGCTGGTTAGGTTTGGGTGAGCGTGATAAAGCAGGACTTGCCTTTAACGAGATGGTCAAAAGCGGCGAGCTAAAAGGCCCTATCGTTATTGGTCGTGACCATTTAGATACCGGTTCAGTTGCCAGCCCTAACCGTGAAACAGAAAGCATGAAAGATGGCTCAGATGCGGTATCTGATTGGGCATTATTAAACGGTATGCTCAATGTCGCAGGCGGCGCCACTTGGGTATCACTACATCATGGCGGCGGCGTTGGCATGGGTTACTCGCAGCACTCAGGTATGGTTATCGTCGCTGACGGTACGGATGCCGCAGCCAAACGCTTAGCTCGCGTATTGGTTAATGATTGCGGTTCAGGTGTGATGCGTCATGCCGATGCGGGTTACGAGCTGGCGATTAAAACGGCTAAGGACTATGGCCTAAATCTTCCTATGATTAAGTAGCGTTTCCTTATAAGCGTATAAATAACATTTTATCAAGGAGGATAATATGGTTGAGCAAGATACTATTGAGCAAAATACTACTCAGCATGGGCAGCATGGGCAACCTGCTAACACTACGCCCGATATAACGCCACCTGAAAAGCTACTATCAACACCTATCGCAATATTACAGCTGATCGTATTTAGCGCGATAGGTTTGGTAATGTTTTTTGTACCGTTTACTATCGGCGAAAAAAGCACCATCTTATTTGATCACGGGGCAACTTATCTGGTCACTCAGCAGCATACTCTTGCAATAGTGCTGTTATTTTTACTCATGATTTATGGGGTGGGTAAGCCTTTTTATGATGGCTCGTGGCGTAAAAATATTACCAATACGATATTGACCGTCTTTAAAGTCATTGGCTTGGTACTGGCTATTATGTACGTCACTGGTGCCGCACCTGACTTTATGATGGAAAAGGATATGCTGCCGTTTCTATTTGAAAAACTGGCGCTGCCGGTTGGTATGATTGTTCCTATTGGTGCATTGATCTTAGCGTTTTTAGTCGGCTTTGGCTTACTTGAAACGGTTGGCGTACTGATGCAACCTATCATGAAGCCCATTTGGAAAACTCCGGGTGCATCCGCCATTGATGCCGTTGCCTCTTTTGTCGGTAGTTATTCTATTGGTCTATTAATTACCAACCGCGTTTATCTACAAAAACAATACTCTGCACGTGAAGCGATCATTATTGCTACTGGATTTTCAACCGTGTCAGCAGCGTTTATGGTGATTGTTGCTAAAACATTAGGGCTAATGGAATTTTGGAATGTATTCTTTTGGTCGACACTGGTCATTACTTTTATCGTTACCGCTATCACTGCTCGTATTCCACCGATTAGTCGTGCTGATAATGAAGTAGAGCGTCCAGAATTAACTTATAAAAAAGGCACGCGTTTAGCAGCCGCGTTAGATTTAGGGATTGCGACTTCACGCCAAGCGACCGATTTAAAACATATTTTATGGTCTAACTTTAGAGACGGCATCACGATGGCTGCTGCTATTGTGCCCTCTATTATTGCGGTTGGTTTAACGGGATTGTTGTTGGCAAAATATACCCCTGTTTTCGACGTGCTAGGCTTATTACTTTATCCGTTTACTTGGTTGGGCGGATTACCAGATCCGCTAGTCGCTGCTAAAGGAATGTCAGCAGGGCTTGCTGAGATGTTCTTGCCTGCCTTGTTACTCAGTGATGCCGAGATTTTGACCCGCTATGTCGCCGGTGTGATTTCAATTAGCAGCGTACTGTTCTTTTCCGCGATGATTCCGTGTGTGCTTGCAACCGAAATCCCATTGTCAGTGGGCAAAATGGTCATTATTTGGTTTCAGCGGGTGGTACTGAGTATTCTACTGGCCGCAGCGTTTGGACAGTTGGCCCTATATTTTGGTTGGATTGCCTAGCTTTCTTTTATCAAAATATTATGACGCTTTAATCACACTTTAATCCCGTTTTAATCACTTTTTCAAGCGTATCAATAAAACGAATTATATAACCAATATAAACAGGAACACCTTTATGACCACTATAAAAAAACTAATGCTAAACCCACGCCAATTAAGCTTTGAGATGTTACGCGGTATTTATGATCAGCCAGTATCCTTAACGCTGCCTGATAGCGCTTATGAGGCGATCGATGCCTCGCACGAAGATGTACGTACCATCATTGCTCGTGATAAAAGCGCCTATGGTATCAATACCGGTTTTGGCTTATTAGCAAAGACTCGAATTAGTGATGATCAGCTTGAATTACTACAGCACAATCTTATCGTGTCGCATTCTGTTGGTACTGGCGAACCCTTACCAGACAGCGTGGTTCGACTGATTATGGTCATGAAGGTTGCCAGCTTAGCACAAGGCGTTTCTGGCGTACGACGCGTCGTCGTCGATGGTTTATTGGCATTGATTAACCATCAAATTACTCCGCACATTCCGGTTAAAGGCTCAGTCGGTGCGTCCGGTGATTTAGCGCCTTTGTCCCATATGACGCTAGCGCTAATGGGCGAAGGAGATGTCTATGTCGATGGTCAATGTGTGCCAGCCGCTGACGCTCTAGCGCAGCATGGCCTTGAGCCCATCACCCTTGCCGCGAAAGAAGGTTTGGCATTAATCAATGGCACGCAAGTGTCAACTGCACTTGCGCTACGGGGCTATTTCTTAGCGCGTGACTTATTAGAATCGGCAACTATCGTTGGTTCACTGTCTATTGACGCGGCAAAAGGCTCGGATGCACCATTTGATGCCCGTATCCATGAAGTCCGTGGTCATCATGGGCAAATTGAAATTGCCAAAGCGCATCGCCAATTGATTAGAGGCAGTGCTATTCGCGCCTCTCATGATGGCGAGCAAGACGATAGAGTGCAAGACCCTTACTGCTTACGTTGTCAGCCGCAAGTGATGGGCGCATGCCTTGATATTATCAATCAAGCAGGCCAAACCTTATTAATCGAAGCCAATGCCGTCACTGACAATCCGCTAATCTTCACCAACGATGATGGTCCCGTTGCTATCTCAGGCGGTAACTTCCATGCTGAACCGGTGGCATTTGCCGCTGATATTTTAGCCTTGGCGATTGCTGAAATTGGTGCGATGTCTGAGCGCCGCGTGGCATTATTAATTGATGCAACCTTGTCCGGTTTACCGCCATTCTTGGTCGATAATGCTGGCTTAAACTCAGGCTTTATGATTGCGCACGTGACCGCAGCGGCACTAGCATCAGAGAATAAGTCCATCGCCCATCCGGGTAGTGTCGACAGTATCCCAACTTCTGCCAATCAAGAAGACCATGTGTCGATGGCCACTTATTGCGCACGCCGTTTATACGAGATGGCGCAAAATACCGCGACCATTATCGGTATCGAGCTACTAGCTGCCGGTCAAGGTATCGATTTCCAGCGCGGGCTTGAAACCTCAGAGCCATTGACGACAGCTCATCAGCTTCTACGCGCGCAAGTTACTTTTTATGATAAAGACCGCTACTTAGCGCCTGATATCGAAGCGGCAAAGCAGCTAATACTCAGTCGTACTTTAACCGACCATTGGCAGGATCTACGTGGCGACTGGTATCTTTCTAAATAAAGATGACTTTTAAATAGGAAGTTTTTCTAAATAAATAGCTAGCTTTACATTTCTTTTAAAGGAGATCAGTGATGACCATCATAACCGTGAATCACACTGCCGCTGATATGAGTCAATGGACTGGACGCGCTGAGCCATTTGAAAGTGAGCGCGCCTGCTATTGGTATCAACTGGCACAGCCTTATGCGTATGATAGCGATATATCAAGTGCAGGACAGCGTATTGGGCTGGTCGGCTTCGCCTGTGATCAGGGCGTTAGACGTAATCAAGGGCGCGTGGGCGCAAGAGCCGCACCGCCACTGATTCGAAGTGCTTTTGCTAAGCTACCGGTTATCGCTGAGCTACAGAAAAACTTTGGTGGAAATTTAGCGACCTTATTAGGTGATGCCGGTGACATTCACTGTCAAGATAACGATGATTTTGCTGAGCAACTGCTTGAGCAAGCTCAGCAGCAATATGCTAGTGTTGTCAGTAACGTTATTCAACAAGGCAGTCTACCTATCGGTCTTGGCGGTGGTCATGCGATGGCTTATGGTAGTTTTTTGGGATTGTGGCAGGCACTTCAGCAAGCAAACGTCAACGACCATCCAGACTCTGCGCCTATTATTGGCATCATTAACTTTGACGCCCATCTTGATATTCGTCAGTCTGATGTGGCGACGTCTGGTACACCTTTTCGCCAAATTTCTGAGCATCTAACCGAGCATCAGCAGCCGTTTCATTACTGCTGTATTGGTGTCAGTCGCTTCTCTAATACCGCCGCGCTATTTGATCGTGCTGACGAACTAGGTGTGCTCGTTATCAGTGATGAAGATTGTACCAATAAGAAATGGAAAAAAATTGCTGCTCAAATAGTAAGTTTTATCGATAGCGTTGATATTATTTACTTAACGATTGATATGGATTGCTTGCCATCAAGCATCGTACCCGGTGTCAGTGCGCCAGCTGCCTACGGTATTGAGCTGAGCTTCGTTGAACGCGCGGTCAAACTTATTATGGCGTCCGGTAAAGTAAAAATAGCCGATATTGCTGAGATTAATCCGACCTATGATATTGATGCTCGCAGCTGTAAAGTTGCGGCGAGACTATTAGCCACAATTATTGAACAGTACTTATTAACATCGGAAAGCACTTATTAACCTTATAACTGGCATATAGGCTGGCTGTAATCATTTCAAAATAAAACAGATATGAATACGCGTAGCTGATAAAAACTTTCTTGCGTGCTGTTCGTCAGCGTGACAGAGGCTGCAAAAAATGCTATCAGCCACACTGCATCTGTTTTAAAGCGAACCGACTATTGGATATAAATAATTAACGCCTAGCAGGAGTATATTATGACTAACACTACAAACCAAACGACGACTGATACCACAATCATAACGTCTTTCGATCAAATTATTATCAACGCCAATCTTGCCACCTTTTCAGCGAATTATGGTTTTGATGTACATAGCAACAGTAAAGAAAACGGTAAATCAACATCGGAAAACTGCGCACCTTATGGTCAATTAGAGAATGCCGCTATCGGTATCAAAGATGGCAAAATTGCATGGATTGGGTCGAACGAACAGATGACGCCGCATCTTTCTCATTATCAAGCTACTCAAATCAAAGATGCTAACGGCAGCTGGATAACACCGGGCTTAATCGACTGCCATACGCATTTGGTCTATGCAGGTAATCGTAGCAATGAGTTTGAAGCGCGTCTGCACGGCGCCAGTTATCAAGATATTGCCGCGCAAGGCGGCGGTATTGTTGCGACGGTCAGTGCCACTCGCGATGCCAGTATTGAGGAAGTCTTTGCCCAGAGTGAAAAACGTCTTGTGGCACTGCTTAAAGAAGGCGTGACCAGTATCGAGATTAAATCTGGCTATGGCTTGGACTTAGACACTGAGCGCAAAATGCTGAGCGTCGCCCGCCAACTGGGCGATAAGTACGACATTCATGTTAGCACCTCTTATCTCGCTGCCCACGCCTTACCCCCCGAATATAAAGACTGCGCGGACGACTATATTGAGCAAGTCTGCGAATGGTTGCCTATTTTGCATAACGAAGGTCTAGTCGATGCGGTTGATGGATTTTGTGAAAATATTGCTTTTAGTACAGAGCAAATCAGACGTGTTTTTGATGTTGCACGCTCATTAGGCTTGCCTGTCAAGCTCCACTCTGAGCAGCTGTCTGATATCGGTGGCAGTGCCTTAGTGGCTGAATTTCAAGGACTATCTAGCGATCATTTAGAGCATTTGTCAGAGACAGACATTAAGAAAATGGCGGCCAGTAATACCGTTGCTGTGCTATTACCGGGCGCATTTTATACTTTGCGTGATACTAAGCTGCCACCGATAGCAGCACTACGTAAGCATCAGGTTGCTATTGCTATTTCAACCGACTGTAATCCCGGCACGTCACCGCTGACCTCGCTATTACTGGCGATGAATATGGGCTGTACGTTATTTTATTTAACACCTGAAGAAGTGCTAGCCGGTGCAACTGTTCATGCTGCACAAGCATTGGGCTTATCACATAAAGGTAAAATAGAAGTCGGTTGTGATGCCGATCTAGCACTGTGGGATATCACTCGCCCTGCGGATTTGTGCTATCAAATTGGTCTTAACCCGATTACTGGTATTATGCGTCAAGGTCAGTGGCGCTAAGCTTTATAACTTTAATTTTACAATAAACAAAAAAAGCCCCAACCATGACTGTCATGATTGGGGCTTTGCTATACAACGCCGATTATAATGTCGGTCTTTTATCTTAAGCGTACTATACTGATTAAGTGATCTTTTACATGATATAAAAAAACACGCCTACTATTTAAGTAGGCGCGTTATATATCTATCAATAATACCAGCTATTATTGTAATCAGGTGCTAGCATAAATAGCAATAATGAAAAGCTTAGTTCAGAATACCATAGGCAACTAGCGCATCAGCCACACGTTTAAAGCCTACCATATTAGCACCAGACATATAATCAATATAACCATCTTTAGTCTGGCAATATTCTTCTGAAGCTTCAGCAGCACTATCATGGATGTTTTTCATAATGATTTTAAGGCGCGAGTCAATTTGCTCATGCGTTTTGTATTGGCGTACTGAGTTTTGTGACATCTCAAGCGCAGAGACTGCAACGCCGCCCGCATTAGCTGCTTTGCCAGGCGCATAATGCACATGATGTAAGCGGATATAATCAATAGCGTCAGCAGTCAATGGCATATTAGCGCCTTCAACGACATACCTGATACCATTCTCAACCAATTGCTTGGCATCCTCTTCATCCACTTCATTTTGTGTGGCTGATGGAATAATGATATCGGCTTTGAATTGCCATGGTTTTTTACCAGCAAGCCATTCACCACCAAAAACATCAACATATTCTGCTAATGGTTTACTTTGCTCTTTTTGCTTTTTGAGCCAATCAATTTTTTCTTGATTCAGGCCTTTCTCGTCATACAAGGTACCTTTTGAATCAGAGACAGTCAGAACGATACCGTCTAGCATGCAGACTTTTTCAGCCGCATGTAGTGAAACATTACCAGCACCTGATACCAGTACCTTTTTACCTTTGATATCTTCATTTTGAGCAGCGAGCATGCTTTCCAAGAAATATACCGCGCCATAGCCAGTAGCCTCTGTACGCATTAAGCTACCACCAAAACCAACGCCTTTACCGGTGATAACACCTGTAGATTCGCGCGTTAGATTCTTATACATGGCATACATATAGCTGACTTCACGGCTACCCACACCGATATCACCGGCAGGTACGTCAATGTCTTTATTCACATAGTGATGTAATTCGCGCATAAAGGCGTAGCAAAAACGGCGAATTTCAGTTTCTGACTTTCCTTTAGGATCGAAGTCAGAGCCACCTTTACCACCACCGATTGGCAGACCAGTCAACGCGTTCTTAAATATTTGCTCAAAGCCTAAGAATTTTAGGACAGATTGGTTGACAGTAGGATGGAATCTAAGACCACCTTTATAAGGACCTAACGCATTACAAAACTGGACACGCCAGCCACGGTTGACTTCGATTTCCCCTTTATCGTTTTCCCAGTTGATACGGAAACAGATAACGCGATCAGGCTCTACTAAGCGCTCAAATACTTTTAAGGTTTCATATTCAGGATGAGCATCATAGAGAGGGGCAATAGTAAGCGCAACTTCTTTTACTGCCTGAATAAATTCAGGCTGATGGGCATAACGTGCTTCAACTTTTTCGATGGCTTGACTGATACTCATATAGTTTCCTTAGGGTAAAGATTGTAATCGTGCTGATTTACATCGACGTTTTATCGCATAACTGCAAACGATAGGATGGCAAACGCTGATATGGGATTGAAGTCGCCCCTATACGCCATTTGTGTTTAGTATAGAAACTGGTGGGATTAGAAGCCAACTGTTTGTGCCTCTAAATCTTAAACTCAGACGCACAAATAATTTTTATCTCATATCTATATATCATTTTTTTGGGGTATAAGTCTAGTAAATATCGCCATCATCAAAATTTATGAGCTACTTTTTTATCATTATAATCTATAGCAGACCTTAGATTGAAAACGCCATATTCAAAAAGCTCATATCTATCACTTAAGTATTTTTGCACTATTTTATGATTAAAAGCTTACTTTTATCTCATTGATTATACAAACTTATTTTCATGATATAAGCATCAAATAAAAATCTAAAGTAATGAGAAAATAATGAAAATCAACTTTTATTTACTCTTATAAATAAGTTAACGATGAAAGGTAATGAAATTAAGATAAAAGGTTAAAAATATTTAATATTTAGCCCTGCATTCGCTTCCTGCCATATCAATATTAATTGTAAGGGTTTATAATATTGCCCTTTAGTTAAAGACTATTTAAAACATTACTAACCGTTATTTTATTCATTTAATAACCCGTCATAGAGAATTCGATATGCGTACTGATTCATTCCAGCAAATCTTGGAAGACCTAAACAGCTCATCAGCCGATGTTGAAGCATCTGCCCTTATTTCTAACGATGGTCTTATGATTGCATCTGCGTTACCAGCAGGCGTCGATGAAGACCGCGTTGGCGCTATGTCAGCCGCTTTATTATCACTAGGTGACCGTGCAGGTCGAGAATTGGCTCGTGGTAGCATTGACCGCATCATGATCCAAGGTGAAAAAGGCTACGTGATTATGACTTCATCAGGTGATGAAGCGGTACTGACTATTATGGCAAAACCGAACGCCAAACTTGGTTTGATATTCTTAGATATTAAACGTGCGTCTGAAGCACTCGCAAAACTTATCTAATCGTTGATTTTAAAGTGCTAACGCTATGGTTTTATGCCATGCCTACAATATAAACACCTTCTGTGTATAATACTTTAAATGAAAACGGACGCACTGTCTTATAAAAATTATTTAAGGTATTGCACACTGTTTAGATTGAATGAATGGTTTAGAAAATAAGCCTGTAAAAAATAAGCTTACAATAGATCCTCTTATCAATAATTATGCATACAACAATAAATAAAGGAGATTACGATGGGTTCTCCACTCCCTGATGCAATTAAGCCTGATGTACCCGCTGAACAGCTCACTCTTAGTTATTATGATGGTACGTCGCGGACTATCTATGATACTGGTATTGAACGTCCTTACCCTGATGGCAAGCTAATTGTATCGCGTACTGATTTGGAAGGCGTTTTGACTCATGTTAACGACGCCTTTGTAGAGATTAGTGGTTATAGCGTTGATGAACTTATTGGTCAGCCACAATCTATTCTACGTCATCCTGATATGCCAAAAGCTGCCTATAAAGATTTATGGTCAACGGCTGAAGCGGGTCAAAAATGGCATGGCTACGTTAAAAACTTATGCAAAGATGGCAGCCATTATTGGGTTTACGCAACTGTCGTACCCAACGTTCGTCGCGGCGAAACCGTTGGCTATACGTCTGTACGCCGTAAGCCATCGCGCAGCAAAATTGATGCGGCTATCGCCCAGTATGCCCAAATGAAACAAGACGAGGAAGGTTAAGTCATGACGACACATAATATGTTAATCGCCCCTGATTTTTCGCCTGAGCGTTTTGCAGGCTGGCATATGTTTAATATCTTGATCCAAAAACGTGCCAATCTTAATATGCACCTGAATATGCCTGCCTCGCATGGTGAGCAAGAAGCGCTTATCAAGGCAGGCGACATGCAAGTCATTTATGCCAACCCTTTTGATGCAGCAACGCTCATCCGTGAGCAAGGCTATCGTGCGGTTGCGCGTCCTATTGGTAAATCTGATGAAATGGTTATTGCCGCTTCATCAAATAGCGATATCAATGCTCTAGAAGATTTGGCTCATGGCGCAACCATTGCTATGGCAGATAACCGTGATGTTAAGCTGATTGGTTTACGTTTGCTTGAGGCGGTAGATTTAGAAGAAACTGACTTGAGCTGGTCAGTGACCGAAACCTATCAAGCAGCAGCGCGCCAAGTGATCAAAGGCGATGCCCAAGCAGCATTTTTTTTGGCGGAGATTTTTCACAGCTTTTCACGCTTGACCAAAGCTCAATTAAGCGTATTAATCGAAAGTGATTTGGCGGATATTAGCCACGTATTGCTGATTAAAGAGGGCTTCCCTGATACAGACATTCTGATGAATGCCATTCTGAATTTGCATAACGATGATGATGGCAAAGAAGCACTGGCTGAACTTGGTATGCCTCAAGGTTTTGAAGCGATGGACGAAGAAGACGCTGAGTTTATGATCGACTTGATGGAAACTTTAATGGACTAGCAGGTTCACTGGCATCTGACTTAGGTCATAGCCTCTTGCGCTACCATATTGGCTATGACTGACAGGACACTATTATGTCTGATTTAGACCTTATCAAAGAAAGTGAAATGGCCGCACGTCGAGTATATCGTCTTTACTCGCGTAAGATATTTTTGGCACCAAACAATCGCCATTTTCACGAACAACGTATCAACGCAGCACTGTTATTAAACGAAAAAGAGCCACTGCAAGGTGCCATCGCCGATTTCTTTTATGGTTGTTGGTATGATATCCCTTACGATGTCACCAACATGTTTACGCGCTTGCAAGGCCGTCTATTGCCCCATATCGAACAAGGCTTCCGCGATTGTATCGACAAAAAAAGTTATATTCAAAAGAACAGTATGCTGGCGACTCGCTGGAGCGTACTGGTATCGCCTTCACTGAACGAACAGACACAGCGCTTACGTATCAGTAGTGATGATGCCAAAGAAATCGCTAAAGACATCACTAGCGAACTGATGCTAGCACGTGACAACCAAGACCTAGACACGATAGAACAAATCGAAAATGAGTTCTTTGCTCATTGTATTGCTCGTAACGACCGTCTGGCATTTTCCTTAGTTTGGTTTCGCTTAGGTAAAAGTGATTGGCAATTCAGTGATCGCTGGAATAACTGTCAACAAAAACTTGATCAAACCATCAAAGCCTAGATTTGCGCTTTTGTTAAAACCAATCATAAAACTTCATTTAAATGGTAGCTATTATGTCATCTTATTTAAACGCTGATAAAACGTATCTGACCTTGACTCCAGCCGGTATTTTTGAGGCATTTTCACAAAGTGAGCCGACTGCTGAACAGCTATCGTTACAAGACTTATTATCCTATAGCGAGACCTTGCTAGCGGCTGATTGGCTTGAGCGTTACTCTGATGAGTGGTTAGATAGCTTTTTAGAACACGGCTGGATCGAGAAGCTGTCGCTATTCTTACCCGCTCCCAATTTACCATTAGATCAGTTTTTACCTTATGTCGTATCGAGCTTGTCTGGTAAACGCCGCGCAGCGATTGGCTCTGATGAAGGGTTTTGTCTGGCGCGGATTGGCTATACCCAAGAAGAAGCTGATATGCTCAGTGTGGCTGCTGCTGATTTTTCGGGCTTTATGCTACGCCAAAAACAACGCGGTTGGGCCGTAGAAAGTCAGGCGATTTCATTCTTTCAACAAGTTGATTTACTGATTCCTGAAACCAGCTTTGTGTTTTTATGGATTGATGGTTCAGGCTACGTACTTATCATTGATGGCGAACCTTTGACCAATAATCGTGCTTTTGTTGAGCTGGTCTGGGCATTGAAAACTTCTGGGCTTAGGTTTGTGAATTAATATTCCTAAATTAATATTTCCGAACGAAGTTATTTGAATTGAATAAAGCTAAATTAAATAAAGCGAAAGAATCCAAGCGATTAAGTGCGCCTTATTATAAATAATAGGCGCATTTTTTATGGAATTAAAATATATAGTCGATCCACTATTAAATAAATACAGCGCTACTGGGATAAATTTTGCGCAGCCTCTGTCTGCGCAGGCACAGTAAGCAAGTAAAATTTACACCAGTAGCGTCTGATAATAGTTGTACTTTTTTATTTAGGACTGACTATATATTGATGAAGTTTAAGCTTTTATTAATAATGTATAAGCAAAAAAAAGACTCCATTTTACGGAGTCTTTTAATATTTTTTATTACTAATATCTATATATTACGAACCAAAAGCGGTTGTACACGTGAATACATGATGAGTGATATACCGTTAGAGATTAGCTCGACTGCCAATAGTACACCAAGCATATAAGTTGCTGACTGCGGATAGCCACTAAATATCATAACAGCTAAAGCAATTGAAATAAGTCCTGAAATTAATAAGGGTATAAAAGCCACTGTCTTGCGTAGCCCAAAAGCGACAACGACTCTGACAATACCCGTTGCCATAAACAAAATAGCAACCACCATCGTCAACGTTAATATGCCTTGCAAAGGATTTTGTAGTAGTTCAATGCCAAGCAATACACCCAGCACACCACCTATGGCAGCGAGCACTTTACCAGTAGTACTATGCGCACGAAAGAGTGCGATAAACTGTAAAATACCCACGAGAAGGAAGGTAAACCCTGCTAACTGTTCAGCCGCGAAGGTAGCGCTAAGAGGATTAAAAAACGCAAAGATACCGCCAAGAATACTGATAATGCCCACCACCAGCCACAATGTACGACTCATAAAACGACCTTAATTTACATTTAATAGAAAGAAAATTATATCGTAGAGTATTTTACATCTCGTATCATGGTAGTAGTATATTCAAGTAGTCCTGTTACGATAAGAGCTTAAGCATTGTATTGTACTGATAAGCCTGCTAACTGTTTATTTGGTTTTAAAAAAATCAATCCCTACTACTCCACTGCTGACGCGTAATTTTGTAGAGCACGTGCTCAGCCAGTGGATGGTTGGCATTAAGCGCAGGATGGTAAAAATTATCCTGCGTATCCGTCATGCCGATACGTTCCATAATAAGTTGCGAGCGCTGATTGATGACAGCAGTAAATGCAACTATCTTATCAAGTGCCAGCTCACTAAAGGCAAAATCCAAAGACGCACGGGCAGCTTCAGTAGCATAACCTTGTCCCCAAAAATCTTTGCGCAGTCGCCAAGCAATCTCGACACAAGGTGCAAAATGCAGATCAGCATGCGTCTGATTCAAGCCGACAAAACCGATAAAGGCATGAATCTGTTCTGAACAGTCTTTTAAACTGACTGCCCAAAATCCCCAACCGTTATCTTTAATCAGCTGCTGGCATTTATTCGCAATGACATCACTCATGGTAGCTGATAATAACTTGGGAAAATACTTCATCACTTCTGGATCAGCGTTCATCTCAGCAAATATCGCAAAATCGCTTGCTTGCCATTGTCTAAGATAAAGACGCTCTGTTTCTATATAGCCTGTCATTTAGTACTCTATAACACTCATTAAACTGCCCATTAATAGGATTTATCAAGCCAGCCCTGTTGTTGCGCATAAGCAAGCTGCTCAGGCGTATCAATATCATAATTGAGTTGATGATTGATAATTACCTGTATTTGATTGGGTGACAATCCTCGAATAAGATGACGCAGCCCCTTATCACCAACTAATTCTGACTGCCATTGTTTAAGTAGCTCATAATTAATCACCAAAGGCATACCGATAATATTTTTTTTAGACGATTCAGCAAGTGGTGTTTTATCTAGTGCCATTTTATCTCTTAGCAACTTATCTCTTGGCAACTTATCAGAGCGCTGCCAGTCATTATCACCACTATAGCTACTTGCCACCACAGCCTGCTTACCTGCTAGTAATGCGATTAAATGCTGTTTATCTAAGAGTACTTGGTCAATTCCTATGATTAATACTCGGTTTAAAAGACGATTATTAACGTCAGTTAACGCATCGATACCTAATCGCAAGCTCTGTGCCATACCCGTTTCAGCTGTTGGATTGATGACTGTATGAATCATTGGGTGCTGAGTGGCTAACGGTTCAATAGCATTAGCAATAAGCGGCTTTTCTTTAGGAATGACAAGGATGCTTTCTTGCGGATAGGTACTCAACGCCAATTTAAGCATATGACTGATTAAGGGTTCACCATCTTTGCAAAGTAGCTGCTTGGCTTTTCCAAGACGGCTACTTAACCCACTTGCCAAGATAATAATCGCATGATCTTGCTGCTGGGCATGGCTTTTCTGCTGTATGTTAGCGTCTACTAGCGTCGATTCATCGATGTTCATACGCAGCTCAACGTCTCAGCACCACTCATAGCTACTGTCTCTGAAAGCTTGGTATCTAAAAGCTTACCTCCTAAGAGATTAGTATCTAAGAACTTGGTATCTAAGAGCTTATTCTCTAAATATTCACTGTCTGAAACTTTAGTATCGGAAAGCTCTGCTGGTGGCGTTTGGCTGTGCATGACTGCATTTATTTCTGCCATGATACTAAGTGCCAACGCTTCAGGTCCGTCTCCCCCTAACTTATAACCAATCGGATAATGTAGTTTATGAATACCATTAATTAAGACATGAGGATTTTTTTTAACCGCACGAATCTCATTAATTAAGCGCTCGGTACGATAGCGTGGACCTAATTGACCAAGGTATTTATAATAGCTCGAATGCTCTAACAACACCACAAGTCGAGCACGATCTTGAGTGAGGCTATGTGACATCAAAGCGACTGCTGCATTGTCACTCAGTTTGAGCAGTTTTTCGTGATCATCTAATAATAACGGCATGACGATATCCGCTTGAGGAAAGCGCAATCGCGTGGCATATTGCGCGCGACTGTCAATGACGGTTACATGCCAATCTTGCAGCTTTGCCATGGTCACAAGCGGCGTCACATCGTTACCGGCACCGCAAATGAGCAAACGTATTTGCGGTTGCAAGCGTTGCAGCAGCCATTCTGTTGATAAATCACCATTTTTTAAGACAATATATTCGGCACTTTTATCAGAAACCTCATACTTTGATAATATTTCAATAGCGGCTTCAACTGTATTTTCAATCGGAGAAATAACTGTGTTTGACGCCTCAGATACAGCTGGATTAGAAGTACTATTACCATCAATAATCGTTATTTTTCCACTATCAATATAAGCATCTACATCAACTCGCATACCAATTTGTAAATGTTGCTTATCCTTGCTATCAAAGCGAATTAAAGTCGCTATCGTTGCAGGTTGTTGGGTACGACGAACGTGACTAATAATATCTAACATGGGCAACGCGGTTGATAAGCGCTCAAACAACACATGTACGCGTCCGTTACAGCCCAAACCAAAATTCAGCTCATTGTCTAAATAGCTATTACCACTAAGTTCCTGATCTTCAAATGCCTTGCCTTCAAATTCATGCTCTTTAAGTTCATGCTCTTCAATTTTATAGTCTTCATCCGACTGTTCATCACCCGTCTGGTAAACCTGCACATTAGCACCGTTGCGCGTCAACCAAAAGGCGCGTTTAATGATATGTGGTTCAAGGCAGCCACCGCTAATCATACCAACGGAGCGTCCATCTGCACAGATAAGCATCATAGCTCCCGCACGCCGATATGCCGATCCCTCAGTACGTACTACCGTTGCCAGCACCGCATCAATATTTTGCTGCTGCGTCTCGCCTGCCAGCTTAAGAATATCAGCGACCTGATTCATAAACCCTCTTATATGCCATATATTTTTATAGCCATTATGACCCGTTTATAAAAACCCGCTAGCTATCATCACCATTATTACGGTCAGCGGGTTTCTTTTATCAATACATTTAGCCAAAAATTCTACTCTGGCAGCTCATATAACAGCTTATCAAGTGTAATGGGGAAGTCATAAACTCGGACGCCTACTGCATTATAGATAGCATTGGCAATAGCAGCGGCAGCACCTGATATAGCGGTCTCGCCAATCCCTTTGATATGCATTGGGTTGGTATAAGGGTCGTCTTCTTCGACTAGTATCACCTTTAACTGGGGTATATCGGCATTGACCGGAATATGATACTCAGCAAGGTCATGATTACATAAGCGACCGTCACGCTTATCATGGATGACTTCCTCCATCAACGCTGAACCAATCCCAAACACCATACCGCCGTAGCACTGTGAGGTGGCCGTTTTATGATTAAGAATACGCCCTGCCGCAAATGCGCCCGTCATTCGTTTGACTCGAATCTCACCGGTGACTCTATGCACTGCCACTTCAGCGAAGTTAGCCCCAAAAGACGCTTGGCGATGGCTTGTAGCATTTTTACCCGGTTTGATTTGTCCTTTGGCGCTAATTTTTTGTTCATCATATGTAGCAATGATATCGGCCAAGGCATAAGACTGAAAGTGACTAAAATCGTATTTTCCCTCGCCAGCTTTTGGCAAGGATAAATCTGTTTTTTCGGTCACTGTATTTTTTAAACCTTCTAATTTATCTTTGACGGTTTCAATAGCAGCTTCTGTCACGCTAGGATTGTGCTCGCCTGCTTGCTTGACTTGACCGTTATCAAGCTGGATCGTATCAGGATAAAGACCAACTTTGTCTGCCAGCATTTCACGCAGTTGCTCACAGGCGAGATAAACCCCACTACCAGCACTTGCGGCGCCCATGCTACCACCTGAACCAACTGCAGGTGGAAAATCACTATCGCCCAATTTCATCTCGATATGATCTATCGGTAAGCCCAGTAAATCAGCCGCCACCTGAGAAAATACCGTATAAGAGCCGGTACCGATATCAGTCATATCCGTTTCGATAATAGCTTTGATGCCAAGCTCTTTTGAGTCATCTACTTGCAGGGTTGCCCGTGCTTCTGAAGGTTTTAATTGGTTACCACGAGCGGATGCCGCCATACCCGTGCCAATCCACCAATCGCCTTCCAATTGACTAGCAGGTTTGGCATTGCGCTTATCCCAACCAAACTGCTCAGCCCCTTGTTCCATACAAGCAATAAGCTGGCGCGTCGAAAATGGAATATCTTGGCTCGGGTCTTGCTCAGGTTCATTGCGGCGGCGCAGCTCAATGGGGTCGATATTCAACTGAGAGGCCAACTCATCCATCGCACATTCAACGGCAATCATGCCTACTGCTTCACCGGGGGCACGCATTGAGCCTGATAGTACTTGATTCATATCTACTTTTTTATAATTTACGCGACGGTTTTCACCGCGATATAAATATTTAGTAGACAAAGCCGTCGGTTCAAAAAATGCCTCGCCCGGTAAATTGCTCGTCACGGTATCGTGAATCAGGGTATTGATAATGCCGTCTTTATCACAGCCAATCGCAATACGCTGACGGGTATTTGAGCGTCTTACTGTTGCCTCCATGACTTGCGGACGAGTCATACAGATCAATACAGGGCGACCTAACTCTTTGGCAGAAATGGCCGCTGCTATTGATTCAGGAGCAATGCCCAGCTTACTACCAAAGCCGCCACCGACATAATGTGAGATCAATTGCACTTGATCTTTCTTTAAGTCCAACGCATCCATGACTTGCTGCTTGCAAGAAGCAATCATTTGGTTTGATGTATACATGATGAGCTTATCGTCTTCCCAATACGCCAAAGTCGCATGCGGCTCCATAGGAGAATTACTCTGGCTTGGCGTATGATAAAAGCGATCAAGAGTCACGGCGGAATCAGCAAGACCTTGCTCTGGGTCACCATTTATCGCATTTTTATCTGAGCCTTTTTTCTCATCAACATCATGGGCATTAGCAAGCTCTTTGGTAAAATTCAAAGCTGCTTGTTCAGTCTCATCTTTATAACTGACTTTAAGCGCGTTTGCACCTTCGGTCGCTGCTTCAAAAGTTTCCGCTATCACCACGGCAATCGGCTGACCATGATAAAAAATCTCACTAACGCCCTGTGTTGGAGCTTTGGTTTCGCCGCCTTGCTGTGAGTTGCGTAAAAAATGTTGCCGGTCAGTCACAACCTTAATGATGCCCGGAATATCGTCTAATGCGCTACTATCGATATTCTCAATCTGACCTTTGGCAATCTTGGCACTGACCAATACACCATAAACTTGATTTTCTCGATAAATTTCTGCCGAATAAGGCGCTTGACCACTTACCTTCAATGAGCCGTCGACACGGTTAATTGGTTTGCCTACCAAATTGCTCGCTATTTTGCTAAATAAGGTTTCGACAGGCTCATTCATCATCATTTTTTTGGTGGGTTCTGATGGAAGTATTGAGTCTAATAATGACATGATTATGCTCCCTCGCCCGCTAATGCGCGCTGAATAACTTGTTTTAATAAACGACGCGTTAGTGGTATTTTGAAGTCGTTTTGACCTTGACCTTTGGCTTCTTTGAGTAATAAATCTGCCGCCTGCCCAATACTGTCGTCATCACCCTTGGTATCCGTTAACAGCGCTTCAACTGCTTCATTGCGCCACGGCTGGGTACCAATACCACCAAATGCCAAACGTACGGTCACTAGATTGCCTTTATCATCAACGTCTATCACCGCGGCGCACGATACCAAAGCAAAGGCATAAGAGGCGCGATCACGAACTTTGTCATAAGTGTGTATGCCTTTAAGAGGTGCAGGCAACAAAACATGAGTAATAAGCTCACCAGACTCTAAGACGTTTTCGATATGCGGGGTGTCTTTCGGTAGGCAATAAAAATCTTTGATCGCAATGTTGCGTGTACTGCCATCCGCCTTAACGGTCTCAATCGTGGCATCGAGCAAACGCATGGCGACAGCCATATCGGAGGGGTGCTGGGCAATACAAGCATCACTCGTCCCTAAAATAGCCAACGTACGATTTTCGCCATTGATAGCCGGACAGCCAGTGCCAGGGTCACGCTTGTTACACGGGCTATCAGTCTGATAAAAATAATAACAACGCGTACGCTGTAAAAAATTACCACCTGTCGTGGCTTTATTACGCAACTGTCCAGTCGCTCCAGCGAGAATCGCCCGTGATAACACTGGATAATTGGCAATGACTTCAGGATGTGCTGCCAAGTCGCTATTGGTCACCAGTGTACCAATACGTAGACCGCCATCAGCCGTGGTTTCTACCTGCTCTAAAGCTAAGCGAGTCACATCGATCAACTTGATAGGCGTTTCTATCTCTAGCTTCATTAAATCTAATAAATTGGTGCCGCCTGCGATAAACGAGGCGTCTTTTGCGCTAGCAGCATTGGCGGCTTGCTCTGCGGTGTCAGCACGGCTATATTCAAAGCGTTTCATAAATGACCTCCAGCTACCGTTGCTGTACTTTGATTATTCTGTGATGGCTTACCTAGCTGGGCTTCACTGGGCGGCGGCGACCAAATACCGGTTACCTCTGAGCTTTTTGTTGCTGTATTTTTAGAAGCGTTAGCTGTTATTTTACCTTTCATTTCATTCTCTAAAACTTGCGAGATAGCGTTAATAATATTGGGGTAAGCAGAGCAACGACAAATATTACCACTCATACGCTCAGAGATTTCTTGTGCGAGTAGCCCATCAGGGTTTTGCAAGTCGGTGGTCACATAGCTTGGCCAATTTTGTTTCACCTCCTCTATCAATGCGGTCGCTGAACATATCTGCCCAGGCGTACAGTAGCCGCACTGAAACGCATCGTGATCTTTAAAAGCTTGTTGTAATTCTGACAGCGATTCCGGTAAGCCAATCCCTTCGATTGTCGTAATCTCATCACCGTCATGCATGACCGCCAGTGTCAGACAAGCATTAACCCGTCGCCCATTAATGAGCATGGTGCAGGCACCACATTGACCGTGATCACAGCCTTTTTTTGGTCCCGTAATTTGCAGATGCTGACGACATAGGTCGAGCAATGTCGTGCGTGGGTCAAGATCATCGAATTGATAATCTTGCTTATTAATCGTTAACGTCAAAGTAGACATGCTGGCTTCTCGCTGGCAGACAAACATAAAAAGGATAAGATAAACGCGCTTAAAAATAGCGCGAATTGATTTATTATGGCTTATCAAAAACATCGCTTTGTTTTTACTTTGTAGTTATTGCATTGTATTTTTTTAATCAGACGCAAGTTTGTAACACTTTAGTTTTAGCCTTATTGATGATTAGAGTTGAAAATTTTTATTGGTAACTTAGAGCACATTGTAATCGCTCTACCTTTCTCTTAGTATTGATTGACTTAGCATTTTTTGACTTAGCCTTTTTTGACTTGAGTCTTATTGCATAAGTATGGATTGATAAAGTCTAAGACAAGAGACGTCAAAATTTAAACAGACAAAATTTAAATAGATAAACTATAAATAATAAATGAGGTAGAAAAATATGAATCAGTTAAAAAAACCACTACGCATCGATATCGTATCAGACGTCGTCTGCCCTTGGTGTGTCGTCGGCTATCGCCAACTGGCAGCCGCACTAGAGCAGACCAATACTGCCCATGAGATACACTGGCATCCGTTTGAGCTAAACCCTAACATGCCAAGCGAGGGGCAAAACATGCGTGAACATATCACAGAAAAATATGGCTCAAGTAAAGCAGAGTCCGACGCCAGTCGCGCCCAAATAACAAAGGTAGGTTCTGATGTCGGCTTTAAGTTTAATTTTACTGATGAGCTGCGTATGCATAATACCTTTAATCTGCATCAGCTTTTGCATTGGGCTGAGCAGCAAGGACGGATGCATGAGTTAGAGCAGGCGCTATTTACCGCGCACTTTACCGATAATAGAAACCTCTCTGATATCGAGGTACTTGCGGATATCGCCGCCGAGACTGGCTTGAGTCGCGAGGAAGCACTGGCAGTTTCAGAAGACCAACGCTTTGCTAATGACGTACGTGAGGTAGAGCAGCATTGGCAACGGCAAGGTATTCAAAGCGTCCCTGCAATCATTTTTAATGAGCAGCACTTGGTTAGCGGCGCGCAAGGCGTCGACAATTATGTCAATATTTTAGAGCAATTAACTAATATGCAAGATTAAATCAATATTTTTAGTAGGACTATTTATATGAATAAAGAGAAACTGATGACATTGTCAGATGAGGCGGAAGTTCTTGTTTTAGACGAATTGAGAACTTATATGAGCGATGAATTCGATGTCGATATCGGTAATCTACCCGCTAAGTTTTTATTGGATTTCATTATTGAAAAGATAGGCCCGCATTTATACAATCAAATGATTGATGATAATGAACCTTGGTTATACGATAGGTTTACGGCTATCTTAGAAGATATGCATAGCTTTAAAAAAGACTGACAGCTCATTGAAGGTTAATTATTCTCCAAACGAGAACACATGATTCAAAACCAACCGTTAAAACATATTTAGCAAAAAAATGCTGCACCTATTATTAGATGCAGCATTTTTTATTTAAACAGTAAAAACTCAATCATGCGTGCTTATACATCAAAATGAATAACCGTACGGATACTCTCGCCTTTATGCATCAAGTCAAAGGCTTCGTTTATGTCTTCTAGCGGCATGGTATGAGTAATAAAGTCTTGTAGTGGAATCTCACCAGCTAAATAACGCTCTACATAACCTGGCAATTCTGAACGACCTTTGACGCCGCCAAATGCTGAACCGCGCCAGACACGACCAGTTACTAGCTGGAATGGACGGGTTGAGATTTCTTTGCCCGCACCAGCGACACCAATAATAACCGACTCGCCCCAACCTTTATGACAGCACTCAAGCGCTGAGCGCATGATATCGACGTTACCGATACATTCAAACGAATAATCTACACCGCCATCGGTCATCTCAACGATGACGTCTTGGATTGGCTTATCATAATCTTTTGGATTGATGCAATCGGTTGCGCCAAGCTTTTTGGCCAGCTCAAACTTACTTTCATTGATATCAATAGCAATGATACGACTGGCTTTTGCCATCGCTGCACCGATGACTGCTGATAGTCCAATGCCGCCTAGACCAAAGATAGCGACGGTAGCGCCCTCTTCGACTTTTGCCGTATTCATGACCGCGCCCATACCAGTGGTCACGCCACAACCCAATAAGCAAACTTCTTCTAGCGGTGCTGCTTTATTCACTTTCGCTAAAGAAATCTCAGGTAAAACCGTATATTCAGAGAAGGTTGAGCAGCCCATATAATGATAAATTGGCTCACCATCTTTATAAAAACGGGTGGTGCCATCTGGCATTAGACCTTTACCTTGGGTCTCGCGTACCGCTGAGCATAGATTAGTTTTGCCTGAGGTACACATTTTACAGACGCCACATTCTGCCGTATACAACGGAATAACGTGATCGCCAACTTGGACACTGGTAACACCTTCGCCGATTTGCTCAACGATACCGCCGCCTTCATGACCTAAGATCGCTGGGAACACCCCTTCTGGATCTTCACCAGATAGTGTAAATGCGTCGGTATGACAGACACCACTGGCAATAATCTTTACCAATACTTCGCCTTTACGTGGCAGCATGACATCCACTTCTTCGATAGATAGTGGCTGGTTTGGGCCCCAAGCAATAGCGGCTTTAGATTTAATAAATTTATCTGACATCGTTGTCTCTCTTTTTAATTAGTTGTCATGTACTAGTTTTTATATACAGCCTGTTATAGTCAACACAAAATCTAGATTCATTCAGCTTATCTTGCTTATCGAATGTAGGCAAGCTTGATTGATGTCGTACTACCGTCTATTTGCATTGATATTTACTATTATAGTTTTTTCTATAGCGATAACAATATGCTATATTTGCAAATATCTTTTACACACTGGTAATAATCATGCGCTGGGATGGCATTAGCGAGTTCGTTTACGTGGCAGAATACGAAAGCTTTACGCGCGCTGCAAAAGAATTGGGTATCTCGACGGCGCAGGTCAGTCGGCAGATAAGTGCATTAGAGAAGCGGTTGAATATTAAATTACTATATCGTACGACGCGCAAGGCAGAGTTAAGCTAACCGCGCCTGTCACTTATGGTGAGCAACAATTATTGCCGCTGATCAATGATTTTATGCTGCAGTATAGTGATATTGAAGTGACAGCTTTTTTGAGTAATCAAAAAATGGATTTGATCGAAGGCAGTTATGATTTAGCGATTCGTATTGGTAAATTAAACGACTCAACGATGATGGCAAAAAAGCTCAGTCATCGCACCAACTTTGTCTGTGCAGCGCCCGCTTATCTCGATAAATACGGTGTCCCACAAACCTTAAACGAGCTTAATCAACATAACTGTTTGCTTGGCACTCGCGACTATTGGTATTTTAAAAACGGAGATAAAGAACAAAATATTCGAGTAATGGGTACAGTGAAATATAACAGCGGTTATAGCTTAGTCGATGCCGCCTTAAAAGGTTTGGGTATCGTCCAATTGCCTGACTATTATGTAAAAAAATACTTGCAGTCAGGTGAATTGGTCAGCTTACTGGACAATTATAGAGAGCCTGAAGAAGCTATTTGGGCAATATATCCGCACAACCGCCATTTATCACCAAAAATTCGGCTATTAGTAGATTACCTAGCAGAGTACTTGGCTTAAAACTTTTTTAAGGCGTCAATGTAGGATCAAAAAACCCTTATTCAGCAAACTTAGACAGTGCTATTTGGTCATGTAATTCTACTTTAAGCTTCTTTGCACATTCGATGATTTTCTGCCGGTTAGCAGGGATGGCGCCATATTTAATTGCTGTTTCTCGCATTTGTACCGTGACATCATAATGTGGATAGCTGGCATTACGATGGAATAAACGCTTATCAATTTCAATAAATGCCGCAAACTCATGTAACTCTTGCAAAGTATCCGCTAGCATATGGCACCACTTATAGCCTTTAAATTCTATCTGCATAAAATCTACATATATCGCCATATAGCAGCTCCTTTTATCCGTTCTATCAAACACTTCAAACCGTTTTTTTTACTCTAGTATATTTGCTATTAGCCAATCCATTTAGTATTGGTAAATGGGCATTGGTAGATAAGCCTTAGTAAATAAGCAATGCTGAATGAGAATTTACTATTAAATAAAACTCACATGCTTGCAGCAAAATTTTAACTACTTTTAGGAATAGGAAATACTTTGTCATAAATCCAGTTATAGATAAAAGCATATATCAGGTAAAAGGTCGCCATAGCAATGTCCATCTTAAACGCATCCCAAAGGCTAATATTTAAATACCAAGCAATGGCTGGTAGAAATAGCAATAACAATCCGCCTTCAAACAGCACCGCATGCAACACTCGTATTGAAACGGTCTTTTGCACTGTACCGCGTAATTTGAACATGGCACGATCAAATAAAACGTTATAAAAGTAATTCCAAATGGTGGCGACGATAGAGCCAATTAATGCCATGACTCCCATCAATTGCAGCTCAAAGCCAAATACCAGACTTGCCAGCGGTGCAAAAATCAGTAGACCGATGACTTCAAACCCTAAAGCATGACGAATTCGATCTTTTCTAGTACGCATGAAACTTCCTAATTGATGTATTTATTAGCTTACTATATTTATTGGCTCAATGTATCTATCAAATATACCTAGCAACTCTTCAGTAGATTTAAAATAAATCACGTATATTTATTTTGAGCTGCTTTAGCACTTTTTGGTACTCACTAGCACTGATATCAAGTGTGCTTAAGCGTCCATAGCGTAGCTGACGATAGTCGTGTTTAATTTGCATGATGGTTGCTTGAACAATCTTTGGATCACTACTGTCTGTTAATTGACTAACTGTAGTGGACTGAGTAATCGCCTCATTATCGCGACTGTCAATAGCGATCGCCAAACGCTCAAGCCATGCCAACTGCCCTTCGTTCTCATGTCGAGCCAATCGCTTATCGCGTTTGCCCATAAGTTTTGACAGCTGTACAAGCGGCAGGTCTGCTGGGTGCCAGCGTTTGCGGCGGCGTTGCCAAATGACAAAAACCAAAATAGCCATGACTGTAATCGCACTACTAGCCAGCCAAATGATTTGCTCCATCATCGAGCGGATATTAAACCATTTGAGTAACGAGTCTGCTTGTTTGTCTTGGTCATAGCCAACGACGTCTTTTTGCCAATAATAGCTAGCTTGGTCAGATAAACGTCGCAAGGTTTGCAGCATTTGATACTGCTGATAGCTAATTTGTGCACTAGCGCCATTGCCAAACATCGCAGCTCCTTGCGCTTGTGTCAGTGTATCCATACCTTGCTCGACACGCTCAGGGGCAACAAAAGCAGTCGGGTCGACCCGTACCCAGCCTTGACCCTCTAACCAAACCTCTGTCCAAGCGTGCGCATCCATTTGCCGTACTTCCCATACATTACCGCTACGACTCAGCTCGCCGCCTTGATAACCCGCCACTACTCGCGCAGGAATACCAGCTGCGCGTAGCATAAAGGTAAAGCTTGAAGAGTAATGCTCACAAAACCCTGCTTTAGTCTCAAATAAAAACTCGTCAATACGGTTATTGTTCAGCCGTGGCGGCGATAACGTATAGCGAAAGTCTGTTTGATTAATCCAGCGCTCGATAGCTGACATATAACGTACTGGGTCTGAACCTGATTGGGCAAAAAGTTGCTGAGCTAACGCTCGTGCTTGAGGATTGCCGTCTTTGGGCAATGCAAGATTCAGACGCCGTGACTCATCACTCAAAACGCTATCGATACTCATGGGCGCAAATTGCAAAACATCGTAGCGCAGCTGCTGGGTAACAGGCTGGTCTTTTAATAAAGTAAAGTCTGAGGTGATACTGACATCTTGCTGCTGGGAAAAAGGGTAATCAAGCCCAAATAGCCAGTTTTGCTGCGTAGGCTCTAGGATAATCTGATAACTATTCGGCGCGACTTTCACCTCATCAGGAACAGTCGCAAACGCATTTTCGATCCAAACAGGTGTTTGTAGTTCAGGTTGCCATTGGCGTTGCTGAGCGCTAGGACGCCATGTAATCCCATCAAAGTCGCTAAATACTAAGCCACGCCAATACAGTTGCTGCTGCGGCGGGCGTTTGTCTTTAAACTCTACCCGAAAAGCCAGCTCGGTCGACTGTCCCAAATTAGCAAAGTCACCGGGAGACATGCTGTCAGAGACGCCCGTGGTCGCTTGCTGACCGGATAATTGTACTGACCATAGCGGCGGTAGCCTTGGAAAAAACAAAAACAGCACCACCAACAATGGCAACGCGCCGATGCCCAACACCCCTAGGGTACGCAGACGGCCATCACCGTGAGTATTGCCATCGTCGTTTAGCGCAATAAACGCCAATAAAACAATGACTGCCCCTACTATTACCTGTAGCGTGGTAACGATACCTTGGTCCATCAAAAACAGCGCCGCCAGTACAAACAGTGATAAGTTGAGTACCACATAAGCATCACGGCGTTTATACAATTCCCACAGCTTACTACTAAGACACAGCACTAAAAATGCCACGCCCATATCGAGTCCAAACGCCGTATTATAAGTCAGCCACAGACCTACCAACCCTAATAAGAAGCCAAGCATTTGCATGCCTTGATAGACACGTTTTAAATGATGACCTTTTTTAAACTTCGCTTTAATACGTGGCAGCTGCGCAATAATACTGACAACCGCAAAACCTATTAGCCATAATGGCAAATGCGCGGCGTGAGGTAAAATAACGATAACTTGGGCGATTAATACCCAATAGTAGGCTGGCAGTGCCAATAGCTTACGATGCCATTTATTATCGGCAGTCATACCCGTATGAGCACTGACATTTTGACCCAATGCCAATCGCTCAAAGCTGGCGGTAGATGCTTCCATAGACGCTTGTATAGATAGCTTCTTAGAGAAGGCTTTAATTGGGCGTTGAGTGTCATTCATGGTGCTTTCGCCAATCTTAGCAAGCAAGCTTGGGCAAAGCCATCGCCTTCGCCCATCGCTGCAGCAGACGGCGCCTCATTAGGTAAGCGCATTTTAAATGGTACGCCCAGCTGACCCAGTGTCATCGCACCGTACGCCAGTTGCGCAAGTTTCTGCTCATGATGTACCGCTGGCATATCCGCATAATCTAAGGTTTGCTCATGACCGACAGGATCTGCAAAATGCTTGGTAAACATCCCCTGACCTCGCGCCACATGGCCCCAAGAAACTCGGGCTAGTGACTCCCCTTCGATATAAGTATCTAGCCGTTCAAAATCATCTTGACCTTGACGATACTGTCCGCCTATTGGCAAATCTTCCAAGCTTGCGGTTGAATACTGCGCTTCCCAGTCAAATACTTCAGGCTTAGGATAAACCCAAACAGTACGCGCAAAATAGACGTAAGACCATGCCCGCATAATACCTAAAGGATAAACCGTTTTTATCTTTAATCGCGGTAATTCAAGCTGACCGCGAGTATAGGTTTGAACAGGAAGCTGGATAACATGCTCGCCTTGTAATCGTGTCACTAACACTGAATGTTGACCAGCAGCGCTCGCTTTGATTTTTTTATCAGCTTTCTTATCCGTTTTTTGGTCAGCTTTTCGGTCAGTTTTTTGCTTAGCCTGCTCAAAGCTAAATAATAGTTGCCGCCTTGGTTGTCGGCTCTCACTACGTAGCTGCAAAGTGACCCAAACAGGAGCGCCCGCTTCTACCATTGTCACTTCCAGCAGCTGTACTTGTAGTCCTGAAATATGAGCAAAAGTCACATGAAAACTGATGAGCCAAACGCTAATTAAATAAAAGCACAAGCCCAGCACCAAGTTATTGCCGTAGTTGATACCAGCGATAAAGGTAATGACTAATAGCACCGCAAACAGCATACCCTCACGGCTAAAAAAGATATAAACGTTACGCAAATTGAGTTTGGCGCTGTCACTTTTGGGCGCGCGCGAAGCAAACCAACGACTAACGGCTGAGGTGATTGGGGCGGTAAAGGCTTGTGGTAACAGGCTCATAATTACCCTATCCTTACCATAAAATCGAAAATATCATTGGTATACAGCCACGTCAGCCAAGATACGTTGTGCGATAGTCTGGGTTGCTTGTCCACCAGTCACATGCGCGGGTACAAAGCGCTGACCAAGACGATGATCCGTAACCGCAGCAAACACCGCTTGGACATCTTCTGGGGTCATTTCCATGTGCCCCGATACATAAGCATAAGCCTGTGCGGCACGCTGTAGCGACAGTACACCACGCGGTGATAGACCATGATACTCGTGGCTTGCTCGTGTTTTTGCGACCAGTCTTTGCAGATAGTCTAAGACCACATCAGCGACATAAACGTGCTTGACGCCTTGCTGGGCTAATAAAACTGCCTCCGTATCAAGCACCGCATCCAATTCTTTTAATAGCTCACGGCGATCCTGACCTTTTAGCAGTTCGCGCTCTGCCGTAGGCGATGGATAACCAAGCGACAAACATAATAAGAATCTATCTAGCTGCGACTCAGGAAGTGGATATACACCTGCTTGCTGCAATGGATTTTGGGTCGCTATGACGAAAAACGGCTGCGGCAATGGGTAGGTTTGCCCATCTTGTGTCACCTGCCGCTCCTCCATTGCTTCGAGTAAAGCACTTTGCGTCTTTGGACTAGAACGATTAATCTCATCAGCAAGTACCAACTGAGTGAATATAGGACCGGGGCGAAACTCAAACTGTAGCTTGCTTTGGTCGTAGATACTCATACCTAAAATATCTGCAGGCAGCATATCATTGGTAAATTGTACCCTGCTGAAGCTCAGCCCTAATAGCTGCGCCAATCCTTGCGCTAAGGTGGTTTTACCCATACCCGGTAAATCTTGTAAGAGTAAGTGCCCGCCAGCTAAGATACCACTAAGCGCCAACTTAATCACCTGTGGTTTATCCAGTACAATTTGATTTAATTGTGCCATTAACTGAGCGATTTTTTGCTGATTATGGTGATAGTCGATAGCTGCATGGGTCATGATAAATTATTGGCTCATTTTTTATAGGGATAATAATTAGAAGTTACTTTTAGAAGTTACTTTGCATCATCTTCAACTAGCGGCGCTGCGGCACGAAGGGTAGACAAGTAAGCAATCACATCAGCCCGTTCTTTAGCATCAGGCATAGGATCTGCTAGCATCTTTGAATCTGGCATAGTTTTTTCAGCGTCCGCGATATAAGGATCAAGTGTTTCAGCATCCCATACCCAACCTGATGTTTTTAATCCTTCACTATAGGTATAGTCTTCTAGCTCGGCAGCTGGTGCACCATAAATATTCATCAACTGCGGGCCTTTTTTATTCAGACCTGGATTCAGCTGATGACATTGACTACAAGCGTTTTTATATATGAGAGCGCCGTTATCAGCATCACCTTCTGTATATAGTGGCAGCGTAACAGGCGCACGATAATCAGGCGGTGTACGCTCACAAGCAGCAAGCATTAAAACAGCGGCGAATATACCGCCCAATTGATATTTATTGACCATAGACATGTTGTTGTAATCTTTAATTGAGGAGGCGTTGGTTATGTATGAGTCCACATCAACCATAATGCAATGCAAAGATTGGTGGACATACAAAGCCGTACGTAGACAATAAACGAATTATTGCTCATGAGAATAAAAGAAGATAAAAAACGTTTACTAACATTTAAAAAGCTAACACGATTGAATTAAATAAATAGGCTTAATTCTCGTTAGATACTTTTATGTTATTACTAGGCGCTTCCAGATAATATCCTTGCAGATAGCGCGCGCCCACACTCCATGAAACGGACATGGTCGCAGCATCCTCAATATAAGGCATCAATACATCAACCTTAATCTCATTGGTGCGGACGATAAGCGACTTGACTGCTTCTAGATTGTCTACTGCATCAATTCCTTCGACATAACTACGAGCTAAGCGCACCATATCGGGCTGAACAAAATTGGCAAGCTCAATGGATTTCGCAGACGAGCCAAAATTGTTGATACCAAGCTGACAATGTACTTGGGTGAGCGCTGAAAACTGAGACTTCGCTACCGTTAAATGGTCAGCGATATCTTTCTCATTAAACTGTAACGTTAAGGCGCCAGCTTTGCCACCGACAGCGTTGATTAACTGGCTGGCGACACTGGGTAATTTTTTATCGACTAAGGAAGCACTGGTCAACTGTACCAGTAAACGCGCTTCAGGATGAGATTTACGTACCTCATTGATTTTTTTACAGGCGTTAATCAGTACCCAGCGGTCGATCTTTTCAAGCAGTTCATGGGATTTGGCAACCGCCATAAATTGGTCGGGAGTCAATACAGTATTTTCGGCATCTGCCAGTGGCAACTGTAGATATACCTCAAAGAAGTCACTACGATCATTATTAATGTCATATATCGGCTGGAATGACAACTCAAAACGATTATTTGTAATCGCATCAACCAGAGATTCTGCAAGCGCATGATCGTCACTATTGGCATGTTCGCTAGCATCGTACAAATGATATTTACCACCATGATTGGATGTCTCAATCATAATCTGACTGATAGCATCCATTGCGCGCTCAAGCAATACTCTCGGCTCAGGGGTATTTTTTTCAATTTTAACGATAGCAATACTGGCTGTAGTATTGGTGGTACGCTTATCAACTTCGATAAACATCTTGCTGATATTCAAACCAATTTGTTCAGCCAGCTTTTCAAGCTCTGCCGTTGTCTGATTTTCCACTAATATGGTAAACGCAGTATCACTAAAACGGCTCACATGACCATCTGCTACCAGCTCATCTAACGCCTGAGCAACCTGTTTAACCGTGCTATCAATACCTTGCAGACCCAAGCTGCTTCTAATTTTACCGATATTATCGAGTTGAACGTATAAAAGACCAGCCGTCAAAGATCCCTGCTTTGCCTGCTGGTATAATGATGTCAACTGCTCTTCAAAGCCGCGGCGGTTATCAATGCCTGTTAAGCTATCTTTACGCTCAGCTTCGGCCAGACGTTTGGCCACTTCAGCACTGTTACTGTTATTTTGTTGAATAATAATCTGAGTAACTGGCTCACCATCAAGTGTCGCGACGGCTAACTGTAATTTTGCCTCAAACGTACTACCGTCAGTACGCCGACTCTCAAAATTAAACTCAACGTCTTTACGGCCACCTTTATCAAATTGACGTAAAAACTGTTTAAAGGCTTTAACGTTGTCGCCACCTGCGATCAAATCAATAATCGGTATACCAATGATGTCGTTCATCGCCTCAAAACCAAATAACTGCAGATACGGGTCATTGGCAAAAATATGAATACCTTGATCGATATAAGCAACTGCACTTTTAGAGTTTTTAATGAGTACGTTCGCCCGTTGCTCTGCCTCAGACAGCACGTGACGCAAGGTTGTAAGCTGGCGGCGACTACGCAAATTGTCGTGCAGCAAGCAAATAGATATGATTACAGCCATTTCTCGTTCTGCACAGATTGCCTTAACCATCGTACCATTCACAATAGACGGCAAGCCTTCTTGATTATGAGCATTACCTGCAGTATCTTTATTTATCAAACAAACCGATGGCAAATCAACACCTTGTTCTTGAACGATACCAACCACATCGGTAAAATTCATATCGTAGGCTTTACCAAAAACCAATACATCCCAAGACTGCCGTAGCGACTTTAATAATTCATCTTTATCATCCAAAAAACCTAAATTCACACTGTCATAGTACGAACCTAACAAGTGTACGAGTCGCTCAGCGTAAAGCTGATCATCATCGATAACCAATAAGTTTAAGATGGACTGAGTACGCATAGAGAGCCTTTTTTAATCTTATAAAATAATTTGATGAGTCATTATCGCTCATGGCGCAGCTACTAAATAAAAGAAGTATAACATAGCTATTATAAACAATAATTTAACCGACTGCTGCTTAACTTACAATGGCAATTGTTAAATCATGCGAATCAATAAGGATGTTTTAGACTGCAAGTTAAATTTATATGGTTGCGCCTATACGATACCTGCATATTAGTAGCAACTAGAATGCTACTAACTAGATTTGTACCACTTCATATTGGCTAAACTCATCGGTGGTCATCAAATGACGCACTAAGCGCAAGGTCTTTTGTTTATTATCGATGCGCATTATCACTCTATCACCTGTTTGAAAATGAGAGGTGGGTAATAATAGGCTATAAGCTGTTTGTAATTGCTCATCGTCACCGACCACAAGTGCTGGTATAAAATGCCGACTGCGAGTTCCTCTATCCTGTAGGCGGACTCCGCAGGGAATTAGCTTATGACCAAGCACTTGCCATTCCAGCTCAGGTTTTTCAGTATCCAGATTGAGCCAGCGTACTACGCCAATTGACCAATCAGAAGAGGCAGCATTGTCAGAGCGACATAGTAAAAAAAGACTCATTATTGGTAGTGGCGGCGGTGCAATACCAGTAGGAGTATCATTTTTGCAAGTCTCGTTTTTGCAAGTCTTGTGTTTAGAGGTTGTGCTTTCATTAATCAGTGTTGTATCGCATGCTGCTTCAGTATTGGCTTTGACGCTTGCTATTGATACCCTAGCAGCCGTTAGAGGTTGGGATTTTTTAGTGGAGGATTGTGCATCTGAATCTGAATCTGAATCTAACTGTAGCCGTAGCGTACGAAAGTGTGACAATTGATTATCACTATCAAAAATATCTACCGCTAACGCTTTATGGCTAGATGTATTGTTTGGCAAAGTATCATAGCGAGGCTGCTGATGGTCTGGTAGCGCTTTTGCTTCAATCAGGCTTGTTAAGCCTTTTCCGTTACTAACACGATAATGGATGTCGTTAAATCCCGTCACTACCTGCGCAATTTTTTTTGCACTATGTTTGATAGGTAATGTTAGTTGCGGCTGAATATAACGATAGCTGATCGTCATCGAGACATTATTCATCAAACAGTACTCAGCCCCTTCTTTACCTGTATCGATTAACGCTTGAGCACGTGATTTTAAATACGTCACCATAGCCGCCAGTTCTATAAACAAGCACGTATGACACGCGTCGTAAGGATTAATACTAGAATGGGCAGTCAAATAAGTTGGAGGCTCTTTACTATCCAGGTCAACGAATACTCGTGTTGCTGTGTGCGGCTCTATGGTCGCCACTATATGCTCAGCCCACTGCGGCAGCAAACGCTGAACCAGTAAAATATTAGGTCGACGCATCGCACGTACATTCAATAAGCTGTGCAAGCATATTTGACAGTATAATTGATGAATAGTATCAGCGCGGTGAGTAGCAATGTACGCACTCAAATTGATATCAGATGCCTGTTGCTGACAAGCCATATGGTACAGCTGATTGAGGTTCGACCAAACATATGCTAGTGGTTTTTGATAGCAAAGGGCGTCTTCAAATAGCAACTTTTGATACATCAGCAGCGTTTGGTAAGTGGCTATAGCCAAGGTAATTGGCGACGACCTTTCGGTGGTGAAATAGCGCTGCCAAAGACTGGGGGAAGATTGCTGCTGTTTGTCCTTTAAAAAATTGATTTCGCGGTGTATTACACCGTCATAGGTCATAATCATTAAGTAATATAACGACTTTACCCGAGCAACATAGCCAAGCTGAGTGTCATTAAAAGCGTCTGTCTCGTAAATATAGTGTTGTCGCAATGTTGCGATTAACTGATTGGCTGCATCAATCACAATGCTGGTTAATGTTAGACGCTGCCGATCATCCATGTTAGCCACACGTAACTCTGTCAGTATTTTTTCTAATTGTTCTGCTTGCTGCGCTTCTGTTTGCGCAGGCAGCAATGCCGCCCATTTACGCAAGTGCGGCTCATTGCTACTCACAAACGCATTTTCCGTCTGCAATAAGGATACATCAGCTGCTAAATATTCTTGGAATGTCGATAAATTTACCATTACTATCCTTAGTAATTGCTCAAGTTATCCATAGGCTTATAAGAATTTATGCTTAAAGGCGAATGTTAATCCCATGCATGACCATTTACTGACCTATTTATGCTTGGTTGATTGGGCTTTATTGGCTAAACAACTTTAGTCGCTCTTTGTTTACTAAAATTTTCAATAAACCATATTGCCCACTTTACACAGCATTGTAAATATCAATCGGCACCTTAAAAGGTTTATTTGGCAACTCCCTAACCAATTTAGGCACTAAATAGCCCGGTAACTCCGCGAGTAATGACCAATAAAGCTCAATTGCTACGCGCTCCTCATTATCAAAATGGGCGGCGCCTGCTACTTTATCTAATACATGTAGATAATAAGGCAGTACTCCCGCCGCAAACAAGCGCTGACTTAACGCCGTTTGTGCAGCAACGCTATCATTGATTCCTTTTAAAAGTACCGCTTGGTTTAACAAGGTAACTCCAGCAGCTCGAGCACGCTGCAAATACTCTGCGGTGAGCGCATCTATCTCATTGGCATGGTTACAGTGAATCACCATGACGATTTTACAGCGGCTTTGTGACAAACGTTCTAATAGCGCATCGTCCAGCCTTGCTGGTATCACTAAGGGTAGACGGGTATGTATACGTATGGTGGTCAATTGCGCAATTGCTTCTAACGTATCTAGCCAAGCAAATAAACGTCTATTGGTCACATTCAACGGATCACCACCACTCAGAATCACCTCGTTAATTTCAGGATGAGCGCTGATATAATCGATGATGCTTTGCTTTGTATGAGCCGTTGGCATATTGGCACTATAGTCAAAATGCTGACGAAAGCAGTAACGACAATGAATCGCACAAGCACCAGTAATCGTTAACAACACTCTTGATTGATACTTATGCAGTAAGCCTTTAACTGGATTGTGGGCATTTTCAGCCAATGGATCTGCCACGTAGCCCGTAACTATGATTTGTTCTTTTTGATTGGGCAGTACTTGTCTTAATAAAGGATCGTTACGATCACCGACTGTCATTTTTGCCACAAAAGCACGCGGCACTCGCAGCTCAAAATGGTCAGGTACATAGACTTCTGCGCGCAGTGATTCAAGCTTTAATAGTTCAAGCAACTCATCAATAGAGGTGATGGCTTCGGATAATTGCGTTTGCCAGTTTTTTTGTGTGATTAAATGGTTTATCATGACAACCTAATACTTGTAAGCCAAAAGTCGATATTATACGCTCTTAGTACGTAGCCTATCAAAGCATATGACCTATCCTTTAAACACTGAGGGAAATAATGAATTTTTGCACTGCAAGTTTAATATCCAACTTTTAATGACAATATGTAAAACCTTTACTGATAAACACTTATTCATGAATCCTTATTTATAAACCCTTATTTATCAACCCTCAGGAGTCTTCCGTGGCAAGTTTTTCTACTAATGAATTTAAAGCTGGTCTCAAAGTCATGCTCGATGGCAATCCTTATTCCATCTTAGAGAATGAGTTCGTCAAACCGGGTAAGGGACAAGCCTTTAACCGCGTCAAAATGCGCAATCTACGCAGTGGTCGCATGCTCGAGCAGACTTTCAAATCAGGCGAGAGCTTAGAGGCGGCAGATGTTATAGATACTGAAATGAATTATCTGTATAACGACGGTGAGTTTTGGCACTTTATGCATCCTGAGAGTTTTGAGCAGCTACAAGCAGACAAAACAGCGGTTAGTGATGCGATAAAATGGTTAAAAGACAACAGTAACGCCTTATGCACCATTACTTTGTTTAATGGTGTGCCGTTATCAATTACGCCGCCTAACTTCGTTGAGTTACAAATTACCGAAACTGATCCCGGTCTACGCGGCGACACCTCGGGTGGCGGTGGCAAACCTGCCACGTTAGAAACCGGTGCCGTGGTTCGTGTACCATTATTTGTACAGCAAGGCGAAATAGTCCGTGTTGATACCCGTACCGGTGATTATCAAACGCGCGTCAGCCAATAGTATTGCTAAAATTCTGATTCTATTTAAATGGTAATGCCTATTTAATAACAGTTTAGAGCAAATTAAAATAGCTTTTATGCATTATAGTTTTAACAAAAAAAGCTTAACCGCTCTATGAGTGGTTAAGCTTTTTTACTGGTTTATCATTCGCTATTTCAAACAGCAACCTACGCTTCTGACGATCGCTTATGCATCAGCCAATACTGTACCAACGCATTCAGTTGCTCTTGCTTAAATGGCTTGGTGCAATAATCCTGCATACCAACATCGAGGTATTTTTTGCGCTCGCCATCCATCGCATTGGCAGTCAATGCAATAATAGGCGGCAAGTCTTGAGGCGCATAGAGCTCATGCAGTTTAATAGTTGCCTGTACGCCATCCATAATTGGCATATGATGATCCATCAAAATGACATCATAACGCTCAGGATACAAAGCAAAAATCTCAATCGCTTGTTGCCCATCACTGACATGAGTAACAGTATGACCGCTATTATTGAGTGCTTTTTTGGCAATCATAGCGTTGACACTATCATCTTCGACCAATAGAATATGGCCGATAAGCTCGTCGCTAGGCACTGTCATGGTAAGGTCATTGGACGCTTGCCATGTCTCATAGCCTTCTTCATCAATAGGCGGTAAAGGCAATAAGACTCTAAAAGTGGTACCAACACCGACTGTACTATCCACTTCGATATAGCCACCCATGAGTTCAACCAAAGATTTACAAACAGACAATCCGAGTCCCGTACCGCCATAAAGGCGATGGGTAGATTTATTTGCTTGATCATAAGCATCAAATATCGCATCCAGAGATTCCGGCTTAATACCAACACCCGTATCTTTGACCTCAATACACAGCGTCATACCTTTATGAGCAACCAAGTTAACACCATCGGCCTCGTCATAAATCCCATACTCTACATCCCTGTTTTGACCTTCTACAGCATCGTGATCCATAGCACTGTGACGCATGACATTGCTACAATCATCACTATCTTCACAAGGATTGTTTCGCATATGCTTGACATCAATACTCACTCGACCGCCTTCACGCGTGAATTTAATGGCATTGTTAACCAGATTTACCATCACTTGTTTGAGCCGTACCGGATCCCCTTTGACGTAAGGCGACAATGACTCGGTATAATGATAATCTAAAACCAGACTACGTTGACGGGCTTTGATAGCAAATAAGCTGACCACCTCATTACATAAACTGGATAAGTTCATCGGAATAGAATCGATGGTCATTTTACCCGCTTCGACTTTCGACAAATCTAAAATACCATTGATAATCGCTAGTAAATGCTCGTTTGAGATTTTTATATTATCGACATACTCTTTTTGTTCAGCGCTAAGCTCAGTTTCACTTAACATCTCAACCATACCGATAATGCCATTCATTGGCGTCCGTATTTCATGGCTCATATTGGCCAGAAACTCTGATTTCATCTCATTGGCATGCTTGGCATTACGTTGCTGGTCCTGTAACTGTAAAGCATCGGCAGCCATCATCGCAAACTGAGCCAATAAATCAGCTTGTTTATCAGTAAAATCATGGTGAGGCTGCATATCCATCAAACATAGCGAGCCCAAACGATAGGTTTTACCGTCTTCATGCATAATGATTGGCGCACCCGCATAAAACTGTATCTTAGGCCAATCGGTAACCAATGGATTCTGATTAAATCGACTGTCTTTCGTTAAATCTGGCACCACAAAAACGTCATTTGAGAGCACGGTATAATTACAAATAGCCACTTTACGCGTCGTCGTACAAACACCACCAAGCCCATGGACAGATTTTAGATATTGGGTATCCTCATCCATAAAGGTAATGGTCACCACTGGCATGTTAAAAAACAGTTTGGCAAGCTGCGTTAATCGCGCAAAAGAAGGTTCTTCATTATTATTTAGCACCTGATATTTTTTGAGCTTATTGATACGCTCAACTTCATCTATGGCGATGGGATAACTATTCTCTAGCAAGTTGGATGTAGACAAAATGGACTCCTTTAATTCATATCAGACGCTTGGCTTAGCAGCCGCCTGCTTGAGCAATAATTGTAATGCTTCACTCACCATAAGCATTGCGACTACAGAGGTAACGACTACCGCCGAGCCATAACCCCCACAGTGCAAACCACCAGTCTGACCACTTTTATCTACGCGCGGTGGTTCTGTCGAATAAACACACTTGATACCAAACTTTTCTTTTAAGGCACTATTAATGCCTTTTTCATGGCGTAACTTATTACGTAGTTTGGCAAGTAGTGGGTCTTGGTAACTATCGCGTAAATCGCCGACTCTAATCTGGCTTGGATCTATCTTACCGCCCGCCCCACCTGCACAAACCAGTTTTAACTTGTTAAACCGGCAATGCAGCGCGATAGCAAGTTTGGCATTCATATCATCAACACAATCTAATATCACAATTGGGCCATTTTGAGCAGCAGCCTTGGCTTCTTCACGGCTGGGTAATAATGTGGCTACATTTTCAACAGTCAGAAAGTCATCAATTAAATGCAGTGTAACTTTTGGATTGATTTCACGAATTCGCGTTGCCATCGCCGCAATCTTACTCTGCCCAAAAGTGCTATCTAAAGCAGGCAGCTGCCGATTAACGTTAGAGGCAACCAATATATCCAAATCAATCAACGTAATACTACCCACTGCCGTTCGAGCCAAGGCTTCTGCTGCCCAAGAACCTACCCCACCAACGCCAATCACATAAACATGTGCTGCGGCAAATGTGTCTACTGCTGAAGTGCCATACAGCGTCTGTGTGCCTTTAAAACGGCGCTCATATTGCTCATCTAAATCATCAGAGCTCTGTGATTTTTTAATAACAGGTTGCATTTTTTCAGTAGTGCTCTGCTGGGTAATGGTTTGCTGCCGTTGTATTTCTTCAGTCATAACAATTTAAAGGCTCTTTTAAAGAATTTTATTATTTGTTAATCAGCTTATTAATAAGCATAAGCTAAATTTTGTAGATCGGATAATGCCATTTTGTTTGTAAAGCCATGCAACTGTTGTGCCACAATTGCTCAGCAAGAACAGCAGGTGGCACATTAAGTAACTCACTCAGACTTAATAACACATAGGGTAAATTAGCAGGCACATTTCTATTATAAGTAGGCGTATCACTCCATTCGTTATCTGGACTTTGTCCGAACACTGACGCTTCATCGTATAAACTGCCGTATAAATCACTATCTAAAGTGTTATCAGAAGACATAATAGGAGTCATATCTGGACAGTCAGTCTCGATAACTAAACATTCAATACCATAATTATCGACAGCTGCTTGAATAGCAAGGCGCAATTTTTTCGCATTGGGATTGGTTATTTGACCAGTAACGCCAAGCTTAAAACCTAATTTCACAAATGCTTTGGCTTCCTGCACACCACCACTAAAACTATGCGCAATACCGCCAAGCTTATGTGCGTCATACGTATGCGCTTTTAATAACGCCAAGGCTTCAGCATGAGCTTTGCGAATATGGAGCATCACCGGTAGCTGATGAACCACTGCCATATCCAGCTGAGCTTTAAAAAAATACTGCTGCTTGGCAAGCATTTCAGGCTGCTTCATGGTATCTGTAAAAGTATCTAAACCAATTTCACCAATGGCAAGCGGACGCTTTTTATTGAGCATCTGCGCCATATTTTCTAAATGCGCTTCAGTATGCTGCTCGATATAAAAAGGATGCAAACCTAGCGCAATATGCGCCTTGAGAAGTGATTTTTTTTGATAAAACGACTCTTTTTGGCGAATATCCTTTCCTGTAGTAGACGGCATTTCTTCAACTAATCGTAGCTCTTCATTTGGTAGTTCTTCATTTAATAATCGCTTTGTTTCGTAGAGTCGATCAAAATGTCGATACAAATAGCCAACTAATACCAGATGACGTACGCCCTGATCATAAGCAAGCTGTGCCTGCTTACCTCTATCAGAATCAAACACAGGTGCATCGAAATGAGTGTGTGTGTCAATTAGAGGAAAAATAGTAGGTCGTGTTTCATCGTCGATAAATGATGTCCTAATAGTAGTCATCAATAGACTCCAAAATTAATAATTGGTACCACAATTTTTCTTTTATAAATAATGAGGTTCAAACCGTTACCTTTAAAAAACTATCTTTAGACCATAAGATTTAAACAGATAGATTCTCTACTTTACCATGCATTTATTTTTGCTATTAATTTTAATCGTCTGCTTTAACCGCTATCTTTATTGTTAGATTTACGCAACAACGCTCTATCTGCCTTTTTGCTACTACGCCGTGGGATTAGTAATAGGGCAACGCCAACTGCGCTTAAGGTAAGCCACTTTTTTTTATTGCTAGAAGTTGCCATTGTATTTACCTTTTGAAATTTACCTTTTTGAATGAGACAGCTGCGAATTTATTACTATAATTTTATCAATATCACTGCATCGCAGTACATACTTCATCGCTATACATATTGCTACTATTAAAAGCCTTATACGCCTATGTTATCTGCTTTTATTATACTCGTATACAAAGGTTGCTATGTTTATCTGTGTTATGAATACGCAAGCTAATGTACGGTGTATCTATGACACCGTACATTGATAATAACTTAAGATTCGTATTTTACAGTATGCTTTGAGAGACGCTTTACAAAGTGAATAAAGGCCGTTAACGATTTAATGGATAAGTGGTGATACCACTGCTTGGACTATCGACTTTCGTAAAACCTTGCGACGTCGATTTCGGCTTTTGGTCGCGCTTAGGAATAAGGGGATTGAGTGGCATCAATTCGTAGTCTGCACTGACATTGCCATTCCAGCCTTCCGTACCACTTAATGGCAGCTGTTTAATCGTACCGTTTTTATCAATAACCAATTGTAGCACGCGCATTTGATTATATTTACGCTCTGTGACGCTTGCCACCGCGCCGCCATCACGTAAGATAGTCGGCTGTAAAAATATGATTAAATTGCTTTTTTGGCTATTGTCATTGTCCGAGCGGAACAATCGACCAATAAAGGGCACATTACCCAAACCTGGAACCTTTTGTTGGCGCGTGGTGGAGTTGTCACGCATCAACCCACCTAAAGCAATGGTCTGCTGATCATCTGCCAAAATGGTCGTATTAATAAGGCTTTTATTAGTAATCAGACCACTAGCGTTTCCAGTACTACCTGGTACAACTGACGAAACCTCTTGTGAGACCTCTAAACGTACAGTGCCGTTTTCACCAATATGTGGGATAACATTTAGATTAATACCAATATCTTGCCGATCGATCGTCTGAAATGGGTTAGTCGAAGAGTCACTACCAGTAGTATAAGAACCTGTTACAAAAGGCACGTTTTGACCAACCAAGATACTGGCTTTTTCGTTGTCCAACGTCAAAATAGAGGGCATAGATAGCAGATTGGCACTGGTCGAAGAATCAAGTGCTTGCAAGATGGCGCCGTAAAACTGTGCATTACCTTTGCTGTCTTTACTACTACTGCCAATACCAACCAAAGCACCCACGATAGAGCTGGCAGCAGCACTAATAGCTCCTCCACCTGCTGCTCCACTTAACGCTGCTGCTGCCAGACTGGTTGCACTCGCACCGACGTTATTAAAGTTCACTACGCCGTAGCCACTATTGGCATTACCTAGCGCCCATTGAACGCCAAGCTGAGTGGCATCATCACCTGACACCTCTACAATCGCAGCTTGAATCAATACTTGAGCGCGGCGACTGTCCAACTGATTGACAGCATCTTCAATTTCAAACATCAGCTCAGGTGCTGCATTAACAATAACTGCATTCTGAGTTTCATCAGCGATGATACTAAAAGGTCGACCACCGATACCTGTACTTGCACCACCTGAGTTGTTATTCGGTAAAGCGGCGCTACTTGTGTTTCCAACACTGTTATTACCCACACTACCGTTAGCGCCACTATTTAACGTCGATCCTGTCGTAGCGGCATCGTTCAATGATGCTGACTCTAATGTTGAGGTTGCGCCAGAGCTGTTGATAGATTGGCTAGCAAGTAGTCCGCGGAGCATTTCTGCAATATGACCGGCGCTAGCATATTTTAAGCGAAAGACACGTAGACCACTCAAACGCCTTGTAGGGGTTGTGTCCAACTGATTAACCATTTCTTGAACTTTGGCAATCATCTCAGGACTGCCTTTAACCAGCAGTCTATCACTAGCTGTATCAGCGATAACTTTGAGTTGATTATTAGCACCTTGTGCTTGCCCGCTACCAGCGCTCGCAACCAGCGCGCTAATCAACTCCATCATACGTTCGGCATCGACATGACGTAGCGGTATCACTTGCAACCCATCATTCACATTGCTGTCTAAATCGCGTATGAGCGCTGTCAATTGGTTCAGGCTATCAGCACGATCAGACAATACCAAAGCATTAACCCCAGGCACAGCGGCGGCATGTGCGGACGGTGGCATCAGTGGTCGGATAACGCCTAAGACTTCTGTCGCTTGTGTATTGGTCAAATAAATCACGCGCGTTGCTAATGCTTCACCGACACTTTCACCGCGTAAATCTACAGCCACACCAGTTTGTTTGGCGACATTATCTGGTACCAGCTTAATCGTTGTTCCTGAATCGATAGCAGCAATACCATTGACCTGCATCACACTTAAAAATAGCTGATAAATCTCATCACGCGACAATGGCTTATTGGAGATAACGGTCACATTACCGTTGATGCGCGGATCAAGCACAAAGTTTTGATTAGTAATTGTCGCCACTTCATTGATAAATGCTTTGATATCAGCGTCTTGTAAGTTGACTTTCCAGCTCTCAGCACTGACCAGTCCGGTACTAGCCGCCCATAATGGCACTGCTAAGCAAAGCGGACGACACAGCCGCATCAAACGCTGCAAGATATGATGCAAAGGCGTGACTGAAAAATTATAAAAACTGACCATATTGATAATTACCTACAGTGATGGCGCTTGATATGTACTGAGTTTAATGTGCAATGAGCTTAATATGTATTGAACGTTGTTGGCTATAATATTGCTAACGATAGCATTGATCAAATAAATATAGAAAAGAATACCTTTAAACCAATCTATATTATTTAAAACTGCTGACGAATCGTAATCACTTGATCGCCACGTTGTACCTCTATCTGTGCTTCACCTGCTTGTTTGACTTGTTGCAATACATTAGCATCCTGTACAGGATTACTACCAACACTTTGCCCGTTTACTTTTAATACTTTATCACCAGGCTCAAGTCCTAAGCGATTACGTACATTGGCAGGCATGGCTGCCGTCACTTGATAGCTATCGCCACCAGCCATGACGCCCATTCGGCTCAAATAACTGGCAGGGTTTCCTTGTAGCTCTGTGACCGCCTCATCAATAGCAGACTTGGGAGCGTTTTCGCCTGTCGCTTCGGCAGCTGGTTGATTATCAGTATTGGTTTGGTCAGACAAAGGAGCATTAGGTAACATATTACTATCTTGCAAACGCTGATTACTGACGCCACTAGCCATCATAGCACTTTGGTCAAGGGGCATTGCTTCTGGCATTCGAATTACCATTTCTTTATCAGCGGCATCGGCGATAACGATCTCGTTCCAAGCAACCGCGACTAAGCTATAATCACTATCTTTTAAAGTATCACCAATTCGGTAGTTTTTGACCTCGCCATTGACCTCTAATAACGCTGAAGACAGACTCTCTGGTATGGCAAGTAAGACGCCTTTCAATACAATATTAGGTGGCGGCTGTACCACAGCAGCGACTGGGTCAGGATCGGCAAAAATAGCGAATAGACTACTATAATCTGTGCTGGATGCGGCATTATTCTGTAAAGGCACGAGCGGTAATGCCGGTGCTAAAGGGGGCGCTAGCAGCAACCATAATAGCCGCGCTGCGGTCCAGCATAACCAAGCAATCGCCAATAAAAGCAACCAAGTTGAAAAGCGATTCAAAATATTAAGCACAGGTTTTAAACTGGTAGAGACAGTTATCATCTAGCGTGCCCCTAACCCATTTGACAGCGGCTGACGCACGCTAACGACTGGCGTATCTTGTGGCGCTTGTCCTTTGTATTCTGGCATGCTTTCTAGTAGACGCTGCGTCAAGCTTATATCCAACATATTATCGCCATCGATATACAAGTCGCCTAAACGCTTATCTTGATTGTTTACTAGATTGATATGCAGCAGGTTTTTATTATTCTTCTGCTCAGCACTGAGCTCAGCACGCAGCGCAGGTATGGTGATATAAAAAACCTTACCACCACTAGGATAGCCTACTTCACCGCCAACCCAGGTCAACTGACCATCCGCTTGACTAAACCCAGATAGATTTTTGGCCGAATCATTATCTGCTACTTTACTTGATCTAGACTGACGTTTTAGCGATATATTATTAACCTGAATCGGTGTATTTGGCAATTGCCAATCGACGACACTACTCAAAGTCTCAGGCGCAATTTTACCACTCATGTCATGCATCTCCCATGAGCTTAGACCTACTTTTACTTGTCCATTGAGGCGAGTTTGCTCCGAGCTGATATTGACTTCTGCACCAAGCTTGCCCAATAACAAATGCCATGGCTGCCAAGACCAGTCAGCGGCACCTGTCAGCGGCGTCGATGACAAAGGCAGTTGCCAAATCGCTGAGCCTTGCCATAAATTGCCTGACACGTGCTGCACATAAGGCGATTCTGGTGCATATTTTTCAAGTAGCCATGCTGCTGGCATTTGCAAAACAGCAAATAGCGCAAATAATATGAACCCAACCAGCCACCACAGCTTACGGGGACGCTTATGAGACGATGCAGATACTTGGGGCACGGTTGCATAACTCTTATATAAGACCAAAACGTCATTATCATAGCAAACAATCGCATACAGATGACAGAAAAAAAGCCAGTATCTTTTCGCCAAAATATTGGCAATAAAAATACTGGCTAAATTCTGCCTACAAGCTTTTGATCTAATACTTATTAAACGGAATAACTCTAGAATTTAATCATGATTAATAAGGCAGTCAAATCAGACAAATCATTATGATTATCATTAGATTGTCAACTCAGACTTATAGTATTAAATAACAAAACTAGATAGCAAAATCTTCAAGTTTACGACCTGCGGCTAGAGCGTCTACCAACCATGTTGGTTTACGTCCACGACCGGTCCAAGTTTCTTCTTCGTTATCGGTATTACGATACTTAATACTGCGCTTTTTTTCTAGTTTCTCGCCCGCTTGTAAAATCTCTTCAATACTGGCATCACTTTCTTCTGCAATTTTCTCAAACTGCGTGTAAGCATCATACAAACGCTGGTGTTGCTTTTGAGCAATAAGTTGCTGCGCATTTTCAGTAATAGCGCGTAGCTCATCGACATTTAAGCTATTTAAATCAATAACGTTATTTTTGTTCATAATATTTTCCACATTAAAATAAGGGGTATAAATTAAATAGAATTTGCAATACTAATTGATTGCTAAAAAACAGATTGATTGTTAATAATCAATTGATTGGTGATTAATATTCTATTAATACTTAAAATGGTAAGTAACGATAATATAAACAAAAATACTAACTATAACAACGGCTGATTGATGTTTTTTATTAGAAATAAATAAGTGATAATCAATATCATTAAAAGGTAATGCTATTTATATAGCCCATTCAAAGTAAAAAGAATTACTTAAAGTATTGGGAGTCATTAAAAATATTATTCTGCCTTCATCAATCTTGCTTGCTTGATTGCTGTGTCGATTCCAATTAAAAAAGAGGCTTGCAAAAATTATCTCAGTAGCATGACATCGTTTTTTAACTGGTTTAACTATACCTTTCCCTGAATAACAACAGCCCCCGTAATAACGAGGGCTGTATGGATTATTCTTTACATTAAAGTCTAAGGTACATCCTAGAACGGAATATCATCATCTACAGGACCGTCTGGCATGGCAGTAGGTTTAGACTGAGCCGGTGCTTGAGTCGGTTTATTAAACTGGTTCTGCTGAGTAGGCGCATTCTGATTGTTAAAGCTGTTTTGATTGCTACCTTGTGACATACCTTGAGCTGCACCGCCACCTTGGTTATAACCACCTTGTTGAGCTGGCTGGTTGCCTCCTTGCTGACCATAGTCGTTTTGGCCACCTTGATTTTGACCACCAAATCCACCGCCCTGATTGCCGTAACCGCCTTGACCCTGATTTTGACCTGAGTTTTGACCACCAAATCCACCACTGTCGCTACTGCCACCAGTCGCACCATCTAGCATTTGCATTTGTTCAGCGCGAATTTCAGTAATATAACGATCTTGGCCATTGGGATCTTGGTATTTACGCGTACGCAAGCTGCCTTCGATATAAACTTTACTGCCTTTACGAAGATACTGCGCAGCGATTTCGCCTAAGCGATTGAACAATGAAATGCGATGCCATTCAGTCGCTTCTCTTTTTTCACCGCTTTGTTTATCCGTCCATTGCTCTGATGTCGCAACCGAAATGTTGGTCACGCTACCACCATTGTTGAATTGACGCGCCTCAGGATCTGCTCCAAGGTTACCGATGATGATAACTTTATTAACTCCGCGCATAATATCGTCCTTTTACCTATGAAGAATATGATTACCAGCTTTAATCGAGTCTTTAATATAAACAATTAATTCTAGCAGTAATATGGTTTTACTTTAACTATTTTTTTGCCAAATATCTAGTAGGCGTTGTCTGCTAGACGACACACTATGTCGTGCATTTTTAATTTCTTTAGCTTTACGGCTATTAGCAAAAGCTATTGGTTGTTTTCTTAATAGTCATGTTCATTAATCATCATAAAAAAAGCCTTATATCTCTCGATAAAGCTCCAGCTTATTTCTTGTTCCGATGCATGCTTAAGGTCACACTACCCAGCTCAACACCAAACTTCTTCATCACTGAGCGATTTAACATGACATCTTTATCGACCAAATACATCCAATCATCGAAATTTACTTTATAAGTTTTATCATCAACGGGCAGCTCTAATAAGTACTGCCAATGTAAAGTATTGCCAGTGACTTCACCTTTTGCTTCGCCAATGACATCACCTGCCGTTCCTCTCCAACTACCGTCAGCTTGCTTGGTTAGTCGCCATATACGTTGCGATTTTGAGCCATCTGCCCATGAGAACTTTTCATCCAATACAATAACATTATCGCCTTCATGAGTCGCATCGATATCGACATAGAAACGTTTTTTGACCTCGCCATTACGACCTTGAAACATTCCCCAACCATCAATTTGACCTGAAAAAAACTCGTGCATATCAAGCGTTGGCGTGGTGTTTTGATAAGCCTGAATGTTTTGGGTAGCGCAGCCTGAACTCAATAGAGTGACTGACAGCACAAAACCCATCGCAAGCTTAGATATAGAGCTATTAACATTGGCTAAAGATTCGGTTGTTTTAGCTGCTTTGATAATCGCCCTACTAGATAGCCTATTAAATTTACTCATCTCAATTCCTTTTTAGATGGGAAATATCGTTATTCTATAATCTACGTCACATTCTTAAATATCTAAAGGACTTTGTGCCAAACTCGAGAGCTGTTGCCTTGAATCATCCGTCAATTGGGTTTTATCTAGCTTCAGATACGCCACTTGCTCTTTTGCCATGACTACCAACTCATCAACACCATCGACTGCCAGCACTTGCCGTGACCAATCTTGAATATTGATATTTTTCGGTATTGTCACAGTGGTACTTGCTAAATACGGTGGATCAGCAATAGGGATAATAAGCAGTAACGACATCCCCATAATGACCGCTAGGATACCCCATGCTAATAGATTAGGTTGACTTAACAATAATCCGCCCATCGCTCCGCCAACAAATGCGCCAAAAAACTGGCTCGATGAATTCAATCCCATCGCGGTCGCTTTATTGGCGACTGGGGCACGCTTAGATATCCATGATGGAATCGTTGCTTCTAATAAGTTAAAGCCCATAAAGTATAGCAATAAACCTAATATAATACCGACACCAACCTGACTACCAAGCGCCAATAAAGCTAAGGCAACGGTCATCAATGCAATTGCGCCCAAGAACACTTGGCGCATCTTGCGTTTCTTTTCTGCGATGATAATAAAAGGTATCGCAACAGCAAAACCAATAAACAATAATGGTAAATATATTAAACCTTGCTGACGTACCGACAGCCCCATTACCTCATTAAGCTGATGTGGCAAAATGACAAAGATAGCAGTCATGGTCAAATGTAGAGCAAAAATACCAATATGCAATCGATTTAAATCACCAATTTTTAGCACGTCTGACAACTGCTGACCAATCGACTTACTGTCTAAATTATGTTGCAGTACTCGTAGCGGTGTGGGTACAAACAGTAATAATAACATCGCTAAAACAGCAAAGCCTGCGGTTAGCCAAAACAGCCCAGAAATACCAAGCGAACCGACCAATAAGGGACCGAAGGCAAAAGCCAGCATGATGGAGGTCGCAATGGTCAAGCCCATCGTCGCCATCGCTTTGGTGCGCATTTCCTCACGTGTGACGTCCGCTAGTAGTGCCATTAATACCGCCGAGACCGCACCACTACCTGCCAGCGCCCGACCAATAATAACCTCATAAATATCCGTCGCATTTGCTGCAATGATACCACCGAGGGCAAATAAGATAAGACCTAAAAATATAATAGGCTTACGGGGGAATTTATCAGCAGCAAGACTCATCGGTATCTGAAATATCGCCTGCCCTAGTCCATAAATACCGACTGCCAAACCAATCAGAAACGGCGTTGCATGCGCATAATTATCACCATACACAGAAAATACTGGCACAATCATAAACAAACCAATCATCCGCAAGGCAAATATGCCACCCACCCCGAGGATTGCCCGTTTTTCTACGCTATTCATACTTGCCTCACTGGTTCATCATTGCTGGTTTATCAAAGCTGCACTGCTGATTTATCATTACCGCTGTGCTTTTTATCATTACCGATCTATCAAGGCATTGGCTACAAATTAAGCCCTCTAGTATAAGACATTCACCGTTTGCTTGCCGAGACTTTTGCCTTACCACGATCGCATCATCACTGGCACTGACTTAAGTTATTCATTTTACGCGATAATTTTGTTACCAAGTGCATTTCATGCGTTATCGCACCTTGAATAATGCCTCTGTCATGACAATAAAGTAAGACGTCGGAAATGTTATTGTCTGACAAGATTCAATGAAAAATATTAAAAAAATACTTATAAAGCCATGTTCATAAAATGACATTTTTCGACTAAATCTATAACAAACTACACATGTCAGTTAACAGCTATTTAATTTAGATTACCTTTATTAATTTCAAGTATGAAGTTCAAAACCTAGGATAAACAACTATTAATATTGCTTTGTGAAAACGGCACATTTTTATAAAGCCATATTAATTTGAGTAGCAATTTTAAAAAACCTACACTTTTTATTAATTAATTATTTAACTTATCTTTATTTAGACTTTTAAATTCCAGACATTTTTTTATATACCACTTTATCAAATAGGAAATCCTCAACCGATGGCACACGAGTATATTAAGGTTCGCGGCGCACGCACTCATAATCTAAAAAATATCGACTTAGACATTCCACGAGATAAATTTGTGGTGATTACTGGTTTATCAGGCTCTGGTAAATCGTCATTGGCATTCGATACCCTTTATGCTGAAGGGCAACGTCGTTATGTCGAGAGCTTGTCGGCGTATGCGCGTCAATTTCTCTCACAGATGGAAAAACCAGACGTCGATAGTATCGAGGGCTTATCGCCAGCGATTGCTATCGAGCAAAAATCGACTAACCATAACCCACGCTCAACGGTCGGTACGATTACCGAGATTTATGACTATCTGCGCCTACTCTATGCGCGCATCGGTACCCCTTATTGCCCAGAGCATGGCGAGCCAATGGTTGCGCAGTCGGTCACCGAAATGGTCGATCAAGTTATGGCGTTGCCAGATGACACCAAAATTATGATATTGGCGCCCGTGATTCGTGAGCGTAAAGGTGAACATACAGTCTTACTTGAGCAGTTGATTGGTCAAGGCTTTGTGCGCGTGCGCGTCGACGGTGACGTTTATGATACTGATGAGCTACCGACACTCGATAAGAAGAAAAAGCATACAATTGAAGTCGTTGTTGACCGTTTTAAAGTCCGTGATGACTTAGGTAACCGTGTTGCTGAAAGTTTGGAAACCGCTCTACGCTTGGGTCAAGGGTTGGTCACTTTGCACTTTATGGATGGCAATCCAAAAGAAGGCGGCGATGAAAACCAAGTCATGTCAGCCAAGCATTCATGCCCTGTCTGTGATCGCGCAGTTTCTGAGCTTGAACCGCGGATGTTCAGTTTTAACAATCCATATGGTGCTTGCCCAAGCTGTGATGGTCTTGGTAAACGTCAGTATTTCTCTGCCGAAAAACTGATTACCCATCATGAAAAATCGCTCAATCAAGGCGCGATTAATGGTTGGGATAAACGTCATGCCTATTACTTTGGTTTGCTCTCTACCGTCTGTAATCATTTTAAAATCGACATGGATGCACCGTGGCAAGATTTACCAAAAGAACAGCAAGATATCATCATGCAAGGCTCTGGTAAAGAAAAGCTCACCTTTAACTTTACCGATGAGCGCGGTCGTAAAACCAATAAAACCGTGCCGTTTGAAGGCGTATTACCTTATTTAGAGCGCCGTTATGCCAAAACCCAAAGCAACCTCGTCCGTGATGAGCTAGCGAAATACTTAGCTGATACGACTTGTAATGTCTGTGACGGCGCGCGTCTGAATGAGATTTCACGTAATGTCCGCGTTGATGACCAAACTATTGCTCAAATCGTCAAGCTGTCTATCGGTGATGCGGCGGAATATTATAAAACGCTAAAGATTGGCGGTCATAAAGGCGAAGTCGCCGAGAAAATCTTTAAAGAGATTAATGAGCGCTTAAATTTCCTCGTCAGTGTCGGGCTTGATTATCTGTCACTTGCCCGCTCTGCTGAAACCTTATCAGGCGGTGAAGCGCAGCGTATTCGTCTTGCCAGCCAAATTGGTGCAGGTCTGATGGGTGTGATGTATGTCCTTGATGAACCATCAATCGGTCTACATCAACGTGATAATGATCGCTTGCTCAAAACCCTAACACGCTTGCGTGATTTGGGTAATACCGTACTGGTCGTTGAGCACGATGAAGATGCCATTCGCCAAGCGGATCACGTCATTGATATTGGTATCGGCGCCGGCATACATGGTGGTCATATCATCGCTCAAGGTACGGTCGATGACATCATGGCGAATAAAGAATCGCTGACTGGACAATATATGTCTGGGAAGAAAAGAATCGAGATTCCAACCATTCGTCATAAGGCCAAAACAATCGATATGGAAGTCAAAGGTAAAGCAAAGCCTAAACAAGTTCCGATGACCATCGAGCTAAAAGGCGCAGCAGGTAACAACTTACATGATGTCGATTTGACTTTACCAATCGGTATTATGACTTGTATTACTGGCGTCTCAGGTTCTGGTAAATCGACTCTGATTAACCGTACTTTAATGCCATTAGCAGCGACTCAGTTAAACAACGCCTCAACGCTTATCGCAGATAAGCATGACAGCATTAGTGGTCTTGAGCATTTGGATAAAATGGTTGATATCGATCAAAGCCCCATTGGTCGTACGCCACGCTCAAACCCAGCGACTTATACTGGTGTCTTTACGCCAGTACGTGAGATGTTTGCTCAAACTCAAGAAGCACGCGCTCGTGGTTATAAAGCTGGTCGCTTTAGCTTTAACGTTAAAGGTGGACGCTGTGAGATGTGTCAAGGTGATGGTCTCATCAAAGTTGAGATGCACTTTTTGCCTGATATGTATGTGCCGTGTGATACCTGTGAAGGCAAGCGCTATAACCGCGAAACGCTAGAGATTCTCTATAAAGGTAAAAACATCGCTGACGTCCTAGATATGACCGTAGAAGATGCGACTGAATTCTTCTCAGCTATTCCAGCGATTTATCGTCGCCTACAAGCCTTGATGGATGTTGGTCTTAGCTATATCCGTTTGGGTCAGTCTGCACCCACGCTATCAGGCGGTGAAGCGCAGCGGGTTAAACTGGCGCGTGAGCTTGCCAAACGTGATACGGGACAGACGCTTTATATCTTAGATGAGCCAACCACCGGTTTGCATTTCCATGATATCGATAAGCTACTCCATATCTTGCATGCATTACGCGATAAAGGTAATACCATCGTGGTCATCGAGCATAACTTGGATGTCATCAAAACGGCGGATTGGGTGATTGATTTGGGTCCTGAAGGTGGTAAAGGTGGTGGTCTGATTATCGCTGAAGGTACGCCTGAAGAAGTCGCGGAAGTGAAAGGCTCTTATACGGGTGAGTTCTTGAAGCCGATGCTTAAGCAAGCGATGAAGCAAGTGAGCTGATAGAAAATTAGTTAACTTTTGATAAAAGGCTACTCTTTAGGGAGTGGCCTTTTTGTTGGTGAGGAGGGATAAAGCAAAGCACTGCTTTGCCCCAACGCAAGAGAAAATCTGTGATTTTCTAAGCGATATTATACTTGTTAAAATACCGCTCATCTCAAAATAGGCGGTATTCTATATAAACATTTGCACTATTTTAGCGATCTAACAAGCAGAATATATCTCAAGCTCTCTAGCAGTGAATTGATTAGCTTTTATCATTGCTTCTTCAGAAAGCTCCATTATAGGCTCGTGTCCCCCATATTCCTCTACACCTGCAAAATCTCCAAATTCCCAGTCATCGTAGATAGTTTGACCTTTAGAATTATAAGCTCTAGTTTGCGGACGTATCTTAGAACTTAAATGGCTTTTAATTTCCAATAAGTTTAAGTCTATTTTATCAGCAAATCCAAGCCAGCCTTCTATTTGTATAGCTAAAATTTCTTTTCCATCGTCTTCACAGCTTTGATAGCTGCTATCAAGCTCTTGAATGAACTGTTGTATATTTTGAGAGATTTCAAGGTTGTTTAAACTGACAATAGCTTTATGAATCTTGTCGTTTTTTGCATCACAACCTATATTCTTTAAAGTTTTCTCAAGTTGACAAAAAACGCGGAAATGATGGCAGTGTTCATAACTCTCAACATCAAACTGATTATAAGAGCCTAGTTCATAATAAGACCATAATGACAATATTGTTTGATTAAAATCTAATTTTAGACAAAAATTGATAGTATTTTTCATCTCATTTTGAGTAAACTCTAAAGCTTCTTTTACCTTTATGTAACTATCCAAGAGACTTTGAAAAGTAGGTGATATTTTTTCTCCTGCTTTCCAACGTTTATACAAAATCGCCCCATCACTTAATGCGAAATCTTCTTCATATAAATTTTGGTCATCAAGAGCCTGCTTAGTCATTAAAAACTTTAACTGACATTTCAGTAGCTGATAGTTTGAGTTATCATCTTCACTTGAGGCCCTTGAAATTGCTTGGTATAAGCTGTTATTTTTCAAGTAAAATTCAGCATTAGCGTCAGGCTCATACCAATCAATTTCTTGGACACTATCATAATAATCTTCATGATGTATTACACCCAAACTCTCATAAACTAGATTTTCAAAGTTATCTAAGCCAATAATACAAATCTCATTCCTCATTATTGCTTCTGAAATGATTTGATAGAGCGATTCATGAAACTCACTGAAATGGAGTTTTGAACATCGTTTCAAAAATGAGGTTTTATTTAATGAAATAGATGTAAAGTTACCAGTAATCGCTATTGATTTTTGGCGAAATAACTTCTGAGAGTTAAATCCATACAACGAAGCAACCAATTCATATATTTGGCTACGCGTCAAAATAGAAGTTAAGTTTTTAGTTTGTTGGTGTATCTGATAAATAACAGTAGATAAAGTCATATTTCTTCTCACATAATATACGCAAAGCAAATCATCACTATAATTTATAGGCACATGAAAAAATGACTCACTAAGCTATGAAAGAAAAAATAAGCTTATATGAGAATGGTATTAAATTTTTTATGCAAACTTAAGGTTTGTAAATGTCTGTTTTTACTCATGTGCAAAGTAAGGGAGACCCCGTCGGACAACTATATATAAAACTAGTTGCTATTTCAAACTTTATTATTGCAAGGAACTGCCTAATTTAGCCTTTAGGTTAGGTTGACAAAGGACACCCGATAATTCAATATTACGCACGATCATTTTGTTGGGTCTCGTACCTCGACACCAACATACACAGAAAACCTTAATCTTTTCACCTTCAAGTTAAAGGTGGACTTGAGACGCGGTTTAGCCCCGATTGTAGCGATCATCCTTGGTTGAACACTAGATTGCGGTGACTTAGCTAAGAGTAGTATCGAGACAACAGGAATGCTACTGGCTATTAGTCACCGCTCTAGTGGGTGACCAAGATATGAGTGGAAAGCGGGATTGGCTCCAATATTCAGATGTTAGGTCTTCTACCTCAACGCCAACCTACTCGACACCCAATATCAAGACACAAGATAAAAATCAAACAGCCACTTTTCGATATTTCTTCGCAAAAAAAAGGTAAGTCAAAAGATTTACCTTTTTTGATAATATTTACTGAATTATTTACGTTTAATGGTTCTAGTAGTTACTTTTGTAGTTGCGTTAGTAGTTGCCTTAGCAGGTGCTTTAGCCGCCGCTTGATAAACAGGCATCACTTCAGGTAAAAGTGCTCGAATTTTAGCGATACGCTGTCCAGAGACAACAGGAATGCTACGGGCTATTAGTCACCGCTCTAGTGGGCGACCAAGATATGAGCGGAAAGCGGGATTGGCTCTCCATAATCGCTATAGCAAAACCACCCAAACCTAAACAAACTCCCTCTCAACACTTATCACCCGCGCATCTACCGTCCGTTCTATCTTTTCTTCAATTTGACTGCATTGCGATTCGACCTCGCGTTTGGACAGCCCTACGACCACAAACGTCCACTCGCTAGCGTCATGCCGATCACGCTCGCCGCTCTCACATACCGCGATACTTGGCGTATTACCAAAGCGTGCATGCAAGCCGCCCATACGTTGGCGCTTCTCTTTCAACGAGCTGCATCCGGGTAGAGAGAAAGTTAGCGTTAAGATGGCAATATGCATTTGTATCTTCCTTGCTAAATACCCCTTGCTAAAACATGCTGTCTAAAACCGCTCATTGCTTAGAGTTAATAAACAGTTTCCAAAGTTAAATAAATTGACGACCTAGCTTCTAATTACCCAATACCCACTCATCATTGACTTGATAAACTTTAAAATTTGTCTTATTGGTACGGCTAGTACCTGCAATCGTCTGCGTGATATCCGCCGTACACATATAGGTGTTTTCACCCTCAGTAGTATCACAATTTATGTTCTCGACACCTTCAAGCTTTGGCATCATACCTTCCATCATGCCGCTCATGGCTTTTGCCATTTCATCATTGCCCGCATTCGCCATCGCATCATCCATTATGCTATTGGCTTGCTCATATTGCGCTTCGATTAAGCCTTCGACCGTGCTTTCAGAAGGCGCATTAGAACACGCCGCAAATAACGGCGTTAGTAATACGATTAGCGCTAATTTCTTTAAATTTTTCATGTCATCCTCGATATAATTATAAAACCAATGTATCTATAAAGTTACCCGAACTATACAGAGTTATTACTAAAAACCCAACTTAATTTCATGATAGTTATCGATGCTTATTTAACATTGCCCTTCTGATGCTTATCTAACACTGCATTTCTATAATGCAATGACTTTAAGAAATTTAAAATTTGGCTACTACAGACAGCACAATCCTGATACTGCTATGATGAGATTAACAATGACCATTGAGAGATAACCATGTGGCAGGTATATTTTTTTATTTTACCGATTGGTCTAGGTATTATGACCTTGGCAGCAAGTTTGTTGTTTTTGTTTGCCTACCTAATGTCCAATGATAATGCCACGCGCTTGCCAGCGTTTAACTGGTTTAAGCGCTTAATCATCGTGGCATTTATATTATTGAGTGTCGGGCTATTTATGACTTTTAGACATTTTTGGGGCCAGTAAAAGTAGACTTTAACTGTTGATAATTTTTTCTAATTCTAATAACTCTAAATCCTGACGTTTTGGCTCGCCATTATTACCATCGTCTGGGAACGGCATCTTATTACCATTTAACTGATAACCGCGACGCTGATAATAAGACAATAGCTCAGGACGATGGCTTAAGATAGACATGGTCAAGCGAGCGGGATTTTTATCAGAGGCTTGCCCATCCGATTGCAAATGGCGCTCAGCAAATGTCTCTGCTGCTTGCAATATAACATTGCCAACACCCTGCCCTTGTAGCTCAGGATGTACCGCAAACATGCCGATATAGGCTTTTTTATTACTAACATTTTTATTGGCGTCAGTATTAACTTTCATATCGACAGCGATACAGCCTAATAACTCACCGGTTTCATCTCCATCGCGTTCACCCGTTGTTGTTTTTGGATAAACGAAGAGATAGTGTTTTGGATTAGCAATAATGCTAGCAAGCTCAGTTTGAGTGATACGAATACCACCCACTAAATCTGCTTCATTGGTCCAGCCTTCTGTCTCCCGATAACAGCGGTTTAATAACTGCTCAAGTGCGCCAATATCATCAGCTTCAGCTTGACGTAAAAATATTGATTCTCTATTTATGTGGTCTTTATTCATATTGTTTTTATCCTTTTCTTATCGATATATTATAAAAGGCTGGCTCAGATAACCAAGCCAGCCTTAATAGTAATACTTATCAGTTTTGAGTACTAGCGTGATAATACCTGCGCTTGATCGATAATATCAAACCCTGCATTAATCTGTGCGCGCGTTGGCGCATGACCACGGCGCAATAGCTCAGAGAATGCAACCAGCTCTTTATCACGTCCAAGCGAGCTTGCGGCACTAGCACGCGTGTTCTCACTATCGTCATCAAAGTAATATTCAATATAATTAAGAATATCTGGCGAGCCTATTAAAATACCATGATCTGGCGTTGTAGCATGGCCGCTATAGCGCAAGCTTTTGCCATATTGCATCGTCCAAAAGAAAGGAATGCGCTCCTCTAGCGAGTTGATATCATCATTTAAGATAGCAGCGGCCGTTACCATGCCATGCTGCAAAGCCACACGCCAATGTTCGATACGCATACGCCCCAGCTGATTGGGCGCTTTAGCGATATCACCCAGCGCATAAACGCCATTACGCAGTTGCAGATGACTATCTACTTGTACACCGTCTGCATCGTTCACTTCATGCAATAGCTCGATACGTGGAGATACGCCAGTGCCTAAAATGACGATATCAGCGTCAATCTGCTCACCATTGTCTAATTTGACGCCACTTACTTGTGAGAAGTTACCATCATCGTTGCTATTAGCATTATTAACGATATTGCCATCATCATTGCCACTATTACTGTCATCAGCAGCTTTTTCGACCTCAGTAATTTCAGCGACGCTGGCATTGAAGACAAAATTAATGCCATTGTCTTCATGCAATTTGATAAGCGCATTACTGACGGTTTCAGAGACGATATTGCCCATCACGCGATGGTCTTGTCCAATCACCGTGATAGACGCTGTCGTGCCCGCTTGTGCTAATGCTGAAGCAACCTCCATACCGATAAAGCCTGTACCAACAATGACCACACGCTGATCATGGCTGGCCGCTTTGATTAATTTGGCATCATCCATACTACGCAGCGTATAGACACCATCAAGCTCAGCACCTTTAAATGGTAGTATGTTTGGCTCAGCACCGGTTGCCACGACTAAATAATCTGCTGTCTGCTTTTCATCATTACCGTTCTTATCTTTGATGACAACAGTGCGCTCATTTGGTAGTACTTCGCTAACGGTTTGGTTTAAACGCAGCTTAATATCTTGCTTACTCGCCCAATCTGCTCCGCCCAATAATAGCTTTTCTTCTGGCATATTCCCTTCCAAAAATGCTTTGGACAATAAAGGGCGGTTATAAGGAGCTTTGTCATCGGCGCTGATCAAAGTAATTTTGCCGCCATAGCCAGTATTGCGCAGTTGATGAGCCGTCATAAAACCTGCACCGCCACCACCAACGATAATGGTATGGGTAGCAGTCAGCTTGTCATTTTTAACCTTTTTATCACTCTTGGCTGACGTATTTACCGTTAAGCTGTCACCATGATCGGTAATTTCGTATTGGGTTAAACCTTCTATGGCTAATGGCTCTAGTAGCGTGCCGTCGCGACTATCAAAAGTCGCATGATGCCAAGGACAGACCACACGATTGCCACAACGTAAACCATCGCCTAAGTCAGCCCCTGCGTGCGGGCACTTACCATCGAATGCATGAAACGTACTGTCGTCGCGGGTAATTAAAATGATACTATCGTCATCTTGCTTGTAGGATTTCATCCCACCACTTGGAATGTCAGCTTTACTAATCGTGACTGTGTTAATCGTTGCATTGGTCATAAGTCTTCCTTAACAGTTACAATGACTTCTTGGTTAAAATAAGGTAAAAGCAGGTTGAAAGTGACCATATCGAATCAGGCACTTCCAACTAAAAGTATCATGCTTTGAAATACTTTTTAAAACGCTCTTTTCATAGGCTATTCATTGATAGTAGCAAGACCGTTTGAGATACGCTGTTTTATTCTATGTCCACTGCGTTGCAAAACGTAATGTTTACCTTTAATCCATCTATCCATTGCCTTCTTCTAAAATTTATCACCAACATCAAAGACTATTTTATGACTTCTCAAGATAACGATATCCAAACGACAGTGACGACTACTTCTACTTCTCAATCAGTGGTAAAAAACGAGCCATTTAATAACGAAGCCTTTGATATGGCAGACATCGATATTGCAGCAGTAACTGATACCACGCAACTACCGCAGCCAATTCAACCGCCTTTAAAACAAGCCACTTATAAAGCCAATGCCACCGATTTTGTTGTCAATGAGATACTGCCGTTAGAATTTACCGGCGAAGGTGAGCATTTATGGCTGCATATAGAAAAATCAGGAATGAACACTGCCTATCTGGCTAAATTACTATCTGAGTGGGCAGATATTCCATTACGCGATGTTGGCTATTCAGGACTAAAAGACCGTCATGCACTGACGACACAGTGGTTTAGCCTACGAATACCAAAAAAACAATTACCTGAGTCTGAATTTGCACCCATAGATATCGGCGTAAATGAGTCGGTCACTATTCTTGCCCAGCATTGGCATAATAAAAAGCTCAATCGCGGCACCCATCGTGCCAATCAATTTATCATTACCTTACGTGAGATTCAATTTGCAGGTTTTGACGCTTCTTTATCAATGCAATCGTCAACGCCTGAACAATTATTATCTGCTAAGCAAGATGTCGAGCAGTATTTAGCCAATATCAGCCAAAGCGGTGTACCGAATTATTTTGGTCCACAGCGTTTTGGACGTAATGGCAATAATATTAGAGAAGCCTTATCATTGTTTGCGCGTCCCGTACCTGCAGCCCGTCCACAACCAAAGAAAAGTAAACGCAAAAGCGCGCCGCGAGAGCAAAATACGATGGAATTATCTGCTGCTCGTAGTTTAATATTTAATGAGATATTGGCAGCGCGCGTACGTGATGGCAGCTGGAATAAAGGTCTGGCAGGTGAAGTGTTTAATTTGGCTGGCTCAGGTTCCATATTTGCTAGTGAAGCATTAGATGACACTTTACGTACACGACTTGAGACTGGCGATATTCATCCAACTGGTGTGTTATGGGGCGTGGGTAATGATAAAGTTTGTAGCGCAGCGGCGTCAATCGAGAATGATATTATACAGCACAGCCCGGTATTAACGCAGCTAGCAGCAGGCCTAGAGCAGCGCGATATCAAAGCTCAAAGACGAGCGCTGCGCTTACCGATTGAAGCGCTAACTTGGGAATGGCATGATAAAGAGGATGAGCAGATACTGGTATTAAACTTTACTTTGACGACGGGTAGCTTTGCCACCAGCGTATTGGCAAGTTTGGTACAAGAATTAAATACATCGTCATCATCTATTTAATAACTAACTATGTAACAGTTGACTGTATAACAACTGACTGAATGCTCAAAAGGGCCGAGTTGCTAGATAATGGCATAAAGTGAGGTAGCCTTACTACTTTCTACCATTAGCATATCATTGGCACTGACGACCTGATTGCGCCCACGATCCTTGGCCTCATATAAGGCTTTATCGGCAATACAGATTAAACGCTGGCAAATATCGCTGGGCAACTGCGCCTTTGCGATTTCCGTGGCGACTCGTTTTCTTCTATGAGCCACTCTTTTTTGCGAGCTACTTTGCTTCGAACTGCCTTGCTTCAAACTGTCTTGATTAGAATCGAATTGCTTTGAACGACCTTTTTGTGAGCCTTTGATATTGTCATTCTGTTTTTGTGAACTGGTTAAAGGCTGTGTGCTCTCTTTGAGATCTGCCGCTTTATACTCGTTTTGGATGCGAGCGCGCTCATCATGAGTCAGGGTATAAACCCCTAAACTGGCAGTGACGTTAAAATCCGTACTAGTGTCACTGCTGATGACATGCTGAGCAATATCTAGGCGGAGCTGCTTGGCAATGGTCATCGCGCTATCATGCTTGGTATCTGGAAGGACAATCAAAAACTCTTCCCCGCCGTAGCGACTCACAATTGCATCTTCTGTTACAGACTTTACTAGGGTCTGTGCAACTTCGGACAACACTTGATCGCCAACATCGTGACCATAATTATCATTAATACTTTTAAACCAATCCAAATCTAATAAAATAACACTGAAATCCTGCTTATCTCCCATTTTCAAAAGTGCTTGCTGCATTTGTGTCAAGCCGTAGCGGCGACTCTTTAGCTGAGTCAACTCATCTTGATTGGCATACTGCATTATCTCAGCTTTACTATTATCTAATATTAACAAGAGCGTACGAAACATATAGATGATAAAAATCGCTTTTGGTAGCGACATATAAATATGCGTGCTACGCCAAAAAAATGCTGAGGAAAAGCGTAATTGATTAAAGGTATCCCAACTGAGCGTACCGTTTTTAAAAATAGAGGCGGAGATGGCATTTTCGATCGCCGTCGTTTCGCTATAGGTGAGATAACTATAAGTATCTAAGGGAAACGAAGTAATCGTCATTTGGCGTAAATTGGGTATGGTAAATCCAAAATAGGGAATCAAGGTGACCAAAAAAATCAGTACAATGTGCCCCAAAAAAGCTTTCCATACGTAGCGCCGCCGTATCAGCATCATGCCTAGCATCGCTCCACCAACCAGCGAAACTCCAGAGACCAAACTACTGTGACCCATAACTAAAATAACTAAGGCAATATAAATACTATAAAGCGTCACTAAAATAGCCTGCCATTTATATAGCGAGCCATTGTCTTTTCTAATAGGTGATGAACGACTGACCATCCATAAAAAGAATGCGCCTAATACTGTGATCCCAATCCATAAAGGGTATAGCAGCTCCATGTTAACGTAGGAACCATAAATATCTTGGCGCCACCAGACAAATAAACACCAGAGCCAATGTGAGGTAATTTCCATTAAAACAAACACTGCCAGTAGCAATGCTCTATCAGCAGCTTGCCACTCAAAAATCACTCGAGAGAGTTTTCTGTAGCCTAGATGAGATATCGATAAAGCCATAATGGGCTACCGCAAATAATGAAAGTTATTGAGCTAAAACCAGAGCAATTAATCAGGCATTATGATTTGTACTAAATTTAAACCGACTCATTTAGTGTGGCAATTTTTTTCTTGTTTATCAATCCGTTTAAGTGATTTATACGTCATCAAATGACACCTTAATTTAGCGAGCATTTAATCATTATTTCAATAAATACTGGCTCATGCAGCGATTGCGACAATGTAAGGTTTTCGAATTAACATTATTTAGTGATGGCAATTTTGATACTAAGATAAAGCTGCAAAAGACTGCCAAATACCTTGCTGTTCAGGATGCAGATTTGGTACATCGCCTATACGTCGCCATGGCATATTACTACCATGAAAGTCGCTACCTATCGATGTGACCAGATTGTGTTCAGCGATACTACGATCAACCATTCTACGAGTACTTACAGGTTCACTATTGGCAGGTAACTCACAGGCATCGCCGCCAAGCTGGGCAAACTCTTCGATAAGCTTACGCACGCGAGTCGCTGAAAGCTGATAGCGTGTGGGGTGTGCTAGCACCGCCTTACCGCCGCAAGCCTGTATCAGCTCGATGCCGTGCTGCATTGTCAGCGCTTCAATCGCCACATAAGCAGGCTTATTATCAGCCAGATATTTATCAAAGGCTTTTTGTACCGTCTTAACCTCACCGCGCTCAAATAAAACTTGCCCAATATGCGCGCGCCCAACGGCTTGTGGATTGTTACCCGCCTTATGAAGAACGGCTTGCCACAGCTCATCATAATCAATGTCTAACAACTGACTGAGCTTTTCTGTAATACGTTGACCACGAGTGGCACGGCTGTCTTGCAACTGCTGTAAGGTCGCGTGCATTTTTTCACGATCGGTAAAATCCAATCCAAGTACATGAATGATTTTATTGGTAGATTTATTTTTACCATAACCGCCGCTGAGCGTGTGCTCACAGCTGATTTCAACACCATTAATTAATTTTATATTACAAGCTTCAGCCGCCGCGCGCGCCTCATCGATACCCAATAAAGTATCATGATCGGTCAAAGCCAACACGTTAACTCCAGCACTGTGGGCGCGCTGTACCACTTCTGCCGGCGCATAAGTACCATCTGAACGAGTGCTGTGACAATGTAGGTCGATTTTCATAAAGCTGGCCTTAAAGTTTTGAATATGTTGTTAATTTAGATGGGTTGTTAATAGGTTATTAATTGAAACTTTTTTTCGATAATGAATATGGTAGCAGTAAAATGAAGTAAAAATGGTCAAGGCGTGTCATATAAGACGATTATCGTGTTGATTGCTTTTTTTTGCTGCAGTAGACGTGTAAACTACCCCATACGTTTTTGTTGGACAAACTATCTGCTATGAAAGCCTTATTAGACTTCATTCCCTTAATTGCTTTTTTTATTGCTGCCCGTACCCATGGTATTTTAGCAGCAGCAGGCGCATTACTTGCTGCCACTATCATCATTTATGCTATTCACTTTGTGCGTCAAAAAGGCAAGTTTGATAAACAACAATGGGTCGTTCTATTATTAACCATCGTCTTTTGTGGTGGCACCTTGCTATTACGTGACGACATCTACCTGCGTTGGAAGTCACCGATTATTAACGGTATCTTTGCTGTAACACTGTTGGTAAGTGCGGCTATTAATAAGCCACTGATGCAATTGGCGATGAAAGATGTTTTTTCGCTCACGATGAATGGCTGGAAGAAATTAACCGTCGCTTGGGCACTGTTTTTTGCCTTTATGGGCGTGCTGCATTATATCACGGCATTTACGATGTCAGATGAAGCTTGGATTAACTTTAAAACCTACGGCTGGATGCCAATTATGCTGGTATTCGTGGTCGCCCAATTTTTAGTGTTAAAAAAGCACCTCAATCCAGCACTAACCGACAAAGCGGCTAAGTAAAAGGCCATCAAACAGAAAACTGTCAAATAGAAAACTGTCAAATAGAAAACAGTCAAATAATATTCATTATCTTATAATAAGTAACCCCTTATCTCTAAATGCCAATTATGACAATGATTAATCATAAAGTCTGATTAGACAAAGTGATTAATCATTGTTATTGATTATAGCGCTTTATTCTTACTATTGATTGAGGAAGAACTATGTCCTTATTTGCCATTATTGGTTACGATGTTGCGGATAGCAGCGGCCAACGTCAGCTGACACGCGCTGAACATCTTGAACGCTTACAAGTATTAAGTTGTGAGCAGCGACTGATTATCGCCGGTCCAACACCTATTGAGCACGGAAAAAGCGAGATGTCGGGCAGCCTGATTATTGCTGACTTTGATTCTCTTGAGGCGGCTCAAGTTTGGGCAAGTGCGGAGCCATATTTACGTGACGGCATATACAGTCATGTGGATATAAAACCGTTTATTCAAGCGTTACCAGCAGCGACTGACAGCTCTATAAATAAGCCATCAGACAAGGTAGCAGCATCGTGATTCAGCCGTTATCCTTATTAAATAGTTATATCTATAAAACTGTCTTTACCAGCATGGTACTAATCGCTGCCGTATCGGTACAAGCTGCACCAACCGTTAGCAATGCCGATCCAGCAGCAGGAATGACGCCCGTCACAGCGCCCAACGATGGCGTCCAAACAACGGCTCCGACCACCGCTACCAATACAGCGCCAGCGACTAATATTAATGATAGCTTAAAGTTTAACGATACCTTGGCGGCACAGCTGCAACCATCAAATAAAGCACTATCCTCAGCCAATCAAGAATTACTCAGTCGCAATGCCCAGCTCCAGCGCCAAGTCAATGATTTGCAAACTCAAGCAAACGTCTTGGTCTATGAGAGCAAAGGTCAATTGTTTTTATATGGGGCATTCACCGTCTTAATTAGCTTGTTAGTCGGTATTTTTATTTCATGGTTGGTGTTTGTCCGCCGCGAACGCTGGTAGTATCATTTTTTTATCCACTCACTCACTCTATTTAATTGATGACTGTTTGATCACTAATTGAGGACTTATCTATGTCAAAGCCCTCTTCTGCCACTATCGATACACCTCGCACAGCTACTAACGCTCCTAAACATACTGAACTACCAAACGTTATCGTACCTGCTAAGATTGAGTGGCAGACGGATGACGCTGGTAATAAAGTGCCCGTATCAGGGGAGTTCGGCGATGTCTATTTCTCACATGCAGATGGTTTAGCAGAGTCGCGTCATGTATTTTTAACGCATAATCAATTGCCGGAGCGACTGGTAAATCTTGCAGCGAAGCAATGTTTTACTATCGCTGAACTGGGCTTTGGCACTGGCTTGAATTTTTTGGCGACCTGGCAACTCTGGTGCCAACTTCGCGCTAACCATCCTCATTTAGCGACTGCTCGCTTGCATTTTATTACCACCGAAAAACACCCCGTACCACTTAACGACTTAACGCAGATACTAACACTATGGGCACAGCGTGCTCCTGAGCTAGCAATCTTGATTGAGCAGCTTTTAGCCAGCTATCCACCGCTTATTGCTGGTTGTCATCGTTTGAACTTTATCGAAGATAACGTAACCCTTGATATCTGGTTAGGCGATGCAGGCGACAGTTTAGCAAGTTTAGATTCTGAAGCGGTCATTCAGCGACCTTACATTGATGCATGGTTTTTAGATGGATTTGCCCCTTTTTGTAATGGGACATTATGGGCAGATGCTATATTTACGCAGATGCAGCGCTTATCTCGCGCTGGTACGACTGTCGCCACTTATAGCTGTGCTGGTATAGTAAAACGTGGTTTGCAAGCTCATGGCTTTGAGATTAACAAAGTCAAAGGGTTTGGACGCAAACATGAGATGCTAACGGCGGTTATGATTGAGCCTTTACAACGGGATAATCACATTCCAGCGTTGTCTAAGCAGCTCACCTTATCTAAAGCTCTGAGCCACACAGTCGTTATTGGTACCGGTGTTGCAGGACTGCTCACTGCTTGGACGCTGGCCAATCGCGGTATTAGCGTAACCATTTTAGATAAAGTGGCGCCGCTTGCTGGTGCATCCGGTAATCCGCGTGCACTCCTCGCGCCAAACATGACGCCTATTCATCACGTTTATGAACACCTGCATTCTATCGGCTATTTATACAGTGGCAGATTATATCGTTACTTTAATGAGCAAGCCGCTATCCAAAAGACGCCGCGGATACTTGAACAGACCGGTACCCTAGATTTATTAGTCAAAACCAATATTGGTACTGAGCAGATTGCAGACTATCCAAATGCGATGGCAACGACCATTAGTACTGAACAAGCACATGATATCAGCGGTTTAAAACGGAAAGATTTAGCCAATAACTTGTATCTACCTCAATCTGGTCTGGTCAATCCACAGGCTTTAAAAACCATCATCCTTGCGCACCCAAATATCATTTATCAGCAGCTCAACGTTACTAATATTAAAGAAACCGAAGAAGAGATTACTGTTACGGGTTGTGAAAGTGATAAGAATGGTCAGCAAGCCGCTTTGACTATCACCGCTGATCATGTTGTAATTTGCGCCGCTTATGAAAGCCATCAACTAGACAAACGTATCGTTGAGTGCCGTACTATTCGCGGGCAACTGTCTTGGTTTAGCCCAACTGCTGACCAAATAACCAAGCTGCCTCAATTACCGCTCAAATATAGTGGCTACTGCGCGCCATTTATTGGCCAAAGTGGTGATGCTGAGTTAAATAATATTATCGAAAACCAGCAACAATTTTTACTTGGTGCCAGCTTTGTCGATGGTGATGCCAACATTGATATTCGTCTTGAAGACAACCAGCAGAATTATGATAAATTGATGGAAGATTTGCCTGAATTGAGCCGTGTGTTGCCAAATGATATTAGTACTTGGCAAGCACGCGCCGGCATTCGCACCCAAACGATTGACTACCATCCACTGGTCGGTCTGCTCGCACAAAGTAAGCGTCTATGGACACTGTCAGCGATGGGTGCAAAAGGTTATGCGTTAGCACCGATATGTGCTGAAGCATTAGCGGATAAGATGTTAGGTTGCTTTACGCCGTTATCTGGCGTTATGTTGGCACGGCTGTCACCCAATCGGGCGCGACTGCATAAAGTACATAACAATGTAAGAAATAAGGTAAGTGAGCAATAAAATAAGTAAGCTATCGAGCTAATTTCTATAAGAGTATTCTTATCCTTCCTTATCGTCATGACTCTCTATACGAGATTTAACCGCACCAAACAATGATTTTCCTGAGTCTGATTTTTGAGTAGGTATTCTGGTCACACCTTCATCATTTATGCTCATCGTTGGCGCAATTAAGGTTTGGATTTGCGCTTCATCGCGGGTATTCTTTTGAATGGTTACTGCAGCAAACAGACTCATGGTAAACGCCATCATATAAAAGCCTTTTTCACTGAGGTTTAAACTGCCCGCATTCATCAAACCAATCGCAATAAGCACAACAGACAATCCTAAAGCCGCCCAACTAATAAAATAATACATATTCGTCGTTGGTATACCTTCACTACGATCACGAAGGGTTTTTTGCAAGCTAATCGCTGAATACAGACCAAGCGCCAACACTGCGATATAATAGCCTTTCTCATTCAACAACATACTTTTTGCATTCCATAGTCCAAAAAGATATGCCAGCACACCAACTAGCATGACGGCCCAAGAAGTCCCCACATAAGCAGTCGTTGGCTTATAAGCTGCTAGCTGACTCTTAGTAATCGTGTCGTTATTCATCATCATCCTTAATTAGAAATAGGCAAATACTTAATAGTCGGATATATAGTAGCGAGATACGACTTTTATCGACCTCTGTTTTGCCTTAACATAACACAAGCATGTTATATTGTAATCTAAAATTATTTTTAAAATAAATAGCATTCTTAATGACAGAGTCCTAACATGTCTTTTTTTACCTTACTCATTCTGCTTAGCCTTATTCTTATCGTGCCCATCATTTTTGTGATGAGAGAAAAATCTAAGCGCACGCAAGTGGCATCGATACAACGTCATCAAGAATATCTAGCATCTGCAAGTACTCTTGCTAGTCAGTCTCAAGCAAATACGGCATTAAGAGAAAAGGTAAGTAATGAGCAAGGTAATGAGCTTGCTATCATTCATTTCTCAGCCAATCATCCCTTTATTAGACTGCTCTATAACGAGCAAGTGCCTAAAGCGTTTCGAGCGACGATGGACGATATTGGGCAGCAATATGAGTCTACTCATCACGATCAAATCACTGAATCACAATTATTTACCCTCAATAAACTCATCGCCACGCGTATTCCAGAATTGATTACCGACTATCTTAGCCTCGATCAAAACTATGCAAAAACTGTCATTATTGATAACGATAAACAAAATACCAGCTATAATATGGTACTAGGTCAACTGAACTTGATTTTAGATTTCTCGCAAAAGCTTAATGTTCAAAGCCAAAGTGGTGTCGTAGACAAGCTCCTTGCCAGCCGCCGATATCTAGATGATGTTTATAAAGAAAGTGGCATGGCAGCTGATAACCTAAAGATAAAGTGATTGTCTTATACCTTGGCGTATTTGCCATATATTAGAAGGCGCAGAAATGATAGTGGGCTGTAAAGGCTGGTTATTATCGTCAAGACTTAATAGTATATGATCACTAATGGTAGATTATTCTACGTGATTTACTATGCTTAAATGAAACCCTATGAATGGATAGCTATCTTATTATGAAAACCTTTCGCTCTAGCTTTGCAAAACCAAAAATCTACTTTGGATCTGTTTCTACTGTACTTTTGAGCATATTACTATTGAGTGCCTGCCAAAAAACACCAGAACCCGAAACGGCTAATGAGACACCAACTGAGACGGCGATACAAACGACGCCCGTGACTTCTAACATTAACGCGCCAGAGGGTAATGATGATAGCAATACCAATGCGTCTGCTGTAAATCCAGAACAAGATGTAAGCTTAACAGAGCTAGAGGATAATCTTGACACAACAGATACCTCAATCAATGACCCTGCTCCAGTGCCCAATCCAGAGCAAGCCATTAAAGGCGCGCAAATCACTGACGTTAAGTATCGAAGTACTACAGGTGAATCATTATCCGTCGTCTTTGAAACCTCGGCAGCGGGTATGCTTAATGCTATCATTACCTTACCGAATAAACCAAAAATGACTTTGAGCGCACCTGAAGGTCAAGGGAACAATCCTACCTATCGCTCAAGCGATGGCAGTATGCAGCTGGTCAGTCATGCTGGCGGCGGTACGATAGATTTTATTCAAAACAATAAAATGACAAGCTTTGATGCCATTAGTGCCGATGCGGAAGTGATTACCGAGTAAGCTTCATAAGCATAAAACCATATAATAAAGGTAGTAAAAAATGGCAATAAAAAAGGCTGCAAACGTTGATATCGTTGCTGCCTTTTTTATTACATCTTTAGCCTTTTTTGCTATTATTTAGCCAAATCCAGTGGTTTTACCAAACAGACCTACAAGCCAGCTCATCAATGACCATAATCCCCAACCGATAATAACAATAACAATGAGTCCCAACATATCAGGAATATGTAGATATAACCAAGCCACGACTGGGTTGCGCCAAAAGAAACCAAAGCGACTGTCATGCTGTTTATCTTCTAGCGATTGATGTAAAAATGGTCGATCCATATGCATGGTTTCGGTGATGCCATACTCATCTTGCAAATGCTCATGCACGATGCTCAAGGTCTTACGACTAGGACGAATAAAAATATCGAGCAGTGTACCAATACCAGGTACGATACCGACCACCATATCAATCAGCGCTAATCTGACAGCGGGTGTCATTTTATGCGCTGGCACACCCAATTGACGACCCAATACAAAAGCATAGCTGGTCAAAGCCAGTCCCGCCAAATCACCCGCCAGCGGAATGGTTGAAAGCGCAGCATCAGCGCCCATACCTTGTTTGGTAAAAGGAATACGAACGAGAGAATCCATAGTGTTGGCAAACTTAGCCAGTTTGCGTTCGGTCTCAATGACTTGCGCGCGCGTCAGCCCATGCTCAGCCAATCTTGCCTCATAATCTACGATAGATAGATTGGAAGCACCCTTTTTTCCCGCTTTTAACCTTGAGAGCTTCTTGAAGTTATCCATTAACAGTCGTCCATATGCAAGCGATGGCTATGATAGCAAAGACATAACGTCCTACCCAGATATTGGCTAAAAACGCCTGAAAGCAGACCAAAGCATTGCGGCTAGCACAAGCGCTATTTTGCTTGGCAAACATCATGGCTACCAAAGCCAGTGCAAATATTGGCGTTATGCCTAGACTGGTTGGTGCAAAATAATGCCACATGACCGCACCCATGATGAGTAAAAATAAAGTTTGTAGTACGGAAATAATAATCACATCATAGCGACCAAATAATATCGCCGTTGATTTGACCCCTATTTTTAAATCGTCTTCACGGTCAGCCATAGCGTACTGAGTATCATACGCCACTGTCCAACACATATAAGCCAAGAATAATAGCCAACACCAAATATCAGGTGCGCCTTGTATCGCCACATACGCCATCGGTATTGCCCAGCCAAAAGCGGCAGCCAAAAATACTTGCGGCAAATGGGTATAGCGTTTCATAAATGGATAAATAAACGCTAATATAACCGCACCAAACGACCAGTAGAACACTTCAACAGGCAAGAAGAATAACAGACTGCCACTTAATAACACCAATACTAAAAATGCTACAATGGCTTCTTTACCAGATAGACGACCATCGGCTAGCGGTCGACCTTTAGTCCGGCTAATGTGACCATCGACTTTGCGATCGGCAAAGTCATTAATCGCACAGCCTGCTGCACGCATCAATATCGCACCAAGGGCAAAAATCACAAAGATACTTAAACTCGGTAGTCCTGCCGTAATGCCTTCACCTTGTTGCTGTGCCTGCCCCATTGCGGCTAATAATACGCCCCATAATGTTGGCCACAGCAGCAGCTCAATACCTACGGGTTTATCAAAACGGGTCAGTTGAATATAAGCTTGTAGCTTGTCATTAAATGTCATGGCGTTTTAATTGTCATTAATAGAAAGTTTTGGATGAGGATTTGTTTGAGTTTGAGTTTGAGTTAGTGTTTGGTTGCGTCAGTCTTTGGTTGCATAATGGTTTGATAGACGCTAGATTTGTTGCCACATCTTATTTGCTTCCACCATTGATATCTCAGGATATTGTTTTCGTAGAGCTTTAATCGCAGGAGCCTTCTCTTTTTTTGATGCTTGCTGACGCAAAAATGCCAACTGCTCTTTCGGGTTGCTCAATTCTTTTAAACGGGCTTCAAGCCTTAAAATTCTAGTACGCAGCATAATATTTATTAATAATAACGCGGCACCCATCACCCAAACGATTAACACTAACATTCCCTGCTCCTAAGTCCATTAAGGTTAAGCACTCTAGTTTCATTAGCTAACTGCATTTATCATACTCAGACAAAGTAGCCATCAAAGCGCACCGCTTCATTATGCCAGCTCTCACTTGGCTGTTGATGAGCAAGTAAGGGCGCAAATTGCGGACGCTTAACAATGACGCGACCTTGTTTTTGACCATTTTGACTGACGACTGCTTGCGCACTTTGCAGCAATTCCCTTTCTTCGTCTGATGTCGGTGGGCATGCCAATTGGTGCAATGCTTGCATATGTTTGCCAACTTTAGCACCCTTTCCCGTCTTGCTATCTTGATAGCTATCCTCTGGAAACATAGGATCTAGATACACCACATCGACGACTTTACTGTTATCAACTATCTTGTCAGCTTGTAGGTTTTTAAAATAACTGCGTGCATCAATATTAATAATCTGCAGACGTGACATCAGCTTTTGCCAATTAGGAAATTCACTCATACGCCGCTGTTCTGCTAGTAATAGCAGCGCCATCAAAGGCTGCTGCTCAAGCATTGTTACCTGTGCACCGGTACTAGCCAATATCAGACTGTCATGACCAAAACCAGCAGTCGCATCAATAACCTGACTATCTGCGGTTAACTTTGCCGCTTGCAATAATAGCTCAGACTTGCGTCCTGCACTCACCACACGCCGCTGCAGTTTATCCCATTCAGGGGCAACGCTTAATCCATCACTCAGCCATGAGAGCTTATCTTTTTCATCCAACAGTAAAATAGGCTGAGTCGATGTTTGACTTAACTGCTGGCGACGTTTTTGATTTAATTTATCTGTCGCTAGTTCAGTATTCAAAATAATGGGTAGTTTATGCTCAGCTATCAACGCTTGCAGGCTCTCAATCTCTATTGTCTGCGATTCGTTCACGTAGAATAGTTGGCAGTTTATAACAGTGTTTGGTAATTGGCTCGCTACTTGCTTTATATTGGTCACAACTGCCATTCCTCTTTAATACTTACCCCATCATGAATTGCTATCAAAAACCATTCCATTATAAAGCTTAGCCCGCCATCTGATAACCAAAACCCCAAGCGGCTATTAAGACCAACACACCAGTGATAATACGCAACCATGCAAAAACCTTAAAGTCACGACGACTGACCCATGCGACTAATAAGCGAATACAAAGTAAAGCAACGATAAATGACACAACGGTACCGATACCGAGCACCAACCAATCTTCGCTACTGACCAAAACGTTACGATGCTTAATAAAATCTAGTAGTGCTGCACCAATGATGACAGGAATACCCAAAAAGAAAGAAAACTCAGCGGAAGCTTTACGTGAGACGCCAAGCCACAGCGCACCGATAATAGTCGCGCCTGAGCGTGATGTACCAGGTATCAATGCCAGACATTGCAGCAAGCCAATCATCAATGCTGTTTTTAAACTAACGTCTTCTGCCTCTTCTGCAATAATCGCCTTAGGGCGGTTTTCGACATAAAATATTAATAAACCACCGATAATCAGCATAATAGCAACGACAATAGGATTAAATAAATAAGCTTTAATCTCATCAGCAAAGGTAAAACCAACAATCATCACTGGAATAGTGGCGACAATTAAGCTCAAACCAAGCTGCCTTGGGTTACTCATGCCTTCTGCTTTACCGGTCAGTAGACCCATTAGAGCCTGCCACAGTCTGCCCCAATAGTCATAAATAACCGCTAAAATAGCGCCAAACTGCACGACGACGACAAACAAATCGACTTTTTCTTTGGTCCAGAAACCCATCAAATCAGCGGATAAAATTAAATACCCGGTACTAGAGATCGGTAAAAATTCAGTGATACCTTCAACGATACCCATGATGACAGCTTGAATTAATAAAATGATATCCACAATTTTTTTCCTAACCAAAAATCGAAAAAAGCGCTGCCGCCTACTCTATATTGTTATATTCATACCGTTTTTATTATCGCTACGGCTTGCTAAGCTTGAGCACTTAATATTAAACTTAAAACCAAATCTAAACTCAAACCTGAGGCTATGCCTTACCCTGCTCTTTGAGCGTTTTCCACGCTTGGTTGCGCAAATACTTTGGTAAGGCTTGCGATGCTTCTGTTCCACCAGTTGCTATAAATTGAGCAATACCAAGCTGCCCTATCACAGTAGCGTCAGGATGAATCTCAGCATAGATTGTCTGACCGTCATGCAGAGTTAATAAACTGGCACCATTACCAGCGATAGGAATATCTAGCGTTGTCTGGCTATCATAATCAAGTAACTGCTCAGTATCTTCGCCATTGTCTTGATTAACGGGCTGCATAATATTGTCTATTAGCGCATATTGCCCGAAATATACCTGCTGCATACGCGCATCAAGGGCGCTATATACTTCGCTCAAACCGTATTGCTGATACGCCGCTTGCGCAATCGCCTGTAAGCTTGAGACGCCCACGCAAGGAATGTCATGCGCCACAGACAGCGCTTGTACTACCGCTGTATTAATCCGTATACCGCTAAATGCACCAGGACCTCGATTAAATATGAGTGCTTGTATATCAGCAAGTTTTAATTGCGTCTCAGATAAAGCAGCATCAATCATCGGTAAGATTTGCTGCGTCTGCTGGCGCTTACCCGTTTCGGTATGACTCGATAGCACTTGACCACGGGCATCTAAAATCGCGATCGAGCACTGATCAAACACGGTATCCATTGCTAAAAACATCATAACCTCGGCTTATTCACTTGCCATTATAAAACAGCGCCTATCATAGCATTTAGGACAGATTAATTGACTGACTTTCTGTATTTTTCATACGCTATTCATAAGAGTGTACCCAATTAGGATAGATAGAAAGTAAAAAACCTCAACACCATTTAGCATTGAGGTCTTTATTATTAAAATACTATTTAGTAGCCAGTAGCACTAAATCACTTAAAAGCGTTTTTTGAAACTCTTAGGTGCTTGGCCTTGTAGCTCTTGCATCTGCTTTTGCATTTCTTCAGTGCTAGGCATATTGTTTGGATCAAGTCCCATCTGTTTCGCCATTTGCTGTGGGTTCACATCTTTAACGCCGCCTTGCTGACCACCACCGCCGAATAATGGACCACCACCTTGCTGACCACCGCCGCCACCCATTAATCCTTGCATCGATTTCATCATTTTACTGATTCCTTCAGGCTTAGAAATCATCTTCATCATTTTTGCCATTTGCTTGTGCTGCTTGAGCAAACGATTGACGTCTTGAATCTCACGACCAGAGCCAGCAGCAATACGGCGCTTACGGCTTGGATTAATTTTGTCAGGATTCTTACGCTCAAATGGCGTCATCGAATTAATTAATGCTTCCATCTCGCGTACTTTTTCTTCAGGCTTAGCATCTTCAACAGCTTTTTGCATATCAGAGCCGCCCATACCTGGCATTTTATCTAAGAAGCCTGCCATACCGCCCATACTTTTCATTTGCTGGAACTGGGTCAATAGATCTTCAAGGTCGAACTCGCCGCCCTTTTGCATCTTTTTCGCCATTTTCTCCGCTTTATCGCGGTCAATCTTTTGCTCAACCTCTTCGACTAGGCTTAAGACGTCACCCATACCCAAAATACGTTGGGCGATACGTTCAGGATGAAACAACTCTAGCGCGTCAAGTTTCTCGCCGCGACCCAAGAATTTGATCGGTTTACCTGTGATGGCGCGTACAGAAAGCGCCGCACCGCCGCGAGCATCACCGTCAGTCTTGGTCAAAATAACGCCCGTTAATGGCAGCGCATCGTTAAAGGCTTTAGCGGTATTAGCCGCATCCTGACCGGTCATAGCATCAACGACAAACAATGTCTCAGATGGATTAACCGCAGCGGTCAGCGCTTTGATTTCATCCATCATCGTTTCGTCAATAGCCAAACGACCCGCTGTATCAATAATCAAAATATCTTGATATTGAATTTTGGCCTCTTCAATAGCACGCAGCGCAATATCAATTGGGTTTTCGTCGCTACTTGAATTAACAAACTTGGCATTCACTTGCCCAGCGACTTGCTCAAGCTGGGCAATCGCTGCTGGACGATAAACGTCAGCAGAAACCAACATGACTTTCTTTTTGTGACGCTCTTGCAGATATTTGGCTAATTTACCAGCAGTGGTGGTTTTACCCGCACCTTGTAAACCTGCTAATAAATAAACGACCGGCGGCTTACCCGTCATCTCTAATTGCTGATTGGCGCTGCCCATCATTTCGGTCAGCTCATCATGGACAATTTTGACAAATGCCTGACCTGGCGCTAACTCTTTAAGCACTTCAGCGCCGAGCGCTTGCTCTTTGACACGCTTCACAAAATCGCGAGTGACCGGCAGTGCCACATCGGCCTCTAACAGCGCCATACGTACTTCGCGCAACGTGTCTTTGATATTGTCTTCGGTCAATTGCCCTGTGCCTGCGATATTGCGCAAGCTCGATGATAAGCGTTCTGTTAAGGTATCAAACATAAATAACTCTCAGTTAAAATAATTCTCAATTAAACCATTTAAATGGTTTATAAATAGTATTAGGGTATATTATAAAATATTGGGTCGCGCTTTTATAAAAGCAGTTATAAAAATCACTATAAAAAACAGCCTATTATCAATACCATAGCATTAAGCCCACGCAAGATTTATAGTCGCTCTACAAATAATAATTTTGCCCATAATCGTTTTGCAATTAGGAATACGTAAGATGGTACTCAATTGACTGCCATTTTATGATAAATTGGGTGATTGTTCTAATAATACCATTTTAGCATTAAATTGAGCGCTCATTTTTTAGCATTAAATTGAGCGCTCATTATGAGATGAGGTCTTTTATCTTGCAACTTGCATTCTTAATTGCTGGTATGGCTTACCTCTTAGTCAGCATTCACATTGGTTGGGCGCTGATTAAAGATAAACCTATCCATAAAGGCACAAGCTTAGGCTTATTGTTTGTGGGTATGCTGGCACATGCGACGCTACTCTATCCGCATGTTGTTACGCTTTATGGCTTAAATTTTAATCTGTTTAATATCATTAGCCTGATCAGTTTGTTTTTCTTATTTTTTTACGTCATGTTCTCTTTATATCGTCCTATTGTTAGTTTGGGCATCCTAGCAGCACCGACTGCACTGATGGGTATGATAATCGGCTATATTGGTCGCGCTCCTTATCGCCCGCTCACTGATATTACTGTCGGGCTTGAAGCTCATATATTGCTATCGCTTGCTGCTTATTGTGTGCTGCTGATGGCGGCGGTGCAAGCGCTATTTTTGCGTCTGCAAATACGTGAGCTTAAGCACCAATCAATTCACCGCTTTTGGGTGAATAAACTGCCGTCGCTACAAAGTATGGAAAGTCTGTTATTCGATATGCTATTGGTCGGCTTTGTTCTGCTGAGTATTGCACTGGGAATCGGTTTTATCTACGTAGAAGACTTAATGGCGCAGCACTTGGCACACAAAACCGTGTTTAGCCTGCTGTCGTGGCTGCTATTTGGCTCGCTACTGGTAGGTAACTGGCGTGCTGGGTGGCGTGGAAAACGCGCTGCTAATATGACTATCTATGCTTTTATATTATTAGCGATTGGTTTTGTTGGTAGCAAGTTTGTGTTAGAGATGCTGCTATAAGCGTGATGTTATAAACGCGCTGTTATACGAATAACTTCATAGAAGTTATATTATAAAAACGCTTATGAAAATTTATGGCGTTCAGGTCATTAGCTATTTTGATAAATAACGACCTGAACGTCTAATCCCATTACTGCACAGGTTCTTTTAATTAGAACAATTTTAATTAAAAACCACCGTTTTATTTCCCTCTACAATCACGCGATTTTGTACATGCCAGTTTACGGCACGTGCCAATACATTACGCTCGATATCACGACCAATAGCCCGCAGCTCTGTCACCCCTTGACGATGAGTCACACGATGCACGTCTTGCTCAATGATAGGTCCTTGATCAAGCTCAGCCGTCACATAATGCGCCGTCGCCCCAATCAACTTAACACCTTTATCATAAGCTTGGCGATAAGGATCGGCACCGACAAACGCAGGCAAGAATGAATGATGAATATTGATAATCTGCATTGGCCAACGCTTGACAAAATCAGATGATAATATCTGCATATAACGCGCTAATACCAGTAGATCATTTCCTGCCATCAATTTATGAATCTGCCCTTCTGCTTCCACCTTATTATCTTTAGTCACTGGAACATGATAAAAAGTGATACCGAAGTTTTCTACTGATTGCTGTAAATCAGGATGATTACTAATCACACAGGTAATTTCGCAATCGAGTAGTCCGCGCTGATGCCGCCATAGCAGATCCAATAACGCATGATCAAACTTGGATACCAAGATTCCGACTTTGGTCTTAATGGCATTATCATGTAAGTGCCAATCCATATTGTGACGCTTGGCGACAGTATGCCCAAAGCTGGCTTCAAAGTTATCAATAATCTCGCTCAATCCTGCTAAGGCAAACTCTAAGCGCATAAAGTATTGACCACCTTCGTGTGCGGTCGAGTACTGATCTAGCGTAATAATATTGCCGCCATAACGATGAATAAACTCAGATACCGCTTGTACGATACCTGCTTGATCACGGCATTTAATTAATAATGTCGCAGTATCAATAACAGTGGTTATAGGCAGCACTTTAGATGTCTGTCGGAATGAGGTTTTCGGTGAAGCAATCGTTGCAGTGTCTGATATTGTATTGCTTAACATAGTACGCCCAATCAAATATTAAACTTGCTGCCAACTTTGAATACTGTCAGCAGAATGGAAAGCTGACTATTCTAATCGCTTTTGTGAAAATTTGCTGATTGAGTTACTTGTTTTTAGTTATTGAGATTATGAATACAAAAACCCCCAACGTGGAGTTAGGGGTTTTTGATGCATAGCTGACTCTCTACTGTATGAATATGGTTCTAGTCGTTGTAGTTGCATCTGGTGCTGGTGACTGAACCGTTACTTTGATTTTATCATTGGCTGCACAACCCGTATAAGAAAATGCATAGCTAACATCACTATCGTCAACTGATTTAACTCCTAAATTAACAAGACTAGGAATAGTCGAATTACCAGCAATTAGCTCTGCCTGACAACTACTTCCTTCAGCGTCAACACTAATAGTAGTTCCTGATGCCATCGATACTGTTTGTTCTGAATTACCATACATTTTAAAATTAACAATTGAAGTACTCATTGAGTTCAAATTTGCATCAAGCCTAGTAGATAGACCCTTAAACGTAGGTTTATCTGACGCTAAGCCTAATACAACTTGATAACGTAATACTGCAGAAAGATTATTATTACAAGTATTGACGACATTAGATTCATTAAATGATGATGGCGCACAAGTAGCACCTGAGTCCCCTATTTGATATAAAAATTCACCAATATTTGAATCATATTGATTATTCTCATTATCATCACGGAAAAAATCGCCAATATTTTGACGTAAGGTATCGATACCTATGTCATATTCATTATTTGCATTCATATCGACATAGCTTTTGTCACCTTTTACATAAGCGAGTACAGACACTCGATTGTCTGAAGGGCGTGGACTTTGTGTACTGAACTCAACTGTACATATGCCGTTGCTAGTTACGCAGTTTGGCGTTACTCGACCACCTTCACTCACAAAGGTGACTACTGCTCCATCAGGTATAGGATTACCGACTCTATCAACTAAGCGGGCGGTAATGTTAGCGGTATCACCATCAACGCCAAATGATAGTACATTTTTAGTTAACGATACACTAAAACCATTCTGTGTAACGCGTCCTGTGTTGTCCGTCACACCCGTATCAGGCTGCACTCCCAAATCAGGGGCAGGCGCAATAGAATCGACTGTATCCCCACCACCACAACCTGCCAATGCTAAAGCGCAAGTCAAAAAAGTAAGCTGAAATAACTTAGAAGTAAGTGGTAGTGCGTTATATGACATTTTTTGAACTCCGCAGCAGCAGTAATTTATTTGAGTAAATATATACAATCATTACTTCGCCAAATATTGGCATAGGCAATGATACATAGAATTACAATAATAGCAGTTATATTAACAGATTGTATTAAATTTATGACTGCAACTTTACTGACTTTTGTCATAACTTACAACTAAAAATTGAATCCTTATTATTAAATAATCAATCACATAGCCTGCTCAATTCAAGGTATAATAGTTACCGTTTAAACCAACAACTATCACAAAAATATTTGAGTATTCATTACTTTTATGGTATAAATGTCGGCTTTAAAATTTTCTGAATTGGTTTGCCTGTTATTTGCCTTTAATGACAGTAAATCAGCTCAACCTTCATATAGTTTTGTTTGGTGCAAAGCTGCCGCTTGCTGTGTCCATGCCGCAAATACGTGCAACTTGCCCAGACTGGTATGAGAAAACCTCATACTTCATAGATCAGGAGTTCGCCATGTCTAGAGTTTGCCAAGTGACTGGAAAGCGCCCTATGGTGGGTAATAATGTTTCGCACGCAAACAACAAAACCCGTCGTCGCTTTCTACCAAACCTACACAACCATCGTTTTTGGGTAGAGTCTGAAAATCGTTTTGTACGTCTACGTGTGTCTACCAAAGGTATGCGCACTATTGACAAACTTGGTATCGATAAAGTGTTAGCAGATATGCGCGCACAAGGTCAAAAAGTATAAGTCACGACTGGCAGCTTAATATTTCGATAATTTTCGTCATTTAAGCTGCTTTTCTGCTACATCTTATGTAGCTACTTAATATTTTAGATCCGTACCTATCGTTTGAAGACCCCTCATTTACAGGAAAGCTATCATGAGAGATAAAATTAAATTAGTATCAACAGCTGGTACTGGGTATTACTATACCACTACTAAAAACAAGCGCACTATGCCGGGCAAAATGGAAATCAAAAAGTTTGATCCAAAAGTACGCCAGCATGTGATCTTC
>NZ_JBAQQF010000009.1:0-25244 GCF_049295055.1 Psychrobacter sp. | reverse complement strand
TCACCGTTTGTTATTTCTACCACCCTATAGCCCTGACCTGAACCCTATCGAAAAGAAATGGGCGCAAGCTAAGTTTATACGCCAAGGTTGGATGGAGAATAATCTACCTAAACTGTTTCGTGATATTTGTCCTGGCCATAACAGTTTTATTTTGAACTGACTATACTTTATCTATTCATAACCGCTTATTTTTAAGCAAATCTGTAATATTTAATATAAACAATAACGCAAGGATAAAGATTAGTTATCTATGAATAATTACTCACCAAATACGCCCAATTATCATAGGTGGCACGCTTTATTAAAAAATATTGGCAAGATAATATTAAGAATTGTCGGTGTAGGATTGGCAGTTACCGTTGGACTGTGGTTAGTAATGGCATCAAACATGGGACCCGCTTATCTACCACATATCATGAATGGTGCATTGGATTTTTGGATTCGAATGACATTACTAGGGGCGGGATTGGGTATTTGGATAAGTATTGCCGTATGGTTATTGTGGCTCATATTATGTTATTTTTATGATTTAGTTAGACGACACCAATAATTAGCGACGTCTACATTAATGATGGCATCGTAGCACCATAGTTTTAATGGTTGTGACCAATATGGCTATTACCTTCAACAGCTTGCTCTGAGATGTTGCAGACTAGAGCATCGCTGTGGGTGTTGGTTTGTGGATGTGATGAGCTTTCGACCTGAATAGTGGCATGATGGATATCGAGCTTGAGTAAGCTTTGTTGTAGATTGCCAATTAATATATTGGATTCACGAATACTCATTTCACCATCGACGACCACATGACAAGATAAGGCATTTAGACCACTGGTAATGCTCCAAACGTGTAGGTCATGCACTTTTTGTATCTGCGGATGGGCAACTATTTTTTCCTCAATATTCACTAGAGATATGCCTTCCGGTGTGCCTTCCATTAAGATATGTACGGAATCACGGACGACGCGGTAACCACTAAATAAAATAAGTATGGCAACAATCACTGACGCTGCCGCATCTGCCCATACCCAGCCAAAGCTCATCATTAATAACGCGGCGATAATGGCGGCAACTGAACCCATTAAATCACTCAATACATGCAAATAAGCACTTTGCATATTGAGGTTAACAGGTTTTTTATTGTCCGATGTTTTAACTGTTTCTTTGACTTGATTTGCACCATGACTATGTCCGTCTCCAGTACGGCTACTTCGATGCATAAGCCAGGCAACCAAGATATTCACTAGCATACCGATAGTGGCGATGATAAGCATACCTTGGGTAGCAATTTCAGGCGGTGAATTAAAGCGTTTAATAGCCTCATAAAAAATCATTACAGCAATAATAACAAGCGTAGCACCATTGACCGACGCGACTAAAATCTCAAAGCGTTTATAGCCAAAGGTTTTTTGATGAGTGGCTGCTTTTTCGCCAATTTTGAATGCCATTAAAGTTGCGCCAAGTGCTATCGCATCACTTAACATGTGACCAGCATCGGACAGTAGCGCTAAACTACCGGTCAGCCAGCCACCGATTGCTTCAATGAACATATAGCCAGTAATGATAATAAAGCTAACTAATAACGTGCGCTGATAGCCTTTGGTATCTCGCGGTGCAACTGTTTGCTCTAGATGTTCATCATGATCATGATTGTCTTTATTCTTATAAGTGTCATTAATTTCCTCACCGTCCTGAATGTGCTCATGCGTATCAGCCGAAATACTCTGCTGAGAATGGTCATTTTTTTCAGATTCTGGACGGTTTGTATGCATAACAACACTCAATTTTGCTGATAGTGGATTTAATAATCAATAGTTACTCTATACAGAGTAGCAGTAGGTTTCGGATGACAATAATCAAGTTGCTATTATGAACTTACCATAGTTATAAACTTATCATATAGTCAATCCACAATAAAATCAGTACATCCGATATCATGGAACAGTTTAGGCAGATTATTCTCCATCCACCCTTGGCGTAGAAACTTAGCCTGTGCCCATTTTTTCTCAATAGGGTTTAAATCAGGACTGTAAGGCGGTAGAAATAACAAGCTATGACCATGCCTATTCAGCAATCTTTGAACGCGTTTATGAAAGCTGGCATTATCCATGACAATCACGCATTTGGTTTTAAGACTTGGTATTAGCGTGTCTTTGCACCAGTTATAAAATATATCCCCATTGATATTCTTATTAAAGTAATCAAGTGCAAATAACGCTTTTTTATATAAGGCACCAATAACATTAGTGCGCTTTTTACCTTGCCAGTTATAGCAATCAATGCAAGGGGTTCCAATGGGTGCATAGCCATGAGGGCGAATGGTCTCGGTTTCAAAGCCACTCTCATCCATGTATACAATGGCATAGCTTTGAATGATGAAGTTATTGAGTTTATTCAGATACTCCGCTCTCTTTAATGGGCAAGCTTTTGGATGCGCTAAGGTCTTTTTTTTGACTGATGCCAAGACGTTTTAAAGCGGCCTCGATGCCTGACTTGCTACAGTTGAAACGCTGTGCTCTCTCGTACATGTAATCGTCTGGATACTGTTCAACATCTTTTAATAGCGCTTCATTAGGTATTTTACTGGGTGGTTTATTGCGAGTTAGTCTGATAATAGGATCTTTGAGCCAATTCTGTAGCATGGCCTTACTAATGTCATAGAATGCACAAGCTTGTCTGATACTCATATCTTGTTGTTTGACACTTTTAATCACTTGTGCTCGGAAGTCTGCTGAATAAGTCATAATATTTTTACTTTTCGCTTGTTTTAAAACCAATGTACCACTTTTATAAAGGCTCTACTATAGTCCAATATTAAAAGCTGTGATAGCGAAGTAAAAATAATAGCGACATGTTCATTCGAAATAAAAGAAATATATTATAAATTTTTTCTGATACCAATTTATGACACCGATTGGTGATATCTATGCTACCAGCCTACAGGATCAATATCTAAAGTAAGCTTAAGGTATTTAGCGCTTGGCAAAGCAAGTACGGGTTGCCACCATTGGCTCAATACATGGTGTAATTGTCGTCGATCTTTGGCTAAAAGCAACAGTTGCGAATGATAGCGGCCGTTCTTTTTACTCATTGGCGCATCGATAGGGCCAAGCACAGCTAGGTTATGTGCATTTGGTAGATTGGCAATCGCGTCTTTGAGTGCTTGAGTAGTGGCAGCAAGGGTTTTACCTTCGCAGCGTATCAGCGCGGCATGACTATGAGGGGGTAAGCCCATCATCTTGCGCTCTTGCAGCAGTTCGCGCGCAAATGACAAATAGCCATCTTTCACCAATTTCAATAATAATTCATTGTCCGGTTGCAGCGTTTGAATCAATACACGTCCTGCTTTATCACCGCGTCCTGCACGCCCTGCTACTTGAATCATCAATTGTGCGGTATGCTCTGGCGAGCGAAAATCTGCGGATAAAAAGCCGCGATCGGCATTCGGTAAGCAAACGAGCGTAACATTGGGAAAATGATGACCTTTAGCAACCATTTGCGTACCGACCAATATGGCAGGTTTGCCTTCATTGATACGCTGATAAATATTTTCCCAGCTATCTTTACGTCTAGTAGTATCACGATCGATCTGAATAATCGGGTAAAGCGCTTTACTGGTTTGCGGATTAGCAAAGATAGCATGCAGGTTTTCGCTTAGCCTTGTTGTGCCCATACCTTTGGCGTCTAGGTTTTGACTGCTGCAATCGGGGCATACTGTTGGAATATAGGCTTGCCAGTCGCAATGATGACATTTTAAATAGTTACTTGAATATTGGTTATTTGAATAATTACTACGCTGAGCTTGGCTATTATAATGAACGGTTAAATGCGCGTCACAACGGGGACAATCTGCTTGCCAACCACAAGCCTCGCACAACAAGACTGGTGCATAGCCGCGACGGTTTAAAAAGATCAATACCTGATCGCCAGCCTCTAGCGTCTGCCGTATCGCTCCGATTAAAGCATCAGTCAAACCGGTATCATAGCGTGCGCCATCATCTTGTGTTTGCTGGTGCGTACTTTGCAGGCGTGCATCGATGAGCTGCATTTTTGCAATTTTCGCATTGCCAGGACGAGTCAATAATAGGCATTCCATGAGCTTGCCTTCATCGACCAATTTTAAGTGCTCAAGAGAAGGGGTAGCTGTACCAAGAACGACTGGTATTTTAGCTTGGAATCCGCGATATAGTGCGACGTCAGCGGCATGATAACGAAGGGTATCCTGCTGCTTATAAGAACCATCGTGTGCTTCATCAACGACAATTAAGCCTAAATTCGCGAACGGATATAGTACTGCTGAGCGCGTACCGATAATGATTTGTGCATGGGCAGTGCGGCAATCTTGCCATCCTTGCAATCGATGAGTGTTATTCATGCCTGAATGTAGCAAGACAATATGCGCAGCAAAGCGACTGGCAAAACGCGCGCGCGTCTGCGGTGTTAGCCCAATCTCAGGCACTAGAATTAATACCTGCTTACCCGCTTCCAATACTGCCTGCATGGCTTGTAGATAGACTTCAGTCTTGCCACTACCGGTAATGCCGTTTAATAAAAACCCTTTATAAGAATCAGATTTATGCGCAGCAACAATCGCAGCAACGGCAAGCTGTTGTTCATCATTGAGATCAAGTGGCATTTTTGCCAATTTGACAGGAGTAGGTGCTTGTTTCGGCTGAATATAGCGCTCAATCAAACCTTTTTCTTCAAGCGTTTTTAAAAAGGCTCGCTGCATCCCCTCTAATAACAGTATATCTTCACTAGCGCCGTGCTGACCATGGAGCTTTAGCATATCAAATTGCTGCTTTTGCTTTTTCGCATTGGCACGAAAGTCGCCATCAGTGCTATGTGGCAAGATACGCCAGTGAGTAATGAGTAAATCTAGCGGTTTACCTTGACGAACTAACGTAGGCAAGATGACGGATAAGACGTCACCAAGGGGATAGTGGTAATAACGTGCCAGCCAATAGGCGAGCTTGAGCATGCTGTCATCTAAAATAGGCTCAGCATCCAAGCATTTATTAATAGGTTTAAGCTTCTTGATAGGTACGTCACTATCCGCTTGAGCAATATGAGCGACTACGATACCGATTAAGGTCTGACGACCAAATGAAACCTCGACACGACTGCCAATTTGCGGTATTTGTGTCGAACTATTATTTGGCAAAGCATTTGGCGAAGCATTTTGCAAATCACTCATATCTGCCGGTAGGCTATAGTCAAACACCCGATAAAGGGGCACGGGCAGAGCAACTTGTACCAACATAAAAAGGCTTCGCAATTTGATTGAGTTAATGTGAAATGAAAATAAAGAGGGAGAGACGAATAAGCTTAGCATGAGGCTAAGCTTATGACGGTTCAATATAAAGTACTGTTATTCCAGCAAGGTTGATTAACAGACTTATTCAATATATAGAATAGACTCAATTTCGACCACGCCGCCTTTAGGCAGTGCCGCTACTTGCACGGCTGCGCGGGCAGGATATGGCTCAGTTAAGTTGGCCATGAATACTTCATTTAATGCCGCAAAATCATTTAAATCGGTTAACGATACATTAAATTTAACCACGTCATTTAAACTGCCACCAGCAGCTTCACAGATGGCTTTGATGTTTTCAAATACTTGCTTCGCTTGCGCATCGAAACCTTCTCTTAGCTCCATCGTTTTAGGATCAAAACCTAACTGACCTGAAATATAAACAGTGTTGCCAACTTTTACGGCTTGCGAATAAGTACCAACGGCTGCAGGCGCTTTATCAGTTTGAATGGTTTGACGGGTCATATATTATCCTTATGATTTTTTGAGTTTTTCGCTTTATGTAAATGTGAAGTCTATAACAATAATTATAGCTGATATAAGCGCATGATATTTGGAAAGCCAAGTAAAGAGCGTAGTTCGCGAATGCCTTGAGCTAGATGATTACGACTACGAACGACGATATGAATGATGGTATCGCTGCTACGCACATCGACCTTTTCAACCCCTATATTTAACTGCCGCAAATGGTAAATAACCTCACTAATTTGCTCATCACTGAGCGCTACAGACAGCTTTAAGTAAGCAGGAAAACGAATTTTGTTGCCCTGTTCTTCTGAATCATTTTGTTTAAGAGATTTATCATTGCGCCAGCGCAGTTGGATAACTTGATAAGGATTGTCTTTACGAATCTCGTCGAGTGAAAAGCATTTATGTCGATGTACGACCAGACCATGACGGGATAAATGCCCAACGATAGGATCGCCATAAATAGGATGGCAACAATTGGCAAAATCAAGCTCGACGCCCGAGGCATTAACAATCAGCTGCTGCGGTTGTGTCATATCATCGATACGTTCTTGCGATTGCATGTCACTGACTTCATCGCTAAACAAGCGGGTAACTATGAGTTGCGGCAATAGCGTACCAGAGCTTATTTGCTCAAATAGCGCCTCTTTTTCAGTCAGTCCGCGCCATTCGGTTAGGTTCTTCCAATCACTATCAGTTAAGTCATCAAGACTTTTTTGATAGGTTTTTAGGGCGCGATCTAACGCTTGCCTGCCATGGTGTTGCTTGTCAGCAGCAGACAAATCTTTAAACCAGCGCAAAATCTCTACACGGGCTTTATTGGTTACCACAAACCCAAGCCATTCCGCTTTTGGTTCGGAGTGACTGTTTACTTCGATTTCAACCAATTGCCCATTTTGCACAACAGTGCCAAGCTTAGCAGGTTTATTATCGATATTTGCCCCAACTGCGACATTGCCGATCATAGGACCAACGGCATAGGCAAAATCTAGCGCAGTTGCCCCTTGCGGTAATTCATAAGCGCGACCTTGCGGGCTATAACAAATAATTTTGCTGGAGTGCAGATAGTCCATCAGCTCGTTAATGGTAGACACCGCTGTGGCAAAGTCAGGATTGCTTTGATTTAAGCAGTCTTCCTCGACCAAATCCTTCATATTGCGTAAGGACGCTTGAATGACTGATTGACTGACATCGGAGGCGTGTTCTGCGCCAATGACGCCAAGCCTTGCCGCACTTTGCATCTGCTTGGTCAAAATCGTCACTTTGACAAAATCATTGTCGCGCTCATAGATAAGGGTCAGCGACTGATTACCGCCAGGCAAGGGTCGGCGAATATTATCCGCGATATGACTGTCAGCGATTTGATATTTTTTAATCAGATAATAAGCAAGCTTGTCGCAAGCTTCGATGTTATCAAGCACAATCTCAAAAGCATAATGGCGTAGCAGCGCATTAATCTCGCCGCGATTGCGGAAAAACTGCCGAAAGATAACCACGCGATTGTCTAAAACTTTAACCATGCCATTAAGATCGAGATTGGTCAGAACAATGCTCAAGTAGCGATGAATGGCTTCTCTCTGAAAATTACGCCCAAGCCCATGTTGCAATAATTTATCAGAGATTTTGTTATACATCTCAGAATCAAGGTTGCGATAGCAAAGCACTTCAATATAATCAGCAATATCATTCAGACCCATGAGCCGTGCAAATGGCACATAAAAATCTAAGGTTTCTTGAGCAGTAGTGCGTTGCTTTTCGGGACGTACCGCATCAAGTGTCGACATATTGTGCAAACGGTCAGCAAGCTTGATAATCAATACACGCGGGTCAGCAAGGGTAGCAGTCAAGATTTTATGAAAGGTCGCGGCTTTATTTTCTTGTTTATTATGTGTCGATGACTTTAACTTGGTGACGCCATCGACCAGTCTAGCAACCACTTTGCCATAGCGCTGTTCAATTTGTTCGTCACTCACCTCAGTATCTTCGACTGTATCATGCAAAATGGCCGCAATAACCGTATCTCGATCCAAGCGAAAGCCCGCCAATATTTCGGCGACTGCAATCGGATGTGTGATATAAGGCTCTCCTGATTTGCGCTTGTCTTTAATATGCGCAATATCACCGAACTCACAGGCATCAACAATATCACGACGCTCAGCGGCAGTGAGATAACCGACTGAACGTACTAGATTGTATTGAGCATCATCGACTAAGGGATGACTGAGTTTGGGTAAGGTTTGACTCATAAAGTAACGATCCTATTTTCCATTACCTGTTTGCCTGATTGTTTATCAAGGTAAATAATCTATTAAGGTGAAGAGTGACTGAGTAAATAAATACTAACCTACTATAAAAAGCTTAAAACTATAAAAATCTTAAAAAAAAAGCTGAAGAATGAGTAGACCACCTTCTAATTAATCGTAAATCGTCTTCAATGTCAACTGCTAAGGGAGTAGGTACTGCAAAAATCAAGAAATTCTCACTCAACGGTGTGTTTTAAGTGCTTAACGGTTACTAAATCAGTAAAGGCAGTATCATTACAACCAAAAAACCACAGCCTATGCTGTGGTCTCTATCGTCATTCAGTCTGTCTATATATTTTATAAAGCCGTTAAGCGCTTTAGTCTTTTGTATGTTAGACCTTACCCGTGCGATTTATTAAAAACTATGATCGCCTGATAGTGCTAAATCCATTGAGCTCGTAGCAAAATTATGTTCTGGTTGGTTTAGGATATCGCGAGTGATTTTGCCAGCAGCAATTTCGCGTAATGCCAATACGGTTGGCTTGTCGTTATCGACATCAACTAGTGGCTCAGCAATACCTTTGGCTAACTGACGGGCGCGCTTGCTGGCGACTAAAACCAGCTCAAAGCGATTATCAACATTATCCAAACAATCTTCAATCGTCACTCGTGCCATAAATAGCTACCTCGGTTGTTTTTATTAGTAACGAACGTTGCCCGCCACTCAATAAAAATAATATCAAAAATATAAAGGGTGATAGCTAGACATTATAGCATTTTTTGCCCAGTCGCGTAGTTGCTTTTTATGTTTAGTTGCGGAATGAGCCCAGAATCAGAGTTGGCACTTCAATTAATCTTCTACCTTATTATTTAGCAAGTTGGTAATAGTGCGATGATAACGCTGCTGTTGGCGATGAAGGGTTTGTCTATCGGCGACGATAATGGCTTTTAGCTCAGTCAAAGCGACTTCAAAACTGTCATTGATAATGACATAGTCAAAATTGACATACTGTGCCATTTCAGTCACCGCACCGGCCAGACGTTGCTCTATCACTTCCATAGTATCTTGCCCACGCGTCGATAGGCGTTGACGTAAAGTTGAAAGGCTCGGCGGTAAAATAAAGACCATCGTCGCTTCGGTAAATATCTTTTTGACTTGTATCGCTCCTTGCCAATCAATCTCTAAGATAACATCAACGCCTGCCTCCAACTGCGTGCGTACACTTTGTTCTGAGGTGCCATAGTAATTACCGAACACTTCAGCGTGTTCTAAAAACTTATTTTCACCAATAGCCGTCACAAAGTTATCAACGTCCGTAAAATGATAATGATGACCATCAATTTCGCCAGGACGCGGCGTGCGTGTCGTATGCGAAACGCTGACAGTCAAATCATTGGTGGTGGCAAGTAGCTGCTTTACCAGTGAGGTTTTACCCGTACCTGAGGCGGCGGTAATAATAAATAATGAACCTGTCATACAGTCTGTCCTAGTAAATTGTGTCTTAATAAAAGAATAAAAGTGCCCCAATGAACGGCTAAAGGCTGGTAAAAAGCTACTAAAAATAAGGGAAATCATCATGTATGGTGATAGAAGCTATCATCATAATAATAATTGATGCGTCATTATAAACTGCTTTGTCGGCTTTTATTTTACTTTCAATGACTCTTATCGATGTGTTATTGGCATACTGGTATTCTATATAGCACATCGCTATCAGGATACCGTTTTTTTCGAGGGTATTTTTCAAGGGCAATAAAAGCAAATTATGCTAAAGTAGAGCATCGATTTCATCCTAAGTTTAAAATCTAATTTTAAACTTAAGTTTTTAAATCTAAGCGTTAACTATAAATTATCTAATGATAGGCTTTCTTATGCAAATTTATCTTGCCAATCCACGTGGATTTTGTGCTGGTGTGGATCGCGCGATTGCGATTGTTAATCAAGCACTGACTCGTTTTGAGCCACCCATTTATGTCCGTCATGAAGTCGTACACAATAAATTTGTGGTTTCTGACTTGGCAAATCGCGGCGCGGTATTTGTTGAAGAGCTGCATGAAGTGCCGGATAGCTCTATCGTTATTTTTTCGGCTCATGGCGTCTCAAAAGCTGTGGAGGATGAGGCGGAGCGTCGTGATTTGACGGTATTTGATGCTACTTGCCCATTAGTGACTAAAGTACATATAGAAGTCGCTAAGTTTGCGCAAGAAGGGATGGATGCCGTACTGATTGGACATGCGGGACATCCTGAAGTAGAAGGTACGATGGGACGCTTTAACCATCGTCATGGTGGACAGATACATTTGGTCGAAAATGAAACTGACGTCGAAGCATTGACCGTACAAGATGCTGAGCGCTTGGCATTTGTTACTCAAACGACCTTATCAATGGATGACACTGCTCGTGTTATCGATGCATTAAGAGATAAATTCCCAAGCATTCAAGGTCCTCGCAAAGATGATATTTGTTATGCCACCCAAAATCGCCAAGATGCGGTTAAAGACTTAGCTGGTCGCTGTGAAGTGGTATTGGTCGTTGGTTCGCCAAACTCGTCAAACTCGAATCGTCTACGTGAATTGGCAGAGCGTATGAATTGCTGTGCTTATCTCATTGACAATGCCACTGAAATGGATAGAAGTTGGTTCGATGGCATACAAAGCGTGGGCGTGACTGCTGGTGCTTCAGCCCCTGAAGTGTTGATTCAAGAAGTATTGCAGCAGCTGCAAGATTGGGGTGGTGATTTGCCTAGTGAGTTGTCAGGTATTGAAGAGAATGTCATGTTTAGTTTGCCCAAAGCATTACGTATCCCAGTTACCCAGGTTGGCAAGTAGAATGAAAAAACAGAAGAAAAGATTTGTATTGGCAGAAGCCACTATGGATGAAGTTAACAAGCAATTGAAAATTAATACATTTACGATTGTCATTCTGATAGGGATGCTAGTGCTAAATGCAAGCCAGTTTCTGAGAGATTACAGTCTGGTATATGGCATCCTTATTGCCATTATTCTTTTCTTGCTATTTATCATGGCTAAAAGCCGCACATTGTTGACGCTGCAAAAACAAGCTCTTATGCGTTAAATAAATAAAGCTTATTTTTATAAATAATTAATATATTTTAAAAAGAATAGAAGGACGTCCATGTCAGCTTATTACCACTTTATTAAACGCGAACAGCAAGCAGATGGTGTCAGTGTTGCACATTATAAGCCAACCCAGCACGCACAAGGTGCTTGGAATGAGCATGAACAGCATATGGCACCAGCGACAGGTATACTCACCGCTGAGTTAAAAAGTTTTGCGCCACAAGCTGATATGCGCATCGCTCGTATCAGCCTAGATATCTTGGGATTGATACCGCTTGATGATTTTACGATTACCACACGTTGTATTCGTCCGGGTAAGACCATTGAGCTTATCGAGGCAGTGATGAGCAGTCGCGGACGCGATGCGATTATCGCGCGCGCATGGCGACTAATGACCCAAGATACTAGCGAGATTGCAGGGCTTGAGGATCAAAAATCTGTATATAAACCTGAGGATTTGCCAGTTTGGGATGATATGAAAGGCTGGCCAGGTGGTTTTATCGAAAGCGTACGCTTAGTTGCCGAACCAGGTCGTCGTCCCGGTAGAGGCATGGTATGGATAACCAATGATCTTGACATGGTGGAGGGCGAGCCTAGCGATGATATGGTGCACTTATTAGGTATGGTCGATACCGCTAATGGCGTGGTACCGAGGCTTGGATTGGGGTTGTCCAATTTAGAATGGATGTTTCCCAATACTGATTTGCAGATTCATATGCATCGCGCGCCACAAGGTCGCTGGCTTGGAATCGAAGCTGTGCAGCAATATGGTGCTGATGGCATCGGCGTTAGCAGTGCCATACTCCATGATACTCAGGGACCCTTTGGTCGCAGTGAGCAGATTTTGACCATTCGCCCGATGCCGCGCTGATGCTAAGCATTATTGAGTAGGCAGGTTTTATTGTTTTATGAGAAGTTACTATGTGAATTCAAGCCATTGAATTTAAGCTATGGCATTTAAGCTATGAAATTAAAGCCATTTGGATAAGTTCAAAATTAATATAAGCAGTCCTGAAAAAAACCAAAGCATGTAGTTAATTAATTATACAAATCAATGCTAATCGGTTGTAATGGTATCTAACAAGACGACAAGCACGGCAACATGAGTGCACTGACAGGTTACGATGAATAAAAACAGCCGTTTTTCAGAAAAAATGACCGCTATTCTGGAACTATTAATAGAAGCGTATTCAGAATAGATTTTGTACTTTAATCCATTTGTTATTCAAAAGAGTATGACTATGAGCAATGATATGAGCAACGACATGAGCGATAAAAAATGTCCGTATGCACCCACTCAATTGACAATGAGTAATGGCGCACCAGTGGCAGACAATCAGAATAGTATGACCGCTGGCAAGCGTGGTCCATTATTAGCACAAGATATCTGGTTAAATGAAAAGCTCGCTAACTTTGCTCGTGAAGTGATTCCAGAGCGCCGTATGCATGCCAAAGGCTCTGGTGCCTTTGGTACCTTTACCGTTACTCACGACATTACACAATATACTCGCGCTGATATTTTTAGCGAAGTTGGTAAACAAACTGAAATGTTTGCGCGCTTTAGTACAGTCGCAGGCGAGCGCGGTGCCGCTGATGCCGAGCGTGATATTCGCGGCTTTGCGTTAAAGTTTTATACTGAAGAAGGCAACTGGGATATGGTAGGTAACAATACCCCAGTATTCTTCTTACGTGACCCGCGTAAATTCCCAGATTTAAACAAAGCAGTCAAGCGTGACCCACGTACCAACATGCGCTCAGCGACAAATAACTGGGACTTTTGGACGTTGCTACCAGAAGCTTTGCATCAAGTTACCATTGTCATGAGTGATCGCGGTCTCCCAGCTTCGTATAGAAATATGCACGGCTTTGGCTCGCATACCTATAGTTTTTGGAATACAAGCAATGAGCGTTTTTGGGTAAAATTCCATTTCCGTACTCAGCAAGGTATCAAAAACTTAACTGATGCCGAAGCGGCAGATATCGTTGGTTCGGATCGCGAAAGCCATCAAAAAGATTTGTATGATGCCATCGAAAGTGGCGACTTTCCCAAGTGGAAAATGTACGTACAAATCATGCCAGAAGCTGAGGCAGATACCGTCCCATATCATCCGTTTGATTTGACCAAAGTATGGCCAAAAGGTGATTATCCGCTGATTGAAGTTGGCGAATTTGAGTTGAATAAAAACTCTGATAATTACTTTGTTGATGTTGAGCAAGCAGCTTTTGCCCCAAGTAATCTGGTACCTGGTATCAGTGTCTCTCCTGATAAAATGTTACAAAACCGCTTGGTAAATTACGCCGATGCCCAGCGTTACCGTGTCGGGGTGAATCATCAGCAGATTCCGGTGAATAAACCACGCTGTCCTGTGATGAGTAATCATCGTGATGGTCAAGGTCGTGTCGATGACAATTATGGTAGTCGCCCGCACTATGAGCCAAACAGCTTTAGCCAGTGGCAAGAGCAGCCTGACTATGCTGAGCCGCCATTAAAAATTGACGGCTATGCGGCGCATTATGATTTCCGTGAAGACGATAGTGATTATTTTAGCCAACCTAGAGCGTTGTTTAATTTGATGAGTGCTGAGCAGCAGCAAGTGGTGTTTGATAATACAGCGAGCAATTTAACGGGCGTACCTGATTTTATCCAGTATCGCCACATTCGCAACTGCAACTGGTGTGATGCTGCTTATGGCGCAGGGGTTGCTAAAGCCCTAGGATTAAGCGTTGAGGATGCAATGGCGGCGCGTGACTCAGATCCTGCTCGTCATTTGCCTAGCTGTTTATAGCTATTAAATATAGTTATTAGAGATAGGTTACTAGCAGTACCGTAGCGTTTTTAGGGTATTCTGACTATAGATGAATTGCTTATACATTGCTTATACAATGACACCGCCTTAGGAAACTAGGGCGGTGTTTTTTATTGAATCCATTTTTTGAGCTTGAAATTTTCTTCCGTGCCCCTATTAGTATAAACAGCTTAGCAGTATTCAAAGATTAGCTTCTCTAATATACATTCGAGCAAGTTTATTTTGATTACCGCTATTTAATAATAAATTTTAGTATAAATTAAAGGAGTTTTTTATGAGTGAACAGACCCCAGTTGATAACCAGAAAGTTGATGACATCAATGTTAATAAAAGCAGCCCAGAATTAAAAAAACATACCTTTGAAGCGGAAGTGGCGCAACTGCTGCATTTAGTCACCCATTCGCTTTATTCTAACGCTGATATCTTTGTACGTGAACTGGTCTCAAACGCCTCTGATGCGTGCGATAAGTTACGCTTCGAAGCCACCAATGATGACAGCTTGTACGAAGATGATGGCGAATTAAAAATTCGTATTGCCGTTGATGAAGACGCTAAAACCATTACCTTTACCGATAATGGTATTGGCATGAATGAAGCCGATGCCATCGAAAACTTAGGTACGATTGCTAAGTCTGGGACTAAAGCCTTTTTAGACAAACTCTCTGAATCACAAAAGCAAGAAGGTCAATTAATCGGCCAGTTTGGTGTTGGTTTCTATTCGGGCTTTATCGTTGCGGATACGATCAGCGTTGAATCGCGAAAAGCAGGTGATGCCGCAGAAAATGGTGTGCGTTGGGTATCTGATGGTACCGGTAGCTTTACCGTTGAACCTATCACTAAAGAGACGCGCGGTACCGCTATCACTTTGCATTTAAAAGAACAATATTCTGAAGGCGAAGACAGCTATTTAGACCGTGGCAAAATTAAGCAGTTAGTGAATAAATACTCAGATCATATCAGTCTGCCGATTCAGATGCGTAAAGAAATATGGCAAGAAGACGTTGTTGATGTTGAAGATGGTGACACTGACAATGTAGCTTCAACTGGCGGCGAGATGGTACTGACCGATGAGTGGGAAACCATTAATAAAGCCAGTGCATTATGGACACGCTCAAGCTCTGAGATTGAAGATGAAGAGTATATCGATTTTTATAAGAACATCACTTATGATATGGATGAGCCACTGACTTGGACGCATAACCGTGTCGAAGGTCGTGTGCAGTATACGCAGCTATTATATATTCCAAAAAAAGCACCTGTCGATTTATATACTCGTGACCAGCAGCATGGTCTAAAGCTTTATGTTAAACGTGTCTTTATTATGGACGAAGCAGAGCAATTGTTACCGATGTATCTGCGTTTCGTGAAAGGTGTGATTGATTCAGCAGACTTGCCACTAAACGTCAGCCGCGAGCTATTACAAGAGTCGCGTGACGTCAAATCTATCCGTGATGGTAACGCCCGTCGTATTTTGACTTTATTGGCAAGCCTTGCCAATAGTGAAGACAGTGATAAGCAAGAAAAATTCGCCGAGTTCTACGCTGAGTTTGGTGACGTCATTAAAGAAGGCGTTGGCGAGGACATGGGTAACCAAGAGCGTATCGCCAAATTGCTTCGCTATGCGACCAGCACCCAAGACGGTCAAACAACCAGCTTTGAAGACTATAAAGCGCGTATGAAAGACGGTCAAAAAGCCATCTATTATTTAACGGCTGATAACCTAGCGGCAGCCAAAAATAGCCCACAATTAGAGCTATTTAAGAAAAAAGGCATTGAAGTTATTTTGATGACCAGCCGCGTTGATGAATGGGCAATGAACTTCTTAACATCATTCGATGAGACGCCGTTACAAAATATCGCTAAAGGTGCGGTAGACTTGGGCGACTTGCAGGATGAAGCTGAGAAAGCAGAAGCTGAGAAAGCACAAGAAACTTTAAAGCCTGTTGTCGATAAGCTTAAAGCAGCATTAGGCGAGCGCGCCAAAGACGTCAAGGTGTCTACGCGTTTAGTTGACAGTCCTGCTTGCTTGGTCGTTGGTGAAGGTGAGTTATCGCCGCAGATGATTCAAATGCTTAAACAAATGGGACAAGATGTACCAGAGAGTAAGCCGACATTAGAGGTTAATCCTGATCATCCATTGATTAAAAAGCTTGAGAGCAGCGAGCAGTCTGCTGAAGATTTTGATAAATTGGCACAAGTAATTTTTGACCAAGCATTGCTAGCAGATGGTGGTCAATTAGAAGACCCAGCGGCTTATCTCAGACGTGTTAATGAACTATTGATGAGATAATGTTTAAGGTTTGATATAAAAGCTGAGATTTAATGTTTAAGGTTTGATAGAAGGTTTTGATATAAAAGGAGGTCTTGAGTCTAAGACCTCCTTTTTTTAATGGATTTTTTAAGCGAATTTTACAATTCAGCCTTATTCTCTTGACCGACAATCCGTTACAATCGCGATAGATTAGCGAGCTAAACTATTAGTTAATAATATTGATGCGCTATTCATCTCTTATACTCATTTCATAGTGAATTAAATATAAAACTGATATCCGTATGCCATGCAAAAAATGTAAATTAAAGATATTAAGTGGCATCGATATTAAAGTATTTTATCATTGATTTGTTTTATTTCTCTCGACTGACTAGAGGTCTAAGTCTTTGTCACTTGCGTCATTAAAAACCATATCGCTTCAGCGTTTTTCGCTCAATTTCGCTGCCAATATCATTGCAACCTTGTGGATGCTAGTAGGGTCTACGCGGGCGTTTTCTTGGGTAAAACCAACCTTTATCCAGTTTGCGGTATTTGCGTTATTGGCGCTAGGTAGCAACGTTCTGTTTTCGTGGTTGGCCGCTGAAAATGGCAGTATTTTCAATGAGCAAGGATTGGTCAGCTACTTAATTTGGCCGATGATCATCTTATTAAGCGGTATTATTTTGGCACGGCGCGCTGGTAATCAAGCGCTGGTTTTTGTGCCTGTATTACTGTGGTTGGTGGCTGATACGTTATCAGCGCTATTACAAAGTTTGATGCAGTTTTTAGGTAGCTATGGTTGGTTGCCGGATTGGAGCTATTCGTTTTTACCTATCTTATTTTTAGTACTTTTTTTATGGCAAACTTTAGCATTATTATGGATATTTTCCCGTCGCTTGCGCACTCCGTGGTGGGAGAGAGTCATTGTATTGGTAGGTGCTGTCGCACTCTTAACGATTTGGCAACGCAACGTCGCTGACCAGCCCATATTTAAGCAGATTGCTGTAGAACCGGTATTGGAAGAAGCGGCATTGTATGAGCAGCCGCGTCTACTGCAGGAAGCTTTGGATCGTCTTGACCCAAGTGTAGCGGGTAAAAGCGACTGGTACTTTATGGGTGTAGCGGGATTCTCTGATCAAAACGTCTTTCGCTCCGAGATTAATAAAGTACGTGAGCTGTTTGATGTGCGTTTTGGTACCAGTGGACATTCGCTAGCGTTGATTAATAACACTTATACTTGGTTGGATGAGCCGATTGCGACTAAAACCAGTATCTTGCGTGGCTTAAAAAAAATTGGTCAGCAGATGAATGCTGATGAAGACGTGCTATTTATGACGCTATCGTCGCACGGCGATCAAGATTTTATCCATCTATCGAATCCGCCACTTGCGATGGATAATTTAGATGCGACTTGGTTGCGTGAGGCTTTGGATGCGTCAGGTATTCGCTGGCGTGTGATCGTCGTATCAGCTTGTTATTCGGGCTCTTTCATCGATGAATTGGCATCGCCGACCACGGTAGTAATTACCGCTTCGGCAGCGGACAAGATGTCGTTTGGTTGTACCAATAGCGCTGAAATGACCTATTTTGGTCAAGCTTTCTTTGCTGAAAGTCTACGAGAAAACACCAGTTTTTCTGCCGCTTTTAAAAATGCTGCTTATCGAGTACAAGAGCGTGAGCTTTACATGGGTTTTGAGCCATCAGAGCCACAAATGGTCATTGGTAGTTTAATGGAAACCGCTTTGCCAGCGTTTGAGCAAGTATTGTTTGATAAAACACGACCGCCAATCGCTAGTATTAGTGATAACGCTAATGACACAACTGCTATTAATGTCGTACCTGATAGCGCATCCAACCTGCCAGTGGATACAACAGCAATGACTGCTGAATAAGTTTTGAGTATGACTTAATATTTTGGAAGTACCAATATTAGCTTACCAGTGCTTTTTATAAGCCATCATTTATTTTATTTTGGATAAAAAGGATACTGCTCATGAATAATTCTTATAACCACAGTTTATCAGCCAATACACAGCTCACGCAAAAAAGTGTTAATCGCTGCTTTGAGGGTGAGCAGCATTACTATAGCCATCAATCAACGTCTACTAAGACAGCGATGGCGTTTAGTATATATCTGCCTGATGAAGCACTAGCAGGGCAGCGTTGCCCAGCGATTTTATACTTATCAGGTCTCACTTGTAATGCCGATAATGTCACCCACAAAGCACACTTTCAACAAAAGTGTAGCGAGCTTGGCATGATATTTATTGCGCCTGACACCTCCCCTAGAAGTATTTATAGCGGTGATAGAAGTGACAGCAATGAAGTCCCAAACGACGAGCGCTATTTTGTTGGTCAAGGTGCCAGCTATTATGTCGATGCGACGCAAGCTCCTTGGGCAGAAAACTTCAATATGCAAAGCTATATCGTCGATGAGTTATACGATTTACTACGCGCAGAGTTTCCGATTCATAGTATCGGTATTACTGGTCACTCGATGGGCGGACACGGGGCATTACTACTGGGCTTTAAATTCCCAGGTAAGTTTGTGAGCGTTTCAGCGTTATCACCAGTATGCGCGGCCAGTGAGTCGGCATGGGGTCAGGCAGCTTATGCAGAGTACTTCGGTGATGACAAATCCTTGTGGTCGCAAGCAGACGCGTCGCAAGTCATTGAACAAGTCGGTCAGCAGTATTCGAGCATTTTAGTCGACCAAGGTGCTGCTGATGAGTTTTTAGCAGAAGGTCAGTTGCAAACGTCTAAATTACAGCAGGCTTGTGAAACAGCCAAGCAGCCCTTAACTTTACGTTATCAGGCGGGTCACGACCATAGCTATTATTTTATTCAGAGTGTTATTAACGACCATATCGAACATCACTGGCGCAAAGCACAACTTAACTAGATTTTGATGTCGCATTATTTTTTCGCTATATCGTCTAATGGTTACAAGGTAAGTTTTATGGCAAGTTATCAAGATTTAACAGCTCTTAAGGCAGATGTTCAGCTATCAGATCCTGCCACTACTCAATCAGCGCTTGCGACTATGCAAGCCGATATGGAGGCGGCTTTAAAAAATAAGCAGCGTACCCATATCAATGCTAATACCCATTTGAATGATGAGCAAACCAATGCTGTCAAATCAAATGAATTTATCGCACAATCGGTCAATGATTCTGGCGATAGAGTACTCGATGAATCACAAATATCACGAGTGATAGAGATGGCATGGGAAGATAGAACGCCATTTGGAGCGATAGAGCATAGCTACGGTCTCAATGAAGCGGGTGTCATTAAGCTGATGCGTCAGGAGCTAAAGCCCTCATCTTTTCGATTATGGCGTCAGCGCGTAAGTAATCGTGCTACCAAGCACCAAGCCAAACGAGGCTTTGAAGTAGGTCGTGCCTACTGTAAAACGCAGTACAAACAGCGATAATTTTTTAAATATTCACTGTTATCACTCTAGATATATAGACTTTCCTGACTTCAACTATAAATTTATTTTTATTAAACTTTTATATAAATATCAACATCTAAACATCAATTAGGTAGTTCAATTATGATCAGTCCCTCCAAGCCTTATCTAATCGCTCCCTCTATTTTATCTGCCGACTTTGCCAGACTGGGCGAAGAAGTAGAGCGGGTATTGGCATCGGGTGCCGATGTTATACATTTTGATGTGATGGACAATCATTATGTGCCCAATCTAACGTTTGGTAGCATGATTTGCAAGGCGCTGCGTGACTATGGCATTGATGCGCCAATTGATGTGCATCTGATGGTTAGCCCTGTCGATAGTATGATTGAGCAGTTCTTAGAGGCGGGGGCAAGTATTATCACTTTTCATCCAGAAGCTAGTGGTCATATCGATCGCTCTTTGCAGCTGATTAAAGATGGCGGTGCGAAGTGCGGTTTGGTACTTAATCCTGCTACACCGCTACATTACCTAGATTATGTGATGGACAAAGTCGACCAAATCCTATTGATGAGTGTCAACCCTGGGTTTGGTGGTCAGTCGTTTATTGAAGGCACTCTAGACAAGGTGCGCCAAGTCCGTCAGCGTATCATTACTAGCGGCCGTGATATCAGATTAGAAGTCGATGGTGGCATTAAAGCCAGTAATATTAGAGCTATTGCCGAAGCAGGTGCTGATATGTTCGTCGCCGGTTCTGCTATCTTTAACCAAGAAGATTATAAAGCGGCTATCGACGCCATGCGTGAAGAGCTGGCTTTGGCAAACGGCGATTCATAACGATTATGTTAAATGTTGAATAATGAATCTATCATATTGACATGTGTTGTATGGCTGATTTCATACAACGATAAATCACGTAAAGGTGAAATATGGATACTCAAAACGCTACACTTCGACCTGAAACCAAGCAAGTACTACAAGCGCCTGAAATCAAGCAAGCACCACAGTCACGCAGCCTAGTACCCAAGGGTATTACGATCGGCTTAGCGATGTTCGCGCTTATTTTAAGTTTAGCTGGCTACGGATTTCGCCTGATGGTAGGTGATGATACTGGTGAAGTATTACGCCACGCTGCAGTCATCGTACCCGCATTTATGCTTGGTATTCCGCTATTTTTCTGGGCGGGCTCACTCATACTCAACAAGGTTAAAGGCATGCATATAGAGAGTTGGAATGCCATTAGCTTGGGTTATTTAACGTCTTGTATATCGATGCTATGGTTGATGGGTACTTATAGTTAACTTTTTATCAGCAAAGATAAAGTTGCTTAATAAATAGAGTATTACAAAATTTACTATAAGTCATTTTTGATATACGTTTTTAATCACTAAGTTATGCTCTATAGGCATGACTGGAATTTTACATGAGAATCGTACCGACCAAGATTGCTAAAATTATTTATCCAAAAGACTTACCAAATGGTTTATTTACCAGTCTAATTATTGCCTGTCTACTGCTAGGGCTGGCATCACTTAGTCACGGTACTGGCTTACAAGGATGGCTGCACGTCTTTGAGAACTGGCTGCTTATGTTGTTGATACTCCCGACCGCGACAGCCACAGTAGCGCTACCATTCAAGTATCGTGATCCGACGTTAGAGTTAAAACTCATGTATTATCTCGGTATGTTTGTTGCCTTCTTATTCACGATAGCAAAACTACGCTACTGGCGTTGAGTTGTTCACAGTGTTAGCAGGCGAAAGTCGCATCTATATGTAAGACTTGCGTGACAGCCCTTGAATTCTAAGGTCAAAGCGTCCATTGTATGAGTAAGAAAGTTTTACCCGCGTTACTGTAAAATGCTAGCTTTATTAAATTAACTTTTAGAGTCTCTTTGCAGCGATAAACGGGATAATAAGGATGACGTGAATGCCATACGATATTGATAATGAGATAGAAGTAGATAACGACAGCACCGATCAATTTGCAGGATTTGCCAAAGAGACCACACTCGAGCTAGTAGAGGCGGATGATGGCAGATTGCTCTTACGGGACGCTGAACAAGATGAAGCGCCGCTGATGACCATTGATTTTTCTGAAAAATTGAAAGAAATACTTGGCAGTGATACGCAAGCGATCGGTCAGCATATGATTCATGCGGCGATTCAGGTCATTATGCAAAAGCAGATGAGTCAATGGCATGCGCATGTCTATGATAAAGAACCGACGCATTACAGTTAGATTGATAGGTAATTAGTAGAGAATTAAATAGTAGGCAATAAAAAAGGGTTTATCAATTGATAAACCCTTTTTTTGTTCAAATAAAATTATTTATACAAATGAATATTATTTGATTTTTGCTTCTTTAAATAGTACATGTTGACGAATTTTTGGATCGAATTTCTTCATTTCCATTTTGCCAGGCATAGTGCGCTTGTTTTTGGTAGTGGTGTAGTAATACCCAGTACCAGCGGTTGATACTAATTTAATTTTATCTCTCATGATAGCTTTCCTGTAAATGAGCGGTCTTCAATCGATAGGTATGAATCTAAAGTTTTAAGTGGCTACATGTCTATGATATAAATATACGTTCACAAACATGTTGCTTAAAAGCAGTCTAATCAACAATTATATTAGCTAATGAAACTGCCAATAGTCACTTATACTTTTTGACCTTGTGCGCGTAAATCTACTAGCACTTTATCGATACCCAGTTTGTCAATGATGCGCATACCTTTGGTAGACACACGTAGACGTACAAAACGATTTTCCGACTCTACCCAAAAACGATGGTTATGAAGGTTTGGTAGAAAGCGACGACGGGTTTTGTTGTTTGCGTGCGAAACATTATTACCCACCATAGGGCGCTTTCCAGTCACTTGGCAAACTCGAGACATGGCGAACTCCTAATCTATGAGGTATGAGTTTTTCTCATACCAGTCTGGGCAAGTTGCACGTTTTTGCGGCATGGACACAGCAAGCGGCAGCTTTGCACCAAACAAAACTATATGAAGGTTGAGCTGGTAAAACTGCTATCTAAAGGCAAATAACAGGCTAACCAATTCAGAAAATTTTAAAGCCGACATTTATACCATAAAAGAGATGAATACTCAAATATTTTTATGATTATTGTTGGTCTAAAGGCTGACTATTATACCTGAAATATGCAGGCTATGTCGTTGATTATTTAATAGTAACGATTAACTTTTAGTTGTAACTTATAACAAAAGTCAGTAAAGTTACCGTTATAAATTTAATACAATCTGTTAATACAACTGGTATTAATGTAAACCTATGTATCATTACCAATCTCTCTTGATTCTGCGTAATGGTTTTTGCTTATCTGCTCGAATAAATTACTGCCCACGTGGAGTTCAAACATGTCATATAACTCATTGCCTCTTACTTCTAAGTTGTTCCAGCTCACAGCGCTTACATTATCATTGGCATTAGCTGGATGTGGTGGCGGTGATGGTACTGATACGATTGCGCCTGAACCTGATACAGGGGTAACTCAGCCTGGGAATGGTGGAGATAACGGTGGCGGTACTGAAGAACCAATAGGAGCTTTGAACATCAGTAGCAGTCAATTAGTCGATGTAGATGGTAATCCAATTACTTCTATCGGGTTGGAAGGTGCTTACTATGAAGTGATAGTAACTGATGATAATGGTCAACCTCTTGCTAATACAAAAGTGACTTTCTCAATTGATGCGCCAGGTGTCGACTTATCGCAAACAACATCAGGAGCCACTTTAACTAATAGTGAGGGTAAAGCTCGTATATTCCTAAAACCTAATGCTCCCGAAGTATCTGGCGCATATATTATTACTGCAAATGCTAGTAATAACAATAATACAGCTATTAGCAACCTGACTTTTTCGGTACAAGCGACTAACGTGAATTTGAGTCCGCTACAGGTTACTGACTCACAACTGACCGCAGGTGGACAGACATCTACATCTTTGAAAACTACTGACACAAACGGTAACCCAATCAGTGGTGTGCTAGTCAACTTAAATTCTAATTGCGGTCAACTACCTGCTCAAGCTACCTCAGATGAGAATGGTATGGTCAACTTTGTATATAAAGCTATTAATAGTGACAATACTCTATGTAGTGGTAATGTGCGAATATCAGCTAATACTGGTAATTTAACTCAGTCAGTTAGTATCTCTGTTCAAGCTCCTGAAGCGACTTCTATTGTCTATACGGCTAATGAGCTTACGTTGGGCATTCAAAATAGTGGTTCTTCAGCAACTGGGCAAGTTGAATTTACTGTATTTTCAAATAGAACAGCGCTGGCTAATGCAGATGTGATTTTATCTTTAGAAAAATCACCATTAGGACTGACCTTTGGTGTTCTAGGAAACAACAATCAGTTTCGTGCTAGAACGGATGAAAATGGTGTGGTCTCTGTAAATATCTACCCTGGCTCTACTCCTGGTCCTGTAGAAATCAAAGCTACACTAGCCAGTGATTCTCGTATCAATGCACTATCAAAAGGTATCTCTATTGCCAGCTCTAGAGTTACACAAGACGGTATAAGTCTATCTTTCGGTAAAAACGTACTAGACTGGAGTTTGGATGGTGATAATACCCCAGTAATAGCACGACTAGTAGATCGTAACGGTAATGCAGTACCAGATGGTACGGTAGTAAACTTCACTACTGAAGGCGGTAAAGTATCACCTGCCAGCTGTAGTACTACTGACGGAGAATGTGGAGTCACCTTTTCAACGCAAAATCCGCTTCCTGGCGATGGTCGTGTAAGTTTATTGGCAGTTGCCGAAGGCGAAAAAGCATATATTGATCAAAATGAAAATAATGCTTGGGATCAAGATGTAGATATCTTAGTTCATAATATTGGTGATACTTTCCGTGATGATAATGAGAATGGTACTTTTGAGATAGGCGAATTTACCTATCCTTTAACTACTCAAACTAGCCAAGTTTGTGAAAATAATGTAAGACAGTTTATACAACTAAAGTTCCCTTCTTCTACTGATCAAATAAAAGAGGCGTTCGAAAGAAACTTCATTGGTAATTTTGTATCACCAAATAAACCGATGACTTGTAACTCAGGTCTTGATGCTGTGGTACGTTATGAAGGCATTCAGTTGTTATCAAATGGCAATGAAGCTACTTTTACTTTACTCAGTAATACGAATATTCCTTTGCAATCTCAGGTTGTCAATGAAACAGATAATCGAGTTAATATTCGTATTAATAGTGGCGGCTTTTACGATTTAAATCCTATGCCTTCTGGAACTACAATCTCGGGTTCAGTTGTAGATAAGACCGAGGGCGAAGAGAGTGGTAGTTGTGCTGTAGAAATGATTGGAGGACCTGAAGAAGTGCCAGCAACAGTATCTACTGGTAAACCTGGCGATAATACAGGGACAATCAATACCTTTGCCTTAGACCAATGTGAAGCTGGGGATTTCTTCAGAGTATCTGTCACTAGTCCAAATAGTGTTACTACTGCTGTTACTTATACTATTGAATAAAATTAGTGAAGTGACAATGCAAAAACCCCCAACCATGCGTTGGGGGTTTTTGCATTATCCCCTTAAATAACCAAAGCAACCGCAATAACCAAAAACAACCAACTCTGTCAGCAAAACATAGCAAAAAAGATTAAAATAGTCGGTTTCCTATGATGTTGATAG
>NZ_JBAQQF010000008.1:0-21860 GCF_049295055.1 Psychrobacter sp. | reverse complement strand
TGATTTCTTGGTCAAGATATGGCTTTTGAATGCTTGCTTACGCTTGAAGCCATTCGCTGTTTTTTTGAAGCGTTTAGCGGCACCGCTTCTGGTTTTCATCTTAACTTTCATGATGATTTGCCTCTTTGTCTTTGATAGAACCTGGTCGTCAAATAGTTAATTAAGAATAGTCGCTGTAAAAACAACCACTAAAACTCTATTTGCCTCGAGGTGGGAGGCGTCATTTTAACAGATAGGGTGCTGTTTTGCCAAGGAAAGTTTTGACCCCTACTCTTATCTGCCATTCCTTGTAAAAACAAATAGTATTTAGCTGAATACAGGTAGTATTTAACTGGCTTTTACCTCGAAACTTTCTTAAATGGAAGTTGAATAAAGACGTTTTGAGAATGCAAAAATATTTTGATAGTCATTTACAATTATTAATTTATCAACATTCAGCTCAGGTATAATTGTTGCTTATTTACTGTTATTAAAATATTGAATGTCAGTCTAAGCTGTGATTAAGTAGCGGTTGTGGTTTAACTAGCGATTGCTTCTTGATAAAGCTTTAGCATTGTGAATCGTGACTGCTGTTATTTAGCAGCTTTTTATATTTAAAGCCCTTTTGCTTCTTTCTACTTATAAGACGACAGATAGACTATGACTTTACCTGCTTGGCTGAATGCCGTAAATTTTAATGCTGATGGTTTGATTCCTGCAATTGCGCAAGATTATGTGTCAGGGCGTATTCTGATGATGGCCTGGATGACTGCCGAAGCCTTACAGCTGACCGCGCAAACACAAACGGCAGTGTATTTTTCGCGTTCGCGCGCTAAATTATGGCATAAAGGGGAATCGTCAGGGCACACTCAGCAAGTGCATGATATTCGTCTAGATTGCGATGCTGATGTTATTGTACTTAGCGTCACTCAGGCTGGTGGTATTGCTTGTCATACGGGGCGCGAATCGTGTTTTTATCAGCGTTTAGACTTGTCTGGGCAAACGCCTGAATGGCAAACGGTCGATAAGGTATTGAAAGATCCTGCGGAAATTTATAAATCGAGCGAAACCGCTGACTCTACTCACCACAACCATGATAATGCGGTTAGTAATACTGAGTATAACATCGAGAATAGTAGCAATAATACGGACACTAAAACTCATGCTGGCTCTATTTTGCAGCAGCTTGACGGTGTATTAGCTGAGCGCCAACATGCAGATGCTGACAGCTCATATGTAGCCAGCTTATACGCAAAAGGTCTCAATAAAATTTTAGAAAAAGTCGGCGAAGAAAGTACCGAAAGCATTATCGCTGCCAAAGACTTTGCCAACTGTGATGAAAATACGGACAAAATCAAATATGACGAAGCGCGTAATGAGCTCATCTATGAAGTCGCTGATGTGTGGTTTCATACCTTGGTGGGACTAGCTTGGTTCGATATCGAGTCAGATGCGGTATTAAACGAGTTAGGTCGACGCTTTGGTCTATCAGGTATCGACGAAAAGGCGGCGCGATAGTTCTGATAAGCTAGAGCGCGGCCCTTTTTGATTATTATTGCTTTCACCTTTTTGTCACAAGTGCAGGGTATAATATAGCTCTGTTTCACTTCGAATGGTATGTCGAGATTTTTTAGTGAATATATTGCTATTCAATAAACTTAGAGCCGGCATACCAAGACTGAAAACCAAGAGATAAGGATAGCATTATGGGTAGTTTTTCTATTACGCATTGGCTGATTTTGTTAGTGGTAGTGGTTGTCGTGTTTGGTACCTCTAAGCTAAGAAATGCTGGTAAAGATTTAGGCGGTGCCGTCAAAGGGTTTAAAGAAGCCGTCAAAGATGAAAATACTGAGCATGCTAAAAAACAGGTGGTGCTTGATCATGATGGCAATGCACACACTGAAGAGCGCCCAGCAACCACCAAGGTTGATGATAAGCATAATGTATAGCATCTAGACAATGATACTGAGCCATTATGTTTGATATTGGGTTTTCTGAATTACTCCTTTTTGGAGTGATTGCTTTAATCGTCTTAGGACCTGAAAAGCTGCCGCAAGCTGCTCGTACGGCTGGTCAATGGTATGCCAAAATTCGCCGTACTGTGTCTACGCTTCAATCTGAAATCGAGGCTGAGCTTGACTTAGCTGAGACTCGGCAACAAATGCAAAAAGAGCTCGCCAAAATTCGCCAAACTGAGGCAGAGATGAGGCGCGAAATGGCTGAGATGCGTGGCAGTATGCAAGAGTTTGAATCTTCGCAAAATCAACATTTAAAAGCCAAGTCTAATGCCATAGCTGATGAAAAGCATGACGCCAGTAATAACGACAAGAATAATAAAGACGCTAGTCATAAAGTCAACAGTAATGATAGTGACCAAAGCAATCGTCAGTCAGCCACGCCAAAAGAGTTTGACTATACTTATGATACTTATAGTGAAGATGAAAAAATATCAGGCACTGAGCAATCATCAACACCGGACACTGAAAACAGTTTAAAAACTGATTCCAGCGACAGCTCAACTCAGATACATAAAACCATGATGACCAGACCTTGGGAAAACATGTGGTTCCGTCTTAGTGCTTACGATAAATCGCGCCGCTTGCCTGTGCCGCCCTATTTACCGAACTATAAAGCAGATATTCTATTAAACAGCACTTTAGATAGACCTTTAAAAAATTCTTTAAGTACACAGCCCTCTAGCAATATTAAGCAGGAGGATGAGTAATGGGTTTATTTAAACGTCAAAAAAGTCGCCAAGAGAAGCTGACGGACTCAGCCATTGAAGCCGAGACAGAGTCGGAAGACAGTAATGATACAAGTGATATATTAAGCTCATTGGCTGATATGCCTATCACTGAGCATTTGATTGAGCTACGTGTACATCTCATTAAAATATGCGTTGCCGTACTGATTATATTTTTAGCTTTGGTCGGATTTTCACGCGAATTGTATGACTTTTTATCTGATCCTTTGGTTGCGCAGCTGCCTGCTAACTCGACTATGATTGCGACAGATATTACCTCTAACTTTATGGCACCGATACGCTTAACGATATTTGTCGCTGCATTCTTCGCAATGCCCTATATTTTGTATCAAATTTGGTCGTTTGTCGCACCCGGTTTATATAAAAAAGAGAAGAAAGTCGCTATTCCAGTGCTGCTATCCTCTATCTTTTTATTTTACAGTGGCGTGGCTTTTGCGTATTTTATTGTACTCAAAGGCGTCCTAAAATTCTTTATCATGTTCGCGCCGCAGAATGTTCTGCCTATGACAGATATCGACAGTTATCTAAGCTTTGCGCTCAAGCTGTTTATGGTATTTGGGATAACATTTGAGATTCCAGTCGTCACCTTGCTGTTGATATTGGTCGGCATCGTCTCCATTCAGAGCTTACAAGATAAACGCCGTTATATCATTGTCGGCTGTTTTGCAGTTGCCGCGATTGTCACACCGCCTGATGGAGTGTCAATGTTGATGCTGGCTATTCCAATGTGGTTGTTATTTGAGCTGGGTTTATTTTTAGCGAAAATTTTAATTAAAGAAGATCGTAGCTCTGTTTTAGCGGCAGTAAATAAAGAGCTAAACGGGGAATAATTTTTCCTATTAGAGATTTATTAAAAAAAACAACCAACCATTTAATCTGGTAATGTGACTCATTGTGCTTTGTTTTTTAAATGAATTATCGCTGAACGTATTTTTATTATCGTCGCTTACTGTCATAAAGTCTTTTACGATAATGTCCATTATTACTCATCAGCCATTGTCTATGCAGTGGCTTTTTTTACCCCCATTATTTTTGTCCACATTTTAGTCTTTTAGGTAGCTTTGTTATGTCCGCATCTATGCCAGCTTATATGAGCGATCCCACTGATGAGCAGTTAAACGCGCTTAATATGGCGATGGATCACAAGTCATTTAAAGTGGTCGCCTATGCCGGTGCCGGTAAAACGACGACCTTGAAGCTCATCGGTGAGCGCTTGCGTGGACGCGGCTTGTATTTAGCCTTTAATAAAGCCATTGCTAATGATGCGCGCTCAAAGTTTCCGTCACATGTGGACTGTCGTACCTTTCACTCACTCGCTTATCGTCACGTACCCCGAGATATTACAGCCAAATTGTCGTTACCTAGGTTTTCACCCAAGCGCCTTGGGGATGATTTGGGCTTGCAACCAGTACAAATCCGTCGCCAGATGGATGGGGTGAATAAATACATTACTTTAACTCCAGCGCGGTTATCGCGTTTTGTCAGTGATGCGGTCAGCCATTTTTGTAGTACGCATGCCAGCTACCCTGCCCCAAGGCATCTATTATTTCCAAGCTGGCTCGATGCTTCAGACGCCGAGCAGCTACGTGAGATGCTCTACCCTGCCGTCGAGCAGCGCTGGCTACAATCGATTGATGCCCGCTACCCGGCCGGTATCGGCCATGATATTTATCTTAAACTTTGGGCATTATCAAAACCCAGTATTCCAGCGGATTTTATTTTATTCGATGAAGCGCAAGATGCTGACCCCTTAATGATGGGGATTTTGACCCAGCAACCAAGACAAGTGATATACGTAGGCGACGCTCATCAGCAGATTTATGAGTGGCGCGGCGCCGTCAATGCCATGAAACAGTTACCACTGCCGCAAACCTTGTTGACTCAGTCCTTTCGTTTTGGCGAGCCGATTGCCGAAATTGCTAATACGCTATTAAAAGCATTGCAAGAAGATGTGCCGCTAAAAGGCAATCCTAAGAAACAGTCTTCTACTGAAAAAGGCATGGTACATAGTAAAAAAGATGCCATTCTATGTCGTACTAATGCCGCTGCTATGTCACAGCTATTAACTGGTCTAAAACTCGGTCACCGTGTGGCGCTACAAGCTGATACTGACCGTATGCTCAAATTCTGTCAGGCAGCCGAAAATTTAAAAAACGGTAAATCGGCGTATGGTGTACCTGAGCTGGCGTATTTTTATAATTGGAGTGATGTACAAGAGTATTCTGAAACCAATGAAGGTAGTGACCTAAAAACACTGGTCAAATTGGTCGATGATCATGGTACTAATGTGCTTAGCCAAGCGGTCAATAGTTTAAGTAGTATTGAAAATGCTGATTACGTGATCTCAACGGCTCATAAAGCCAAAGGGCTTGAATGGGGGAAAGTACAGTTAGATGATGATTTTTATTATGATGTGACGACCAATGCGGTAAAAATAAATCCGGAAGAATTGCGTTTGCTTTACGTCGCCTGTACACGTGCGCAAAGCAATTTAGATATTCACAATATTAAAGATTTAATCTCAGGATTGCAGACGGGGAAAAAAGTCATTTTTGGGTCTTAAATTAATATCTTTTTAATTTCTATTTTTTAAGGTAGAAACTACTGATTTCACGCTTAATCTCATCTAAAGATAGCATTTGCTGATTGAAGCTCTCGACAGAAGTGGCTAAGTTCAAGTTTGACTTATCAACTATGAATTTATTCCATAATTTTATGTAAGGCGCTATCAAATTTTCACTTTTGGCAGTACCAATATACGATAGAGCTGCCATTGCTGAACTTTGATCAAACCATAAATCTGGCCGCCTAAGATAATACTCCAAATATTGCTGTAAATAGTTAATGGCGGCAGTAGACGCAAAGGAAGCTAAGGCTAAACAGTAATAGTGACCTGCATAGCAGGTATCACTACGTAAAAGTAGCTTGCCAATATTGTCTTCATATTCAATCATATCGCCAAGAGTAGCAAATTTTGCACCGACAGACCTAGTTCGCCAGTTAAAATCACCAAGTAACTTTGCAACAATTTCATTATTAACGGTATCGTTTATAGCCAAAAAGTGCTCTCGAAATTCAGTGGTGTCTATTTTTTTCATGTAAAAAGGAATGACGTATTTATTAATAAAATTTTTGCTCAAGGATTCATCATTTTCTAAAACTTTAAGATCAGAAAATCGTCCTTCATGCCTAACTGTCGCCCCAGCGACATGCATAGCTAGTGCAGCATTAGTTTCATTTTGATTACTACTCATAATTTACCCTTAACAATTTAAACCTATAAAAGACTTAATCAATCTAAAAATTATAAAGAATGAGTCAACTACTCCTATAAATAAAAGACTTTATAGGTGCAATTTTTTGTTAAACATATTTCAAAAACTGTCATAAACCAGCATAAATAAATACGAATAAGTTATCATACATTTTTATACCATAACCTATGAACTCAATGTCATTTTCAAATCAATTTTTCGCCAATCCCGTCCGCCTCCTCGCTCCAATGGAAGGCTTAACTGACCCTTTAATGCGGCAAATCCTGACCCAAATTGCGACAGATTTAGGTCGTCCTTATGATTGGTCAGTGAGCGAATTTATTCGCGTGACTCAGCACGTCTTGCCCGCGCACGTGTTTTATAGATATGTGCCAGAGCTGCATCATGACGCCAAAACGGCATCCGGTACGCCTATCCATATTCAGCTACTTGGTAGTGAAGCGCAATTGATGGCAGAAAATGCGGCTTACGCCTGTGAGCTTGGCGCGCCTGCGATTGATATTAACTTTGGTTGCCCTGCTAAAACGGTTAATAGCCATCGCGGCGGTTCAGTTTTGCTGGATGAACCAGAAGTGATGTACGACATTATCAGTGCTGTGCGTCAAGCGGTTCCTACTGATATTCCTGTATCGGCAAAAATTCGTTTGGGTTATACCGATACCAGTCGCATGGATGATATTCGTGGCGCTATCACCGATAGTGGTGCAGATTGGCTAACCATTCATGCACGGACAAAAACCCAAGGCTATAAACCACCAGCCTATTGGGACAAGATTCAAAGCTTTAATACATTAGATATTCCAGTCATTGCCAATGGTGAAATATGGAACGCGGAGCACGCACAAAACTGTATGGCGCAAGCAGGTACAACGCATTTGATGTTAGGTCGCGGTGCAGTTACCCGTCCCGATTTGATTGCGCAAGTCGATAAAAGTCATAATCAGATTCATCAAAACTATCAAAATTCGGAAAATAAAACGACACTATGTTGGGAGGATTTAATCGCGCATCAGATTAAGTTCTTAGAAGGGAAAGCCAAAACTGACGTGGTATTAGTCGGTCGTTATAAGCAGTGGCTTGGCATGCTGACTAAAGGCTATTGCGAGGCTCAAATATTATGGGACAGTATTAAACGAGAAAAAAACAAAGCAGTGATTATTCAAGCACTACAAACTAGCGCAAAGTAATAATCGGCTGCTTTTATTATAAAATGATGCCATCAATTAAACACATTCAGTTAAAAACTAACCCGAATGGCTAAATAGAAAAGCATGAGGCAACAGATAATCGATAATACCCAGAGAATGGAACGGAACGTTGCCAAATTGGTAATATATGCCACGCAAAAACCAATACGAATCAAGACATATAGCCACGCCAGCGCATTGATAATAGGTTGCGGGACAAAAAAGAGCATCGCTACCAATACCGCTGCCAAAAAGACGGGCAACGTCTCATAGCTATTTTGCTGGGCAGCATTAGCACGTGCTGCTACTCCCGTCGTACCTTGTAAAAAATCACGCGGATGCGCATTGTCAGTCAAGTTAAAGCCGCCAAGCGCTTTTGCCGTTAACGCCATTGCTAATGGCAACAGACTTGCCACTATCATCGCCCAAATGGCAGACGCTGCGGTGTCAGAGACCAATCCAAAAAATGAATTCATGAGTATGTTTGCCTTTATCCTGCGATAACTTCAAAATCGTGGGTCACATTAACCCCACCTTGTACCAACATTCGGCTGGCTGAGCAGTATTTTTCTGCTGACAGTTTTATGGCCCTTTCTACTTGGCTTTCTTTGATATCTTGACCGGTCACGGTAAAGTGCATATGAATATCGGTATAAACAGCGGGTACAGTTTCGGCACGTTGGGCTGTCAGCTCACAGCTTACATCTGTTACTTCTTGGCGAGATTTTTGTAATATAGCTACTACGTCATAACTGGCACAACCGCCAAGCCCTAATAAAATCAGCTCCATCGGGCTTGCGCCTTTTTCTTTATCGGCATCGATTTGTACATGATGACCTGATGGCGATATGCCCATAAAGGCTTTATTTTCTTGCCATGTAACCGTTGCTTTTGACTCTGACATTTTGGATGATCCTTGTTTTAATTGGCAAATAGCTGATCGTAAATAGACTATTTTTTATTGGCTTATTTCATTAACTTATTATCTTATTGTTGATTTAGATAAGCAGTCTATGACTAGTGTAGCATAAGCTAAAACGAGATTTTATGATGCATCGTCTTGTATCACAAAGTTAGTATATATGCTGTATTTCCAGCACCAACGAAGCAAAAATCAACAATTAAAAGTATAAATATCTCAATATAATTTCTTAAATAAATTTACAAAAGTCTGTTTATATACCTCTATATAACACCTTGATTTTAAGTAATTAAACTCGTGAAACATTTTATAGCAAAATACTGTTACACATTTGGGTTGTTTCTTGGTTTAATAACGGTAATGAATCTTATTTTTACCTGATATCGACAATGATCACCCTATAATAACTATGATTGCTGTCACCGTATCATGTCGAGATAAGCTGTTTTAAACAATTTAAAAGGTTAAGTCATGATAGATGCAGACGGCTTTCGCGCCAATGTCGGCATCATCTTGGCAAATACACAAGGGCAAGTTCTGTGGGCAAAACGTATTGGTCACAACGCTTGGCAGTTCCCTCAAGGTGGCATCGACCGCGGGGAGACGCCGATGGATGCTATGTATCGCGAGCTCTGGGAAGAGGTCGGTCTACATCCACGTCATGTGGATCTACTGGCGGTCACGCAAGATTGGTTGCGCTACCGCTTGCCAAAGCGCTATGTGCGCCATGGGCAGTATCCTTTGTGTATTGGGCAAAAACAGAAATGGTTTTTGCTACGCTTAGATGAGCCGAATACTCAACATATCCGCTTTGATGAAGGGAAACCAGAGTTTGATAACTGGCAATGGGTCAGTTACTGGTATCCACTCGGACAAGTGATTCACTTTAAACGTGGGGTATATCGCCGCGCCTTACAAGAATTGGTGCCCGAACTACCGCTCACACAAGGACTGATTATTCCAGAACAAAACAATCATTTGTTGGTGGAATAAATAGTTGGATGTATTTTTTTAATAGCAAATACGAAAGAGCCTATATCTAGTGATATAGGCTCTTTCGTATTTATAAGGGCTAAATTTATGGTTTAATCGCAATTTTTAAGACGCCATCACGCTGATGCATAAATAAGTCATATGCTTCTACGATGTCATCTAAAGCGTAAGTATGAGTCACCATTTCTGATAAATCCACACGTTTCGTTTCAATGACATTCATTAAACGGCGCATGCGCTCTTTACCACCTGGACATAACGCCGTTCGAATCGTGTGGTCACCGAGACCTGAGGCAAAGTGAGCCATCGGAATGGTTAAATCTTCAGAATAAACACCGAGGCTAGATAGTGTGCCACCCGGTTTTAGTACCTTAAGTGCCTGCTCAAAGGTAGATTTTAAACCCAGTGCTTCGATACTGCTATCAACACCGCGACCACCGGTGAGTTTTAATATCTCATCAACCACATCCACTTCATTAAAATTAAAGGTAACGTCAGCACCCATCTTTTTAGCCATCGCTAAACGTTGATTGTTGCCGTCAATAGCGATGATAGTAGCAGCACCTTTTAACCTTGCCCCAGCAGTAGCACATAAGCCAATAGGCCCTTGTGCAAATACTGCAACGATATCACCAATATTAATATTAGCATTCTCCGCACCCTTAAATCCTGTAGACATGATGTCAGGGCACATCAGTACTTGTTCATCGCTAAGACAATCAGGCACGGGCGCAAGATTGGCCTGTGCATCTGGCACTAGCACGTATTCTGCTTGCGTGCCATCAATGATGTTACCAAAACGCCAGCCACCCGTTGCTTTATAACCATGGCAAGCGCAACTGCCGTCTGGCTGGATGTAGCCACCATCTTGCGATGGAAAGCCATCTTGACAGGCGTATGAGCTAAAGCTTGGACAAATGGCGCCAGCAATGACTCTTTGTCCTTCTTTATAGCCTTGCACCGCCGAGCCTAGTTTTTCGATAATGCCTACTGGTTCATGACCAATCGTCAGTCCTTTAGCAACAGGATACTCACCTTTAAAAATATGAATATCGGTGCCACAAATCGTGGTTGTGGTAATTTTTAATAGCGCATCATTCGGCCCAACATCAGGGATTTTTTTGTCTACAATCTCAATTTTACCTGGCTCAATAAAGATCAGTGATTTCATCATGCTCATTTCACATTCCTTGTGTTGTCCATATGTGCTTAACCCATATTAGGTTTAGCAATGATTATATTCAAAATAATCTATATTATTAATATAGTAGTAGTAATCTGAAGTAAAATCCACACTTAAATTAAGGAATTAAATTATGTTATTAAATAACTTCTATTACTGAAGGCTGAATACTAAGCACGAATCTCTGATATTAATTAACATTGAACATAAATAAGCAGCGATAAAGACTCGTATGCTATTTACTTATATTCTGTTGATATTCTCGACTGTCTAATCGAGCATAATGAGTGACTTGTGATTCGGCAGATGATTCGGCAGACTGCGAATGAGCGATGCGTTTAATACCCAAGGTTAAAACACTTTGGGTACGGGTACCGTAAGTAGGTAGATTTATCTCAAGATTGGTTAAAGAAGTAGGCTCGATATAAATTGAAGACAAAGCTTGCTCTATTTCAATAGGCACTCCAGTATCTGGCAGCTTATCCGTTGGCGCTGGCGTGGTATCACATAAAACGTTAAACGCTGCCTCCTGCCAGTACTCATATACGCTGTTTTCGCTAATTAATGGTAAGACCTCTTGCCGTAGTCGACCGCGCAAGCGCTCCGTTTTAAACCAAGCCTCTTCTGGCTGACCATTAGAGAAGACGTGCAATCCTGCATATAACGCTGTCGGTGCATGACCGCGATTATTCACGATGACAGCTTGGGTTGCATCGCCGATAATAAGATTAAATCCTGCATATTCTTGCAAATTAATTTGCCGTGCAAAGTCCATTGGGCTTAAAGTACTGCTTAAAAAATCAGTTACTAATCCACCACGCGAGCGTTCATCATTACTTGCCTGTACGCCATCGCGAAAGTTTAATACTGCTGCCCAGCGACCGTTTTGTTGATAAGTAGATGGTTCTGCTTGCTGCGTTTCTGACATTATTGATTGATGAATGCCCAGCCAAGTACCGCCACTTTGCGCATCGCGTCCTGCATAAATGGGCTTATCTGCCCACTGATGTAGTGGCTCTGTCGGACGCTGCAAAAACTCGTCACGGTTGGACAATAAAATCAAAGGCAGTTCATCAAATAACTGCCAAGCAATAGCGACAATGCACATAACATTCCTTGATACTTATACTCCTATTAATACTGGTATAAGTTTTTAGTTAGTATTTAACTTCTTATCCGCAGGATAGCTAATTTGATAGGTCGATTGCACTACTTGCGATTGCTTACTCGGCAAATCAAACTCCCAAGCAACCATCCCTTTATTATCATTCCAATCTTTTATGCTAATGGCTGGTGTATGCGTTGCAGTTACTTTAATACTGTCATCGCTACTGACTGGCTCAGCACTTAATACTTGCAAGCGCACGCTACGATTATGCTGATTGTTAAATTGATAAGCTTGGGTGATAGTCTTGGTTTGTTGACGGTTAAATACACCTTTATCGCCTTGTTTATCCTCATTAGTCAGCTGTTTCACTAACAGACTAGGATCAACACCGAAACCAATGCCCTGCTCCTTTAAACTCTGATAATCATAGCGCGACTGTCCGACATAGTTATCATCGCGGTACAGTTGCAACGAACCATTAGCCCAAGCTGGTGTCAAAAACGGCGCAGACGCATACCAGTAAGCGGCAGCCTCAGCACTGGGTGTGCTACGTAGCCAAAGCTTACTCGTGCCAGACTGCTCGTCAATAACTGTACGTACCCGCCTGCCATCACTAGGAATGCTCACGCGCTGCGGCAAGCGATATTCAGTGATACCGTTTTTATTTTGACTACTAACGCTAAAGCTCGGCAGCGGTGCCATACCTTCTGCACCGCCATAACTGTCTCTCGCAGAAACAACAACCATTGGAGCAGGTTCCATCATAGGCGGTGCATAACGGCTTAACTTAGCTTGCTCTTCGTCATATAAGGACAAACGTTCGACTCTTGGTAGCTGGCTAGTCGTCGTTTGATTGGGATTAACGGTACTTAAAATAACGGGTACATTGTTCCAATTCTCTCCCGTTTGTTGGGCGATGATGGCAGAGGCGGTGATATTAAGCTGTTTATTGTCGGTGTTTAAGCGCGCTTGATAGGTTGGCTCCCAACTTGCACCGCGTACTTGGTAATGTAGCTTAACGCTACTGGCAGAACGGCTAGCGGTGCGCACACTTACTTGCGTGACACTATTCTGTGCCGAGGTGGTACTTCCCGCGACGAGCTGACTCAATGCGTCTTTAGCACGAGCCTCGCGCTTTTGTAGCTCTATAATTTTTTTATTAATAGTCGCAGCTTGTGTCTCTAAATCGCGGGCATTATTAGCAAGCGTGCCATCAGTACTGATTTGCGTCACTTTGGTCAGGTTTTGCAAATAGGCTTTGGTCAAACGTGCTGCCTCTAACTCGGCACTGATATCGGCTAGATTATTCTGCTGAGTCTGCACGTTAGCATCACCTTGATACTGACATTGCGCTGCTTGCTCACCACTCAAAGTTTCAATACTGACTTCGCCGATATTGACATTGCCCAAGGCTTGTACGCTGATACTGTCTGGCTGGATAGTAGGCGATAAACAAGAAAAAACCAGTGTTTGCTCCCCTGTGCCGCTAATTGGCAAGGCGCGAGTCACACTGGCTAATCCTTGATAAATAGTAATTTTTTCGATGCTGCTATTTGCCGCCTGAGCCACCGCTGGAACAAAAACCGTTAAACCTGACGTCACCGCACATAGCAATGATAACGGCAGGATTTTAAGCTTAATGTTATTGCTACTATTTGAAGTTAACGTATCAAACTTTGTTTTTGATTTTTTATAGGGCGACAGTGATTGTGGAGATAAATGATTGTGCATGATAATTCCTCAGAAATTGATGCGCTTTTTTTCATCTTATCGGTTTTTTTAGAGCTTTGCTATTCATTCAATTAACCATTCACTTATCATAGTATTCCCAAAGGTCAAATCTTGCTATTATAGACAGCATTTATTACTAATAATTATGATGCCTTTATGATGATTCATCCTCAGTATGATCCCGTAGCGCTTTCCTTGGGTCCAGTAGAAGTACATTGGTATGGCCTCATGTATCTGCTGGCATTTGCTGCAGCTTACGGTCTAGCATGGTATCGCAGTACCAAACGTGACAATTGGACCACCGATATGGTGTCTGATTTGGTCTTTTACGGGGCGCTTGGCGTTATTTTAGGCGGTCGGATTGGTTATGTGCTGTTTTATCAGTTCGGCGAGCTCATGCAAAACCCTGCCTATCTCCTAAAAGTTTGGGAAGGCGGAATGTCTTTCCACGGCGGCTTTATCGGCGTCATGCTGGGTATGTGGTTCTTTGCTCGTAAATACAAAAAAACCACCTTCCAAGTATTCGATTTTATCGTTCCTTGTGTGCCAACTGGTTTACTTTTTGGTCGTATTGGTAACTACATCAATGGTGAGTTATGGGGACGCGTATCAGACGGTGGCTATAACTGGCTAACCTATTTTCCGCAAGCCGCTGCCTTTGACAGCCAGCAATTACAAAGCAATCCACAATTGCAAGAATTGATGATTGAGATTAATGGTCAGTATGTGCTGCCCCGTCATCCATCGCAGCTATACGAAGCCTTTGCCGAAGGTCTGCTATTATTTATCTTCTTATGGTGGTATTCATCGAAGCCGCGCCCACGTATGGCCGCCTCTGCTGTATTTTTATTGGGCTACGGCATCAGCCGCTTTATTATTGAATTCTTCCGCCAGCCAGATGCTGATCAAGGGTTTATCCTATTAGGCTGGATGACCAAAGGGCAATTATTAAGCGCACCGATGATCATTGCTGGCTTAATCATGCTAATTTATGCTTATAAACGCGGCATCTATGATTGGGGTAAGCAGTCGGCTTATTAGAAATGAGTATCAAAATGCATGAACAAATAAATATAAATGCAGTTCTAACAAGATATATTTCATTTGTAAAATTAATATCCATGTTAGAACAAGGATTTTTTATTCCTAAAGCTAATTTATTTACTGATAGCTGGGAAGGAGCACTTCATTTATTTAACGGTGATAACGATTCTTTCGATAGCTTAGATAAACTAAAAACTGCTAAGGATTGGGTTTATGTAAGCTGCTGGTATTTGAATGAAAAAGAGTCACATGCAATGTGGAGTAATTATGGGCAGTCTAATGACTCTTTAGCAATACAAACTACTAATTTACAGTTTAAATTAGCTTATAGCACTTCGGATATTGAGCCTATGTGTTGTTACTTTGATAAGGTTAGGTATCAACAACCTAACAACGCCTTTGAACTATATAATGGCAAAGGAATTTATCCATGGTTTTCAGATAATAATAGTTTCTCATTATGTAGCGAAATTAGTCATCTTACCTATAAGCTATACCATAAACATGAATCTTTTTCTTTTGAAAATGAAGCCAGGTTAGTTCTAGTAGATAATGCAGCTACAATGAAAAATGAAAACGACGGTATTGGAATTCATCTATCATTAGAACAAAGTAGAAAAATGATAACAAGAATTATTTTACATCCTTACTCTTCGAAATGGTTTGAAGATACAGTTCGCAAACTTATTAACGATACATATAAGCTAGATATTCCAATCTGTAAATCATCGTTAGTTGGTCATAGAAATTAATCTAGCTGAACGTTAAAATCTCTTAAATATTTATTAAAGCTGAAGAATATGATTAGTATGAAGAACGAGCAAGCCTATTTAGACTTGCTAAGCCTTGTCATGAGTGAAGGCACTGAAAAAGGCGACCGCACTGGAACGGGTACGCTGAGCCATTTTGGCGCGCAACTACGTTTTAATTTAGCCGATGGTTTTCCGTTATTAACCACCAAAAAAGTCCATTTTAAATCCATCGTTTACGAATTATTATGGTTTTTAAGTGGTAGTACCCATGTCGATTATTTACAAGAAAACGGCGTGCGCATTTGGAATGAATGGGCAACGAGCGAGCAAACTGCGCGCTTTAATCGTCCTGCTGGCGACTTAGGTCCTGTCTATGGTCATCAATGGCGTAATTACGGGGCAACTAAAAGCACAGATGGTCATTATAATGTTGATGGCGTCGATCAAATCACCCAAGTCATTGAGCAAATAAAAACCAATCCCAATTCACGACGTTTAATTGTGTCTGGCTGGAATCCGGGTGAAGCGGAACAAGTTGCCTTGCCACCTTGTCATACGATGTTTCAGTTCTTTGTTGCGGATAATAAACTGTCCTGCCAGCTTTACCAGCGCTCAGCCGATCTTTTTTTAGGTGTGCCATTTAATATTGCCAGTTATGCCTTGCTCACTCATATGGTGGCGCAAGTTTGCGGACTAGAAGTTGGCGAATTTATCTGGACCGGTGGCGATTGTCATATCTATCAAAACCACCGTGAGCAAGTTGAGTTACAGTTGACCCGTTCGCTTTATAAGCTGCCAACGTTGACGCTTAACCCTGATGTAAAAGATATCTTTGCTTTCAAATACGATGATATTAGCGTCAATGGCTATGAGTCGCATCCAGCGATTAAAGCAAAGGTTGCCGTATAGCATTGGTTTGATTGACCGTTTCAAATGAGACCTGCATTTTAAAAGACAATAAAAAGGATACGTTATGAGTTATGCCCACACTGAAGTTGCCCAAATCGCAGCTATCAGCAGCAATCGCTGTATTGGTAAAGACAATGAGCTACCGTGGCATATCTCAGCCGATTTACAGCATTTTAAAAGTATGACGACCAAACCAAATGATGGCGCGATACAAGGTATCGTCATTATGGGTCGCAAGACGTTTGAGTCCATGGGCAGCAAGCCGTTGCCAAAACGTGTGAGCTTTATCATCAGCACCCAGCTAGATTATGCTGAACAAAAAGGCTTAGTAGGTAGTGAAAAAGCCTATGTCATGCATAATTTAGACGATGCGCTGACCCAAGCAGCTAGCCTTGCACATGGCGCGCATCTTGATACCATTTGGGTGATTGGCGGTGAGCGTGTATTTAGTGAAGCGTTAATGTATACCGATCGTATTGAGTTGACCCATGTCGATACTGAAATTACTGATGGCGATGCGTTTTATCCAGAACTGCCAAACGAATTTGCGGTCGCAGAAGAGTCTGAGCAAATGCATGATGAAAAAAGTGAATTAGATTTTAGGTTTGTGACTTATAAAAGAAGAGTCGCTAAATAATAGTAAAATTTCAAACAAAACATAAAAAGAGGCTGTCCTAGATAATTCTAAGACAGCCTCTTTTTTTACTTTCATATTTTACTATCAGAAATTTAGATTTGGTACATATTAACGAAACTATTCATGCAAAACCTTATAAACCGTTTTAGCCAAAATCGGACCAATACCCTGCACGCCAGCCAACTCTTGCTGCGATGCGCCTAGCAATTGCTGCAATCCACCAAAGTGATTGAGCAAGTCACGGCGGCGCTTTTCACCCAATCCCGGAATTACCTCTAGCACTGACGATGAACGGCGCTTATCACGCTTCTTACGGTGTGCAGTGATGGCAAAACGATGCGCTTCATCGCGAATATGCATCAATAAATGCAGCGCTTTACTATCCATCGGCAAATCAAGCGGTTCATGATCAATAAAGTGCAATACTTCAAGCCCTGCCTTACGCCCTTCTCCTTTTGCCACACTAATCAGCAAAGTATCGTTAAGGATACCCAACTCGGTCAGCACTTCTTTGGCTATCCCAAGTTGACCTTTACCGCCATCAATCAGCAATAAATCAGGCAGCGGCTGCTTCTTATAACGGCGTGTCAGCACTTGCTTCATCGCAGCATAATCATCACCGCCGACAATATCATGAATGGCATATTGACGATAATCACGGCGACGTGAGCCACCTTGATCAAAGACCACGCAGCTACCAATGGTCGCCTCGCCCATCGTATGCGAGATATCAAAACACTCAATGCGATCAATGGTTCGATCAGTGACATCAGCTAGAACATCTTTCAACGCACCAAAGCGCGCATGCAGCTCCAAATAATCACCAAGCTTAGTTTTTAGCGCATTATTGGTATTGAGTTTTGCCAAGTCTAACCATTCAGCACGGTGCTCACGGACGCTGGTTTTGATGACGACTTTACTACCAAAATGGCTCGCCAGTGCTTCACTGACCGCAACTTGATCCGGTAATTCATGACTCAACATGATTTCGGGTGGCAAGTCATCTGTCACTTGGAAATAGAACGAGGTAATAAATGCGGATAAATTGTCTGCAAGAGGCTCGCTACTATCAACATCGGGGAAGTAGTTTTTACCGCCAAGTACGCGCCCGCCACGTACGGTCAATACGTTGACGCAAGTCATCCCTGCTTGACTGGCAATGGCAATCACATCTGCCTCACCCTGCACGGTATAAACGGCTTGCTTGGCTTGTACTTCACGTAGCATAGACAGCTGATCACGATAAAACACTGCCTTTTCAAAATCTAATTCCTCAGCAGAAGTTTCCATTTTTTCAATCAGTGTGGTATGAATGTCGCTAGAGTCACCTTTTAGAAAACGAATGGTATTGCTAACGTCTTCTGCATATTCATCAGCTGATACTAAGCCTACACAGGGCGCACGGCAACGCTTGATTTGATATTCAAGGCAAGGTCGCTTACGTTGCTTAAAAAAAGTATTAGTACATTGGCGCATTTGAAACATTTTTTGCATCAAAACTAACGTCTCTTTTGCTGCATGAGCAGAAGGGAAAGGACCAAAAAACCGTCCTTTTTGATGATTACCCTTGCCGCGTCCATAAGCCAACCTCGGATACGGCTTATCCGCTGAAATAAATACATAAAGGTAGGATTTATCATCGCGCAGTAAGACGTTATAAGGCGGACGATGTTCTTTAATCAGGTTTTGCTCTAGTAAAAGCGCTTCGGTTTCACTACGAGTAATAATGGTTTCAATATTATGAATCCGTGCTACCAGTGCGCGTGTCTTCGGATGGTCAATCGTCTTAGCAAAGTAACTATTCACGCGACTTTTCAGCGATTTAGCTTTACCGACATACAGAATATCGCCATTTTTACCCAGCATTTTATAAACCCCTGGCAAATTTGGCAGGCGCTGGATTAAATGCTTAAGACGGGCTTTTTTATCGTCGACGGGACTCGATACTGAGACATTGACCATAGAATTTATTGCTCTCAAGATACTGATATACAGCTATTTATGGGGCGATAGTTAGCGTTTTACAAGAAGCTTTATCAGCTTAGCAATAACCATAAAAAAAGCCAGCACCAAGGCTGACTTTTTTGTCATAGGTAAAACGCTGCTAATGGCGGAAGTTTGGCATCAATGCGGGAATACCCGGCAACATACCGACGATAGCCATTACGCCCGTTAATATCACAAAAGTAATCACCGGGATAATCCAGCGACTCATCTTGGTCAGATTAGCGCTGCGCTCTTTGGAGCCAATCAATCCTAAGTTATCCAGCACCAGCGTAATTGACCAGCCAAATGCTGGATTCACCAAGGCTGAAGCAAAGACGACAATGGCAGCAGACTGGGTGGTTTTACCTTCACGTGTCATCTCCATCCCTGCTTCAAGTAGCGGAATGAATACCCCGACAATGAGCGCCACACACATCACTGGCTCCCAAATTGCCAAGTCCATGGGATAACCCCAAACACCAGCGATGATACAGAAAACACCGGTCAAAATAGCACCGGCTGGAATAGGACGCTTGGCAATCGCTGCTGGTACAATATACGTACCCCATGAGGAAGCAAAGTTTGCACCGCCAAGCACAGAGCCTACAATCTGACGAAACGAGGCACTGGTCATCGTATCATCAATATCCATCAGCACACGTTCGGTACGTTTAGGATAGCTGATTTTTTGGAAGACCTGATGACCCAAAAAGTCTGGTGACCACATGGCGACTGCCAATACTGCAAATGGCAGTACAACAATAAAGCTCTCAACCGTTGGTAATCCTAACATCCAACCGGTATTTTCGCCCCACCAATACATCGGGCTCATATGCGGTAGACCGGGTGCGGTTTTAAAGGCAAAGGGCGCACCCATGGCAAAGGCAACTCCGCCACCTAATAAGCAGCTTAGCGGTACGGCAAGCCAACGCTTTTGGAAATTCTCCAGCACCGCATACAGTATAATCGTGAGCAAAATCACTACAAAGGCAATATGTGCCATGCCGATGCCTTCTGCCCAAGTAAACAGATTTTTCACTTGCGAGATGGTACCAATAAAGCCCAAGTACAGCAGCAAACCACCACACACGCCTTTACTGGTCAAGTTTGCCAGTAAACTCCCTCCTTTACTAATGGCCAGCAATAAACCAAAAGCACCGATGAGCAGACCAAAAGCCATCGGGTGACCACCAGCAGCTACGACGATGGGAATAAGCGGGATTAGTGGGCCATGGGTACCAGCGAGATTGGCTGTAGGTAGCAAAAAACCTGAAAATAAAATAACAAAGAACGCCACAATTAACAGCTCATAACGGACGTTTTCTAAAACAAATGCATCGCCCAAACCAAGTGGTCCTGCAAAGGTAGCGGCAATAGCACCGACCATCACGACTTTACCGATTGTTGCCGCCATCGCTGGAATCGTATCTTCATATTCAAAACGATAATCACGGAACGGCAAATTAGGACACCAGCGTTTAGGCTGCATGATTTGTAGTTCATGGTTGAGGTAGGCATTACGATTTTTAAAACTTGAATAGGGCTTATGTAACTCTACATAGCTACCCTGCAACTCATTATCAGAAGGGATTGGATGCTGCGGATTGGACCCTGAAGCGGGAAGCTGTGTATCACTCATCACATTTCCTTATGTCGATTATGTCGACTGACATTTTAGTGACTACGCGTTCATTTACTAAACTTGCTATAAATGTTAAGCCACTAGAGACAAAATTGCGACTATTGTATGTCATGAGACTTTGAAATGCGAATTTATAACGATTAAAAGATACTATACGCATCGTTATAATTGATAACTTAAAGTTTCTATTGATGACTATTCGAAACTTATTAGATACTTATATAATGAATAAAAATAAAATTAAGGTATATCGACGGACTAATATGAGCCTAGTGTAAGATAAAATACACATTGTCTATTTTTACTAATTACGCCAACAATTATAAATACCATTACGATAAGTGATGAACAATAATAGAAAGTAACGATTAAAGTTCTGCTTCAGTTACGCTTTAGGGCTAGCGACTTCAATGGTTTTTAACTATGATAAATACCTTTTCACTAATCACGCTTGAACAATAGCCGTCCAAAAAATCAAGAAAAGGCAATAGGATAAAGTTATGCGTTTACTACCCCCTAATTTTGAGACTCTAAAACGTAATGCTAAAAAAAACATCATGCCACTGCTCACGCCTTATCTGCTTAAGCTGCGTATCAACACTTATGCGCCCTATATCGGTGCCGGTATCAAAATTGAGCATATCAACCTTGATCAGGGCTTATGTGTGGTCAGCATGGGGCTCAATAGCCTAAATAAAAATATTGTGGGCACGCAGTTCGGTGGCAGCTTGTACTCAATGGTTGACCCATTCTATATGCTAATGCTGATGCACCAGCTAGGTAGCACCTATGTCGTTTGGGATAAAAGCTCACATATCGAGTTCATCGCCCCTGGTAATAGCAAAGTTACCGCACGCATGAAAATTCCCAGCAATGAGATTACTGCTATTCAGGAGTTGGCAAAAGACGGCGAACCGGTATTTCGCGAATACCAAGCGGATATTGTCGACGATCAGCAGAAAGTTATCGCCACTGTCACTAAGACGTTATATATTCGACTGCGTAAGTACAGCAAATCGAAAGATCAAAGTAGTCGTATCGATAATCTCGATGGCTAGATTTAACATTTAAGCCTTAATAAACTTAAAGCTCAAATCTAAGTGTAAAACACTAATTTAAATATAAACTTCTAATTTAAAACGATAGAAACAAAAACCCCAATCTGGCATTCGCACAGATTGGGGTTTTGTCTTTTTTGGTACTACCCGCTTATTTATATGATAAACCTATGAATAAGGGCTTGTATCTGATTTTTCTGTATTGCCGAACCGCACAATAGACGGTTCAGCAGTAGAGTAATATTAAGCACAATGCTTAAAACCAGATACTGGATATAATCTAAGCGTCAGCTTTTGGCTTAACGACTTTAGGTGCACGCGGAGCAAGCTTCTCGCGGATACGTGCTGATTTACCAGAGCGCTCACGTAAGTAGTATAGTTTCGCACGGCGAACTGCGCCACGGCGTTTCACTTCAATGCTGTCAATAATTGGTGAATGCAATTGGAATGCACGCTCAACACCAACACCGCTTGAAATTTTACGTACGGTAAACGCTGAGTTTAAACCGCGGTTACGCTTAGCAATGACAATGCCTTCAAAAGCCTGTAAACGCTCACGCTCGCCTTCACGTACTTTTACTTGAACCACAACGGTATCGCCGGGTGCAAAGCTTGGGCGCTCAATCAATTGAGCATTTTCGATGACCTGAACCAATGGATGCTTGTTGCTCATGAGAGTTATCTCCTCAC
>NZ_JBAQQF010000007.1:0-27809 GCF_049295055.1 Psychrobacter sp. | reverse complement strand
GATATTACGGCTAAACACTAATATACAGCCAAACTAATGCCCTTATATCTCATCCTAATCGAGGAGTCTTCATGCCTGCAGTTAAGGTTAAAGAAAACGAACCAGTTGATATCGCTATCCGTCGTTTTAAACGTGCTTGTGAAAAAGCTGGCGTATTGTCAGATGTACGTAAGCGTGAATTTTATGAAAAACCAACGCAAGTACGCAAGCGTAAAGCAGCTGCTGCCGTAAAGCGTTATAAGAAAAAATTACAACGCGAAACTATTCGTACCACTCGTATGTACTAATCATTAATACGATTAGTTAAGTACTAGCGCTACACTAACGCCACTGTTATCCATTGATATCAGTGGCGTTTTTTATGCTACAATTTTTATTATTACTGCTGATAGCATCTTTTCTTACGATTTTTATTGCAAAGCTATTTATTGCAAAGCTAAAAATAATCAGCAGATTTTCACCTAAATATTTTATTAATACTTATAAGGAATAATAACAATGAGCCAGCTTAAACAGACGTTAACTGACACTATCATAGTCTCTATGAAAGCACGTGAAATTGAACGTGTCAAAGTATTGCGTAACGTACAAGCGGTTATTAAACAAATCGAAATTGACCGTCAAACAGAACTTGATGATGCTGAAGTGTTGGAGATATTACAAAAACAGCTTAAACAGCGTCATGAGTCATTAACTATTTTTACCGAAAACGGTCGCGATGATTTGGCAAATAAAGAGCAGTTTGAGATTGATATCATCAATGAATATATGCCAAAACAAATGGATGATGCCGAACTGGCTGCTTTAGTCAATACAGAAATCGCCGAACAAGGCGCAACATCAATGCGTGATATGGGCAGCGTGATGGGTATATTGAAAACGAAAACTGCTGGTCGTGCTGATCCCGCTTTAATTTCAAAGCTGGTTAAAGACGCGCTACAAGGTTAATTGCAGTTCAATAAAATAGAGACTAATTCTATGCCCTTATTGATATATTAATCAGCCGCTGTTTATAAACAGTAAATATCAACATAGCAATAATCAAACAACCGCCTAAGGCTTAAAGTCTTTGGCGGTTTTTACTGCTTTGATTTCGGCATTAATATTGGCAAGTAGCGGGCGAGCGCTATTGGCTTGAGCGGTATTTTGCAATTTTTCTGTCAGTTGTTTGGCTTGCGTCAGAGAGGTCAGCGCGCGCTCATAGCGTCCACTCCACAGCTGGTCATGACTGCGATAGCGCAGTGCATTAATCGTTGCTATGTTTGCAAGCAACGGTGAGTCTGTAGTTTTTGCCAGTTTTTCATTGGCCAATTGTAAGCTTTGCCAAGCATAGCGATCACTGGGCTGCTGCTCAGTCAATAGTTTGACTAATGCTTGCGCTTTGGTTGGCTGATTACTGTTGGTTAATGCCTCGGCTAAATACAGACGTAAATCACGACGCTCTGGATAAAGGCGCTGCTGACTCTCTAACACTTCAGCGGCTTGTTGCCACTTGTTTTGTTCCGTTAAAATTTGGCTTTGGGTAATGGATAATAACGGCTCTAACATTTGGCGCTTTGCAGCTGGTAACGCTGATAGCTCAATAAACAGATCATTAGCCTCTTTAAAACGTTGCTGCTCGCCATACCAATGCATCAGCGCCAACTTTGCCCCTAAACTGTTCTTTGCGGCAGTCGTCAGTGCCGTCTCTGAGACATGCTTGCCCGTGCTTTGTACACGCCAATGCAGCAGATCAAATAACGCCTGATAGCGCTGCTGCTGATTCAATGACAACGAATCATAACGCTGAGCACGACTTTGCGATTCGCTTAAGCGCTCATTACTCAATGGATGCGAGCGTATAAAACTGGGTAGAAACTGATTGGCCGTCTGATTCATCTGACTCTTCTGGTTCATCGTCGCAAAGAAACGCGGCATCGCTCGTGGATCGTAACCAGCTTGGTTCATGATTTGCATACCAACTCGATCAGCCTCACGCTCATTATTGCGGCTAAAAGCCATGTTACTGTTCATAGTGGCGGTTTGACTACCCATCATCACTGCTGCTGCCGCATCACCATCGACGGCAGATGCAGCAATCGCAGCGAGCATACCGCCTATTTGCATTAGCAAGGCTTTTTTGCGCTCATCAACCCCACTCTCATAATGACGCTGGCTAATATGCGCCACCTCATGAGCCACGACACTGGCAAGCTCATCCATACTATTGGCGGCTAATATCGTTCCTGTATTCAGACCAATCACACCACCTGGCGCAGCAAACGCATTGATACTCGGGTTATCAATAATCACTAAGCCAAGTGGTGCTTGCTGGCGCGCTTGCGCATTCAGCCGCCAAGTCATCTCTTTAACGGTTTCTTGAATCCAAGGGTCATGCTCCATCTTCACGCTGCCATTGATGTTTCTTAATGACCATTCACCAAGCAATTTATTTTGATATTGTTCTTCGAAGCTCAGACCCTGCCCGCGTAAGTTAGGTAGATCTAGCTCTTCTGTACCCTTCGATTTCCAAGTATCATAACTAAAGGACGCTGCTTGACTGTTACTAGCAGCATTAGCGCTATTACTATTTGCGAATGTGGTAAGCGCTAGTAATGCCGCTGATATCCCTAACTTTAGGGCAAGCGATGATGACAAACCATGGTTGATCCGCTTAAATAAGAATGACATTTGCGCACCTGAGTATTGCATTATAGTGCATCCGTCTAGCGCATTTATGGCTGGTTTCTCAAGCATCGATTGTCTTTTAGAGTAATACAAGTGCGTATCCTATACGAGTAATCATAACGTCCTTTCGACTATACGAGCTTGTCTATTCAAGGTCAATTACAGTATGCGCTTCGCTACCAATAACTCCGCAGGCCGTCACCATTGCGCAACATGGCTATGTAAACCTATTGGGTAAGTCTATTAAATAGTTCTATTAAGTAAGTCTAGAAACTGATGCTCATCGGTCGTTCTGATTGATCAAACATTATCATGATTATATTCAACTGCAATTGAAGAGCGGCACTTTGCTATAATGGCAGAACGTGCTACATACTGCCTAGCGAAAAAATGGCGACGGAATAGGTACTGAGTAGTGAAATATTAAAACCAACCAATACTGCAAACCCAAGCATTAAACTTAAATATTAGATTTAACTATATTTACTTTATATAGATGCTTTATATAGATAATTTAAAGGTTTATTTTATGTCTGCTGATAGCCAAACAATCATGGTACGAGCCTCTTATCCGATACGTTTAGCAGAGAATTTATCTGAAGTAGAGCAGCTATCAATCATGCAGCTGTTAGATTTACTACCAGCAGACGACAATAACGAAATGAACTTCAATGATATAAAAGACTTAAGCAAACCTGTCCTTCATATCAAAAATTTGGTAGATGGTCGCGGACTCGCCTGCCCAATGCCGTTGTTAAAAACCAAAGTGGCGCTACGTAATGTGGCAACTGGCGAATCATTATATGTAGTCGCCACTGACCCAAATTCTCAAGCAGATATTATGGCTTTTTGTCAGCAAAGCTTGAGAGTAGACGCGCTTAATCCGCTATTGCTAATGATTAATCAAGCAACGGCAATAGATAATAAAAGTGTTTCAACTAATAAATCCAAATATTCTGTTGATACAATATATCACTTCATCATTACCAAAACTGATAGCAACTAAGCGTCGCTATCCTTTACAATTACAACTATAAAGATTTTATCTGACTGTTTGCTTATCTATTTAACCAAGGTCAAGAATATGGCTAATACCTCTACTAACGCTGCACCAACACGTAAAAAAGACAGCGTCGCTCCCATCATAAATGAAGCACGCGATGCAGCATTAAAAGCTGCCGCTGAGCGTCCGCCTTATGATGCCAGTGCGTTTGAAGACACTAGTACGCGTGACTTAGTACCTGCTATGCCAACGCATTTGTCTGCGCCTGGGGTAAATCTGGGTGCTTATATTAATACTGTACACCAAATCCCTATTTTGACACCGACCCAAGAGCAAGAACTTGCCCATCGCTATTATGACGAAGGTGATGTGGAAGCCGCGCGTCTGCTCGTGATGTCGCATCTGCGTTTTGTGATCCATATTGCACGCAGCTACTCAGGTTATGGTTTGCCGCAAGCGGATTTAATTCAAGAAGGGAACTTAGGCTTGATGAAAGCCGTAAAACGCTTTGACCCTAATAAAGGCGTACGTCTAGTATCGTTTGCGGTGCATTGGATTAAAGCGGAGATTCATGAGTTTGTGATTCGAAACTGGCGCATTGTAAAAGTCGCGACCACCAAGGCACATCGTAAATTATTCTTTAACTTACGCAGCCTAAAAAAGACCAACAACCAGTTAACGCTTGAAGAAGCCGATGCGATTGCCAATGACTTAAACGTTACCCGCAAGCAAGTGCTGGAGATGGAGTCGCGTTTGACTTCGTACGATGCGTCATTTGAAGCACAGTCGAGTGATGACGACGACGGACGCTATGCGCCGCAGCTATTTTTAGAAGACGGCATCGATCCTGCCGAGATTGTCGAAGAGTCTGACTGGGAAGAAAACAACTCATCAGCCTTGATTGCGGCGATGGATACCTTAGATGATCGCTCACGCGATATCGTCGAGCAGCGCTGGCTATCCGAGCAAAAATCTACCTTGCATGAATTGGCAGCAGTCTACTCTATCTCTGCAGAACGCGTACGCCAAATCGAAAAAAACGCCATGGATAAAATCCGTGAGGCAATGACTATTGATAGTGTTATTTTGCCAGATGATATTCAGTAGAAATTACATTATCAGTTATCAAAAGCCCCGATTAATAATACGAGTTGTACCATGCTAAATTGGATAAGCATCGCCGCGATTAATCTAGCTATCGCTGTCGCTTTAGGCGCGTTTGGTGCTCATGGTCTTAAAGCTATGGTTAGCACACAACAGCTTGAATGGTGGCAGACAGCGACTTTATATTGGTTTATACATGGGCTTGGATTGTTGCTTGTTGGTATACTCATTCGTCTTAACTATGCAACTCAAACGACGGCGTGGCTACTACAGATTGGCGTCATTATCTTTGCTGGCAGCTTATATGCAATGACACTTGGCGCGCCGCGTTGGTTTGGGGCGATTACCCCTATCGGTGGCGTTCTTATGATTGCTGGTTGGTTATGGCTTGCCGTGTCGACAGCTCGCTTAGGTAACGTATCTGCTTAGTCATTGCAAATGCTTTTCTAGTAATGCAATCATGATTAATCAATACAATAAATGATAAATACAGATTAGCAAAAAAGGAATTTTGAATAATTAAGGAGCATGTATTATGAGCAATATTAGCGTAAACGGTAAAAAACTACAGACGACTCATCAAACGGTACAACTGGTTATTAATGAGTTGGGACTCAGTAAGGGTCGCTATGCGGTCGAAGTCGATGGTGAACTGACGCCAAAAAGTGAGCTTGACCAAATTCGTATCGCTGAAGGGATGAATATTGAGGTAGTACAAGCGGTGGGTGGCGGTTAGCTTTTTCTAGTAGTCGATTAAACTGTTATTCTTAACAGGATTTTTTAAAAAACGATCATAAAAAAGACCTCAACGGCTATTCGTTAGAGGTCTTTTTTTACTTAGTTTTTCGCTAATGTATATTATCTGGTTTAATAAATCCGCTGTTTTTACTATTTATTCATAAGCTAAGATTTATTAACCTTGATGACAATATAGCTAACCTATCATTAAAACTAATCTGTTATTAGAACTAGACTGCTGGAGCTACATCAGCTGGCGTCAGATCTTCATAACGTCCATCACGCCCAGCACCTTGAGTCTTTTTACTCTCCAGTTTGGTTTTGTATTTGCGTACTTGTCTATCAAGTTTGTCTGCCATCTCGTTAATGGCTTTATACATATCATCATCAAGCGCTTGGACGAACATCTCTTTACCCGAGACTCGCATAATCGCTTCAGCCTTATGGCTCTTTTGAGCACTGCTGTTATCTAGCGATAGAATTACTTGAATACTTTGAATTTGATCAAAGTGACGCTCTACTTTTTCAAGTTTTTCACGAATTGCTGTATCCATGGAATCGGTAATACTGATATGGTGACCACTGATAGAAACATTCATATTATTATCCTTTTATTTATAATTACAATCATCAGATGAGGCAGCATTCCTGCTTTTATCACCCTGCTTTACCACCAACTTATCTAGTGCTTTTTATTCTAGCGCCTTTAGTACCAGTGCTTCCAATAAAAAAATAAACTTATTCTATTATCATTTCTTTTCTTACTGGTATAAATAATCATGCTAGATCTGTACTTAGATTTCGTTGTTGGTATGGCTCTAATTTGTCATGAAAACCGCTTAGTAGCAAGACGGTATATTGTAAGTAAATGTAATAAAAACGGTTGTTTCCTGAATGTTTCTATATAATCAAAAAATTTTATTTTTTATATTTAACCTATGACATATTAACGGCTACATGTATCCATGGATAACTCATTGAATTAAGACAGTTAATATTTTTGTTTACGCTGGGTAGATGAGCCAATATTCATCGCTTCACGATACTTGGCAACCGTTCTTCTGGCGATATCGATGCCATCTGCTAATAGACAGTCTTTGATACGACTGTCAGATAATGGCTTTTTAGGATTTTCATCGGCTATCAGCTGTTTAATCATGGCACTGATAGCCGTTGATGAGATATCACCGTCTGTACTACTGACGTGCGATGAAAAGAAGTGCTTTAAAGAAAACAATCCTTGTGGGGTCAAGATAGTCTTACTGGTGGTCAAACGCGAGACAGTAGATTCGTGTAGGTCTACTTCTTCTGCAATGACTTTTAAAATAAGCGGTTGCATGGCAGTCGCACCGTATTGCAAAAATTCTTGCTGGTAGCGCACAATGCTAGTCGCTACTTTGAGTAGGTTTTGATTGCGCTCTTCGATACTTCTAATAAACAATCTCGCATCGGTGAGGTTCTCACGCAAATATTGATTGTCAGGGCTATCATCACCGCGCTTAACTAGGTTGGCGTATTCTTGATTGACCCGCAGTTTCGGTAGAGTGTCAGGATTGAGGCGCACATACCAACCATCTTCTTGGGTGGATAAATCGGTATTTTTATTAGTATCGAGGCGACGGATAGGCGTCACCAGTACATCAGGAATATCATAGCTATCTGGCGGCTGAGTATATTCAGGCTGACGACTTTGGAATAGCAAGCCGGGTGAAGGATTCAACGTGCGCAGCAGATTGAGGGCAGGTGTGATGTCCTCAGCGGCAAGTCCTGTCAGATCGGTCAGTGCTTTGATATTATTACTAACCAAATGCTCACCAGCGGATAGTAGCGCTTTGGCCTCTTTTAGATAGTCAGTGTTAGCATCGAGCTTGGACAATTGAATGGCTAAACATTCACTTAGATTTCGCGCACCAACACCCAGCGGATCACACGACTGAATCATACGCAATACTGCCATGATTTCATCATGTTCAACACGCTCATCCCACTGATAGAAGCTTGCCATGGTATCAAAGCTTTGTAACAGCTCGTCGATATCGAGCCGAACAAAGCCCATATCATCCATAGAGTCCATTAAATATTCAGCAATTAGCGTATCTGTTTCTGAGAGATGCTTAAAATTAAGCTGCCAGCGTACATGGTCTTGAATCACCGCGTTTGTGCTACCTTGATAGCTATCAAAGTCATCAGAATCTTGGCGTGCTAATGCGGTGGATGCGCTACCCGTACTGATATTGGCCGTATCAAAGTTATTAGTGTCAAAGTTATTAGTATCAAAGCTGCCATAGTCGTCTCCATCCAGCGCATAACTGTCTATGGCATCATCGTCAAAACTGGCTTGCTGTAATTTATCTAGGCTATCAATAATCAAGCTATCGCTAATACCGTCATCATATTCAAAAGTATCATTAGCATCATTATTATTCGCTGTAGAGGATGCTTTAAACGAATCGATACCCGCACTTTGATTCCAAGTATCTAGCGTTAATGACTCACCAAACTCATTTATCGTTTTATCATTATTACTTTCATACTCATCTTCATCATCTTCGATACGCTCGAGTAATGGATTACTATCCAACTTCGCCTGAACCTCTTGCGCGAGCTCAAGACTAGAAAGCTGCAGCAATTTAATGGCTTGCTGCATTTGCGGGGTCAGTTTTTGTGAGGTGCTTAGCGTGGTCGCCAATCCGAACGACATACTCATAGGTAGCTTATTACACTCCAATTGTGGTGACATTGTCTATGTTATGCTGATGAAGACAGCGTTTTAACCTGATCAGGACATGACGATAGCATTTTTTATGACAATTTTGCTATGATAATTTATACCCTACTCAGATAAGCGCTTTTTAATCTTATGACAGTAGGCGTCTAAAAGGCTTTTGATAATCCTTTGATAAAATATTATTTAGTAAAGCTTATAAGTGCAATCACTTGCACACAAGTATTTGCCGCTTAAATAACGCAAAAGCCATCAATAACGATAAGTTTTAGAAAACATCTGATAAAAAAAATTTAAAATTTAAAATCCTGAGAATCATGCTATGAATAAACTTATCGATAATAAACAGCTGACCGTCGCTGCTATCCAAATGAATAGCCAGCAAGACATAGAAAAAAATTTAGCGGATATAAAAGCCGCTATTATCGATGCGCACTTACAAGGCGCTAAGCTTGTCGTTTTACCAGAAAACTGCTGTAGTATGGGCAAACAGTTTGCCACCGCAGAGCGCTTTGAGGCGCTGTCAGTGGCGATAGCAGATTATGCACGTACTTATGGCATTTACGTACTAGCAGGCTCACTGCCCTGCCCTTATCGCCCAGATGGCGTTATTGTACCCGATGGCAGGCTTCGTCAAGTCAGTCAGCTATTTGCACCCGATGGTACGCGAGTGGCACGCTATGATAAGATTCATTTATTCACCGCGACGGTTGCCGATAAACAAGGCAGCTATAATGAAGCGGCAACCTTTGAGCCGGGTACACAGACAGTCGTAGCAGCGCTCGAAGTAGATGATGCAGTTTATCAGCTCGGTATGATGGTCTGCTTTGATTTGCGCTTTCCTGCGCTGGCACAGCGTCTGCGACAAGCGGGTGCAGAGCTATTAAGTGCGCCATCTGCTTTTACTTATCTAACCGGACAAGCGCACTGGTCGCTTTTGCTACGAGCACGTGCTTTAGACAGTCAGTGTATGGTGATTGGCGCGGCACAAGGTGGTGACCATGCCTATAAAGATGGCCATACTCGTCAGACGTGGGGACATACCGCAATCACCGCTTTTGACGGAACCATTATCGATAGCTATGAGCATAGCGAGCTGAATAAATCAGTAATAAATGAAGAAAATAAGAGTTATGAAGTTATTTTAGCGACTTTAGATAAATCAGCTCAAGAGCAAGGACGGCAAAAAATGCCTATTTTTGATTGTCATCGGTTGGCGTAAAACTGTTTTTTATAAAGGAGGTTTTTATAAAGTATGCTCTTGATAAAGGATGTTCCTAACAAAAAAAACTTCTAAAATTAAGTGGTTGAATCACTATCTTTTTGCGCATGAGTAGCTCGTGGATGAGCGCGGTCATAAACTTGCGTAAGTTTAGCGAAATCAACATGAGTATAAATTTGCGTAGTACTAATATCACTATGCCCAAGCATTTCTTGAACGGCGCGCAAGTCACCGCTACCCGATAGCATATGGGACGCAAAGCAATGACGTAATAGATGCGGATACATGTTTTGAGCAATACCGGCACGGGTGGCTGCGACTTTTAGGCGTTGTTGTACCGCCCGCGTTGATAAGCGTGTGCCTAGTTTTTCACTGATAAATAATGCTGTATCCATCTGCTCTACCCATAAATTACGGTGCGGCAAATAACGGCTAATAGCCTCGGCTGCTTTTGCGCCTAATGGCACCAATCGCGTCTTATTACCTTTACCAGTCACGCGTACTCGTAAATCAGACAAGTCGACATCTACCATATCGAGCGCTACCAGCTCACCGACACGTAGACCGCTGCTATAAAGCAGTTCAAACATCGCTTTATCACGCAACCATAAGCGCGCTTGTTCGGGTGTATCAGGAATTTCTTGGTCCAGTAATTGAGTCAATAAATCGATGTCAGCGATAGACGGCAATGGTCTAGGGCTACGTTTCAGCTGATAGCCTGTGGTGGGATTGATACGTGCTAAATCTTCTTCAATCAACCAACCATAAAAATGGCGGATAGCAGACAGCTCTTGCTGGACACTAGCCAGCGCCAGTTTATCTTCATCAAGGCGCTGGCTAATATGCTGAGCTAATTGACGCTTATCACAACGTGTCCATGTTAGGCATTTACCGCGCAGAAACAGCGCCAGTTGGTTTAAGCCAGCAAAATAAGCGGTCAATGTATGCGGCGAGTGATTACGCACCGACAAGACATTTAGCCAACGATGCACAGGCGCCAATAACTCTCGTAGCGCCGCATCTGCTTCTATGGTTGTCGCTAAGTCTGCTGATAGCCATGATTTAGACGTTGATTCTGTCTCTGTAGGCTGGTGGTTTTTATGAGACATAGCTTTATTAGTCATAGCCATAATATTTACCTAGTAGCGAACTTTCACCGTCTATTATCTACGACGAACCATTAACTTTCTGGATTAGGCTTAATACCCGCTTGCGCCATCAGACCATCTGGGCTAAATACGCCTTCGTAAACAAAAGCAGTTGGTCCCGTCATCATGACTGGATAGCCCGGCTGCCATTTTATAACCATGCTGCCGCCATAAAGCTGTGCGCGCACATCTTCACCTTCATCAAGCCAGCCTTCACGTATCCCAACAGCAACGGCTGCACAAGCACCGGTACCACAAGCTTGTGTCTCACCAACACCGCGTTCATAAACCCGCAGACGAATATGACGTTGGTTCATTACTTGCATAAAACCGACATTGACGCGCGCTGGAAAGGCGGGATGAGATTCGATAGCTTTACCCAGCTTTTCGACATCTGCATCGAGTACATTATCGACTTTGATAATCGCATGCGGATTGCCCATATTGGCGACATAAAGCTGCACAGGCGTGCCATTGACGTCCAAATGATAAGCATTTTGAATTTTGGTCGTGGCTTTTGGCGTAAAAGGAATCTCGCTGGGCTCAAACTTAGGCTTACCCATATCCACTTCTACCCAACCATAGCGATCAGTGGTCAACGAGATAATACCGCTTGCGGTCTCAACGCGCAGGCGCTGCTTAAATGACAGTTTGCGTGCTTGTACGAAACGGGCGAAACAACGCGCACCATTACCGCACTGCTCGACTTCCATACCATCCGTATTAAAAATACGATAGCTAAAATCAACGTCGGGGCGCATCGGTGGCTCGACTACTAGCAACTGATCAAAACCAATACCTAGATGACGATCACCCAATAACTGTACCAAATCCTTGGTCAACTCTAAGCGCTGAGTCACTAAATCGATGACCATAAAGTCATTGCCCAGCCCATGCATCTTAGTAAATTCTATTAGCATATCCTTGATATCCTATCCTATTTTTATGTATGCCTTATATTAGCACGCTGTCAGTTACAATCATAACTATCACCGCTATCAAACCCCAAGTTATATTCATCACTTGATATTCATAAACTTAATCAGAGCTTGCCATAAAAAACCCACTATCATCACGATAATGGGTCAGATTTTTGAGATACTTTATATTGCTTAGCCGTTAGCCTTGCCACACGGTCTCATTGGCATATAACGCTTCAATAGTTTCGCGCTGACGAATCAGCTGATGACGGTCATCAGCAATCATCACTTCGCTGGCACGTGGACGCGAATTATAATTGCTACTCATGGTAAAACCGTAAGCGCCAGCACCGGTAATTGCCAAGATATCACCTGTCGATAGCGACAATAGACGATTTTTCGCTAAGAAATCACCGGTTTCACAGATAGCGCCAACGATATCCCATGGCTGTGTGCCGTCAGTATCTATACCGTTACTAGGTAAGACGTTTGGAATCACTGCCATTTCTGCCTGATATAATGCTGGGCGAATCAAATCATTCATCGCCGCATCAACAATGGCAAAGTTCTTATGCTCAGTTGGTTTTAATACATCAACTTGCGTCAATAAAACGCCTGCATTGGCAACGATACTACGACCCGGCTCAAAAAATACCGTCAGGCCAAGCTCACTAAGCTTCGGTAATAAAGCACTTGCAAACTTATCGATAGACACGGGCGTCTCATCGATGTAGCGCACCCCTAAGCCGCCACCCAAATCGATATGACGTAGCTCAATGCCTTTTTCACGTAAGCTATGTACCAGCTCAATTATTTTGTCCAACGCCGCTACAAATGGCTCAACCTCAGTAAGCTGTGAGCCAATATGACAGTCGATACCAACGATATCGATATGAGACAGCTCGGCCGCCTGCTCATAAACCGCAACCGCGTCTTCGTGGGTAATGCCGAATTTATTATCTTTTAAACCGGTTGAAATATATGGATGGGTCTTGGCGTCAACGTCTGGATTGACCCGCAGTGATATCGGTGCTTTCTTATTTAATTGCACTGCCACTTCATTAATTAACGTCAGCTCACTAATGGATTCGACGTTAAAGCAGCTAATACCTTGAGTAAGGGCATATTCAATATCGCTATAAGTCTTGCCAACGCCTGAAAACACAACCCGCGACGCCTTACCACCAGCGGCTAATACGCGCATCAGCTCACCGCGAGAGACAATATCAAACCCTGCCCCTGCTTCTGCTAGCACACTAAGAACGGCTAGATTAGAGTTTGCTTTAACTGCATAACAAATCTGATGGTTCAAACTGGCAAAGCTATCGGTGTAAGATTGATAAACCTCTAATATCGCCTGTTTTGAATAGACATAACATGGCGTACCGTAGTGTTTGACCACCTCATTAATATTAACTTGCTCCATATGCAAAGCATCATTGCGATAGTGCAACGCAGGCAAGTAGGTAGTTAAGGCTTCAGGATCGATATAGAACCCTTGCTCGGTTTGAATGGTGACTGTTCCGCTAGCTTGGTGCTCAGAATGACTCATATAAATATCTCGAATATAATCAGGGTATCAAGGTGAAAATGAAGTTTTAGGATAATCTTAGGAAGTATTTTAACCGCTTTAATGTTTCTTAAAAATCAATAATCATTAGGGTCGTCACTGGGTTCAGGCAGCTTGAAGTCGTCCACATTTTTATTATCATCAATATTAGCAAAGGCAGTATCCTGTGGATTATTGCCACTATCAACTATCGCCGTACTATCTCGAGTCACTTTACTACTCGAGTCTACAAGGTATAAATCGCCTTTTTGCCCACAGCCTGTTAAGCCTGCCATGCCCATTAAAATAGTAGTAGCGAGTATTAACTTATAACTGGCATGGCGACTGACACTAATGACTGCGTTAGGGCATTCAGTTTTTGAGGTGCGTCTTATAATAAACATAAAATGAATAACCTTACTCTTGCAATGGTTTTAATAGGATAAAAATCACTATTAGTGAAAATGCAGCCAATAATGCAGCTAATATAGAACAGAGGGAAAATGATAATTTTTTAATCATAGCATTATTCTATAAAGCTGTGCGCCTACGGAATCTGATTGGTACATAAATTTGCTGAAATATAGCTATAAGACTTCAAATAACTTCAAAACAACTTCGAAATAACTATCCTTACAACAGTTTATTTTTAAGATGAATTGATTTTATAGCACCCTATTGATCAAGCTAGGATAAATTTTGACAAACTTACTTACAATTTTCATAAAGTTTATTTTATCTTGTCACAACGGTTAAATAACGGTTAAACTTCAGCTGCGCTCGGTGTACAGTTGTATTGAACACTCAGAGACTCACTCATTAAAACCTTATAGTTATCGTGGTATAACCTCAAAATTATGGTACATTATACTCAACCCTTGCAGCTGTGACGAGGCGCTAATGGGCGTCTTATTAAGGCTCAAAGGCATTAATAAGTATTTAAAAAGCCTTGAAAACAGTGATGGCCTAAACCTAAGGCAAATCAGTCGTATGATTGTTTGCCTATGTCAGTTGTTTGGCATATACCAGCAATAATATAGCTGGTTTTCGTTTATTTAACAGGTGGTCATCGACGATAATTACCCTTTATAAAATATAATCTAAGGATAGAGTATGAGCGCTGGCGTAACCACCACTTTTGATGACAAAAACTCTGAAACATCGACCCTCACCAATCCTACTTTAGTATTGAATTGTGGCTCTTCTTCAATCAAATATGCTTTGATTAGTGACGATGAAAGCACTCGTATCACTGGTCTTGCAGAAAACTTAGGTCTCGATACTGCTCGTATTAAACATACTGCTTTAAACGGCGAAAAGCTGGAAATTGCTATCCCTGGTGGTCGTCATGAATTGGCTTTACAAAAAATTCTTGCCCTACTTGAACAGTATCACTTTATTGCCGTGGGGCATCGAGTGGTCCATGGTGGTCGTGAATATTCAGCAGCGGTTCGTGTTGATGATCATGTCTTACAAGAAGTTAAACGCTTAAAAGTCTTGGCGCCCCTACATAATCCTGCTAACGCTTTGGGCATTGAAGCAGTGCAAGCGATTTATCCTGACATTCCGCAAGTCGTAGTATTTGACACCGCTTTCCATCAAACCATGCCGCCTGTTGCTTTCCGCTATCCGCTACCAAAAGCACTCTATTCAGAACATAAAATCCGTCGTTATGGCTTCCATGGTACCTCGCATGCTTATGTGTCAGAACGCGCCAGCCAAATTACCAGCGCTAAAGGCCCACATGGTTGGTTAACCGCACATTTAGGTAATGGTTGTTCAGCGACTGCCGTCTACGATGGCAAAAGTCTTGATACCAGTATGGGGCTGACTCCGCTCGAAGGTTTGATGATGGGTACGCGTAGTGGTGATGTCGATCCTAGCCTACACATCCATCTAAAACGTCAATTGGGCATGAGCCTAGAAGAGATTGACAAAATGCTCAATAATGAAAGTGGTCTGCTTGGTATCTCAGGCTTATCAAATGACTTGCGTACCGTTGAGCAAGCGGCTAATGAAGGACATGCAGATGCAATGCTTGCTATTGAGATGTTCGCTTACCGCGTGGGTAAATATCTTGCCAGCCTAAGCTGTGCGCTACCTGAACTTACTGGCATTGTCTTTACTGGTGGTATCGGTGAAAACTCAGCGACCACTCGTGCTCGTATCTTAAATGTGATGCGTCACTTCGGTATCAAGTTCGACGCTGATAAGAACAAAGCGCTCGTTGGCGGCGCCGAAGGCAGTCTACACACGGATGATAGCAGCATTGAGCTGTGGGTTATTCCAACCGATGAAGAGTGTCGTATTGCGCAAGAAACTCGTCAAGCCTTGGGTCTAAAATAAGACGCATACCGTTGGTTACTATAAGAATCACAAGCTGATTCTTATACACTCAAGGATGATACATCTTTAAAAATATAATAAACAGTAGGATATATTATGCAAACTATTTTACTTGTACCAATCAGTCGCGGTATCGGTGTAACGTCAGCCGCTCTGGGCTTGATTCGTGCTTTTGACTATAACGGTATCAAAGCGGGCTTTATGAAGCCGTTTTTGCAAGACGATACGCTTGATAAACAAAACAGTTTAGACAGCTCAAGCGCTTTGGCCATGCACGCGTTTGGTCTAACCCCGCCTGAATCTATCAGCCGTCAACGTGTTGAGCGGATGATTGGTGATGACAACCTTGATGACTTGATGGAAGAAGTGGTCGTTAATTATCATACCCTCGGCGATGATTATGATGTGGTAATCTGCGAAGGCTTGGTACCGACCACCGAGACCTCTTATGCCTCACAAATCAACCGTGCGATTGCCCACGCCTTAGATGCCAGAATCATCTTTGTTAGCACTGCTGATACCAGTAAACCTGCCTATTTAGCCGACAAGCTTGATGTCCATGCCCGTGAATTTGGTGGCATGGCCAGTGATCGTACTTTAGGCTGTATCTTGATGCGTATGCATGACTTGCCAAATACACAAAGCACCTTAGAAAATCAAATCGTTGCCCCTGGTGAAGCCATTGTGAGCTTGGACAGCGGCTTTATGCAAGAAGTCCAGCGCCTATCGCCACATTTCAATACCGAACAATTCCGCTTAATCGGTGTGGTGCCATTTAGTGATTCGCTATCTGTACCTCGTACTTGGGATATCGCCGCTGAGCTTGATGCTACTTGGCTAAATGTCGGTGAAGCAAAATCTCGCCGTATCAACCGTATCAGCTTGACTGCGCGCTCAGTTGCGCGCGTCGATGAAGTGTTCAAACGTGGCACGCTTATCGTGGTGCCGGGTGACCGTGACGATTTATTATTGGCAGCTGGACTGGCCTGTATCAATGGTATTCCACTAGCAGGATTGGTCTTGACCGGCGGCGTTGTTCCCAGTCCAACGGTGGCTGAGCTCTGGCAATCCGCCCTCAAAACGGGTATCCCTGTGATGAGTGTTGAAGATGACAGCTTTGAGACGGTACAGAGTCTATTGCAAGTGAGTGCAGAGATTCCAAGCGATGATACCGAACGCGCTGAAGAAGTGGCTCGCTATGTAGCAGCGCACTTGGATCTCAGCTGGATTAAAGAATATTTTAGCCAAAATCATGAGCCGCGTTTGTCACCATCAGCATTTCGTCATCAAGTAGTCAAAAAGGCGCAAAGTGCCAAAAAACGTATCGTGCTGCCCGAAGGCTCTGAACCACGGACGGTAGAAGCAGCTTGTATTTGCCAAAGTCGCGGTATTGCCAATTGTGTATTACTCGCTAAGCGTGCTGATGTCGAACAAGTGGCCAAAAACCGCGATTTAATCTTGCCAGAAGGTCTGGAAATCATCGACCCTGATACCCTCGATATGGACAAATATATCGCTGCCGTCGTTGAACGTCGTAAAGGTAAAACCAATGCAGAAGTCGCTGCCGAATACCTAAAAGATACCGTCTATTTAGGTACGACCATGTTAGAGATGGACGAAGTTGATGGCTTAGTTTCTGGTGCCATTCATACCACTGCCAATACCGTACGCCCAGCATTCCAGTTGATTAAAACGGCACCGCAATATTCTTTGGTATCATCCATTTTCTTTATGCTATTGCCAGAGCAAGTGGTGGTCTATGGTGACTGTGCGATTAATCCAGATCCAACGGCTGAAGAGTTGGCTGAGATTGCTATTCAGTCGGCTGAATCTGCGGCGGCCTTTGGTATCAATCCAAAAGTTGCGATGATTAGCTACTCAACAGGTGCTTCAGGTACAGGCGCTGATGTTGAAAAGGTCATCCGTGCCACTGAAATTGTCCGCGAGCGCATGCCGAATCTAGCGGTCGATGGACCCTTGCAGTATGATGCGGCTTCTGTGATGAGCGTCGGTAAACAAAAAGCGCCTGACTCACCAGTTGCTGGACAAGCCAACGTCTTTATCTTCCCAGACCTCAATACCGGTAACACCACTTATAAAGCGGTACAGCGTAGTGCCAATGTGGTCAGTGTCGGTCCGATGTTGCAAGGTTTGAATAAGCCAGTAAACGACTTATCACGTGGCGCATTGGTCGATGATATTATCTATACCATCGCCCTTACTGCCATTCAAGCGGATAGTGACGAAATCTAATTGCTGCTTATATAGTCGCTGTTTATATAGTCACTGTTTATATGGTCACTGTTTATATGGTCACTAGCTAATCGCTTAGCAGCGAGCTTAAAATAAATATTTTTTATAGCCGATTATCATCATGATAGTCGGTTTTTTATTGGCTGCTATAATCAATATTAGTATCTTTTTAGCGCTTTTAATGACAACTATACATCGGCCCATTACAATCATGCTTTAACATGCTTTACTCATAGCATTCTATTTATAGGTAACACTTTCAATTATTATGCCGCACTTAGCTCAGTCCACTTATCCAAGCTCTGATGTAAAAAGCTCTGTTATTGCATCTGACAAGGCTTCTGCCCCTGCCATTCGTGCGTATTTGGGTGGCTCATTTGACCCTGTACACAACGGTCATCTACAAATGGCATTGTATGTTTATCAGTATTTGTTACCGATAGCGGAGCAGCAACAGCGCGAACTACATGTATCGTTACTGCCTAATGCGCGCTCACCTTTTAAAGAAGATAGCACAGACCCTGAGCACCGCTTAGCCATGCTAAAGCTGGCAATACAAAACACAGCGCTAAAGATTAATGAGCTTGAGCTGTGGCAGACGCCGCCTGTCTATACTATCGATAGCGTACAGACATTACGCGCCCGCTACCCGCATGACAGTTTGATATTTATTATGGGTATGGATAGCGCCCGTAGTCTAGAACAATGGAAGAACGGCTTACAACTCACTGATTATGTCAATCTATGGGTTTTTGACCGTAGCAGCGTATCTAAAAGTACTAACGCCTTTTCTAATACCGATAAAACTCTTAATAATAAAAATATAATAACATCAGATATCGCTATTTTTCCTGCTCAATTGCAATCCCAATTACCTATGCCGCTACAAAACCTAACGGTCCGTTTAGCCACTGAGTTGTTAACGCCTATCTCTCAAAACTTAGCAGACAGCCCTCTCTTAAAAACCATCAATCAAGGCTACCTTTATATAGACCCGCGCCCTGTCGCTGTAGTATCAAGCACCCAAATACGCCAGCAGTTACAGCAGACGGAAAATCGATTGTATATAATGCCCTCAGCCGAAACGCAAATCACATCTATAGCAGCAATAAATGATATCATAGGCAATACTGCACTTAATTCATTAGCTAAATGGCTAAATCCTGCTGTTTATCGATATATTATCGCCCATCAGCTATATTCTGCTGCTCAATTCCGTTAAAATCATCTTATCATTGTCATTTTGCCCACCCTGTCTTGATACGTCACTGCTCATATTGAGTCAGTGCGACAATACAATTTTATGCAAATTGACGATTTACCATTTTATTTTTAATATTGACGATTCAAGAGATTAAAATTTATGACCAACACCATGACTGAAGAACGCTTAAAAGAATGTTTAGATGTAGTCGAAAGCGCGCTAGACGATATGAAAGCTAAGAACATCACCGTAATGAATGTAGAAGATTTGACTGACGTTATGGAACGTATCGTTATCGCTGACGGTACCTCTAAGCGTCATGTACGCGCGATGGCTGACAGTGTCGGCGCTGAAGCGAAGCAAGCAGGCTTTATGCCACTTGGTCGCGAAGGCGGAATCGATTCTGACTGGACGTTGATTGATTTGGGTGCAGTTGTCGTGCATATGATGACGCCACAAGCCCGCGAGTTCTATGACTTAGAAGGTCTATGGTCATCACCTGAGCAATTGGCTGAACTGGTCGCTGTGCCGCGTGAAAAGAAAACAGCCGGTCGCCGTAATAAAAATAAGTAATCTTATTTATTGCCGTAACGCTATAAAAAAAAGACCAGATGACTATTCTGGTCTTTTTTTGTTTAAATTTTAGCGCTAATCGACTTTAAGGTACTACTAAACTTTAAGGTGCTGAAGCCGTATAATCAGACGCATGATTAGGCTAAGATAATACGCATTATTCATACCAATAACGACAAAGCCACGCGCCTAATAAAAACTTATAAATTAGGACAATCCATGAGCTTAGAACCTATGAACATACAAACCATACAATCCTCTACCCCAACAAATAAAGCGAATTTTAATCAAACCCTGCCCCTGCATATTGCTAACTTAACCTGCGTCCGTGCAGGCAAGGCGATGCCGTTCACTCGTGAGCAAATGAGTGCTATTGATAAAGCGCCCATCAAAGCACCTGTCGCCGTCAATTTTATGGGCTTAACCACTGATGAGCAAGCCGATCGCCGTCATCATGGTGGCCCCCTAAAAGCGGTGCATCAGATGCCTACGGCTACTTATGGTTGTATCAATACAGAATTTAACCTTAATGTTCGTATCGGGACGTTGGGCGAAAACCTGACGACGGAAGCGGTGAATGATTTGCCAGAAATGACAGAAGCAACAGTTTGTATTGGCGACGTTTTTCAGTATGGTCAAGATGAAGTTATTGATGGTAATGCTGAGAACAGCGTACAACTACGACTCGTCCAACCACGCCGACCCTGCTACAAAATCAATGACCAAATCGGACAGTTCACCAAAGTGCCTAATATCGCTTCGTGGATTACCAAGCAAGGTATCGCAGGATGGTATTTTGAGGTCGTACGTGATGGGATGATTAACGCTGATTTGCCGGTATATTTGATAGAACGTCCCTATCCTTTTGCGACATTAGAGAAGCTATGGCAACTGTCTAACTCAAAAGAGAAGTTTGACGCAGAGGTGATTGAGCCTTGGCTTACGATTGAGTGTTTAGAGGACAGTTGGAAAACGGTTTTGGCGAAGAAGATTGAAAAGGGTTAGCAGTTCATGGCAAAAAATATATTTTTAGCATTAGCATGTACCTTAACGCTGCCTTTGATTGGCTGCGTGACCACTAATAACACCCAAATAGAGAATACTGAACCTTTCGTTATTGACAGCCAAACCTATCAAGCCACCGGCAAAAGCGAGCGGATTAAATCCATCGTCCTACACTATACCGTCTCAGATAATGCCAGATCGGTAAAAACATTGACCACGGGTCAAGTCAGCGCTCACTATCTAATTTTAGACCATGACGATAATAAGATTTATAACCTAGTGCCTGAAAGCGAACGCGCTTGGCATGCAGGTGATGGCGGGTTTGCGGGTAGAACTATCCTTAATGATACTTCTATCGGCATCGAAATCGTCAACGCAGGCATTCAACCCCAGTATAGAAACGCACTCAAAAATGGTGATTTCGAATATCATCCTTATAAGCACTACGTAGAGTTTGACGAGTTACAGATTAAAAAAGTAGCGCAGCTGGTGCAAGATTTGGCAGCAAGATATAGCATTTCACCAAAAAATATCATCGGTCATGCGGATATGGCACCGTCGCGCAAAATTGACCCCGGTGCAAAGTTCCCTTGGCAACGACTGTATACAGAGTATGGTATTGGCGCTTGGTATGATGACTTTGATAAGCAATTCTTTATGCATCAAGACACGTTTGCAGCGGCAACGATACCTGAGGTTAAGCAAGCGTTTCGTGATTACGGCTATCAAATCAATGATAGTGATGAGTGGGATAAAGCCAGTCGCAATGTCGTTTACGCCTTTCAATTGCATTTCAGACCGCAGCAGCCAACGGGCGAGCTGGATTTAGAAACTTATGCTATTTTAAAGGCACTCAATAAGAAGTATGCTGGTCGTGATGACTTTTATTGATGGATAAAAAATATTAGGAGACATAAGCCATGAGCAACTCACAATATAACGAGCAAAATGAGCAAGACGATCTTCAGAAGTATTTAGAAGAAAAAGCAAAGCAAGAGCAGGAAAATCAGCAGCAACAGGAAGCTGAGTCGCTTTCTGAATATGAGGCTTGTGTGCTAAAAGAGAGTGCAAAGATTCATGAGTTGATTGCTGAGGCTAAGAGAGAGGGTAAAAAATAATTTGAGAGATTAGTAGTTAGTTAACTTTAAACTCAGATCTTAAAAACCTTATTAACTACCTATTTATTATATTATTGTTTGAATAGTATAATAAATACTGCATCATATATTCAGCATCTATATACGTAAAACTTTACTATAGCTATGAGTATTTCGCTAAAAGCTTGTTATATCTATTGATAAAGCTATCACTATCTAGGAAATAGTTTGGATAAGCTTCTTCAATTTTATTAACATCATCAACCGACACCAAAACGACATCAAATTTATCACTGCCTTTGTAAGTCTTCTCTAACCGATAGTAATTTTCATTTGCTTTTTTACCATCAAAGTAATGCAGCACTCTGGTCTCACGAGACTCTAAGTCTAACTGGATTAGATAATACTTAGCCTCAGGACTTTTTCCTAATAAATTAATAGAATTGACACTTTTTAGCTTTTCAATAACTTTTAATTCTTTCTCAAGTGCGTTTAATTTAGTACATATTTCTGTCGAAGTTAATTCTGCATAACTAGAAATAACAGGAGCATTTTCTTCAATAGAAAACAATACACTTGTTAGTTCAAGAAACCTTAAGTACCTTTTATCTCCTTCTCCTGCTTTAAATGAAGCTTTGTATAGAGAACCAAGTATCTCTACAATTGTAGCCCATTCATGTTGTACTTTCGTGCGGATCTGTAGTTCCAGTCGAAAAATCTTATTATCGACCTTACATTTAAAAATCTGGTGTATACCCCTATAACCATCAGGTTTGGGTTTACTTATATAGTTATTTGTCCTTGCTTCATTTTCAATATAATCTGAATTATATATTTCGCATGTTTCTCTGTCATTAATAAAACGCTCAACTGCTTGCATATTAGGTAAAGTAACTCTAATTCCCACTATATCTTCCATTTGAGAAAGTCTAGTTGAAGGAAGTCGAACTAATTTCATTGAAATTGATTCTAACCTTTTTGTGCGAGAACCAACAATACTTTCCTGATCAACCTCTAATCTTTCCAACTTCTCTTTTAATAGATTTGAAAATATCTTAAGACAAGGTGCATGATTTTCTCGATACTTTCTAAGTATAAGTAATGCGTTTGTAAACTCTTCTTCTCTTTTAGTATCTAGATTTGAACTTTCCATACAAGAACGTATAACGTCTCCAGCCCTTGTTACATCTGAATTAGAGATAGGAAAAGAGAGTGGTACATCCTTACTGATGCCACTCTCTTCAACGTTATTAAAAGTTGTCTTTATATCTAACATTACAATTTAAATATCATACTTTGCCGTTAATCATATCTTGCGAATTGATAATCGTACCTAATTGCCCATTCGACCATGCAGTTTCTGGCTGATGTGTCATCCAAGATAATTCAGTTCCAGTATAGTTGCCATACGCATCAACTATTTGTTTTAGAAATTCAGTCACTTGATAGTCATAAGTATCTATCTTATGAAACTCGTTCCACATATTAGAACCAATTTCATGAATACTTCTATAACCAAACTTCTTAAACTCATGATAAATTTCAGGTAAAACAGGGCCATACTGCCAGCGTTCGAAGTTACCATCAAATAGTGGCATGTTAGTTGATTTCAAATGCCATGCTTGAGCGAAAAACATTAACTTTTGCAGCTTCATAGGAGTTAAGTTATTAATTTTTCCATTATTAGCTTGTTCAATAAAAGCGTTTGCAATTGCAATTGCTGAATATTTCATAATAACCTCCTCATATTGGCTAAAGACTACTTTGGACAGTGTATGGTTTTGTTAGAAAGGAAAAGTGGAGTGGCATATAATTACAATATGCTATTTTTTTCAGAAAATACACTTGGAAAGTGTAAAGATGTTGGGTTCAATATCTCATTAATGGTATGTATTATATCATATAATACCGAAGATTAATATATATAACATATACTTAAAGACTACTCCAAAGGTCGTCACACGAATCCATACGTTCTTAGCTACCATCCCAATCGACGACTAAGACAATAGCGAAACAGAAAATTCCCTTTAAGGAATTTTCACTTGCGAAGCTAAAATTGCAATGCAATTTTTTAACGCTTCTCAGGAAATAGCTCCCCTACTTCTTAAAATCCCAAACACAAAAAAGGTGAGCCGAAGCCCACCTTCTTATTATAAAAAGCTATTATCTAAAATTAATACAAATTATCCTAACGAAACTTATCTTACCCAAGCCCGCGCATTACGGAACATACGCATCCACGCGCCGTCCTCATCCCACGCTTCTGGTTTCCAGCTGTGATTGTAGGCTCGTAGAGTACGCTCAGGATGCGGCATCATGATGGTAACGCGACCGTCAGTGCTACACAGACCCGTGACACCGCCGACCGAACCGTTTGGATTGAGCGGATACGTCTCAGTTGACTGACCTTGGCTATCGACGAAGCGCATAGCGAGCTGACCATGTTTTGCCATACCGTCGATTTCTGTCTCGTTAAGCGTGGCATAGCCTTCACCGTGGGCAATAGCGATCGGTAAGATACTGTCTTGCATGCCTTTAAACAGGATGGACTTGGTGCGCTCAACTTTGACATTGACCGTACGCGCTTCAAAGCGAGCCGATTTATTGGCGATAAAGCGTGGGAAGTTTTCCGCGCCTGGGATGAGATCTTTTAACTGCGCCATCATCTGACAACCGTTACAAACGCCAAGTGAGAAGGTATCAGGACGGGCAAAGAAGCGTACAAACTGCATGCGTAATTCGTCATGGAACAAGATAGAGTTCGCCCAACCAGAGCCTGCGCCCAGCACGTCACCGTAACTAAAGCCACCACAAGCGACCAGACCATCGAAGTCGCGTAGATTGATGCGACCGCTGAGTAAATCACTCATGTGGACGTCGACCGCTTCAAATCCTGCTTGAGTAAAGCCTGCTGCCATCTCTAGCTGACCATTGACGCCTTGCTCACGTAAGATAGCGACTCTTGGTTTATTTTCCCTACTATTTAAGTAAGGCACTTCAACTTTTTGGTTGAGATCAAAGTTTGGTACAGCAATAAGACCTTGATGGCTAGTATCGCTAATCAAGTCATATTCTTGCTGGACGCACGCTGGATTGTCACGGCGGCGGGCGATTTGATAGCTGACCTGACTCCACTCTTGCTGTAATTCAGTACGGCTAAAGCGTAACGTATCCTCGCCCATAAGGGTTGGCGTTTGGATAATTAGGCTGTCTTCTTCCGAGCTTTGACCAACGAGGCTCAGCATATCGCTGACATTAAATTCTTCCGCCAATTGCATTAATGCTGCAACGTTTTCTGGCAATACTTGGATGACCGCGCCCAACTCTTCACTGAACAGTTGACCGAGTAAATTATCATCAGTCAATGACAGCTTGATACCTTGACGGCTGGTAAATTGCATCTCAGCAATGGTCGCAAGTAATCCGCCATCACCGATATCGTGATAAGCGCTGATAACTTCTTGCGCGTTACCCGCTTGGATAAAGTTAAAGAAATCGACCAAGTCACTAGGCTGCGCTAAATCTGGGCAATCGTTACCTAATTGGCTAAGCGTTTGCGCGAGGATTGAGCCACCTAGACGTAGCTTGCCTTTAGACAAGTCAATACGGTAGAAGGCACTATCACCATTAATAAGCTCAGGCGTTAAGGTTTTTGCCACATCAATAACAGGCGCAAAAGCCGTAATCACTAAGCTCATTGGCGAAACCACTGATTTATCCGTGCTGCCGTTCTCGTCTTCGTCTGCCCAATTGGCACGCATCGATAGCGAGTCTTTACCGACTGGAATAGCGATACCAAGTGCCGGGCATAGTTCTTCACCAACAGCATGTACGGCATCAAACAAGGCCGCATCTTCGGCATCATCGCCACACGCTGCCATCCAGTTTGCAGACATGGTAATGTCAGATAGCTGAGTAATACGTGCACCAGCGATATTGGTGATTGCTTCACCAACAGCAAGGCGTGCTGAAGCAGTTGGGCTAATAAGTGCAACTGGCGTACGTTCACCGACACTCATCGCTTCACCGCTCATCGGCTGACCATCAAGCGCGATCAATCCTGATGCCGTAACGGCACAATCTGATACTGGCACTTGATAGCGACCAACGAATTGATCGCGTACCACCATACCTGTGATAGAGCGGTCACCGATGCTGATCAAGAATGATTTGCTCGCAACCGTTGGATGACGTAGCACGTCTTTGATTGATTCGGCTAGGTTGACTTCGCCTAGCTCTAATGCTGGCAAGGTAGTCTCTTGACGGTTAAAGCTGCGCTTCATCTGCGGCGTACCACCGAGCAAGACTTGCATCGGCATATCGACTGGCTGCTCAGCTAATAGTTCATCATTAACGACAAGCTGACGGATATCTGTCGCTGTACCCAAAATCGCATACGGGCAGCGCTCACGGGCACAAATCGCATCGAACTGCGCTTCACTTTCAGGGCGAATCGCCAGTACATAACGCTCTTGTGCTTCGTTTGACCAAATTGCCATCGGTGACATGCCCGCTTCTAGCGACGGAATCTTACGCAAGTTTAGCACCGCGCCCATTTCATGGTCATTGACCAATTCTGGCATGGCATTTGAAAGACCACCTGCACCGACGTCATGTAGCGAGACAATGGGGTTGCCATCTTTACCACCATTACTAACATCTACGTCATTACCCGCTAAGGCCCAGCAACGATCCATCACTTCTTGACAGCGACGTTCCATCTCAGCGTTATCACGCTGCACAGAAGCAAAGTCTAAGCCTTCATCTAAAGAGCCACTATCGACTGAAGATGCTGCACCGCCGCCCAAGCCGATTTGCATCGCTGGACCACCAAGGACGATAAGCAGATCACCTTGTTGAATCGTGTTTTTTTCAATTAAATTGCGTTTGATATTGCCATAACCACCGGCAAGCATGATTGGCTTATGGTAGCCACGCATTTCACTGCCGTCTTTTGCCGCTGACGTGTCCAACTGGAAGCTACGGAAATAACCGCATAAGTTCGGACGACCAAACTCATTAGAGAAATTGGCTGAGCCTAATGGCGCCTCAAGCATAATCTCAAGACTGGTTGCCATACGATCTGGCGTACCATAATCTTGCGTGCTTACATTACCAGACTGTTCCCACTTCTCTGCTAGCTCGGGAATATGGAGATGTGATACATGAAAGCCCGTTAAACCTGCTTTTGGTTTACCGCCACGACCGGTTGCACCTTCGTCACGAATCTCACCGCCAGCACCCGTCGCTGCACCTGCATACGGGGCAATCGCGGTTGGATGATTATGGGTTTCGACTTTCATTAAAATGTCAATTTCTTCTTGATGGAAACTGTAAGGGTGCGCTGAATTGGCATCCATAGCATCAGTAGGAACAGGATAAAAACGCAACCCTTCAGAACCAGCCATCACCGCAGCGTTGTCTTTATAAGCGGACAAGATACCTTGCGGGTTGGCTTTATAAGTATTCTTAATCATTTGGAACAGTGATTTAGATTGTACTGCACCATCTACTGTCCACTCTGCATTGAAAATCTTATGGCGGCAATGCTCTGAGTTCGCCTGTGCAAACATCATTAGCTCAACGTCGGTCGGATTGCGCTTTAGCTCATTGACGTAAGCATTCATTAGATAATCGATGTCTTCAACAGATAACGCAAAACCAAATTCTTTATTAGCAGATTCAAGCGCTTCTTGACCTTGTCCAATCACATCAATATGATTTAATGATGCTGGTTGTCCATCGTCGAATAATTTATTCACGTCGTTTAAATCATAAACCAAGCTTTGTGTCATACGGTCAAACAATAATTGCTCAGCGTCTAATGGCAGTTTTTCACCTGCTTCGCCGTCTGCTTTTCCATCGACGGTTAGGGTATAAACAATCACGCGCTCAACACGCTTAATCGCAATTTCACAGTTATTAAAAATATCGGTCGCTTTACTTGCCCATGGCGATATGGTACCAAAACGTGGACCTACGATGACTTGTAACTGATTGCTTTGCGGAGCAGCAAGAACAGTGGCACTGTCGACAGCAAGTAAGTCTAGCGCTTTTTTATGCTCATCACCTTCGAGTTCTCGTGATAACACATACACTTGCTGGGTATGAATCTGGCTGACATTTAGCTCGGTTTTTTGCTGAAACTGACTGATGAGTTGCTGCGTCTGAAAATCGGTAAGAAACGGTTGTCCGGCGATGGTCATCATAAAGGCTTGTTCCATAGGATATAGGCAATAACAGGCATCTCTG
>NZ_JBAQQF010000006.1:0-58183 GCF_049295055.1 Psychrobacter sp. | reverse complement strand
CTAAAGGCTAAAGGCTAAAGGCTAAAGGCTAAAGGCTAAAGGCTAAAGGCTAAAGGCTAAAGGCTAAAGGCTAAAGGCTAAAGGCTAAAGGCTAAAGGCTAAAGGCTAAAGGCTAAAGGCTAAACATAATAGATATATTTTATCCACTTTTAAAAGAGTACAGCACTACTGGAGTTAATTATTCGCGGCCCCTGTCTGCGTATGTTTGCGTAGACACAGCAAGCAAGAAAAATTAACCTCAGTAGTGCGTTATAACATTTGTATTTCTTTATTTAGGACTGCCTATATAGCTTGAAAGATGTAGTTTGAAAAATATATATCCCATAACAAACTTTGAGACTTTAAGCTGTTATGGGACTAGATAGCTAATTGATCCTAATAAGTAAACGATGTCTATAACTAGCCCATCTTTAAAGCAGTTTAAAGCATGCGTGCCGCCAAAACACTACTTTCTATTTCAGACTTTTTAACCTTATTATACTTGGCACTAAGTAATCTGACTAAAATACCAGCTGTTAAGAACATAATTAAAGTATAAATAGCTGGGGTCATCGACATTTTATAATTGGCCAATAGCGTCAATGCCATAAATATCGATAACGTGCTGTTTTGTAAACCTACTTCCAAAGTAATAGAAGTTCTTTGCGCTAAGTTTAAGCCGAACCATTTACTGGTATAGTAACCAAGTGCCATGGTTGAGAGATTCAATAATAAAGAAACTGGTCCTGTGGCGATTAGCGCCTCAACGATGATATCTCTTTGCACATAACTCAAGAAAACCACCAAGAACGTCAAAAATATAACCCCGAATCTAGATACATAGAGCTGTGATTTATCAGCGACTTTTGGCGCAAAGCGTTTGATCAGCATACCAATACTAATAGGTACGATGGTCAGCACGATTAAAGTAATCATTGTTTTCAACACGGGTAACTGAAATTCGCTGCCTGCACCCATAAAGTGCACCAACGAAAAACTTAAAACGATCGGAATACTAAATACGGTAATGATACTGGCAATTGCTGTCATGGTGACGGATAGTGCCACATCACCTTTGGCCAAATAAGTAAACAGATTTGACGTAGTGCCACCCGGACACAGCACCAGTAACATCACCCCTACCGCATACTCAGGCTCTAGCGGCATAATATTTGCCAGTGCAAAGCCAATAATTGGCAACAGCAACAGCTGATTGGTCAGACCAATACCAACCGCTTTGGGGTATTTTAAAACGCGTTTAAAATCATTTGCAATGAGGGTCAAACCCATACCCATCATAATTAAGAATAGGCAAATGGGAATAATGATTGAATTGACTAACGTGACTATCTCAAGACCTTCCATAACGACATCCCTGTAAATAAGACCTACTTATAGATCAATTTATAATGATTGAACAATGTCTGATTAGCGATCCTTGCTAATCGTTTCTGGTAACTGACATCACTACCGTTTTTATAGCCTGCCATTTTGCTTATCGACAGTCATTAGGCAACGGTAAAGGGAGTATATAGCGGTCAAGTTATCTTCATTTACTTTATTCAGCTACTCACCAGTCAAGTATGGTTTTTACGTTTAAAAGCAGCTATAGTCAGGGAAAAGTAATATCGATACATCAAGTACTGCTGATATTAATTTTTCTTGCTTGCTGTGCCTACGCAGACAGAGGCTACAAAAAATTTATACCAGCAGCACTGTAGCGTTTTTTGAGGTATTTTAACTATAGTACGTTCTTTGTGAATACAGGATAATTGAAACTCGATTGTTCTCTCTTTCTAAGCACTTTCTAAACACTTGTTAATCACCGCCGCCTCCACCGCCGTCACCTCCACTAGAACCACTGTCACTACTACCGCCATCAGAATCACTGTCACCATTATCGGTACTTTCAAAATTCTCCGATAGCCAGAGCGATATACTCTCATGATTATCAGCATCACTCAGCCATGTCACTATTCTAAAAAAAGCATACATTAGTATGAGTGCAAAAATTATTTTTAAGAGCAACATAGTATGGCCTTTTATAAGGCGAGCATTGGTATGACATGCAAGTTCATGCAAATTATTGGGTATAAATATGGCAGTGTTTAGGTTTATAGCGCTTAGGTTTATAGCACTTAAGATAATATCAACTAAAGCAACAAGCCTTTAGGCCTACTCGTTAATCATAACCGCTGTACCATAGGCGATCGCTTCAACCATGCTACCTAGCTGATTAATATTACTCACTTCAAAGCGCAGACCATAAATATGACTATAGCCTTTAGTATGAGCTTGCGTGCGCATACGTACCAATGCTTCACGACGGGCGCGCTCTAGCAAGGTTTCATAGGTAGTCAGGTTTTTACCAAATATGCTTAAAACCCGCGCAATGACCATTTTAAAATAATCCTGCGCAATCACCACGCTACCGAGTACCAGTTCGCCTTGTGTGCCATCAGCAAGCGCCGGCTGATAAAAACGCTCAGTAGATACGATAATATGATTTAACTGTTTTTCTGAAATTGCTAACTGTGCTAGATGCTGGCGCTCATGACGCGCACCAAAAAACCAACCAACCACAAATAAAATAACAAGTGGCGCGTAGTTCATTAGCATCTGGCTAACAGAGTTATTCATGAGGCGTCTCTTATCGTAAACAACTTAAAGGGTCAAAATACGGCTAGAGCGTATTATCGATTAGCCGAAAGGATTAAAGCGTGGTAAGTCATCACTAGGCGTTTGTGCCGTATTGGGCTCTTGAGAAGGTGCTTGTGCTGGTTGCCCATAATGCGTATGACCGTCATGGTCGCTTGGGGACTGAGGCGAAACAGGCGGTTGTTGCACACGTACCACTTTGACCGCTGTACCATAGACAAACAGCTCAGAAGCGCCTTGCGCAATGCTAGAGGTCGAAAAGCGCAAGCCAACGACCGCATCAGCGCCTAAGGCTTCCGCCTTCACCACCATACGGTCTATCGCCTCTTGACGCGACTCTTCTAACAGTTCGGTATAGGCGGTCAGCTCGCCGCCAACGATATTTTTCAGACCGGCAAACAAGTCTTTACCGACGTGTTTTGAGCGCACAGTACTGCCATAAACCACGTCTAAGCGCTCTGTTATTTGGTAGTTGGGCAAGTACTCAAGGTTAGAAAGTTGCACGGTCATAGTATTACCTTATTTTTAAGCTACTTGGATTAAAAACAACGTCTATATATCGTACTAGTCGTTGGTATGAAATAATAAAAATAGCTCAGTTAAATTGCCTTCAATGCTATTGGCCATTTGCGCCATCGTATCGTCATCTTTACGCATTTGGGCAAGCTCTGGATCTTCATCATCAATACCGCTTAGTACAATCATCGGCAAGGTCAATACGGCCACATCTTCTGCCGTCTCTTCGTTTTCCAACCAATCATCGGCTTCGTCGCCATACATCGCATCGACAAATCCAATCGACCAAGCGACGATATCTGACTCATCTGAAAAGTCGACTGCCACTTCTTCATTGCCAGCATCTTCACCAAAAGGTAGCTCAATAGGCGTCTCGTTTTTTAGCTCAGCCATGATTGATTCGCGCCAGCGCTGAATACCGTCGATGACGTTTTCTGGAATCTCGCTCACATGACCTTCAAAAAGCGCATTTATCCAATTAGGCAACGGACGTCCAATAACGGTCGCTGTCAAAAAACCATGGGTGGCGACACTATCGAGCACAAACTGACTTTCTTCATTGTCTAAATAATCTAATAATTCATCGAAACTTAGTTGGTTATTCATCGTGTGGTTGTCCTTGGAGGATAGGTTGCGTCACGCGCAATAAATAATGTGTTAAATACAAAATAGTAGGAAGTATAAGAATGATATTTATCTGGATTAAGAAAATAAATCCCAATAAAATTTGATAAAACAAGCTTATTAAGAAGAGCTGATTGAATGGCTATGGTCAAAAAAACAATACAACCAGCTTAGCATAGTCAACTGAGCAGCATTCGTTAACGATGGCTAGCGAATACCAATTAGATCATTACCAGTTATTAAGAAGTTGTTTAACTAATTATCTAAGATAAAATTTTAGCGCTTAAATGACGATTTAAATATCGTCATCATCCCAATCATCACCGTCTTCATCGAAATTATCTATATCGTCAAGATCGTCTTTTAGCTCTTTAGCCAAGCGTTTTTCTTCTAGCAAATTATCGATTAAACGACGTTTTTCAAGACTGCTTAAGCGTGTACGCACACTCGTCTCGGCTTCTTCGACCATCTTTGCATCATCATCATCGACAAAATCATCATCAAAATCGTCATCAATATCAGCGTCACTCATGACAAACTCCTATCATTTTTAGGCAAGTGTATTAAAAATATATCGTTATATATATGCCTTATAAAGTCTCTACTAAGCGTTGTCAATCCTTTTTATCACTATGGCTGATTTACCAGCAGATGCCAAGATGACAATAGCGATTTTTGCGCAGGCAATTGTAGAGGCTCTAGTGAAGCTAAAAAGGTTGTTTGCACCTAATCTGCTGACTCTTCAATCATCAATACCGCGTTGCGCACATCCGCTAGACGCTGAATCATAGCATCATTACCACCATCAAATATCGCACACTCGCGCTCATAAACAGTCGTCGGACGCATGATACTTTGCACTTGTACATGATTACTGATTTGTTTGAGACCACCATTGGGTAGCAAAATCAGCATCTGCTCTTTTTTACCCACGCTGTCGAGCAAATGCGTCATAGCCTCGACTTGAGCATTATCACTCACTCCAGCTTTTGCTGGCAGGGCAAATCTTGACAGCTCGATATGCTTATCATGAATGATCTTATTGAGCATCAAATATAGCTTACCTAGCATGACACCCGCTAATGCGACTTTTGCATGGCTATTGTCTGCTTTAAGCATCACATAAGCGCCGCTTTCATCAAAGTATGGCTCATTCAATGCGCTCACACCCAGCAACAATGGCTGTTTGAGTAACTCGGTCACTGCTTGATTTAATAGCTGCGTACATAACGCCAAATAAGGCAGACGCTGAGACGGCGCTAGGCGCTCAAGCATATTAAATTCGTCATGAAATACAATTTGTACGCTGATACTATCAAATGGCCGCGTGGCAGACAATCGAGAGGTGTTATTAGATTTATGGCTACCGTCAGCGCCACTCATAGCATTTTGTCTACTATCTACTGCATGATTTACGACATGGTTTTCAATCGTATCACTAGCAGCGACATTAGTGCCATGAGTGTCATTAACAGTGTCATTAACAATGCCATCAGCAATGCCATCAGCAATGCTATTAGCATTGAGCGCTGTGTCTTGATTCTGCTGTGTTCTTACATACTGATTCACTGCACTATGAATATCTAATTTACGCGCATTAGCTTTAGGGCGATTCGACTCACTCTCAGATGCTTGAGAATGACCTTGTTGATCGGTTGGATTGCGACCTTCGTTGATAGCGCTATTATTCTGGCTAGTATCCGACTCATTAGTAGCTGCACTCACATCTGTTTGGCGACGTTCAAACTCACGATCATAGCCACGTTGGTCGACCTGTATATTTTGCTTACGATGCAAATCTTGAATATCTCGACTGATGGCATTGATTTGCTCTCTCGTTGGGCGCGCAATATAACTATAAAGCAGCCATAGCAATAAATGTAGCAGCATCATTCCAATTACAAACGGCCATTGCATCGCAATGATTTCGCCCTTGCTAATATCTTTTAGGGTCAAAGCCACACTACCGATGACGGCATCGCCTTGAGTAGCGATTTGGCTAATCGTATCGCCTTGCTGCATTGGTGCGTTGCCAACGGGCACTAATATGTCGCCATTATTGTCTTTGATCAGTATACGAGTCACATCCTGCTCGCTGGTATAGCGATTGGCAATGACACTGAGACTGACGCGGTCTTTATTTTCTAAAGACAGGCGTGCTTCATCGATAAGCTGGGCGACCATTTGCTCGCCTTTTTGCGCACGACTGTTGCTCAGCTGTTGATCGGTACTGATGACCAACAATAGAGTCTGCAAACAAAAACTAACCAGTAGAATAATGGCAAACAACCCTTGCCGCGGCGCTAAATAGGTCATGATATGTTAAACTTTTTTGGATAAATGGAATTAAAAAACGAGGCGTTGGCTCATTTTTTAGAAGAGTATGTCGCTATCTTTGCTTAAGTTAATACCACATCGTCTAAATGCATCATTGTTTAATGAAAGACTATTTATGAGACGCTGCCATCGTACAGTAGATTTGTTGTGCAAGTATGTTTGGGTCAAGCGCTTATCAGGTATTTAATCAGTAATTATCAAATAGCTATCAAGTAACGGCGTAAGAAAATCACCCGCTCATTTATGCCTACTATATCACCATAGTAAGGGTTATGGCGTTAGCTAGTATCATAAATTTATGGGAATACTTTTCTTTTATTCTACCGACCTTTTTAGTCGTGACGGATGTTTTTATCGGGCTATGATACTTTGCGCCTTATCTATAGGCGCTGCCCAGTAAAACTGTTATTATTCCTAATCTTATACCAGCATACAAGGGACAATTGAGCGATGCCAAAAAATACATCTTACTCGTTACCAAAAGACAGCAAAGCATGGCAACAAGCTGTTGATTCTGTGGCCTCGCTATTACCAGAGGGTACTAATTTACAGGATTTTGATGCGCTACAATCCTTGCCTATTTTTGCCTTGATTGTGGTACTGCCTACGCATGTATCGTCGCTCGATATCCATCAATACGTGCAGTCATGGGTTGATGAGCAGCCGAATTGGCATCTGGTCACAGTGGCAGAAGACGCTGATGCCAGTTTTGTAGATATTGAGATTGCTGATACAGACACGGCGCAGACATTTGCCAAACCCTCGTTTGTTGATGTGCAAGTTTTCCGCTATTTGCTGGTGCCAGTGACTGATACGCTAATGCATCCTGCTAAAAAAACAGCAGCGGCACATATCATTGACGATCAATTGACCACGCGTTTGCGTCGCGAGTTGACTGAAGATTATAAAAATGCTCAAAGCTCAATCACGAGCGACCACTTTGACGTAGTCGACTGCCACATCCTATCGGTTGGTCATATGCTACGTACCCATAAGCTTGTTTGCTTCGATATGGACTCTACGTTAATTGAACAAGAGGTCATCGTTGAGCTGGCAAAAACAGCGGGCATTGGCGAGCAAGTGGAAGTAATCACTGAGGCGGCGATGCGCGGTGAGATGGATTTTGATGAATCTTTTGCTCAGCGCGTGGCTTTATTACAAGGTATCCCAACCAGCGTACTTGATGAAATTTGCACACGCTTAACACTATCGACCGGCGCTCGCACCACTATCACAGCTCTTAAAGCCTTGGGTTACCATACGGTATTGGTATCAGGCGGTTTTACTTATTTTGCCCGCTATATCGCTGAACAATTGGGTATTGATGAAGTGCATGCCAATCCTTTAGATATCGACGAGGGCGAAGTCACAGGTCACGTGCAACTGCCTATTGTCAATGGCGCTAAGAAAGCGGCTATCGTCGCTCATATTGCTGAGCGCTTAGGTATTGCAATGTCGCAAGTGGTCTGTATCGGTGACGGTGCCAATGATTTACCGATGATGGCAAGCGCTGATTTGGGTGTGGCTTTTAATGCCAAACCTATCGTACAAGCGCGTGCAGATGCGGCGGTCAATGTCACAGGGCTTGAAGGTACCCTTTATGCGCTTGGCTATCCTGCATTCGCCCGTAGCAAATAGCTATTACTTACTGCTAATAACAAGCTAGGTTAATGTACTTTCCATTTGCCTAGCTTTTATTCTTTAAACCCTCTTTTACGCAGTGCTTTGGTACTATTATGCCGCCAAATGCTACCCTCATCTTTACATTATTCAATAAGAAAGGAATGTCCATGACGGCATCACAATCACCACGGCCAGATGCGCCGTCATCTTCCGTTGATTTAGAAAAACCACCTTTAGATAATGAACATTCAGTGAAGAAGCATTTAATTAAAGACAGCACGCCTATTTATAACGATAATCCAAAGCAGCTATTGGGTGTCTACGTCAAAGGTATTGCCATGGGCGCAGCTGATATTGTGCCGGGTGTCTCTGGTGGTACGATCGCGCTGATTGCTGGTATTTACGAGCGCTTAATTAATGCCTTAAGTAGTATTGGTCCCAATCTCTGGCAGATATTTCGGCAAGAAGGCGGTATCAAAGGCCTACTGGCAGTATGGCGACAGGTCGACGCCACTTTTTTATTGTGCTTATTGCTCGGTATTGCCACCAGTCTTATCACTTTAGCCGGTACGATCAAGCATTTACTGGACAATCAGCCTTTGATAATTTGGTCATTCTTCTTTGGTTTGGTCGTCGCGACCGTTTTTCTCTTATTAGCTGAGATTACGCGTTGGAATATAGGACGTGGGCTACTTTTTCTGCTTGGGATGGGGAGCGCTATCGTCATCAGCAGTCTACCTCTAATGACCACCACACCCAGCTTACCCTATCTATTCTTTGCCGGCGCTATTGCTATTTGTGCGATGATATTACCGGGTATATCAGGCTCGTTTATTTTACTATTATTGGGCGCTTATAATACGGTGCTTGAAGCGGTACACACATTAAACTTTACCATCATCTTCACGCTCGTTGCTGGTATGGCAACGGGACTGTTGCTGTTTACCCGCATGCTCAAATGGTTACTATCGCGTTATTATCAAGCGACTTTAGCGCTGCTTATCGGCTTTATCGCCGGCTCTTTAGTCAAAGTATGGCCATGGAAAACCGATGCTTTAGGTACGTTAAGTAGTGAAGCTATCAATAACGTTATGCCATGGCAGTATCCTACTGGCGCGCATTGGTTGACGACTTTAGGTTTGATGTTATTAGGTGCCATTTTAGTGACCGCGTTATCATTTTGGGGTCGCCGTAGCACTCGTCCTTAATAAATCCACTATCTTGTTTTCAAAAAAAGCGCCCTTTATTGTGGCGCTTTTTTAATGGCTGTCAGTGCAAAATTGTCCGCGTATTTTTATATATTCATTTAAAAAACCAAACGTCAGCTGTTGTCGCAAAGTCGTCCTCACCCTCTTTAGCTTTGTGCTTTAAACTTCCATAATAGCCTTGTTGGAACTCACCTTATGAAGAGCGAGATGAACAATGTTATTAACAATATTTTCTACTTTCGGTAGTGAGCCGTGGAGCACGAGTGCAGTATTGGGTTATGGTTTACTTATAAGCTCAGTCGTAGCGCTCGCTTTATCGTCACAGCGCTGGTTACTATGGTATCTATTCGGTGGCATGGCTTATTGGCTAGCCGTCGAAGTCATTGATAGCTTATTAACGCATTGGTTTATGTTGTCAGAATGGCACAATTACGTGGTTGCGATGGGTATTAGTTGGCTACCGTTAGGCGCTTGGGTGTCATATAGAGCGCTGCGTTATGAAGATGTCAGTCAAAAAATGCACCAACAGCGAGAACTACAAGCGGCACGCTATATTGAGCACACCCCTGTCTATGATGACGATTACCAGCCACGCTTTCATTGAGCGTGTGCCACATTCCTACTGACGTCATCGAATGTTACAAGATACTTAACGCACTCTACGTAACTACTAAAGCATTGACAGCTAGCAATCGTTTATAATGTAGTTATATATTTGTCGCAAAAATTGTTATAAAGTGTGCATTATTTTGCGTCTCATTTCTCATTCTTTAGGAGTTCGATTATGTTTACTGTACCTGTTTTAGATATCAAGTCTGATCCGTTAGATGTTTTGTTGGCAGTGATTGGTTACCGCTTGTCTATGCTTGCTGATAGTGATAACGAAGATGTGAAAGCATTATTCGCTGATCGTAAAGTAGCGATCGAGTTTGCCAGTAATGAATCTGACGTCGCGCGTTATTTTAGCTTTGATAATGGTCAATTTAGCCAACATAGTGGTCATGCAAAAGCAGCCGACCTGACTATTAGCTTCAAAGACTCGATGACAGGCGTTAAGCTTTTGACCAAAGGTAATCTTCCTGCCTTTATGACTGCCGTGCAAGAAGGCAACCTAAGCATAGAAGGCGATTACAGCCTAATGATGTGGTTCAATAAGCTTGCTAAACATATCATGCCAGCTATTCCAGAAGAATATAAACCGTATATCCAAAAAGCCAAACCTTATGCTTATAAAGCACAGCAGCTTGCCAACCATTGGGTCGGTGTTGCTAAGCATAAGTTGGGAAAGTAGTTGCATAAATAGATTGAGTAGACAGATCGAGTAAAAAGAGCATTGCTATATAGATTTGAGTGACTATTTAGCAGGATTCTGATTTTCTAAAAAGGTTGCGGTATACTATACCGCAACCTTTTTTTATTTTAAATTTCACTTCAAATACTACTTCCTCAAAATTAAAATAGACAAAATACATTCGAATTTATCTTATACGCTAATGCTTACTATGTTTATAAAAGGATTTATATGATGGCAGGATTACTTAATATCTCAGAACCTAGCGACAACAATATAAACGCTAACAATCAAATAAACGCTAATAATGACTTTCTAGCGACATTGACGACCGATGCGACCAATGCGACCAATGCGACCAAATCATCTGAAAAAGTCGCGAATACACACAGTCGCGAACAAATTGCACAGTTATTCGATTTACCTTTGATGGATTTATTACTACAAGCACAGACTATCCATCGTCAGAACTTCATCGCTAACGAAGTGCAAATTAGTACTTTATTGTCTATCAAAACGGGTAACTGCCCTGAAGATTGTGGCTACTGCTCACAATCGGGTCATCACCGTGATACCACCAAGCTACAAGCCGAAAAGCGCATAGACGTTGAGAAAGTTATTGCTGCTGCCAAACGTGCAAAAGCCACTGGCTCATCGCGCTTTTGTATGGGCGCCGCATGGAAGCATCCAAGTGCTAAAGATATGCCTTATGTGGTTGAGCTGGTCAAAGAAGTCAAAGCCTTAGGGTTAGAAACTTGCATGACTTTGGGTATGCTAGATACCGATCAAGCAACGCAATTGGCCGATGCTGGGCTGGATTATTATAATCATAATTTGGATACGTCAAGAAGTTACTATGAGCAAGTAGTCAGTACCCGCAGCTATGATGAGCGGTTAGATACCATTACAAACGTACGTAACTCAGGTATCAACGTCTGCAGCGGTAATATCGTCGGTATGGGTGAGAGCCGTGACGACCGCATCGACTGGGTACATGAGCTGCTAAAAATGCCCAAAGCACCTGAATCTATTCCGGTTAACTTATTGGTTCCCATATCAGGCACACCGATCGGAGACAAGGTATTAGCGGAAGGTCAGCTGCCAGTGCTTGAATGGATTCGTACCATTGCTGTGACGCGTATTTGCTGTCCGAGCAGCTATGTACGTCTCTCTGCGGGACGCGAAAGCTTGTCCGACTCTGAGCAAGCATTGGCCTTTATGGCGGGCGCTAACTCATTCTTTTACGGTGATAAACTCCTGACTACTGGCAATGCCAGTCAATCGGGCGATGATAGATTGATGCGTGAGCTGGGCTTAACCAAGCAGTTTGCAGCGCCTAGAGCAGCCAAATCACTCCCTGTTTTAGATGCTATGAGTGGTCATAAGACACAGGTCATGTTAGCGGATTAAATCAAATTGACGTGACGGTATGTCAGTAGGCTTTTATCGTCTGCCAATCTAGGATAAGCTTGCCAGCATTGATTGATGTCAAAAACAAAATAACCAGAGAGACTCTAGCATGGCAGATTACTTTAACTGGATTAAAGCGGCGCATATTATTTCGGTAGTGACATGGTTTGCTGCAATTTTTTACTTGCCGCGCTTATTTGTCTATCATGCTATCAGCGATGATAAGATCAGTCACGACCGTTTTATTATCATGGAGCGCAAGCTATATCGCGGCATCATGACGCCATCTATGATAGCGACCTGGACGTTTGGTTTGTGGATGGTGTACTTAGGCTGGGATGTCTATAAAACTCAGGGTTGGCTACACGTAAAGATTTTCTTAGTAGTATTACTATCTACTTATCATGGCGCTTGTGGCTTTTATCGTAAAAAACTGGTTGATAGCCCGCAATATAAGTCGCATATTTTTTGGCGCTGGTTTAATGAAGTGCCAGTCTTTGCTTTAGTCATTATTGTTATTTTGGTGGTCGTTAAACCTTTCTAAGACTGGCTTTAATATCAGCGATATTTAATAAAAAAAGCGTCCGCACTTTAATAAAGTGACGGACGCTTTTTTATGTTTGAATAAATTAACTATATTAAATCATCCAGACTAATTATCTATATTAAACGTTTGGGCGCATGATTTGATAGACATTGCTCAAATCATAAACACGATAGCGCGCAGGCTCACGTCGGCTTTCGCCAGCATAGCTTAGTATCAGCGCTTGCTTTGCTTGCTCATCAACCCAGCCCACAAATAAGCCACTATGCTCGACACCATTATAGCCATGATTAATATAGTAGAGCCAGTCGCCGACTTCAATCTCGCCACTATTGGCATAAGGACCTTGACCATAAGTACCTTTGTGTATGGTATCGCGAGTCACCCCTGCTCGTTTAAACACGGCATTCAGATAATCCCAGCAGCCGCCTTGAATAATCGTACGCTCGTTTAGCGCCATTTTACGGGCGATGCTAATCACTTCACGAGCAGCCAGACTACTTTGGGTCTCAGCATTACTCAGTAGCGGTAGGTACTCGCTATCGACATTATCATAATTGCCCGATAAAAATGCTGGTAGCACTGTAGGTGTTTGCGGCTGCACTTCAGGATAACGATAAGCAGTATTAATAGCTGGTTGAGTATTCGCAAAATTTGAATTGTATTTACCAGCACCAGAACCAGCACGTTGGATGGTAGAGTGCGTACTGATTTTAGCAGCAGGAACAGCGGAGTACGATGGTGTATAGCGGGCGCTATAATCGGGTTGAGCAGACTTTTGGGCTATTAAGCTGCTCATGCTATCGGCATGAACTTGACCGACCGCGCCCAGAGTCAGCAATAATGCACTGCACGACGTTGTGATTGACCAAATGGACAAACGCGACATGACTAGCTCCTTGTCAATATAGTATCAATATATAGTAGCGATAACATTAGTAGCGATAACCGTATTAATGATAACCGTATGAGCGATAAAGGTGATGAGATTTTTCAATCCTACTTATAAACCATTTGGGCAGCAGTCTGCAAGCCTTATCACGCTTAAATAAGCGATAAAAGGTATAAATATAAGGATAAGCGGTAAATGAATGAAGCAAAATAGGTGGATTGAAAAATCTTGTGGGATTAAAGAAGCCTTTAAAGTTTATAGCTATAAAGGCCTTTAAATGCAATACAGCCGCTAATCGTTACTCATTTTGATATTGACATGGCGTTTGGTCAGCGCTTGACCTTGTAGGATAGCTTTGGCAGCGGTCGCTTCTTGGATATTATCAAAGCCGCTAATATAGTATTTGCGTCTGGCATCACTATCAATAATCTCGAGTTGCTCACCGATTAGACTGATTTTATCGTCGTCAGCCAGCTGGATAGGTGTACGCTTCCCTTGATTATCATGTACTAGCTCGCCAGCACGCACCCATAATATGCCGCTACTAATCATACCGGTCATGGCTTTTTTACGCTGTTGTCGTTGTCGATTAAAAAAGAAGCTACCAATAATCAGCAATGCTAGGGCACCAATAGACCATCGTACTGGCAGTAAGCTCATCGCCAGCGCGACGCACACTGCGCCTACTAACAACGCCGCGCCAAACCAAAACAACCTATTGTCTAATGCTTGAGGCTGTCCTTGTAAGGTGATTTTAGCGCCGTCATCGGTCAGCTTAAGCATAGGTTAATACCTGTTAAAGAGCGTAATAGAAGAATGAAAGCGCATTGAGCAAGCGGTCTAGCTGTCTTACATCACTACCAACCAAGTGCGGTTTTTTGCATAGCAATAAGCTCAGCGATACCTTTTTCGGCAAGAATCAACATGTCGTCGGCTTGCGCGCGCGTGAATGGCTTTTCTTCTGCGGTACCTTGTAGCTCAATAAACTCGCCTTTTTGGGTCATGACCACATTGAGGTCAGTATCACAGCTAGCATCTTCTTCGTAGTTCAAATCCAGATACGCTTCACCATCTTTCATACCGACAGAAACTGCAGCAACCAAACCAATCAATGGATCCGCTTTTAGTTTCTTAGTTTTTTGAATGCTCTCTAACGCATCGATGAGGGCAATTGCTGCACCCGTCACACTAGCGGTACGAGTGCCACCATCCGCTTGTAAGACATCACAATCAAGATAAATAGTGTTCTCACCCAGCTTACTCAAATCAATCATGGCACGTAAGCTACGACCGATTAAACGCTGGATTTCTTGCGTACGACCTGACTGCTTACCACGTGCCGCTTCACGCTGATTACGGGTATTAGTCGCGCGTGGTAGCATGCCATATTCGGCAGTGATCCAGCCTTTGCCTTTACCTTTGAGCCAGCGCGGTACGCCAGATTCAACACTTGCAGTACATAGTACTTTGGTGTCGCCAAAGCTGACCAATACTGACCCTTCAGCATGCTTAGTATAATGGCGCTCAAAGCTGATTGAGCGAAGTTGGTTAAGCTCACGGTTGTCAATACGCATAAAATTTCCTAGTGCAAGTATGGTTTTTTAAAAGCAATGTTATAAAATAAATGATTGGTAATTATTTGGCTTTTCAATAGCCAGTCACAGCGCTAAACATTAGGTTATCCTAACGTGACAACGGTGCAATAGCAAGATTCACACCCACTATCACACCGCTGTTTTGGATAAAAATAGTCGTAAAAGTTATTCTAGACCTTCCATCTTACGCAATTCTTTACGCAGAATTTTACCGACGTTTGATTTTGGTAATTCATCAACGAATTGGATATGACGTGGACGCTTATAACCAGTCAAGTTCTTTTTGCCGAAATCAAGCAGCTCTTGCTCAGTGACCTCACCTTTCTTGACCACAAACAGCTTTGGATCTTCGCCACGGTCATCATTTGGAATACCAATAGCACCGCACTCCACCACTGCTGGATGCTCGCTCATGACTTCTTCAATTTCATTGGGATAAACGTTAAAACCAGACACCAAAATCATGTCTTTTTTGCGGTCAACGATTTTGATAAAGCCTTTTTCATCCATGATACCGATGTCGCCAGTTTTTAAATAACCACTAGCCGTAAAAGTCTCAGCCGTTTCTTCTGGGCGATTTTGATAGCCAATCATGACTTGTGGCCCTTTAACACAGATTTCACCGCGCTCACCAATAGCCACTTCGTTTTCATCATCGTCAATCAGTACGATATCAGTGCTAGAGGCAGGAATACCAATCTTTCCAGTAAACTCAGCGATGGTCATCGGGTTAAAAGCCACTACCGGTGAGGTTTCAGACAAGCCATAGCCTTCAACGATAGGCAGACCAGTAATTTTATGCCACTCTTTTGCCACGCTTGGTAATACCGACATACCGCCACCGATAGAGGCTTTTAAACTAGAGAAATCTAAATCTGCAAAAGCGGGTTTGTGTACCAAACCATTAAACAAGGTATTGACCGCAGGGATAAAGGCGGGTTTATATTTACCCATCTCTTTAATCAAACCATCAAGGTCGCGCGGATTTGGAATAAGCAAACCAGCATAACCTTCGTACATGCCATACATGCCGCACACCATAAATGAGAACACATGGTATAACGGTAGCGCTGTCAAAATGACATCATCCGAATCCACATCATCATCAAAGGCACTACTCATCAATGCACTAATCTGTAGCATATTGGCGACTAAGTTACCGTGCGAGAGCATCGCGCCTTTAGCCACACCCGTTGTACCACCGGTATATTGCAGTAACGCCACATCGCTTAGGTTCAAATCAGGACGTTTATATTTGCTGGCTGATACGGCATTTAACGCCTGCTTAAAGCTGGTACTCTCTGGCAAACGATAAGCGGGAATCATTTTTTTGACATGGCGAGCTACGAGGTTGACGACAGTACCTTTGACCAACCCCAACATATCGCCAAGCTTACACACGATGACATGCTTAACTTGACCTTTATCTTCAGCGTCTTGATAAGTCTTGGCGAAGTTTTCGACGATAAATAAAGCTTTGGCACCACTATCTTGCAGTTGATGCGACAATTCGCGGCTGGTATATAAAGGATTGATGTTGACCAAAACCATACCAGCACGGATGATGCCTAGCATGACGATTGGATACTGCAAAATATTGGGCATCATCACCCCAACGCCATCACCTTTAACCAATCCTAGTGACTGTAAATAGCTGGCAATCTGACGACTATATAAATCTAATTGCTTAAACGTGATGGACGCACCCATACAAATATAGGCAGGTTTTTGACCATAACGGCTGAAGTTACGCTCGAACACCTCAAGTAAAGACGTACTATCATCTGGCATATCGATTGTCGCATTGATACCATAACGCTCATAAGAATTCAGCCACGGTCTGTCACTTGCTATCGTCGGCATGGTAGGAAATGCGTTGGTTTCTACCATTGATTGAACATTCTTCGCAGCTTTATGGTCTTTGTTTTCTTTATTAATATTGTCTGTCATAATCTTCCCTAAATATTGCCGTTAAAACATTACTGTTAAAATACACCAGATAGAATGACTGTCGTCGTAAATAACTAAGCCACTCATTGTTAGAATAAAAAACTTGTGAATAAGAAGTCTCTTCGCTCATAAGCGAACATGTTTTGTTATTCACAAATTTTTTAAATCAAAAATCATTATTCCCATGCCAAACTCTATTATCTACTATAAAGGCCGTTAAAGATGACCTATCCCCACTACTTTATAGCGATATTCTCGTGAAAAACTTAAGCTGAAAAGGCTAGAAATGACACGCTTTTATTGTTAACCATAAAAACACATCGGCACGAACTATAGCAGTTTTGCTGGCAATTCTCTATAAATACTGCCATATCATAATAGAAAAACAAAAAAAATGATAAGGTCGTTTGCACAGACCTTATCATTTTTCACAACTATATTTCATAGTCATTTTTAATAGTTATTTTTCATAGCTACTTATAGCTACCGCATCAAACATTAAGCTATTTCAATGATGCCTATCACTGATAAACATGGATAGGCATAAATAAAAAATGCTCTGAACTTGATGGCAAATTGCCTAACTATCTAACCCTTGTTCTTTTCTTCAAGTACGCGCAGATCTTTATGTAAAATTTTACCAACGTTCGACTTCGGCAACTCATCAATGAATTCAACATAACGTGGACGCTTATAACCGGTGAGATTTTCTTTGCCATAAGCGAGGACATCTTCAACCGTTAAACTGTCATCACTACGTACGACATAAATCTTTGGTACTTCGCCGCTCTTTTCATCATCGACACCAATGACGCCACACTCCAAAATCTTTGGATGACCTGACATCACGTCTTCCACTTCGTTTGGATAAACGTTGAAGCCTGATACCAAAATCATATTCTTTTTACGATCAACAATCTTAAAGTAGCCCTCTTCATCCATCACGCCGATATCACCAGTGCGGAAATAATCGTCGGACGTCATGACTTCAGCCGTGGCATCGTCACGTTTCCAGTAGCCTTTCATCACTTGCGGACCACGCACACAAATCTCGCCACGCTCACCAAGTGCCAGCTCATTACCTTCTTCATCCAAGATGGCCATTTCAGTCGCAGGCATCGGTAGACCGATATTACCTGAAAATTCACCAGTACCTTGCGGGTTTGCTGATGCAACAGGTGAAGTCTCCGACAAACCGTAACCTTGAACGATTATATTACCGGTAATTTTCTGCCATTTTTCAGCCGTGTCTTTTAAAACAGCCATGCCGCCGCCCATAGACATCTCAAGCTTGCTATGATCTAAGGCTTTGAATTCGTCACTATTTGCCAACGCATTAAACAGGGTGTTTACCGCTGGGAAAAACGCTGGTGGATAATCTTTATAGGCTTTAATTAAGCTTGCGCCATCACGTGGGTTTGGTACCAGCAGACCGATACAACCACGATATAAGCCGAACATGCCACAAACCGTGAATGAGAAGATATGATATAGCGGCAATGCCGTCATGATAACTGCCTGCTCACTCATGCCTTCAAACTTATCAAAAGCATCGCCAAGATACGTATCACACTGAATCAGGTTAGCCACTAAGTTGCCATGCGTGAGCATCGCGCCTTTTGCAACACCTGTTGTACCACCGGTATACTGTAGAACGGCAATATCGTCAAGACCGATATCAGTTGGACGCTTATAGCGTTTAGCAGGTAAGCGATTGAGTGCTTTTTTAAAGTTTACGCTGTTTTTAAGATTATAATCAGGTACCAATTTTTTCACATGGCGCACAACCATGTTGACGATAAAACCTTTCAATGGGCTCATTAAATCACCCATCGACGTCACAACGACATGGTCAACCAAGTCTTTGCCAATATCTTCATAAGTTTTGGCAAAATTCTCTAAAATGAATAATGCTTTAGTATCAGAATCTGTTAATTGATGCTCAAGCTCTTTTGACGTATACAGTGGGTTAACGTTTACTAAGACCATGCCAGCACGTAGCACACCCAATACTGCAACCGGTAGCTGCAAAATATTTGGCATCATAACGCCGACTTTATCGCCTCTTTTTAATCCAATTGACTGTAGATAAGCAGCGATTTGTTTACTATAGCGATCTAAATCTTCATAAGAGAGATCTACATCCATGCAGACAAAAGCAGTCTTACCCGCATGCTTGACAAAATTCTGCTCAAATATATCGATTAACGAAGTGTTTGCAGCTGGCATATTGATATCGTACTGGATACCAAGCTTTTCGTAAGTTTTGACCCATACTTTATCATTACGACGAATTAGGTTATCTTGATTTTCCATAATCTTACTTCTCCTAGTAATAGTGCACTACTGTTAACCCACAACAATCACAATGTGATAAACACACGAAAATCCGACGCACCAGCTAGCCACAATGATGGCGAGGGAGGCTGACGGTACAAGTGTATGGCGATGAGTCAACAATTTAACGGGAAATAGCCCTTTGTTGTTTAACATACACACTTTATACAAACTACTCAATATAAAAGATTGCTACTTGAGTTCGCAAAGTAGCTTGACGACCCATATATTTATTTATATCAGTCATTTAAGTATGATTACAGACTAAATAAGCCATAATATATTGATGAACATTTATCGTCTATTATTATGTAGCTTTTGTTGAGCTATCGGAGGGACTTTAAATAAAGCAATATACGTTTCACCTACGGCTACCTTGCTTTCATTGACTTTATCATTATGATTGTTGTGATGATAATTAAGTTAGTATTGATTGAAACGCTAATGCTATAAATATATTCAGTTCAATGTAAAAACGATACAGCGAAACTAGGATGAATTTTTTGCAGCCTCTGTCGGCGTAGGCACAGCAAGCCAGAAAAACTCATCCTAGTCTCGCGTGATAAAATAACTTATCTTTTTTATTGGGTATCAACTATAAGATGATAAAAATAAGTAAGCAGACAATCAGATTAACCATCATTGGTTTATTCTATGAAAGCTAACAACCAAAGCGCTATAGAAACGTCATACTTAGCACGTCATGCGCTGTCGCTTATACTGACTTACACCTTTTTAATTGCGCCAATATCCTTTACGATAGCACTATCCTATTTGCTCAATTGAACCAATTATTTATACCTATTAAAACTGATAAGCGAATCTTACTTTATGTCCGATGTTATTGATCATACGATTGCTACAACCATTCCGAATGAACCGATGGATACACGCTCAGTGGCGGAATTCACTGAGCAAGCTTATCTTAACTATGCGATGTACGTCATCATGGATCGGGCGTTGCCCAATATCGCTGACGGTCTAAAACCTGTCCAGCGCCGCATTGTCTATGCGATGAGCGAGCTTGGGCTAAAATCGACGGCGAAGGCGAAAAAGTCTGCGCGTACGGTCGGTGACGTGCTTGGTAAATATCATCCGCATGGCGATAGCGCTTGTTATGAGGCCATGGTGCTCATGGCTCAGCCGTTCAGCTATCGCTATCCGCTGATTACCGGTCAAGGTAACTGGGGTAGCCCGGATGATCCTAAATCATTTGCCGCCATGCGTTATACCGAAGCCAAAATGTCTGCTTATGCCAATACGTTGCTTGCAGAGCTCGGTCAAGGTACGGTCGATTGGCAAGATAACTTCGATGGCACGATGCAAGAGCCGACCACTCTACCTGCCCGCCTGCCCAATATCTTATTAAATGGCACCACAGGTATTGCTGTCGGTATGGCAACGGATATTCCACCGCACAACCTTAACGAAGTAGTTCGTGCTGCTATTCGTCTGCTAAAAAACCCTGAGCTATCGGTTAAGCAACTGACGCAATCAATACCAGCACCTGATTTGCCCACGCCTGCTGAGATCATCACCAGCAAAAAAGACTTGCAAGCCATGTATGAGACTGGTCGTGGCAGCTATAAAATGCGCGCGACCTTTCATATTGACCCGAAAGAGAAAAACCTTGTCATTATTAATGCCCTCCCTTACCAAGTATCCGGTAATAAAATCCAAGAGCAAATCGCCAAGCTGATGACGGATAAAAAGCTGCCGTGGATTGTTGATATTCATGATGAATCAGACCACGAAAATGCTTGCCGTATCGTGCTTGAGTTACGTTCATCGCGGGTTGATGTTGATCGCGTCATGAGTCATCTGTTTGCCAGTACTGACCTTGAAAGCAATTACCGCGTCAATATGAATATGATTGGTCTCAACGGTAAACCGCAAGTTAAAAACCTTAAAGAAATCCTAGAAGAATGGCTCGTTTGCCGCCGTTCAGTGGTCACGCGCCGTTTGCAGTATCGCCTCGATAAAATCGATAAACGCTTGCATATCCTCGCAGGTCTGCTGATTGCTTATCTTAATATTGATGAAGTGATTCGCATTATTCGCGAAGAAGACGATCCAAAATTGTCGTTAATGCAAGACTATGATTTAACCGAGATTCAAGCCAATGCCATTTTAGATATTCGTCTGCGTCAATTAGCTAAATTAGAAGAGTTTGAGCTGAGACGTGAGCAAGATGAGCTGGCAGCCGAACGCGCCATTATTCAAGAATATTTGGACAACCCAGAGAGTCTGACTACTCTAATGATTGATGAGCTCACCGCCGATATGAAAGAGCACGGCAACGAACGTGTGTCACAATTAGCGGAACGCGAGGAAGCGCAAGCATTAAAAGAGTCTGACCTCGTACCGAGCGAGCCGATTACCGCTGTATTATCAAAAGCGGGCTGGATTCGAGCTGCCAAAGGTCACGATGTTGATCCCGCTGGTATGACCTATCGCTCAGGCGATGCTTACCAAGCGTACGTCCGCGTTAAATCAAATGAAAGAATCTACGTGCTGGATAGCACAGGGCGTAGCTATAGTATTGATGCGCATAACCTTGCGTCCGCTCGTGGTCAAGGCGATCCGCTTACTAGCGTGTTAAAACCGCCTTCAGGTGCTACCTTTGAGCAATTATTAACTGGCGACAATGACCAGCGCATTATCTTAGCCAGCTCACAAGGTTATGGCTTTATAAATACCATTGGCAATCTAGATAGCAATCAAAAAGCCGGTAAAAACATCATTAACTTAGCCACTAATAGCCGATTGCTACCTATCGCACGTATTGATGGTCAAGCGAATGTGATTGTAAGCGCTGAGAATAGTGGCATATCTGCTAGCGAAAACAGTGCTACTCCTGACCATATCGCCGTCGTGACCAACGCTGGCTATTTATTAATCTTTGCGCTGAGCGATTTGCCTGAACAGGCTCGTGGTAAAGGCAATAAAATGATTAACCTAAAAGGTGATGAAGAAGTGCTTACTATCACGCCATTACGTCAACAAGACAGCCTTATTATTACGGCGGGTAAGCGTCATGTGACCTTAAAACCAATGGACTTAGCCAACTATACTGCGAAACGTGGTAGTCGTGGTGGTCAGCTACCAAGAGGTTTTCAGAATGTGACGAGTGTTGAGGTTGGGTAATTGGGTTTAACTTTTCTATATTGTAGATTTGAAACCCTTGATTAGGCTTCTAGAAAAGAAATAATTACATAGGTGGTCATAAGTGGCTAACGATGATGGCTATATCTACATACTAACTAATAAGTTTGTACCAAATATATATAAAATTGGTTATACAAAAAGGAGTCCTATCGAAAGAGCAAGAGAAATAAGTCGAGCTACAGGTGTTGCTGGAAAATGGGAAGTAGCTCGTGATTGGCCTGTTAATGAGGCTTATCAAACAGAGCAATATATATTTGCAGAGTTCAAAAGCTATAGACTTGATAAAAGAGGTGAAATGTTTGACTTTCGAGGTAAGGAGGTTGAATACGTTATAAAAAAAATGGATAACTTGTTGTTAAAAAAACAACACAAACTTAAAGATTACATAGAAAAATTATATAAAGAGAAGTTAGAAGTTCAAAATAGAGACCGCTTAGCTAAAGAAGTTGTGGCAGAAGTTGAAAAAGCCCTCGTTACTGAAAGGCTTGACTCTAATTATATATCTCGTATTAGGAGGACTATAGATAGAATGAGCAGGGAAGCTAGTCTTGCTGAAATAGAGGTTGTTAAGAATAACAGCAAACAGTTAGAAATTTATAAATACGGTACTCTTGCTGTAGGTGCTATTTTAGCAGTATGGTTCAATATAGAGTCATTCGTATATTACGCCCTTTTTGCCATAGTCTTTTTTGTTTTATATTCATTTACAACGAATAATGAAGATGAAATTAAAAAAGTTCATCACAAACACTCTTGGTACTATCTAGAGAATCTATCTCAAGATATAGACGTTCTAAAGCCAATAATGGCGAAGTTAAAGATAAAACGAGTAATATACATAGAAAAAACGAAAGTAAGTGTTAAAGCAGACGGTAAAACTATTATTTTAAGTGCTATTTACAACGAGAAAAAGTTTAATCAAAGTTATTCAGGAGATGAGAAGTCTGCTTTAGTAGAATTTATGATTTATCTTAAGCAAGCCTAGGCTGGGCTTTTAGCCCAGCAAATCATTATAAAAAAAACATCTATTATACAAGGAAATTAATCATAGCCAATTTTAATCCTATCCATACTCGTTCCGACCTAATCAGATGAATAGAGCCCATTTTTTAACCTATAATTTTAACTTAGCCCGTTGGTTTCATTTCATTACACCCACGCTATACTTTTATAGTTAAGATTCTTCAACTTAATAAAATCATTATATTTACCGTACATAGGACTACCAAAGCCACTATGAATAATAAAACACTTACTCCCAAAATCATATTTTTTGATATCGACGACACCTTAAGCCGTAACGGTATTATTGCCGCGCACAATCAAGCAACGCTTGAAGCGCTCGCACAAACTGATATTAAACTGGTGATTTCAACCGGACGTTCCAAAGCCATATTACCTGCTGATATTTTAGCGTTACTTGAGGCTGATGTATTGGATGCTATTATCTGTATGAATGGGCAATATAGCTTTAATAAAGAGGGCATTATCAGTCATTACCCACTATCAGATACGCAGACTAACAAGATTGTGCTGTTGTGCCAAAAAAGTGAACTTATTCATAAATTTGACTCAGCAACGCATATTGCATGGTCACATGAGAACGAGCGGCTGCGTGACTATAATTCGATAACGCCAAACTCTATCCTTGACCCAGATTATCATAAAGCAAATACGGTTTATCAATGCTCGGTATTCTTTAACAATCAAGAAGATAAAATGCAAGAGGTTGACTTTGCTCAGGATGATTTAAAACTGGTACATTGGCATCATATTGGCGCAGATATATTACCAATCGAGGCATCCAAAGCACGAGGTATCATCGATTTATGCCAGCATTACGCCATCGATGCGAGCGATTGCATGGCGTTTGGTGATGGCTTGAATGATTTAGAGATGTTTGATTTGGTAGGCTATGCGGTGGCAATGGGCGATGCAAAGCCCGAGCTGATAGAGCGGGCAGATTTTGTGACTGGTACGATTGAAGAGCATGGGATACAAGCGGTAGTTAAGCATTTACTTGTAGTCTAACATTCAGTTCAAAAACCGTAAAAAAGCCCTTGCTAGTATCTAGTAAGGGCTTTTTATTATTTAAAACTTAGCAGCTATTTATTTAGACTTTCATTTAACTATCTCAATAGAGAAAACGCCTTTAAGTCATCAGTAATATTATCAATATGATTAATTTAAACTCAGTGAATAATTGCTACTTAACCCCGACCCGCTACCAACCCATAAACCCAACTACCAAGCTTATAAAGTGCGACAGCAATCAAAATAAATATCAAGGCAGCGATTAGATAAGCCAATAATGTCGGCATGCTAGTCAACCAGCCAATAGTAAATGTCACGCCAAGATACGCTTCTAACGGCCAGCTTAGAATTGGCGTATCCATGCCCGCATTGAAAAAAGCAATGATGGCACATAGACCTATCACAGCAGTGACAATGCCGGCGATTTTATGGTTAGTCATCTTGTCTCTTTCGTACACTCAAATCAATTTAGTGAGTCAATAATTAAACCATTATGGCATGGTCAAACCACCATCAACCGCAATAGATTGACCAGTGATAGCAGCGCTCAAATCAGACGCCATCAGCAATACTGAATTAGCAAAGTCGGCAACTGAGGTCGCTTGGCGCAGTGGCGTCGTGGTGGCAATATAATCAAACACTTCTTCAGTCGTTAATCTACTCGCATCAGTCGTTTTTAATAGTCCACCTGCCAGTAAATTGACGCGGATACCATATTGTCCGAGCTCAGCAGCCAGATTGCGTGTTAGGCCAATGAGCGCAGATTTTGCGGTGGTATAGTCGTAATAAGTGACGACTGGATTATAAACAAGGTTGGTTGAGATATTAATAATCTTGCCCATCTGCTGGGATTTCATTTGTGGCAATACTGCTTGCACTGTGTTGACCGCGCCTTGAACAATACCGTCTATTTGCTGAGAAAAATGCGCCCATTTAACGGTTTCAATACTGGTGTAATCAGCGCTTGGATTAAACTGATAGCTCGGTAAGGCATTATTCACCAATATATCAATACGCCCAAAACGCTTGATAACTTCAGCTACCATCGCTTGCATTTGCACCAAATCAGTCACGTCGCCTTGATAGGCAAAAGCCTGCCCACCTGCTGCTCTAATATCAGCAACGACTGTTTCAGCAGCGGCTTTACTATTAAGATAATTCACACAAACGCTTGCCCCTGCTGCTGCCATTTGCTGAGCAATTTGAGCGCCAAGGCCACGACTGGCACCTGTGACAATGGCAACTTTATTGGTCAATAATGCTGGTAATGCTGGTATAGCTACTTGAATTTCATTCATTATATTTTATCCTTTATTATTTAATAGTTATAGAAAACAAGGCTTATTTTAGTAGCTTTATTTTGATGGCTTATTTTTATGATACTAAAAACCAAACAGCGCCAATCATAGCATGGTTAACTATGGTGATTATATGAGCCACTCTCGACAGTCATCAGCCTTAAAGTCAGTAGATTCAAACCCTTGCCCTTTAAATTTCGACTTAGGATAACCATAAACGTATAATGAATATATTATAACGGTGTCATATACCCGTTTTTTATCTTTTGCCTTAGTTTAGGAGAGCCATCTTGTCCCATTTATCATCACGTCTTTCAACTAGCAACCTTACCCGAATGCTACCTAAAGCACTGTTGTGCGTTGCTATTGGGCTTTCACTTGCTAGCTGTAGCAAATCTGATAACGCTGCTACTGAAGGTACAACGACTAGCAACGTGACGCTCAATCTCTATAATTGGTCAGAATATATGCCGCAAGAAATTCTCGATGGTTTTACTAAAGAGACCGGCATTAGGGTTAATTACACCACTTTTGATTCTAATGAAGCGATGTACGCCAAATTGAAGTTGCTTGATGACTCTAGCCAATATGACTTAGCGATTCCATCGACTTATTATGTCGAAAAAATGGCAAAAGAAGGCTTGCTACAAGAGTTGGATAAATCTAAATTAAGCAACTTTAAAAATCTGGATACCTCCTTTACCAATACCAAAGTCGACCCCGAGAATAAATACTCGATTCCCTATATGTGGGGCAGCACTGGACTTGCCATTAATGGCGAAGCGATCGACCCTGCGACTGTCAATAGCTGGAATGACCTCTGGCGTCCTGAGTATAAAGGTCAAGTGATGCTGATGAACGATATGCGCGAAGTATTTGGCATGTCGTTACTAACGCTTGGCTATTCAGGTAATAGTAAAAATCCTGATGAGATTAAAGCGGCTTATGAAAAGCTCACAACTTTGATGCCGAATGTTAAAACTTTTAACTCAGATGCCTCGCGCATGCCTTATATGGAAGGTGAGACGACGGTTGGTATGACGTGGAATGGCGAAGCAATCATCGCCAACAACGAAGGTCTAACCAGCTTGGTTTATAAATACCCAACTGAGGGCGCAATATTATGGATGGACAACTTTGTCATTCCAAAAAACGCCAAACAAGTAGACGCCGCACATAAATTTATTGATTATCTGCTGCGTCCAGAGAATTCTAAAATCGTTAGTGAAGAGATTGGTTATGCCTCGCCTAACATCGCAGCACGGGAATTAATGCCTGAAGAGGTTAGAAACAACCCAACTATTTATCCTAGTAAAGATGTTTTGGCAAAAGCGGAGTTCCAAGAAGATGTCGGCGATGATGCCTTACAAGTGTATCAGCAGTATTGGGATAAATTAAAAACTGGCCGTTAATCGCACTTGTTGAAAAGCAGTTCGATTGAATATTTTTACTAAAAACTGATTTAAAAAAAACGCTGATCGATAACGGTCAGCGTTTTTTTATAAAGTTAAAACACCTTAAAGACGCTAAGGTACTGCTGGTATCAATTTTTTGCAGCCTCTGTCTGCGTAGGCACAGCAAGCAAGAAAAATTGATACCAGTAGTCAGTAACGATATTACTTTTTACTGACTATATCTTTTTTTATAAAATAAATTTTTGATAGCTATAAATGCAAATCTGTCTCGCCACCATGCTCTTCCATTCGGCGCTGTTCGCGGCGCTGATAACGAACACCCGAGGCGGAAAACCAGCGCGGCTTAGTGGCTTGTAACAAATCACTAAGCTGCTGCAATTGCGCTTGTAAGGTTTTAGTTAACCAAAAATACCCTTGCCACTCAAAAGCCAAATGTTGCACGCTTGGATAATCTGACACCGCAATACGGGTAATAGGACGAAAAACTTCATCGCTAGGACTACGTAACACTGCCGCCATATGCTGCATTGCTTGGGTTAACTCATGTTGATAATGAATGAGCAAAATATGATTGTCATCGTCAATCTCGATATTAGCCAAGCGCGGTGCAGCCGTTAATAATAAATCAATCGTACCGATAATATTACGATGGACACGCTGAATAGTCTCGATGGTATCTTTATCAAGACCTGTCTCACTTGCGGTAGCGGCAATATGCGGACGTACTGCGAGTAGGCGTTTATTAATTTCTTGTAGCGACTTCAATAATGCCTTAGTAACTGGTATATCAGGAACAGAATGACTGGCAGAATAAATGACACTCGATCCACTGTTAATTTCGGTATATTTAAAGGGCTTAGCGGTCAAGGTTTCAGCATCAATATGGTGACCGACGCCTGCATAGAGGTCGCTACACGCATCAAGGTTACTTGCCATTAAAAATCGCCACATTAAGGTCGACTTCAGCGGCAAAATTAAGGTCGCTGCCACTGCCACACCAGCGCCGAGCAAAATATTAAAGGCGCGGTAAAGACCATCCTGAGCAATATTACTTTGGTCAGGGCTTGAGACTATCATCAGCATCGTGATACCCGTCAGCAAACCAATATAGCCTAGCTGCTTGACGGCGATATAACCGATGATGCCACTCATCACCCCGATAATTACATAGTATAACCATAGCCACGTGCCGATATCTTGGCTCAGCCATAAAAATCCTAGCCCAACGACCACACCAAGCACCGTACCTAATATCCGCTCTTTGGCCTTAGTATAGATAGCCCCTTGGTATTGCAGTAAACCCAAAATGACAAAGACCGTAATGGTTGTCCACTCTCCATGCGGCAGATGCGTGACTTTATTTAGCAGCAGCGCCGTCAATACCGCCACACCCAAACGCATGGCATGTAAGACATCAGCGTGCTGATAACGTGCATAAGGTTCGGTAAGCGGCGCGGTAAATCGTTGCCAAAAGGTTAGTTTCACGCAATAGGGCTCTTTTTTAAGTAAGTTTAAAGTGAGATTTGGAGCACAGCGTCATTCAAGAATTAATATTAATATTGGTAGATAGTCTATTATTAAACTATAGTTGATTAAATTTTAAAAGGATACAGTGATGCTGGTATGAATTTTTTGTAGCCTCTGTCTGCGGAGGCACAGCAAGCAAGAAAAATTTATTCCAGCAGCACGTTATAATATTTGCACTTCTTTTATTTAGGATTGACCATAACTACCAAAAAAATAACGCCTTTTACCTATTAAAGGATAAAAGACGTTAAAGGTCAAACATGCTAGCACATAATACAAAAAACGTGCTTATTCGCTAGCGTTTAGCGAATGATCGTTTAAGAACATCAGACTTCTAGAAAATCTAAAATCCCTTCAGCAGCCTCTCGACCTTCCCAAATGGCAGTCACTACTAAATCAGAGCCACGTACCATATCGCCACCGGCGAAGATTTTAGGGTTATTGGTTTGGAACTTAAAGGTCTGCTTCTCTGCTGCTAATACACGACCAGAGCTGTCCATGGCCACTTGTTGTGATTCAAACCAGTCAGCAGGACTTGGTCTGAAACCAAAAGCTAGAATCACCGCATCACAAGGAATAATCTCTTCAGAGTTAGCGATTGGCTCAGGATGCTGACGACCGCGTTCATCTGGCTCACCTAAGTGTGTAGTGACCACTTTTACCGCATTAACCTTACCATTTAAGCCAATAATTTCGGTCGGTTGGCGGTTAAATAAGAACTCAACCCCCTCCTCGCGTGCATTGACTACTTCTCGGCGTGAGCCGGGCATGTTTTCTTCATCACGGCGATAGGCACAAATTACTTGCTCAGCACCTTGGCGAATACTGGTACGATTACAATCCATCGCAGTATCACCGCCACCAAGCACCACCACTTTTTTACCTTTTAGGTCGATGTACTCTTCTGGATCTTTTTCCCAGTCGTTACAGCGATTAACGTTGGCAATCAAAAAATCTAGCGCATCATATACGCCTTCTAGCTCCTCGCCAGCGAAACCACCGCGCATATAAGTATAAGTGCCCATACCCATAAATATGGCATCATATTCGTCTAACAGCTCATCAATACTGACATCCGTACCGATTTCTGTCTCAAGGCGAAACTCCATGCCCATGCCTTCAAAGATGATACGGCGATTGCGCATGACATCTTTTTCCATTTTAAACTCTGGAATACCAAAGGTTAATAAGCCACCAATTTCTGGGCGCTTATCAAAGATAACCGGTTTGACGCCATTTCTAACTAAAATATCTGCGCAGCCCAGTCCTGCTGGTCCTGCGCCAATAATAGCGACTTTTTTATCTGTCCAAATCACTTCTGACATATCAGGACGCCAACCAAGGGCAAAGGCGGTGTCGTTGATGTATTTTTCTACATTGCCAATAGTCACAGCACCAAAGCCATCATTAAGCGTACAGGCGCCTTCACACAAGCGGTCTTGCGGACAAACACGTCCGCAGACTTCAGGCAAAGTATTGGTTTGATGACACAATTCTGCTGCTTGAAATATCTGTCCTTCTGTTGCCAGCTTCAGCCAGTTAGGAATGTAGTTATGTACCGGACACTTCCATTCGCAGTATGGGTTGCCACATTCAAGGCAGCGATGTGACTGCTGCGCAACGGCTTCACTTTCAACGGGTTTGTAAATCTCGACAAACTCTGTTGAGCGCGTCGCAATGTCTTTTTTGCTCGGCTCAAGCCGAGGCACATCTAAAAACTGAAAACTATTTTCTAAGCGTTTTGCCATGGTAAAAATCTCTTCTATAGTGGGCGGTAACTGTTAGTAAAGGCCGCAGTTATCAATAGTAATTATTAACCGTAATCAATCAATTAAAAAACTATAGGCAACCTTTACTACTGTCACTTGCCTGCTTAACACATATGAACGGCAAATTTTTGGTTTTAAAATGTTTGACCAATCATCACGAATGCTATTGTGGGTCTGCCATTGTGCTCTTAAGCAAGGTCGCAATATTCGCCGCTTTAGGCTTAACCAAGTAAAACTTACGCACATAATGCTCAAAGTCAGCCAATAGCGTTTGACCCCATGCACTGCCCGTTTTATTCACATGATTTTCAAGCACTTGCTGCAAATAAATACGGTGCCCTTCGGTCTGCTCACTAGAGATACGGTTAAGGTCAATCAATTCATGGTTACAGCGATCGAAAAAGTCACCTTCCATATCAAGCACATACGCGAAACCGCCAGTCATACCTGCTCCGAAGTTAAGACCAGTACGTCCAAGGACGGTGATAATACCGCCAGTCATATATTCACAGCAGTGATCACCGGTGCCTTCAATGACGGCATGGGCACCAGAGTTACGGACGCCGAAGCGCTCGCCTGCAGTGCCAGCAGCGTATAGTTTGCCGCCCGTTGCGCCATATAAACAAGTGTTACCAATAATGGCCGTATGCTGTGCGGTAAAGTTTGAATCTTTTGGCGGATAAATAATAATTTCACCACCTGCCATACCCTTACCGACATAGTCATTGGCATCGCCTTCAAGCTCAATATGCAAGCCGCCAGCATTCCACACGCCTAAGCTTTGCCCTGCGGTACCGGTTAGATGCAGCTTAATGGGCATATCGTTCATGCCAAGGTTGCCCCATACTTGGGCAATTTCACCTGAGATACGCGCACCAATAGAGCGATCGCAGTTACCGACATGATAGCTATAGTCGCCGCCGTTACCTTGGCGAATATTAAGCAGCATATCCTTAATCATCTGCTCAGCAAGTAAGCCTTTATCAAACGGCTCATTACGTGCCACTTGACAGGTTTGCGCGGCGCCAACACTTGCTGGATGGCTATACAGTAGCGGTGTTAAATCAAGATGGCGCTGTTTATCTGTCGTGCCTTCTAATATATCCAGTAAATCCGTACGTCCAACCAACTCTTCCATGGTGCGCACGCCAAGCTTTGCAAGCCATTCCCGAGTCTCAGTCGCGACAAACTTAAAGAAGTTAATCAGCATTTCTGCCTCGCCAATAAAGTGCTTATCGCGTAGCTCGGCTTTTTGGGTAGCAACCCCAGTCGGACAGTTGTTTAAATGACAGATACGTAAGTACTTACAACCAACCGCAATCATCGGCGTGGTGCCAAAACCGAAGCTTTCAGCACCAAGAATGGCTGCTTTCACCACATCAAGTCCTGTCTTTAAACCGCCATCGGTTTGAATACGAACCTTATGACGCAAGCCATTTACTCGTAGTGATTGATGGGTTTCAGCAAGACCCAGCTCCCAAGGCGAGCCCGCATGATGGATAGATGACAGTGGCGACGCCGCCGTACCACCATCGTAGCCTGAGATGGTAATCAAATCGGCATAGGCTTTTGCCACACCCGTTGCGATCGTACCTACGCCCGGACGGGATACTAATTTAACGGATACTAAGGCATCAGGATTGACTTGTTTTAAATCAAAAATTAGCTGTGCCAAATCTTCAATCGAGTAAATATCATGATGCGGTGGTGGTGAAATTAAGGTCACCCCCGGCACTGAATAACGCAAGCGGGCAATCAAGGCATTGACTTTACCACCCGGCAGCTGACCACCTTCACCAGGTTTTGCACCTTGAGCAACTTTAATTTGCAAGACTTCTGCTGAGCGCAAATAGGCAGGTGTGACCCCAAAACGACCAGAGGCGATTTGCTTGATTTTTGAGTTACGTAGCGTGCCGTATCTTACAGGGTCTTCACCGCCCTCACCTGAGTTTGAGCGACCGCCAATGGTATTCATAGCAATAGCAATGGCTTCATGCGCTTCTGGCGATAGTGCGCCTAGCGACATACCAGCAGAGTCAAAACGCGACAAAATGGCTGAGATATCTTCAACCTCATCGACTTCAAGAGGATTGTCGGTTTTAAGCTGTAGTAAGTCGCGCAAAGTGGCGACCGGACGGCTATTAACGAGTTCTGCATACTGGCGGTAATTATCATAATTACCGGTACGTACCGCCATATGCAGGCTATTGATTACATCAGGGTTAAAGGCATGATATTCTTTATTAAAGACAAACTTTAATAAGCCACCTTGGTCAAGCGGTGCACGACGTTTAAAAGCATTAGCCGCTAATTGCGCTTGGTCGGCAGCAAGATCGGCAAAAGTAGCGCCTTTAATCCGGCTTTGCACGCCTTTAAAGCATAAGTTCACGACTTCTTCAGACAGACCAACGGCTTCAAATAGCTGTGCACCTCGGTAAGAGACTATGGTTGAGATGCCCATTTTCGATAAAATCTTTAGCAAGCCTTTGTCCAAGCCTTTACGGAAATTTACCCGCGCTTGAATCGGATCACCAAGCAGTTCACCAGTGGCGACCAAATCATCGATAACGTCATAAGCCAAATAAGGATAAACACAGGTCGCGCCAAATCCTATCAGTACTGCCACTTGATGCGAATCGCGCGCCAGACCCGTCTCAATGATTAAATTGGCGTCAGTACGAATGCCTTGAGCAATCAGATAATGATGTACCGCACCCGTCACCATAATGGCATTGGCTGGTACTTTATCGGCTTCAATGCCTTTATCAGAGAGCACAATCAGCGTATGACCGGCACGAACTTCACTTGCCACTTGCTCACAAATAGCAAGGATAGCCTCTGATAGCTCTTGAGTACGGTCATAATTTAGATCAATGCGTACCAACTTAAAGGCGGGATCAGCCAAGGTTTCAAGCTGCTGCATCTTGCTGGCTGACAATACTGGCGACGATAAAATAATACGATGGGCATCTTTGGCTGATGGTGCAAAGACGTTGGTTTCAGCACCAAGGCAAGTCTGTAGCGACATAACGATAGCCTCACGCAGCGGATCTATCGGTGGATTGGTCACCTGCGCAAACTGCTGACGGAAGAAGTCACCAACATGACGAATTTGCTGTGATAGCACTGCCATTGGCGTATCATCACCCATAGAACCAACTGGCTCTTGCGCATTTTCAGCGTTAGGACGGATGATTTCTGTCCGCTCTTCATTAGTAATGTGATACATCTTTTGTAGTGCTTTTAGCGGCTCACCGCGACATGCCTGCGCCGCCAATTCTTCTTCTAAGCGCTCATCATCGCGGATGCGAGTTGCTTCGTCACGTAGCCATTTACGATACGGATGCGCCTTTTTAAGCAAGGTCGCAATGGCCTTAGTATCCATGATTTGACCGGTTAGGGTGTCAATAACCAGCATCTGACCGGGGCCAACGCGACCTTTAGCAAGCACGTCTTTTGGCGCATAATCCCAAACGCCGACTTCTGAAGCGACCGTAATATATCCATTCTTCGTGGTCACCCAACGTGATGGACGCAAACCATTTCGATCGAGCATACAGACAGCATAACGACCATCTTGAATGACTAACCCTGCTGGACCGTCCCATGCTTCCATATGCTGTGAGTAAAACTCATAAAATGCGCGCAAGTCCATATCCATACTATCGACATTTTGCCACGCTGGTGGCACAAGGATAGACATAGAATGGAACAAACTCATACCACCCGACATTAGCACTTCTAACATATTGTCTAAGCTTGATGAGTCAGAACCACTGCTATTAACCAATGGTCCTAGCTCGTTCAAATTGGGCAATTTATCTGACTTTAATTTTGGTGTGCGTGCCTCAGACCAGCTACGATTACCGGTAATCGTATTGAGCTCACCATTGTGAGCTAAGTAGCGAAACGGCTGCGCCAACGGCCAGCGTGGTAGCGTGTTGGTCGAGAAGCGCTGATGAAAAACCACAATATGTGAGGCTAAGCGCGCATCTTGTAAGTCTAAAAAGAAAGCTGGCAAATCTGATGGCATCACCAAACCTTTATAAATAATAGTTTGGCAGTTTAGCGAACAGACATAAAATAGCTCATCATTGTCTAAGCGCTGCTCCGCTTTTTTGCGGGCAACAAACAACTTACGGTTAAAATCATCGGCAGCTAAGCCATCAGGGGCATTGACAAATACTTGCTTAAAATCTGGTAGCGTCTGACGACCAATCTCACCAACAATGCTCAAATCAAGCGGCACATCGCGCCAACCAGAAACCTCCAAACCTTGCGCAGTAATCTCATCGCTTAAGACCTGCTGACTATGCTGTGCTTGGGTTGTATCATCATTAATGAATACCATACCGACCGCAAAGTTATCCGTTATCTCAAACTGTAGCTCTGCTGCAATGTCTTTAAAGAAAGCAACGGGTGTCGCTAATAATAAACCACAACCATCACCAGTTTTACCATCAGCCGCTACGCCGCCGCGGTGAGTCATACAACTTAAACTATGAATGGCCGTTTTTACTAAATCATGGCTGGCTTGTCCCTCAATATGAGCAATCAAACCAAAGCCGCAATTGTCAGAAAAATCATCTGGCGTGGCCAAATGCGTGTGGGAAGAAATCATTGACATAGCTTGTCCTTTTAAATGAGCGGTAGTCTATGCAACCAACGTGATGCACAGATTATTCTCCGCAAGCAGAACGGGTTAAAATATATTCACATATCCGGATTAATAAAGCGCAGGCAGAGAAAATAGTGCAAGCGTTTGAGCCTGATAAAAATACTTATCACGACTCCCTTTATCCTAGAGCAATCAGAGCTATTGACTTAACACCAGCCACTAAAACAACATTGTTAATAAGATAGAATAGTCATCAAAAAACCAAGTTATTCAGTATTTAGGCGCTATCATCTACCAGTATTGGCTCTGTTATAGCGTTCAATGTGAACGCTATAACACCTAATGACTAACCAATAAAATAGCTGACATCACGCTAGTTTTCCATTAAATCTGAATATTAGATATCCTGTATTTAATCGCCTTAACCATCCTAATAAGGATGACAATAAGAGGAATTGCACTATTTACGATAACTATACAGAACATCGCCCATACTTATCTTAGTTAATGATTAACAAAAAATCTAGTCTTTTCTGTCAACTCGTCCATCAGATTTAGTAAAAGCTTAGCGTGTTAACCATTATTTGTAACATAAAGATGAGGTAAGCAAACCGATAACACAAAAAAGCCTACTAATTATTTAGTAGGCTTTTTTGAAGCACATTTACAGTTAACATCAATTATTTTTTTCTTCGATAAGCTCTTTTATACTGTCGTTGTTATTTTTTGCTGTCCCTGTATTAGCAGAGCTGCTATTGGTGTTTTTATTAGCCGAGTTCGCATTATTAGTGTTAGCACTAGGCGGCTTAGGCGTGGCAACCACGGGTGGTTTTTTCGCTACGTTATTATCCGTGCCTGACGCTGCTGGCTTTTTGCTGTCTTGCTCAGGCTTACGGGTATTATCTACATTTTTAGGCGTTGAGATAGCAGGTGCTTGCTCATCTGTACCGACAATACGCTCTTCATTGACCGATAAGGTCTCAGAGGTATCGACTGACTGGCGAATGCTCTCAGCATTGGTTTGATTAGCAGCTTCTTGAGCATTGCGATTGGCAGTATTGCTTGCTGTTTGGTCAGTATCGTTATTGGTTTGCTGACGAACCGGTACTTCTCGTTTGGTCGGTCGCAAATTCACTGAACGCGTGCGTTTAGCGCTTAAGTCTTTGACAGGGTCAGGGCGTTCATAATTATCGATAATACTGACGTAGCGATTAATATCCTCAGGCAATACCCGTACATTAGCAGGGAGCTTAAAGTCTATCAGCTTGGCAGCCCCCACTGCTTCTTGTGGACTGCTCATTAGCCCATAAGTCAGCATATAACGTACTTGCTCGTTTTCATCAAGATAGCGAAAATAGGCAAACTTACTACGATCTTCACGACCTTCTAAGTAACTGACAATCACATCATTTTCAGCGACATTCATCACCTGTACGGTCCACTTGCCTTTGTTAGCAAGCAGATAACGCTTATCTTTAAACTCATCAGGATAGCTGCGCAGATCACGAATAGTTTCATCAAAACTAATCGGCTGCACATCGGTATCAAGCTCATGCAATGATTCGATTTTTAACGGCTGTTCAAGCTCAGCGCTCAATGGTTGTGGCGCTGATATTGGGGCATTTTCAATTTTGGCACCCATCGCTGGTGTTTGACTAAACATCCATACTAAAGCAGTAAACACGCCCAACAGCAAGGTCGCTATCAGCCAAATCAATGCTTGACGGCGGTAGGATTGGCTAGCGGTGCGAGTCGTCGAGCGGGATGCTGCCATGGGGATGTCCTTGGTAAAGATATACTTAGAATGTGTGCTTAGCGCTCATAGAAAACACGTTCAGATAAAGATAAGACCAAACTGCCTACTTTGAATGGCTATTTGCTAGCAGCCATTTAGAAGATACTTGCTTCCGTACCTTGCAAGTGATGTTTTGACAACACCTCAGTCAGTAATTGTGTATCAAAATCACTGGTTATGACCGCCTTACCTAATGATTTTAGCAAAATAAGCCGGATTTGTCCTTGTTTCACTTTTTTATCATGACCCATCAAGCCTAAAGCCGTCTTTACCTCGATAGGCGGTGGCGTGATGGGTAAATTGGCTAAGGCTAACACGCGCTTAACGCGGGCAACTTCATCACAAGTTAACCAGCCAATTCTCTGTGATAGCTCAGCGGCTTGCACCATACCAGCAGCGACCGCCTCACCATGCAGCCAGTTGCCATAGCCTTCATGTGTTTCAATCACATGACCAAACGTATGACCAAAGTTTAATAGCGCTCTTACACCTGATTCTCTTTCATCTTGGGCGACGATATGGGCTTTATATTCACAGCAGCGTTTTACCGCTTCGCCAAGTACCGCTAAGTCCAATGCCATCATTGCCGGCAGATTGTGCTCAAGCCATGTCAAAAAATCCACATCCATAATGAGGGCGTATTTGATGACTTCAGCCAATCCTGCTGATAACTCTCGCGCTGGTAGAGTCTTGAGCGTACTCATATCAGCCAATACCATTTGCGGCTGCCAAAATGCACCAATCATATTTTTACCTTGCGGATGATTAATGCCCGTTTTGCCACCGACGCTTGAGTCTACTTGCGACAGTAATGTGGTTGGAATTTGAATAAAATTCACACCGCGCATAAAGCTTGCCGCCGCAAAACCTGTCATATCACCAACCACACCGCCACCAAGCGCGATAAGCGTCACATCACGATTGAAGTGCGCTGCCATTAGCGCATCATAAATTTGGTTAATGCTGGTCTGATTTTTATATTGCTCACCATCTGGCAGTACACAAACCCGAACGGTAAACTGCTCTTCTAACGGCTCCTTCAAGGCTTTTAAATACAAGGGCGCAACCGTCTCATTAGTAACAATCAATACCTGCTGACCCACAATATAAGGGGTAATTTGACTTGCCATCGTCTTGTTATCTATCGCTGCGTTCTCGGTCGCTGTTTCTTCAATAATAACAATTGGATAGTCATGACTTTGCGTATGTACTGTCAAGTCAGCATGAAACAGTGGCGTTGCCATGAAAGTTTCCTTAAGTCTTATGAGTGAAATTTAACTAAAATTTATTTGATGTAGCACATTGTTTCCGGATATCGATTTTTTAACATCAATCTTTCTCAGGTTCTGAATCGACAGACGTAGACGCGCAGAACGAGTTAAGCTGCTGTAATAACTGATTGACCATATGTCGTGGATAAGTATGTCCCGTCGGCATGATAATATGCGCCACCTGCCGATATAATGGGTCGCGAGCGCTATATAGTGCTTGTAATATTTTTCTGGGATTCGGTTGCTGTAGCAGAGGTCGCGATTTATCTTTGGCGGTACGGGCCATTTGCACATCAACAGGCGCATTAAGATAGATAACAATACCGCGCTGCTTTAGAAACTCACGATTTTCAGCTGCCATTACTGCGCCACCACCAGTCGCTAAGACAATTTGCGGTTGCTGGGTCAATTCATCTATTGCTCGTGTTTCACGTTCACGAAAGCCCGCTTCGCCTTCTTTAGCGAATATCCAAGCAATATCAGCACCCGTTTGCGACTCAACATACCAATCACTGTCTACAAACGGTCGTCCTAATTGCTTTGCCAGTAATCTGCCAATTGTGGTCTTGCCTGCTCCCATCGGCCCTACTAAAAATACCGACGGTAATTCCTCAACCATAGTACTCACTCAGCTAAATTAGGTATGATACAACGTCATTGATATTCTGGCTAGTAATGAGCGATGATTATTGTTAGTAAAATCTCTGTAATCATAGAAATAGTAATCCTCATAGCCATAAAAAAAGCAAGCGCTAAGGCTTGCTTTTTCTGACTAAGAAATTACTAACTACTTATTAATCTAAGCGACTAATACCATCATTGATCAGTTTTGGTGTGATAAATATCAGTAACTCTTCTTTAGAAGTGCTACGTACATCCTTACGGAAGGCGCGACCAATATAAGGCAAGTCGCCTAAGAAAGGTACTTTTTCGACACCATTGTTGGTACGGTTTTTAAAGACGCCGCCCAATACAATCGTTTGACCATCTTCAACAATTACGTTGGTTGAAATAGAATCCTCAGCGATAGCAACCTGATTGTTAATAATGGTAGGTGTGCCATTAGTGATTAACAATTGCAAACCAATCTTACCATCTGGGGTAATATTCGGCGTGGCTTCTAGACTTAATGCTGCTTCTTTAAAGCTGGTAGTAGTGGCACCACTGGCCGATGCTTCTTGATAAGGAATCTGCGTACCAGATGATACTTTTGCGGTTTGTTTATCAGCCGTCAAAATCTTTGGCGTAGAGATAACTTCACCACGATTATCTGCTTGCATGGCTGATAACTCAAGATCTAGCATAAAATCAGAGATACCAAGTAAACCAAAAGCAATGCGGCCAGCAGGATTATCAACACCCAAGTCGACGTTTAAGTTATCAGGACGGCTGATATCATATTTAGGATAAGAAACCGTTTGTCCATTAACTGTCGTTGTCTGAACATCAAAATCTTTTAAATCCCATAAGGTTTGATTACTGCCGCCAACCAATAAGTTGCGGTTATTGGCGGCGCCGTTTGACAAGATACCCCAACGAACCCCTATCTCTTTACTAAAGCTATCACTGGCACTAACGATACGTGCTTCAATCATAACTTGACGGACAGGAATATCGATTTTGCTAATTAACTTATGAATATTTTCAATACTGGCTGCCACATCTTTAACAATCAAAGTATTGGTACGCTCATCGACCGTTACCGTACCACGATTAGACAACAAGGTATTGTTATCAGCAGTATTGGCGTTACCCGTATTGCTGCCGCCAGAAGAAGAACCTCCGCTACCTTGAGAGATAAGCGTCAAAACATCTGCTGCTTTTGCATAGCTTAGACGAATATATTCAGTACGTAGTGGTGCATAAGATTCAACGGCTTGCTGTGCTGCAAGGTCTTGAGCTTCTTGCTGCGCAAGCTCAGTAGAGGGCGCAACCAAAATCACATTACCATTTTCGCGTTTGCCCAGATTTTTACTTTTCAGGATAATATCAAGCGCTTGATCCCAAGGTACATTAATAAGGCGCAAGGTGATATTACCAGCAACCGAATCACTAGCGACGATATTCATCTCTGTAAACTGTGCCAAAATATCTAACACACTACGAATTTCGACATCCTGAAACTCCATAGATAGCGCTTCACCCGTATAAACTTTTTCTTCGAGCGTTGGCTCACGTAGTAGCTCTGGTTTCCTGATACCGATGTTTAACTGATTACCTGACTGGTAGGCTTGGTATTCATAATCTTCTTTCATATTAATGGTGATGACACCATTTTGACCTTGATTTTTAGTATCGATACTATCAACCAAACCACTGTTAACGTTCAAGCGGCGTAATAGATTTCTAGGCACGGTACTACCCGTTAAGCGTACCACTAGCTTATTACCTTGGCGCTGAACATCCACTGGAATTGCTTCGTTGGCAAGTGCAATACTCACGTTACCGCCACCGTCATTCCCTGCTGCAAAATTAACAGCGCTTAGTCCGTCATAACTATACTGCTTGCTCACTTGTGAGGCTGCAAGTTGTGGACTTAACAAGGGATTAACTCGTACTACCATAGTGTCAGCAGGTACTTGGGTTTTTGTTACCGTCGTCTTAATAGGAGTCACTGCTACACTACTACTTTCTACGATCGGGGTAACAATCGCTGTAGTCGTGATGGCAGTATTACCATTTAGCACATCTCTTACAGGGTCGTTGGTTATTACTTGAGTAACTACTGGCGCGATCACTGGACGATTAGGATCGGTAATAGTCAGCAACAATTCATTGCCATCAATAGCCGTGGTATAGTTGCCAGCTTGTTTTAGTCCAACAATAAGACGGGTAGTACTATCACTGTTAAGTGTAGTGACGTCCTTGATCATACCGATATTATATTCATTAAAGCGACTGGCAAGCCCGTTTTGTACCTGTTCAAAATCCAATACCAAACGGCTAGGATTATCTAACTGGTAAGCGGCAGGCAATACTGGCGCGCCTGCAAATCCTAAACGCATTTGCGTTACAGCTGGGGCAGTCTGCACGACAGAGACATTATTGATGCGCTGTTCGGCATGGGCGCTGCTACTTATTGCTACCATACTCATTGCCAATGCAGAGATGGCAAAAGTAGAAGATAGGCGGTTGCTCATCGTCATTACCTTGTTATTGCGTACTGTCATTATTTATTCCTCAAAAAATCTGCCGACTTAGCTTATAGGGGACACCAGTGACTGGGGTTTCTCAACAAACCCAGCACGGCTATCTGGCACAATTTCAATCAAGTTAATTTGGGTCGGCGTGATTTCAACAATACGGCCGTCATTTATTCCAAGATAATTACCTACTCTCACACTCGCAACCGAACCATCAGGACGCTGTACTAAAGCGTATTGCTGACCTTCGGGTGAAATAACGACACCGCGAAAGGTAAGTTGTGATAGCTCATATTGTTCCAGCGGTTCTTTGACTCGGGTTATGTCAGGGCGCACGCCATCAATAGAGGTCGTCGGACCTTGCACATTTACTAAGCTTGGTGGCAAAAATGGGCTACGCTGCGCACTGGCGCTATAAACAAAGTCTTCTACCAGTTCCGCTTTAGGCGGAGGCTCAATCGGCTGCGCTGGCTGATTACGAATATCAGCCATCGCCTGCTCTGCCAAACCAATACGATCAGTACAACCCGTCATTGATAAAATAGCCGCGCTTAATAACAGTAACTTTAATCTAGGCATAGACAGTTTTTGGATAGTCATTAGTTGCCTCCTGCAGCATCAGTGGGAACAGCTTCAGCAGTAGCAACCGTTTCATCACCTTCAGGAGCCGCTTCTTTTGAGCGATAAGTTTTGGTTTGTAGCACCAAATTAAGCTCTGGTAAAACATCTAAGGTCGGCTGTGGATTACTGACTTCAAAATCGTGCATCGTAATAATACGCGGTAAAGCCGCCAAACCACTGATAAAGCTACCAAACTGATGGTATTCACCTAAAGCAGCGATACGTATAGGCTGCTCAATGAAGAATTCATTTTCAATTTCAGGCTCTACTGAAATATCTTGGAAACGGATGTTACTGCCCACGCCCGTCATATTGATACCCTCTACTAACTCTGATACGCGGGTTTCTTTGGGTAGCTGGTCGAGTAAGGTATTGAACTCAGTTTCCATCTGAATGACTTGTGCTTGATAGGCCTTTAGATGGCGCGCACGTGATTCTTTTTCACGGTAGCTATCAAGTAAGGTTTGCTGCTGACTTTCAGCTGCTGTAATCTCATCAATTTTACTGCTAATCGGTAGCGCCCATGACAGAGCAGCAATCAGAGCAATGATAAATCCAATGACGGTGACCTTTACAGGAAGAGGCCAACTGCCGTAGTTTTCAGAATCCAATGACTCAAAACTGCGTCGAAACTCATTTAAATCAAACTGTTTTTTCGATTTTAACGCCGTCTTTTTGGTTTTGATTAGCGTTTTTTTACGGGTCAGCTTCATAACTCACCTCCAGGTCCAGTAGTGCCATCTACAGGTGCCGCCGTCTCCGACTGTACTTTAGTCGTGACCACAAACTGTACATAACTGTCTTCAGGATAAATAGGACGCGGTTGTTCACCAGTAGTGACTGTGGTTTCCAAAGTAGGCGCAGCTTGATAAGCAGTAATATTTTGCTGGATATTACTAACGGCCGAGTCACCCATCCACTTACTATCATCAAGATTACGAATCAAGCTTGATACGATGTTTGGATTATCCGCAAGGCCGGTCAACGTCAGTAAATCACCTTCACGCTTTAAATTGTTTAAATACAATGCTGGAGGAATGGCCTTTGCAAGATCGTCCCATAAGCGCACCGGTACCGGGCGTCGACCTTGTAAGTCTTGGATAACCTGCATACGTGAGATAATATCTTCACGGCGCTGCTCCAAACTATCAATCTCGACCAATGCTTTATCTAAGAGGACGTTTTCTTGCTCAATCAGTGCATTTGCCTTCAATTGTTCTTCGAGCTGATTGTTAAAATAGCTCCAAGAAGCGAATGCAGCCAGTAGAGCAAGTAGAGTCACTGCCACCACCAAAGTGATAAATTCTTTATTGCGACGTGCGCGTTCTTCTTGCCGCCAGGGCAATAGGTTAATACGAGCCATTAGTCAAAGCTCCTTAACGCAAGACCGCAAGCGGCCATTAAGCTTGGTGCATCAATCGCCAGCTGCTCATTATCGATATGCGGAGCAATGGTCATGTTGATGAATGGATTTGCTATGCTAACAGGCACGCCCAATCTCTGTTGAGCCATACCCGCGAGACCGGCAATAGAGCTACTACCACCAGCAAGTACCACATGATCAATACTGCTATATTGGCTAGAGGAGAAGTAAAATTGCAACGAACGAGTAATCTGTTGGATAGTATTTTCTATAAACGGCGTCAATACATCAGGATAGTAGTCATCAGGTAAATTACGCTCACGTTTACTAGTAGTTGCTTCTTCGGCCGATAGCCCATAACGGTTCTGTATCGCCTCAGTTAGCTGGCTGCCACCAAATAACTGTTCACGGCTATATATAAATTCACCATTTTTAGCAATATATAAGGTGGTTTGATTGTGCCCAATATCGACTAAAGCCACCAAATCCGGCAGATTTGGTAGACTATCTGCCATCAAACCAAAAGCACGTTCGATTGCATGAGACTCAATATCCATCACTTTAGTTTGCAGACCACCAAAGGTTAACGCGTCAACCCTTTGATCAACGTTTTCCGATCGCGAGGCGGCGAGTAGTACTTGCACCATATCGTCATTTATAAGAGAGGGACCCAATACTTCAAAGTCCAAGTTAACGTCCTCTAGTGGATAAGGCACATATTGATCAGCATCTAGACGTATTTGAGCTTCGCGCTCTACGTCATTGAGCACCATATCCATATCGATGATCTTAGTAATCACCGCTGACCCTGAGACTGCGGTTGCAGCGCTGCTACCCGAAGCTTGGCAACGTCTAGCTAAGCTTGCTATAGTATTACCTACAGCTTCGGTGTCTATAATAAGTTTGTCGACGACTACGCCTTCTGGTAGTATTTCAGTACCATAAGATTTTAAATGAAAAACGCCTTGTTGGCGCTGTATGTCAACCAATTTTACTGAGGTGGTAGAAATATCCACGCCAATTAAATGTCGACTCTTAGAAGTAAATAGCCTCACAAACTCTATACCTTATGTTAAGTGTACAATCTGATAGTTATTTGTAATAATTTAGTACAATACTTTACTTAACAGATAGATTCAAGCATTTAAATTATCTATCAAGGATAACTTACACATTTATTATTACTTGCCTATTTTGTTCAAGGTATAATGCCATACCTGTTGCAAATTTTAATTGATAAGTCTGATTATGACCAAAAAAAATGCTACCTTTCGTCTCATTCACTTTTTGGTGGGGCTTTTCATCGCTTGTTTGGCGTTAGCGGTTATCTTGGCGCTCGCTGTACCTATTGGTTTCTATGGCATGGCGATGTATTTATCGCCAACCTTGCCCAGTACTCAAGAAATTAAAACAGCAAAATTAGAGATGCCATTACAGATTTATAGTAGTGATGACAAGTTGATTGGGCAGTATGGCAATCGCCTATCGCTACCAATTACCTTTAATGAGATACCGGAAGATTTGACGCACGCTTTTTTGGCAGCAGAAGATGCCTCATTTTTTCAACATAGTGGTATTAGCATTAAAGGACTTGGTCGTGCTGTTACTGAAGTAGTAACCGACGATGATAGCCAAACGGGCGGCTCAACCATTACCATGCAGGTCGCCAAAAACTACTTTTTAAGCTCAGAGCGCACCTTAAATCGCAAGCTTACAGAATTGTTTCTAGCTCGTAAAATTGAAGACGAGTTGAGTAAAAACGATATTCTCACCCTTTATGTCAACAAAATTTATTTAGGAGAAGGCGCTTACGGTATTCGCGCCGCTGCTAAAAAATATTATAGCAAATCGCTAGAAAACCTTACCATTGCCGAAATGGCCATGTTGGCAGGGTTGCCCAAAGCACCTTCTAAATATAATCCGGTTGCTAACCCTAGTCGCGCGCTCACACGGCGTAACTGGATTATTGGACGCATGTATGAATTGGGCTACATTAATAAAGCCCAACGTGACGAGGGCATCAACTCTCCAATCGGTATTAACCTTTATAAAGAAAAGCTTGATGTTAATATGCCTTATTTGGCGGAAATGACACGTTCTGCACTGGTTGACCGTTATGGTAAGCAAGTCATGCATGGCGGCTGGCGTGTGCGTCTTACCGTTGATAGTAAAGCACAGACAGATGCTGAAGCGGCGGTACTGGCTGGCTTGGTTGCTTATGAGCATCGCCATGGTTGGCGCGGTGCTGAAGCAAATGACGAACCACTTGAGAACTTCCGCCGCTATAGCAACATGTCGCCTGCTAAAGTGACTAAGGTTAACTCTCAAAGTTTTGAAGCTACTATGCTCTCAGGTGAAAGTATCACGGTCAACTGGTCTGGTATGAGCTGGGCGCGCAAATATATTTCTGCGAATCGTATTGGTAACTCCCCTAGTAATGCCAGCCAAATTGTCAGTAAAAATGATATTATTCGCCTGCTACCTACTACGAATGGTGGTTGGCAGTTGGGACAAATACCTAAGGTTCAAGGTAGCTTGGTTTCTTTAAATCCTGAAACGGGCGCCGTTCGAGCATTAATTGGTGGCTTCGATTTTAACCATAGTAAATTCAATCGTGCCCTTCAAGGCTGGCGCCAACCAGGTTCAACCATTAAACCACTTGTCTATACCGCTGCCCTAGAAAAGGGCTATCGTCCAGATAGTATCGTTTCAGACCGCCCGATTCAAGTAGGTGACTGGAAACCTAAAAACTCTGATGGTCGTTTTTTAGGGGATATTACCCTACGCCGCGGACTATATTTATCACGCAACTTGGTTTCTATTCGTTTATTGCAAGCTATTGGTATTTCTGATGCGCGCAACCTCTTGGATGAATTTGGACTCGATAAAGAAAAGCTGCCAACCACTTTGTCTTTAGCCTTAGGTGCTGGTCAAGCAACTCCATTACAAATGGCGACCGCTTACGCCACCTTTGCAAATGGTGGTCATCGTATTCAGCCTTATTTTATCGAACAAATTTATAACTATAATAACAAGCTGTTATTTCAGGCAAATCCCAAGCAAGCTTGCGCCTTATGCTTCAATGAACTGCTTGACGACACCAACAAAAAACTTCTCGAAGATTTTGATGCGAAAACAGAAAGCGATAGTAAAACAGAAAGCGATAGTAAAGCAGCTGATTCTAGTAATAAAAAATCTGACTCTAAAGATCAAGCGTTAAATGAAAACCTAGATGCTGATTTAAATGTAGATGCAAATAGTAGCGACAATACTTCTAAAGATAGTAAAGAAGTTGATTTGAGCATTTATGATGCCAGTCCAGGGTCGGATCGTCTAAAAGCGCCTGTTATACAGTATGTGCGGGCAGAACAAGCACCGCGTATTTTAAAACCGAGAGTAGCTTTTGAGATGGCAGATATCTTACGTGATGTGGTACAGCGTGGTACAGCCTTTAAGGCAAAATCTTTGGGACGTGACGATATTGGTGGCAAGACTGGTACCACCAACGACGCAAAAGATGCCTGGTTTGCAGGATTCCATCCTACTAATGCAACGGTCGTATGGATGGGATTTGATCAGCCCTCAACGCTTGGTCGACGCGAGTATGGTGGCGTAGCAGCGTTACCGGTCTGGATGGACTTTATGAAAGCCCAACTTAAAGACACTCCCAATCAGTGGGTGTCTATTAATAACCGAGCCAAGTCTAAAAAACAAAAGCAAAGCATTATAGAAATGATGGATGAAGGGGTTATCGATCTTGAAGACGAAAATACCGATATAGGCAAATCAGATAAACCCGTCAAAACCACCACACAACAACGCCAACCGCCTACCCCTAGACCTGTGGAAACACCGCAAGCTAAACCGGTAGCTAAGCCTAATAACAATCGTAATAGTGATAGCTTAGCGCAAAAACCAAAACCATTATCGCCAACACCAGTAGAACGTATGCCAGCAATGCCAGAATAAATATACGGCTGATAATATAAAAGTAGTTATTCAATAAAAGGCTTGTTCAGTATCTACTGAGCAAGCCTTTTATTTGTCCTCTTAAAATTCCACCATACCAGCACGTAGTTGCTCAATCAGCTCCAAAAACTGCTGACGCCATTCACGTATGGTCGCATCATCCGGTAACCACTGATTCGATAATGTAACGACATTTACAATAAGATCAGGCGACTCTGTTGCGCCCCTATTTACCTGTTCATCGATTACAGGATCAGCTATCACGGCATATAAACAACGCTGGTACGCGTGCTCTATATTTGCTAAGAATCCCTGTTGTTGTAGCTGTTGTAAGCGCTGTACTTCTGGCGATACTTGAGTGCGCTCACTGAGCAAATCTTCAATATCTGACAGCGTTGGTGCCGCTAATGTTAAATTATAAAAGTGACCAAGCTCTTGTAGAAAGGCCAAAAAAGTACCATACAAATGGAAAATAGCCGTCTCACAATGCGCTTGATAGTGCTGCTTATCGTTAGTACTTGCCGCCGCTTGACAAGCCAGACGACAAAAATATAGCTTTTGATTGGTACGGTCAGCTTGATATTTAGCAACACGAGTCTTACCAGCCATGCCCTTATCCTTTTTAATTATTAATGATGATGAGCTATTATCTAAACAGCCATAACTGTTTTATAAAGTTACTTTATTGCAGTGTACTATTTTCTTAAATAACTTCCTAAGAAAATAACCATTTATTCTTCACTTTGTTAAAGGCGCAAAAAAGCCAGCAACATGGCTGGCTTTTTTATTTATAGAAACAATTGAACGTGATTTAAATTAATGATTGCCTTGATTAAGCTCTTGAGCAAACGCTTCATCGAAGCTAGCAAAGTCTTTGCTATCTGTACTGGCTGTCATATCAAACGCTGCGTTTAAGTCTTTATCTTGCAGTTTTTGCTCCGCTTTTTCTTTACGTGCTTTATGATAAGCAAGACCAGTACCAGCAGGAATCAAGCGACCAACGACTACGTTTTCTTTCAGACCACGTAGCTCATCGACTTTACCAGTAACCGCAGCAGCCGTTAGGACACGTGTGGTTTCTTGGAACGATGCCGCTGAGATAAAGCTTTCAGTTGCAAGGCTTGCTTTGGTGATACCCAATAATTGACGCTCATACTGTACTGGGAATTTATCTTCCGCAACCAGCTTCGCATTCAACGCTTTGATATCAGCGTATTCTACCTGATCACCTTTAAAGTGGCTTGAATCGCCGCCGTCGGTAATCTCAACTTTACGTAACATCTGACGAATGATAACTTCGATGTGTTTGTCGTTGATTTTTACACCCTGCAAGCGATAAACGTCCTGTACTTCGTTGACGATATAATCAGCAAGCGCGGTTTGTCCTTTTAGACGTAGGATATCGTGCGGGTTTTGTGGACCATCAGCGATAACCTCACCACGGGCAACTGTCTCGTTTTCGTAGACGTTGATTTGACGCCATTTTGGGATCAGCTCTTCATGAATCTCGCCATCTTCATTGGTAATGATGAAGCGGTTTTTACCTTTAGTCTCTTTACCGAAGCTCACGACACCTGACATCTCTGCCATGATCGCGTGGTCTTTTGGACGACGTGCTTCAAATAAATCGGCAACACGTGGTAGACCACCGGTAATATCTTTGGTACCAGAAGAGGCTTGTGGTACACGTCCTAAGATCGAACCTGCTGCTACTTTTTCACCATCGCCCACGCGAATAATGGTTTCAGCCGGTAAGAAGTAAACCACTTCTTTACCTTCGTCCGTATTCAAGATAATCGCCGGACGTAAGTCTTTTGCTGAGCTTGAACGGTCACGAGTCGCTAGAATCTCAAATGAGCTCATACCAGTCGCATCATCAACCTTCACAGTCGCAGTCAAGCCATCAGTAATATCACTAAAGCGTGCTGAACCAGCGAATTCTGTGATAATAGGATGCGTGTGCGGGTCCCATTTAGCGATGGTCTGACCGCCTTCGACCTGATCTTCGTTTTGCACAAGAACGCTTGAACCATAAGGTACTTTATAGCGCTCACGCTCACGACCAAGCTCATCGGTTAAGGCGATTTCAGCTGAACGCGATACGATAACCAAATGACCATCGGTATGTTGAACCGTTTTCATGTTTTCAAAATGCGCTTGACCAGCACTACGTACAGAGATGCTGTTGTCCACAGAAGCAGAACTCGCCGCTCCACCTACGTGGAAAGTACGCATCGTTAACTGAGTACCAGGTTCACCGATAGACTGCGCTGCCATAACACCGACTGACTCGCCGATATTGACTTGATGACCACGAGCAAGGTCACGACCATAGCACTGTGCACAAACACCATGTTCGATATCACAAGTAATGACCGAACGTACCCAGATATCATCAATTGCATTGTTATCAAGCACATTTACCCAATGCTCATCGATCAAGGTACCTGATGGAATCAAGATTTTTGATTCGTCATCGTTGTAAGATACATCACGTGCAGTCACACGACCAAGCACCAGCTCACCTAGCTTTTCAATGATTTCACCACCTTGAATATGTGGTTTCATGAGCAAGCCTTGCTCAGTACCACAATCTTCGCTAGTAATAACCAAATCTTGTGCCACGTCAACCAAACGACGCGTCAAGTAACCTGAGTTAGCCGTTTTCAATGCCGTATCTGCTAGACCTTTACGCGCACCGTGAGTTGAGATGAAGTACTGTAGTACGGTCAAACCTTCACGGAAGTTGGCTTTAATCGGCGTTTCGATAATTGAACCATCCGGTTTAGCCATTAGACCACGCATACCTGCCAACTGACGAATCTGCGCCGCACTACCACGAGCACCAGAATCTGACATGATAAAGATAGAGTTAAATGACTTCTGTTCTTCCTCGACGCCTTGCGCATTGATTACTTTATCTGTGGCCAAGTTGTCCATCATCGCTTTAGCGACTTTGTCATTGGTACGTGACCAGATATCGACTACTTTGTTATAACGCTCACCAGCGGTCACAAAACCCTGCTCAAACTGATCTTCGATTTCGCGAACTTCAGCTTCAGCTACTTCGATGATTTGTTTTTTCATTGGCGGGATGACCATGTCATCGATACCAATTGACACACCAGATAATGTTGCTTGAGCAAAACCAAGATACATCAATTGGTCAGCGAACATCACACTGTCTTTGACGCCTACTTTACGGTAGCAAGAGTTAATCAATTTAGAGATATTTTTCTTCGTCATCTCTTCGTTACATTCATCAAACGACATACCTTTAGGCATGATGTTCCAAATCAGTAAACGACCAGCTACAGTATCTTTTAGGCTTATCTCTTTGGTATGATTACCATCTTCATCGATATGCGTTTCAGTCACACGAACTTTAATCTTGGCGTTCACATGTAAATCGTTTGAACCAATCGCACGCAATGCTTCATTGACCGTGGCAAAAATCATGCCTTCGCCTTTGGCATTGACTGATGAACGGCTGATGTAATACAAGCCTAACACCACATCCTGTGATGGTACGATGATTGGCTCACCGTTCGCAGGAGACAAGATGTTATTGGTAGACATCATAAGCGCGCGTGATTCAAGCTGCGCCTCTAAGGTTAATGGCACGTGAACCGCCATTTGGTCACCATCAAAGTCAGCGTTAAACGCTGTACAAACCAATGGATGCAATTGAATCGCTTTACCTTCGATCAATACTGGCTCAAATGCTTGTAGACCCAAACGGTGAAGCGTTGGTGCACGGTTCAGGAGCACTGGATGCTCACGGATAACCATGGCCAGCATATCCCAAACTTGCGGCTCTTCGCGTTCTACCATTTTTTTAGCAGCTTTAATCGTCGTTGCTAAACCATGAGATAACAGCTTGTTGTACGTAAATGGCTTGAATAGCTCAAGTGCCATTTTCTTCGGTAAACCGCACTGATGCAAACGTAACGTTGGACCAACAACGATGACCGAACGACCAGAGTAATCAACACGCTTACCCAATAAGTTTTGACGGAAACGACCTTGCTTACCTTTGATCATATCAGCCAAAGATTTCAATGGACGCTTGTTACTACCCGTAATCGCACGACCGCGACGACCGTTATCAAGCAAGGCATCAACTGACTCTTGCAACATACGTTTTTCGTTACGTACGATGATATCAGGGGCACTCAACTCAAGCAGACGCTTTAGACGGTTGTTACGGTTAATGACACGGCGATATAAATCGTTTAGATCTGAGGTCGCAAAACGACCACCTTCTAGTGGTACTAGAGGGCGCAAATCTGGTGGTAATACTGGCAAGATGGTCATCACCATCCATTCAGGCTTATTATGAGAATCACGGAAAGCTTCTAACAGCTTCAGACGCTTAGACATCTTTTTAAGCTTAGTCTCAGAACCTGTTTGTGGAATAGCTTCACGCAGCTCATCAATCTCAATATCTAAATCGATGTCTTTTAATAAGTCTTGGATAGCTTCTGCACCCATCTTGGCAACGAACTCATCACCAAACTCTTCAAGGGCTTTATAGTAATCTTCATCATCAAGCAATTGATACTTCTCTAAAGAAGTCAAACCTGGCTCAGTAACGATATAGCTTTCAAAATACAGGACGCGTTCGATATCACGAAGCGTCATGTCTAGCAATAGACCAATGCGGCTTGGTAATGATTTTAAGAACCAAATATGCGCAACTGGGCTCGCTAGGTCAATGTGACCCATGCGATCACGACGAACTTTAGCAGTGGTAACTTCAACACCACATTTTTCACAGATAACGCCTTGGAATTTACGGCGTTTGTATTTACCACATAAACATTCGAAATCTTTTACTGGACCAAAAATTTTGGCACAAAAAAGACCATCGCGCTCAGGTTTAAAGGTACGATAGTTAATCGTTTCAGGCTTTTTAACTTCACCGTGCGACCATGATTTGATCACGTCAGGTGAGGCCAAAGTAATTTGAATACTGTCAAACTCTTGGTTACCGTTGCCGGTAGGGCTTTGCATGATATCGAGTAAATCTTTCAAGTTGCTTCTCCGTTATCTTTATAATCATCTGCTAGCGTTGTCACTATTATCATGGCGGCGCGGTTAGGATGAATGAAGGCAATGAATAGGGTTGAGACAAATCACTAAAAGCAGCAGCAATCAGCATACTGCCTTTAGTTAACAACTAAGTTAAACAACGGATTTAGTTGCTTTGTTTTAACTCAATATTGATACCCAGTGATTTGATTTCTTTGGTCAATACGTTAAACGATTCAGGCATACCTGGATCCATATACTGCTCACCATCAACGATGTTTTTATACATACGTGTACGGCCTTCAACGTCATCCGACTTCACAGTTAGCATCTCTTGCAAAGTATAAGTCGCGCCATATGCTTCTAGTGCCCAGACTTCCATCTCACCAAAGCGCTGACCACCAAACTGAGCTTTACCGCCCAATGGTTGCTGCGTGACTAGCGAATATGAACCCGTTGAACGCGCATGCATCTTGTCATCAACCAAATGGTTAAGTTTAAGCATATACATGTAGCCGACCGTTACTTTACGATCAAATTTCTGACCAGTACGACCGTCGTACAAGGTTTGCTGACCATCACGTGCCATACCAGCAAGCTCAAGCAAATCTTTGACTTGATGCTCATGTGCACCATCAAATACTGCCGTACCCATCGGTACACCGTCACGTAAGTTATCTGCTAGCGCCATGATGTCATCATCAGTTAAGCTATCGAGATCAACCTGCTCGCCGCCAACTTTGTTATAGATTTGGTCTAGGAAATCACGCAAATCTTTTATTGCTGCTTGGGCTTTGAGCATACCGTCGATTTTCTCACCGAGGCCTTTCGCCGCCATACCTAAATGCGTTTCTAGTACCTGACCGATATTCATACGCGATGGTACACCAAGCGGGTTCAATACGATGTCAACCGTATTGCCATGCTCGTCATAAGGCATGTCTTCAACCGGCATAATGCGCGAGACAACCCCTTTATTACCATGACGACCAGCCATTTTATCACCAGGCTGGATACGACGCTTAACCGCTAGATAAACCTTAACGATTTTTTGCACGCCATGTTGCAAGTCATCACCTGCCGTCAATTTACGTTTTTTCTCAGCAAACTTGCTGTCAATGTCTTTTTGCTTATCGACTAAGTATTCTGCAATTTGCGTTAGACGCTCAGAGATTTCTTCTTCAACAGGCTGTATATCAAGCAAGGTCTCAAGGCTCATATCTTTCATATCAGCCAATGCCATGACGGTACCAGCTTTTAGACCAGAACCACCACTGACTTTTTGACCATCTAGAAGATTACCAATACGGCCGCGTGCTGCAGCTTCAAAGATGCGTAGCTCTTCTTTCAAATCTTTACGATAGCTGTCAAGCTGTGACTTTTCGATGGCACGTGCACGCGCATCTTTTTCAACACCGTCACGGGTGAAGACTTGTACGTCAATAACCGTACCTTTGCTTGATGTTGGTACACGCAATGAGGTGTCTTTTACATCAGCGGCTTTTTCACCAAAGATAGCCCGGAGCAATTTCTCTTCTGGCGTTAGTTGCGTCTCACCTTTCGGCGTCACTTTACCAACTAAGATATCACCAGCATCAACTTCAGCACCGATATAAACGATACCTGCTTCATCAAGACTTGATAGAGCCGCTTCACCAACGTTTGGAATATCCGCAGTAATCTCTTCTGTACCTAGCTTGGTATCACGCGCCACACAAGTCAATTCTTGAATATGGATGGTAGTAAAACGATCTTCTTTCACAACTTTTTCAGATAAAAGAATAGAATCTTCGAAGTTGTAACCATTCCATGGCATAAATGCGATGCGGATGTTCTGACCCAATGCCAACTCACCAAGATCCGTTGACGGACCATCAGCTAAGATATCGCCTACAGCGATTTCGTCACCTTGGTTCACGATAATACGTTGGTTGATACAAGTGTTTTGGTTAGAACGGGTATATTTAACTAAGTTATAGATATCAATACCGGCTTCACCAGCAATCATCTCATCTTCATTCACACGAACCACAACACGTGAAGCATCAACGTCTTCGATCACACCGCCACGCTTAGCGATCACACAAACACCAGAGTCACGCGCAACGTGACGTTCCATACCTGTACCCACTAACGGCTTATCAGCACGTAGTGTAGGAACCGCCTGACGTTGCATGTTCGAGCCCATCAAGGCACGGTTAGCATCATCATGCTCTAGGAACGGAATCAAACCAGCGGCTACCGATACTACCTGACTTGGTGACACATCCATATGCGTCACTTTTTCTGGTGGCATACGGACAAATTCACCATAGCTACGAACACTGACCATTTCATCAGATAGGGCACCATCAGCGGTCACTGGTGAATCAGCCTGTGCGATAACTGTACCGACTTCTTCAATCGCTGATAAATATTCAATAACGTCTGTTACTTTTCCATCAACCACACGGCGATAAGGCGTCTCTAAAAAGCCAAAGCTGTTAGTTTTAGCAAAGGTCGCTAGTGAGTTAATCAAGCCAATGTTTGGACCTTCAGGAGTTTCAATCGGACATACGCGACCATAATGCGTATCATGGACGTCACGTACTTCAAAACCTGCACGTTCACGGGTCAAACCACCGGGTCCTAAAGCTGAAACACGACGCTTATGCGTCACTTCAGACAATGGATTATTCTGATCCATAAACTGTGATAACTGGCTTGAACCAAAGAATTCTTTAACCGCAGCCGCAACAGGCTTTGAGTTAATCAAGTCTTGTGGCGATAAGTTATCAGATTCAGCTGAGCTTAAACGCTCTTTAACCGCACGTTCAACACGTACTAGACCCACACGGAATTGGTTTTCTGCCATCTCGCCTACTGAACGAATACGGCGGTTACCTAAATGGTCAATATCATCAACTTCGCCGCGACCATTGCGAATCTCAATCAGCTCTTTTAGGACGTTGACGATATCGGCATTGGTCAATACACTACGTTCACGTTGGATATCAGCGTCGTCCGTATCTACAAAGTCAAGACCTAAACGGCGGTTAAATTTCATACGACCGACATTTGATAAGTCATAACGATCAGCGTTAAAGAACATGCTGTCAAACAATTTCTCAGCGGTTTCGATCGTTGGTGGCTCACCTGGACGCATGACTTTATAAATCTCAACCAACGCTTCTTCGCGGCTTGAGGTACTATCAGCGCGTAACGTATCGGCAATATAACTGCCCTGATCGATATCGTTGGTGAATAAAATACTGAACTCTTTAATAGAATCACTGGCTTCAAACGCGCTTAACTTAACCAATAATTCATGGTCAATCAACGTATTGGCTTTAGCAATGACTTCATCATTAACGATGATATCTTCTGCCAAGATACGCTCATACAAGTATTCATCAGGCACAGCAATTTTGGTCATACCAGCTTCTTCAAGCTGACGAATACGACGGGCATTAATACGTTTGCCCTGCTCGACAACCACATCACCTTCAGGAGTGACGATATCAAACTGCGCCATTTCGCCACGTAAACGATCAGCAACCAGATCAATTTCAAACTGCTCTTCGCCTTTATAAACGGCTACTTTTTCAAAGAACAGATCTAAAATCTCAGAAGTGCTTAAACCTAGTGCACGCAGGATAATTGACGCCAATAATTTACGACGACGGTCAATACGAGCAAAAACTAAGTCTTTAGCATCGAATTCAAAATCAAGCCATGAACCACGGTAAGGAATGATGCGAGCGTTATAAAGCACCTTACCACTTGAATGCGACTTGCCTTTATCATGATCAAAGAACACGCCAGGTGAGCGATGTAACTGTGACACGATAACACGCTCAGTACCATTGATAATAAAGGTACCGTTAGCGGTCATCAATGGCATCTCGCCCATATAAACGCTTTGCTCACGGATATCTTTGATAGCCGCTTTGCTATCTTTATCTTTGCTATCTTTATCTTTGATAATTAAGCGGATTTTAACACGCATAGGCGCAGCAAACGTTGAGCCACGTAGAATACATTCACGCTCATCAAACTCAGGCGTGCCTAGATAATATTCAACGAATTGTAGCTCTGCATTACCAGAGTGACTCTCAATTGGGAAAATAGAGGAATACGCAGCTTGCAAACCAGTATTCTCACGAGCTTTTGGCTTTTTATGCTCTTGCAAAAATTGCTCATAAGAATCTACTTGGATAGACAACAAATAGGGAATGTCCATCACAGTAGGCAATTCAGCAAAACTTTTGCGAATACGCTTTTTTTCAGTATAAGAATATGCCATCGAGAGTCCTTACAGTAAACGTGGAAACAAATTGAAAGCGTGGCCAGCGTGCATCAATATTAGTTGATATTAATATTATGCAAACTTGGCGACGTAAACGATAATATAAAACGGTTATTCCTGCTCATTTAATGACTGATGATTAATTCACGCGTATAGTGCATGATTAACCCAGCTTATTTAAGCGTAAAATCGGCATCTAAACATGCCTATATGGGTGCTGACATTGCAAATTTCAATGTCGTACACTCTATAATACTTACAACCAAGCACTGGTATTTAAATACTATTGATTCTGTTGATAAATTCACTTAAAGTGTGGGTAATACCTTTAAAGCGTTGTTGATATCTTAAACAAGGGTGTTGCCTATAAAATTCAATTCTTAAACTATCTAGCACTAAACAGCAAACTACTCACTATCTACCATCATAAGTAATATCGTCGCTGATATCTACCGTCTACGAGCCTACCTACTGACAGTAAAACCATGCTAAATAAATAACCTAAGATTTATAACGTTTCAGAATTAATGCTAATTGGAGTAACTATAAATTTTAGGCAATGACTGTTAAAATCAATACAAACTATAGTGTTAATAGGAAAGCATGCGGACACAAAAAAACGCCAAACATCGATCGACGTTTAGCTTATATTAACTGACTTCAAAAATTACTAAGTGTGCTTGCGCTGTGTTTACTTGCATAGCTATCGTCTGTCCTTTTGATGGGTATCCACCGTGATGTTGCATGCGACTGTTGGCAGACACAAAAGGTCAAGCTACGAATTATAATAAAAAAAAGCTGGCAATGCAAGGCATTACCAGCTTTTTTTGTACAACACTAAGATAAGCGAGGCTTATTTTAGTTCAACAGTTGCACCAGCTTCTTCAAGTTTCTTTTTCAACTCGTCAGCTTCAGCTTTGTTTACGCCTTCTTTGATTGGAGCTGGAGCGCTTTCAACCAAATCTTTCGCTTCTTTCAAGCCAAGACCAGTAGCTTCACGTACGGCTTTAATTACGCCAACTTTCTTCTCGCCAAAGCTGGCAAGAACAACGTCAAACTCTGATTGCTCTTCAGCAGCAGCAGCAGGACCGGCAGCAGCAGGTGCAGCAGCGGCAACAGCAGCAGTTACGCCGAATTTTTCTTCCATAGCGCTGATTAATTCAACGATATCCATTACTGACATTTCAGCGATTGCGTTTAACACGTCATCTTTAGATAGTGCCATGAGAACTCTCCGTTATCTGATAAAAATTAATTGATTTTAATATCGCTTGGATTGCTTGCTAAATTTTCAAATAGGGTTAGCAATAAAGTGCAATCGGCGATGTCAAAGTTACGTTAAAACAAGCAATTATGCCGCTTCTTTTGCGTCTTTGATTGCTGCTACCGTGCGAACAAGCTTACTAGGAACAGCGTTCATAGTTTGAACAAGCTTGGTAACTGGTGCATTCATAGTAGCCATCAAGATAGAGAGTGCTTCGTCGCGAGTTGGAAGCTTCGATACGCGCTCTAGCTCTTCTGGACCATAAACAACACCACCGACTGATACCAATTTGGTCTCTAAAGCTTTGTTATCTTTGCTAAAGTCGAAAACGACTCGAGCAGCAGATCCCAAATCTTCCATAGAGAAAGCCAAAAGTAATGGACCAGTCATACGGTCTGACATGCTCTCAAACTTAGTGCCTTCAAACGCACGTTTTGCTAGGGTATTTTTTACCACTTTCAAAACGACGCCTTTTTCACGGGCTTGTTCGCGTAGCTTAGTAAGCTTTGCAACACCAATACCATGATATTCGGCAGCTACTGCTGAGTAAGCATTAGCAGCAACTTCAGACACTTCAGCCACAACTTGTTGTTTTTGCTCTAGCGTTAATGCCATAAGTTGACTCCTTTAATCTAATCAATC
>NZ_JBAQQF010000005.1:0-34990 GCF_049295055.1 Psychrobacter sp. | reverse complement strand
AACCGATAAGTAGTGCTACTGCGATAACTGTGTAACCACCTAATACTGGATCCATGGATGTATCCTCATTTACCTATTGAATGTCTAATTAATGTTCAGTTGATGATGCAAGTGACATATAAACTATGGTCAGCATCATAAATACGAACGCTTGGAGGGTAATAATTAAGATGTGGAAAATAGCCCACGGCACTGATAACGCCCACTGAATCCAAAATGGCATTAGGGCAATCAGTATGAAAATCAACTCACCAGCATACATGTTACCAAATAGTCGTAAACCTAAAGAGATAGGCTTGGCTATCAGAGTAACAAACTCTAAGATAAAGTTGATGGGTATTAAAATAATTTGTAAGATAGGGTTTTTGGTACTGAACGGATGCAATGTTAGCTCGCCAACAAAGCCGCCCAACCCTTTTTCTTTGATACTATAAAATAGAATCAGCGCAAAGACAGAGAATGACATGCCAAGCGTGATATTAGGATCCGTGGTTGGAACAATCTTAAAGAATACATGATGCGGGTCATGTCCCATCATGGCGCCGATTTGGCCAGCAATCATAGGAATAAAATCGACAGGTAGTAAATCCATCAAGTTCATTAAGAATATCCACACAAAAATGGTCAACGCCAAGGGCGCGATCAGCTTTGAGGTGCCACTATAAGAGTCGCGAACGTTGTTATCAACGAACTCAACGATCATCTCAACCGCAGTTTGCAGCTTACCCGGCACGCCTGAAGTGACTTTTCTAGCGACCATCCAGAAGATGGCGCAGAAAACAATGCCCAAACCAATTGACCAAAGCATAGAATCAAGGTGGATCGCTTTAAAGCCCATTAACCCTGCTTCTTCGGCAGTATAGGCAACTTTCCAACCTTCGCCCGGCAGATAGCCGTACGTCCAGTTCGTTAAATGATGAGAGATATAGTCTGTGGTTGTTTGCTCGCCTGCCATAATATAAGCTTCTTATTAGTCAACGATTTACTCAACTACCAAAAAATACGGTTGTCATCTGATGAGGTCTTTAACGCTTGCGGCTGCATTGTTTCAATGCAGATAAACAAACCACGCTAAAGCATCTCTTTAAACAATAACACCCAACCCATAGTTCTGTTACTTATGCTAAATTTGCTAGCTGATGATAAATTTTAGCTATCAAAAAAGGGCTTATCATTATTCATTAATGGCCCTTTAATGTATGCAGTAAAATATCATATTTTTTTGCTTCGCCCGTTTTGTCACGATAAACGCTTAATACAGCGCACGTAAGCAAGATATTTAGCCGCCTATATTAATGCAGCGTTGTATTCGTGTAAAGTCAATTATGACTTTTTTATCTACTGTATGAATAAGTTAGCTATGAATAGCCTTAAACCACACAGCTTTGGGTCACTAATTAAATTGTAAGCATTTAATTATAAAGGGTAATAAACGTTTAATTAACGCTTCCCTATCCACAAATAGCGGTTTATATTTTTATATTAGAAATTTATATCACTATTATCGCTGCTATTTTAAGGCAATGATTGTATTTTGACTTACTAATCAGTCATAGAGAAGTTGGACAGCAGGGTGACGAGCTCAGTGCACTCAATAAGGTAACTATCAAATAGCTATCCTTTATCTACACTAGCGTATATGCCACAACATCCAACTGTGACTAATTTGCATTACCATAAAACCGATAAAAAGCGCTGGCGCTGATAGGGGTTGTACGGTAATAAAAATTAGTGCGAAACCAAACACGGTCAATAGCCACTTTGCCATCTGACCCCGATAAAGCTGGCTAACGATATGTAAGCGCGCGCGATAGCCGGTATACCAAAAGATAAAAAAAGCAAAAACTGCTTGAGTAGAAAAACTGAGCAAGGCACCAATAGCGGTGCTTTTTGCGATAGTAAGCTCACTATGCAGCCATATCGTATCTATCATCCAAGCAATAATAATGAGGATAAATAATATCCATGCTTGGCGTTTAAGATAGATGCCAATTTTATCTTTTTGCGTGCGTTTGGCAGGCTTGGTCATTGATATTCCTATAACCCTACAACTTGGGGATAATGTAGCTTGCTTGCGACACTGTTATGCGCGAGTGGCTCACCATATAGGCGTTATCTTTCAACCAAAATAAAACGCCCTCATTATAAGGAGCGAGTCGCTTTTAAGCAAGTAAAATATGCCTTTTATCAAGCATTTGACTGTACAGTAACGAAAAGCTCTCTATAAAGTTAATAAAGTACAGCTAATAGTTTATTAAACCGATTTATTATATTGTGATTTAAGTGTTATATACGTTTGACCTAACAAGTATTTGAACTACTGGCTTATCATTGCCAAATCATATTTTCAAAAAGAGCTTTTACGATATGCATTGGCGGATTTGCTGTGCCATCATCTGCCAACCACTGACAAAGTCTTTACTGGCACTCATGTCTTCCGATTGTAGTGTACTCTTCACTGGTTGTAGTTTAGCAAGCAAGCCTTTGGCCGGTTCACTTTGCGTCACTATACACATCGTTTTAGATGGACGGTGCTCGTTGAGCCAGCGCAGTTGACTGGCTTTGGGCGCTAGGTCTTCATCAACACTCAAACTACCTGCGAATTGCAACTGAGTAGCGCGCTCTAGATACTGATAAGAATCATGATAAGCCCAGTAAGGTTGAGCTTTTCGCGCTTTTCCCCCTAGCTTGCTTTGTGCCGCTACTGCCTCGTCCATACGTTGTGCGAATTTCTTTGTGTTGGCTTGATAAAGCGACTTGTATTGCGGATTAGCATGACTATGAATCACCGCTAATGCGCGAGTAATCGCTTTGGCGTTTTCAGGATCAAGCCAGATATGAGGATCTAATGTACCTTTGATAGGCTGACCTTTGACATCGCGTAATGGATGCCGATTAAAAGCATCAAAGGCATATAATGAGATGGCATTAGGCGCTTTATCTAAACTGGTGGCTAAGTTGTGTTCTAGTGAGGCGCCAAACCATACAACAAACGTACTATCCTGAATCGTTTTGATATCGCCCGGACTGATACTGCCATGATGGCCGACTTCACTCGGATCGAGTATTTGTTCAGCGGATGGTGCGCCTTGAGTCACCGCCTGACTCAACAGGAACAGCGGATAATTACTCACACTGACGGTAGCGGCTTGGGCACTCAGCGTTAAACAGCCTAACGCTACTAGGCCCGTAATAAGCAGTCGCTGTATTATAATGATTAAGCGTAAAGAATAGCTGAAAGATAAATTCATAGTAGGTTCTTTATTATTAAGTTAAGGCAACTTGTCTGTTTCTTATTTCATTATGTTATACTATAACAATAAAGAACGCCATCATAAAAAGGCGTCATATTTTTTAGGAGCTTGTACTATGTCCCTTACTTCCTCGACATGCGAACATTCGCACGGTGTGCAAGATTTTACGCCACATGATGTAAGTGAGCGTTTAGAAGCAGCAAAAGAGCAATCTCGGTTACGTGGTGTGCGCTTTACGCCCTTACGGCAACAGGTTTATAGGCTGATATTACAAGCCAATAAGCCGGTTGGCGCTTATGACTTAATCACCCAATTACAGCAAATGCGTTTATCAAACAATGATAATGAGACGGATGCTGCAAAGAATGTGGCGCCACCAACGGTGTATCGTAGTCTAGAGTTTTTATTAGCGGAAGGTTTGATTCATCAACTGACCTCTATTAACGCCTATGTACCTTGCTGTCATCCGCGCGCTCAGCATACTGCAGCGTTCTTGATCTGTGAGCAGTGCCAGCGCGTGCAAGAATGTAGCAGCTTACCCGTACAAGAAATGATGAGCTTTGCTGAGCAAGATATTGGCTTTACCGTTGTTCGTAGTGTGATTGAGCTGAGCGGTCGTTGCCAATCGTGTCAGTAGACAATGAGCTGACTCTTATATTTAAACCCACTCCCTATCCATAGGCGCGGTCATCTGATGAATAATACAAGCAAGCTGCTGAGCTTAAGCAATATCAGCTACCATATTGGGCAACAACGTTTACTATCACATATTAATATCGATATTGCGGTCAATGAAACCGTAAGCCTTATTGGACCTAATGGCGCTGGCAAGTCAACGCTAGTGAAGCTAATTTTGGGGCTGATTACTCCTACTGAAGGTCAAATGAGTACTCATCAACCACTGAAACTTGGCTATGTACCGCAGCGATTTGCTGTGCCGCCGATTTTGCCGTTACGCGTATGCGATTTATTAGCGCAAGCAGATAGGAAACGCTTAACAGCTGAGCAGCGCCAGTTTATTTTTGATAATTTGTCATTAACGCATCTATTATCGCGGCAAATGCTGCATTTATCAGGCGGTGAAACCCAACGGGTATTGTTAGCGCGGGCGCTATTAGAGAAACCCAATTTGCTGATTTTAGATGAGCCGATGCAAGGGCTGGATCCTGAGACAGAGGTTTGGTTGTATCAATTTATTGATGAATTACCAGACTTTTTAAAGTGCGCCATGCTAGTGGTATCACACGATTTACATTGGGTGATGAAAGGTAGCCGACGAGTGATTTGCTTGAATAAGCATATCTGCTGTGAAGGTCAGCCAAGCGAGCTTGCGATTAGTAGTGAGTTTCAAAAGCTGTTTGGTCATCATTACGAGCAGCCATATGTTCATCAACCACACGCCTGTGAGCATCACGCACCGAGCGAGATATAATAGAAAACCTAGCTTAATGTAAAGCAAAAAATGCCTTGTAGACCTTTTTATAAAAACTTTATGGATATTTATTATGACCGCTTGGTTAGCCATCATCGCGCCGGCTTGGATTGCCGGCAGTATTTTAGCGCTGCTCTCTGCACCCTTGGGGTGTCTGGTGTTGTGGCGACGCATGGCTTTTTTTGCCGATGCTTTGGCGCATGGCACGTTGCTAGGTGTGGCACTGGCAGTATGGTGGCAGTTGCCAATGGGTATTGGCATTGCACTGGTCAGCATTATGGTGGTATTAGGCTTGGTATTCATCGATGATGAGCGTTTGCCAATGGATGCTGTGCTAGCAGTAGTAGCCGTATCGCTGCTCTGTTTAGGACTATTAACCTTGACCCAGCTTACCAATCAGCAAGCCAATGTATTAGGCTTTTTGTTTGGTAATCTGCTTGAGCTTGATTGGGCGGATTTGCCATTAATTGCTGCTAGCACATTAGTGGGATTGGGGTTACTGATTTATATATGGCCCTCGCAAATAAAGCTTGCTACTCATGAAGCGTTAGCGCGCATTCAAGGCATTGATCCAATGCGGCAACGACTGTTTTTCATGGGTGTATTGGCAGGGTTCTGCGCCATTGCTTTGCAAGCAGTTGGTAGCTTATTAATCAGTGGCTTATTGGTATTGCCGGCTCTCACCGCGCGCTTATATTCAGCGTCGCCAAAACAAATGGTAATTATAGCGCTGATTACTGCTCAACTTGGCGTGACACTCGGTGTTTGGGGCAGTATTTGGCTTGATATTCAAACGGGACTCTCTATCGTCTTGATTTTAGCCATTCTATTTTTCGCCGCCTTGACTGTCTCAAAATTCATATCCGCAAAATCAGTAACGGCAAAATTTTGGTCGCCACGTCGCTAGATACAGTTGATATCCAATAAAACAGATACGTTATTTTATCACGCGAGATTAGGATGAGTTTTTCTGGCTTGCTGTGCCTACGCCGACAGAGGCTGCAAAAAATTCATCCTAGTTCCCCTGTATCGTTTTTACATTGAACTGACTGTATATTATTATTGTTATCATAAAATATGTTCACTTTAAAAAGTAAGTTCACTTTAAAAAGCCACAGTGCTGTTGAGATGGATCTTTCGTAGCCTATAAAATGCAAAACATAAAGCAAATGAAGATAATTTATAGCAGTAGTACGTGATGATAAATGTTCCAATCTTACTGTGCCTTGAGTATGTTTTTAAGTATCATTTTTCTATTTTGAACAGCATATAGCTATCCTAGTAGTGGCTATAATCGACACGGCAAAGATATTTCTCTAGCCTTTATAAAACTTTATTTCAGCAAAATTGCTAGAGCTTTCATAGTCATTATGTTGTAAACTTTCCCCAATACTATCAACACTATAGTTAAATACGTCTACAACCAAACGAGTGATATATAAACGAGCTTTATATAGGATTAAATGACCACTTTTACAGTGTAGAAGTTCATTTTTATTGATGAGATATATAGAAGCCTGACAAATAATAGCTACTCATTTATCGCTACTCGTTTAATTGTATTTACTTATAAAAGTGTTCATTGATTCGATGAGGGACTGAATCTAATGCTAAGCTATCCTGCCAGTACCGTCAGTACGCTAGATGGACAGGTTAATATTTTACAAATTACGGACTTGCATCTATCATCGCCTGTGCCTGCTGTTGATGATAAAACCAGTAGCGAAGTGTCTGTTTGCCAATACCATTTTGAGGCGATTATCAAACAAGCATTAAACAAAGACATTCGCTGTGATTTGATCATGGTAACGGGCGACTTAGTCGATAAAGTGAAGCCAGCTATCTACGATCATATCTTTAAGGTATTGCACGAAACTGGCATTCCTTTTGCCTGTATTGCAGGCAATCATGACGTGACTGATGAGATTGGTGCCGATTTACCATTTTTCCAACGAGAACTCATTGCTAGGCCTGCTGACTCTCGTTTGCTGAATCGGCATATTATTGAAACCGACTACTGGCAGCTCCTTTTATTAGACTCGTCCATTACAGGCAAAGTAGAAGGTGAGATTACGGCGACCGATATGGATTGGGTCTGTGAGCAGCTAGATTCTTGTGATAAGCCAGCGCTCATAGCCCTGCATCATCATCTATTACCGGTAGATTCTGATTGGATTGATAGCCATATGGCCAAAAATGTAGATACTTTTTGGCAGCGTATCTCAGCGTTTGAGCATCTAAAAGTGATTATTAATGGACATACCCACCAAGAGCAAATGCGCCAGCATGAAGGGGTTACCGTTTATAGCACTCCCTCTACCTGCTATCAATTCAAGCCTTTTGAAGATGATTTTGCTTACGATGAAAACGCCCGCCCAGGATATCGTTGGTTGCAATTAGCCAACAATGGAAAGGTTGCAAGCTGGGTTGAAAGACTAGATACTTGACGACCAGTTTTATCGGCTAGAATTTGTCTATTTTTTGATTAGCGTTTAATTATTGTTTGGCTAGTCGTTTATCTATAAGTAAGGCACGTCAAAATAGGTTATCTGTATATTATAGCGCTAGCTAATTTTGCTTGATTCAATATGAAATGGCTGGCACAGTACAGGTTTATATTTATCGTAACAATCGTCTTATCTTTTTATAGTCAGCGAATTAGAAACAGCACTACCAACAAATAGTACTATGAACGATAAAATGCCATGAGAATGGGTACGGTCTAATACTTAATTAGACAAAATTATAATAGCTAGGATGGCTACATTGACTACAAGCTAAGTTTTCACAGTCAGTGATTTGTCATTTTATTTGAGTGCGACCATTTAAATAAAAATATTGATGATAATATACTTGACCGTTGATATGCCGATGTCGGCATATAGAGACACCCTCTTAATTAGATCAGCTGTGTTACTAAGTGGTAAAACGTTTTATAAAGGGATAATTTATAGCGTTTGGTAAATTGATAACGTCTTGTCTTTTGACAGGTCGTTTTATTGGATGAATTTGAAAAAATAGGATACCGATATGAGCACCCTGACCACGAATCCAAGTGATGTTAAATTTACGCCTTATGCACCTGCCAAAGACGAAGAGTATATGTCTGATGAGCAGTTGGCACATTTCAAGGCCATGTTATTAGACTGGAAGCATCAGCTGATTGGCGAAGCTGATCGCACTAAGACTTATATTCAAGATGAGTCGAGCGCCATGCCAGATATCAATGATCGTGCCACTCAAGAAGAAGAGTTTGCGCTGACTTTGCGTACGCGTGATCGTGAACGTAAGCTTATCCGTAAAATCGACAAGTCTATTTCAGAAATCGAAAATGACGATTATGGTTTTTGTGACACTTGTGGCGTAGAAATTGGTCTTCGTCGTCTTGAAGCGCGCCCAACGGCGACTCAGTGCATCGACTGTAAAACTTTGTCTGAGATTAAAGAGCGTCAAAATCAAGGTCATACCTAGACGCGCGCTTATATTAGCTGTCAGTAAAACTGTAATAAACACGAGCGACCATATATTGGTCGCTCGTCGCATTTTGTAATGCTACTTTTTATAATACTAATTTCTCATGCACTTTTATGCTTATTGACGAGTTACCAACAAAATAGGCGTATTTAATAAATATCTTTTTATAATCATCTTGTTTATTCTATTTACCTCTTCTTAGTTTCGATAACTAGCTATGTTTCGATAACTACTTATGTTTCGATAACCGTCTATTTTGAAAACGCCCACTAGCTCTAGATTAAACAATCCTATGCCAAATAGCTCCTTGCTGAATACCTCCTTAACAATTAATAAATCCCTGCCACAGCCTATCGGTCGTTTTGCACCTTCACCCACAGGTGAGCTGCATCTTGGCTCGTTAACGACAGCGCTTGCTAGCTTCTGTCATATCAAATCCCTCGGTGGCAAATGGTTATTACGTATCGAAGATACCGATACCGAGCGCTGTGATAGACAGTTTACTGAGCAGATTCTCATAGATTTAGAAGTACTGGGTCTAAACTGGGATGACGATATTATTTATCAGTCTGAGCGCATTGATATTTATAATGATTATGTATCCTCCGTGCTGCATCCGCTGACGTATGGTTGCCAATGTTCACGTAAGAGTTTGGAACACTACTGGGCGCAGCAAGAAGAACAGGTTAGGCTTATGAACGCAGAAAACTTAACAACTGACTCACCTCCTATGCATGACAGCCAATTACAGCCTAATAGACAGCGCTATCCACGATTCTGTGTTAATGCCAATTTAAGTCATGAACAACATAAGCTACGAATACAGTTGCCAGACTACAGCATTGGCTTTAAGGATGGTATTCAAGGCGTACAGTGGGATAATCCGCAGCAGACTTTAGGGGATATGGTGGTTCGTCGTCAAGATGGCATGATTAATTATATTTTGGCAGCAAGCCTTGATGATGGCTTACAACAAGTCACTCATATCATGCGCGGTTTAGATATTTTGCCGATGACCACAGCTCAAATCAGTATCATGCATGCCGCACGCTTGCCTGCTATCGAGCATTGGTATCATCTACCGTTGATATGCAATCCAGACGGTCAAAAGCTCTCTAAGCAAAATCTCGCCCAACCTATTGATACGCGTAATCCGAGTAAGCTGATTGCTCATGCTTTAGAGCTATTACAGCAGCCTGCGGTCGAGCATGACACGCCAGCACGCATGCTCAATCAAGCGATTGCGCAATGGAATAACGTGCCATTACAGGGAATGCAATCTTTAAATATGCCTAATATTTAATAAAAAAAGCGCCGCTGCTGCGACGCTTTGATATATTTACTGGCTACCAATCTATACTCAAAATACTCAAATGGCTTAGTAATCAAGTAATTTAGTAATAACGACACTGACTCTTTTCGATCTCAGGACTTTCTTTATAAATCTTTAGCAGCACCGCCACCATTACTAGGCTAATCAACATCGATGAACCCCCATAACTAAAGAAAGGCATCGTCAAACCTTTGGTTGGAATGGCACCCATGTTCATCGCAGCATTAATAATTGTCTGTGCAATAAATACTACAGCGATACCAAAGGCGGTATAGCTCATACGCATCTGCCGACGTTTTAGGGCGTTATAACTGATACGCATCGCACTACCGATAATCAGCGCCTCAAATATTAATATCATCGTCACGCCAACAAAGCCCAATTCTTCACCCGTAATCGCTAATAAGAAATCCGTATGCGCCTCTGGTAAATGCGATAGTTTTTGCACGCTTTCGCCATAACCGACGCCAGTAAATTGGCCACGACCAAAGGCAATTAAACTACGAGACAGCTGATAATCCGTATCTTGGACATCATCGAAAGGATCCAAAAACGACATCACACGTACTAAGCGGTATTGTACGGTCGCGACCATTAACACCGCTCCACCGATGGCGACCGCCCCCAAAGCTACAAATTGCTTGTAGGGCGCCCCAGCAATATAGAAGATAGCGAAGACCATTCCAATAATAACGACGAATGAACCAAAATCTGGCTGCGCTAACAATAGAACAGTAATCAGCCCGACCACTAAAGCAATCCTCAAAAAGCCATCCCAACCATTACGAACCTCAAATGAGCGCCGTACCACAAAATCTGAGACAAATACAATCATTACTAGCTTGGCCAACTCTGCTACCTGAAAGTTAAACCCTGCCAAACTCAGCCAACGCTTAGAGCCGTTAATGGGCGTACTAAATAAGGTAGCAACCAGCAGTAATCCTGTGATAGCCAATAGCATGAACTGGGTTTCAGTTCTATATAACCTTTTTAGGGATACAGCACGATAAGACACACTGGCGATGACCAGTCCGATACACATATACAGCAACTGATTATTAAAAAAATGCAGTTCTGTCATACCGCGACTGAGCGCAAAAGGAATAGAAGCCGAAGCAACCATCAATAGACTCAACACTAACATACAGCCGACACTTGATAATAAAATAGCACGCGCTGAAGGCATAGAAAGGATACCATCGGAACCGGTAGCTTGCTGAGATGGAGAAGATGAACGAAAAATAGAAGAGAGTGCCATAATTTTATATACACTAGCAAACGAAAAAACACGGCGTCTATAGAAACGCCACCGTTTAAAAAATATGAAATAGATTTTTATTAAATAGCTAATAATTTATCAAATAACTAACAATCAATAACTAGCAGCTCAGCATCGACAAACAGCGCTTTATTCAGTGCTCATATGCTCATCAGCTTCATTTATTACTGGCTTCACTGCTTGTGTTTGACAGTAGCAGCAATTTATAAGCAAAACAATCCTTTATCAAAAAACACAGTTCGTTTTTACGATTATAAACTGCTCGTCACATGATCCTGTAATACTGTCTTCTATAACAGACCGTCTTATGAAACGGCATCTGAAGATCTAACTAGCTGACTGAAGTGCTCGCCACGCTCGACAAATCCACTAAACTGATCGAAGCTGGCACAAGCAGGTGACAATAACACCGCTTGTACTTGCGATAAACTACTTGCAGTCACTTGCTGAATCGTTGCAAAAGCGCCTTCTAATGTCTGGCATTGATGTAAGGTCACATCATCACTGAGACTAGCTGCCCGTAAATGCTGCTCAATCTGCCGACTGTCCTCACCAATAAAGAGTAATTGACTGACATACTGATTGATAAAGGGAGCCAATTCACCAAATTGCTGACCTTTACCTTGACCACCTAAGATTAATAGCAGCTTACCATCTTTGGGGGCATAGACCGCACCTAACCCTTCGACAGCCGCCATGGTGGAGCCAATATTGGTACCTTTAGAATCATTAAAATAATCAATGCCATCGACCGTGGCGACATACTGACAGCGATGCTCAAGTCCTGCGAACTGCTGCAAAGTACTGAGCATACTCTCAAGCGGTAAACCTGCAAGCTCACCAAGTGCCAAAGCGGCTTGAGCATTCAGCAAATTATGGCGACCTTTGATTTGTAGTTTGTCCGCTGATAGTAAACGTTCTGTACCTCGTGCGAGGTAAATCTGCCCTTCAGTATCAGTAATAAGACCATACTGACCTTTATCAGGCGCATGAATACCCGTGCTTAATCGCGGTAAATTATCTGACACCAGTGGACGGGTCAAAGCATCTTCACGATTAATAACGACAGATTTAGCACCTTGAAAGATACGATGCTTGGCTTGATGATAGCCGAGCATATCACCGTGACGGTCTAAATGATCAGGCGACATATTAAGGACGGTTGCGACCTGCGCGTTTAAGTTTGTCACGGTCTCTAACTGGAAGCTTGATAACTCAATAACGGCAAGCTCCATCTCGGTATTCGTCAATAGAGTCAATGCGGGCACGCCGATATTACCACCAACGCCAACATTAACACCCGCATCCGCCGCCATTTGACCGACTAATGTGGTCACAGTACTTTTTGCATTAGAACCAGTAATCGCAATTATAGGTACGGTACAAGCCTCACAAAATAGTTGAATATCACTAACTACCGGAATATTCGATTCTCTTGCCGCTTTAACAGCTTGGTTATCTAGAGAGATTCCGGGACTGATAATAATCCGTGCCGCTTGTTGTAATAAATCTGCATCTATACCACCAAACTGTCGGATTTTAACAGCGGCAGGCAATTTATCTACTAAAGTCGGAGTAGCCTGATTATCAGTAACCGCGACTTGGTAGCCTTGTTCGGCTAAATAATACGCTACCGATAACCCCGACTGCCCCAAACCAACCACGACTTGTAAGCCATCACCCTTATGAAGTAAGGTTTCTTTTGCGGTGCTAGCGGTCATATCTTTTCCTTCTATTGGACGAACAAAATGCTATTAAGCAAATAAGCACTATTTAGGCAGGCATGATATAAACGGATATTATATAAATATGCGCTGTATATCGTCTGAGTGATAGGCTGCAGATGAATAACATCATAGCGGTATCGCTCATATTTCGGTATCAGTTTTTCAATACACTGGTGTTTCAATACCCTGTGCTATTATGCGCCTGTTTTTATATTGAGTGTCTAATGCTATAATAGCTGACTTAACAATAACCGCTACTTTTACTGATCATTTACATCAGCCTTCAATCTAGCATTTTAGTTTAGCATGTTGGCACACTTATCGCGCTATTGTCATATCTCTTTAGCAACGATTCATACTGTGGTAATGATATGACAGACAACCCCTTGCAGATACTTTTGCGCTTTTATCTGACAAATTATTTATCTTCTTCTATCGCAGTACATTATTGCGAGCACGTATTCATCATTTTAAATAAGTTTTAGATATTTTCATCACTTTTTATTAATGATCATAATATTATTCATGATCATAATAGTTACTATTGGTGATTGTATTGGCGATACCGTTATAAATGTCGCTAGCTATTTCCTACTTATCGCTATTACTTACCGTTACTAATTATCATTACTGCCGATTTTTTCGTTGTTAACAGCCTATATTTTTTACGACAATGCTAACTGTGCCAAGCAGCATTAAAAAACGACTGAGAGCGCTTATTATCGCAACGCAATCATTCTATCACTGAATAATGATTGCTTTTTTTGTCTCTAACCCTATGCAGTTTACTTATGACATCTTTTTTTGGTAGTTTGCGTGAAGAATGGTTTTCCAATATTCGTGGCGATACACTATCGGGCTTGGTGGTCGCACTGGCTTTGATTCCAGAAGCAATTGCCTTTTCTATCATCGCCGGTGTCGACCCAAAAGTTGGGCTGTATGCCTCATTTTGTATCGCTGTTGTGATCAGTTTTGTCGGTGGACGTCCGGGAATGATTTCGGCAGCGACCGGAGCGATGGCTCTAGTGATGGTTGATTTGGTCGCCGAGCATGGTCTGCAGTATTTACTGGCTGCCACTTTATTATGCGGTGGTATTCAAATCGTCATGGGAATCTTAAAACTTGGTAATTTGATGCGTTTTGTTTCTCGCTCCGTCGTCATTGGTTTTGTCAATGCGTTGGCGATTTTGATATTTGCCGCCCAAATACCAGAGCTTAACCCCATGACTGAGCGTGTCGGTATGACCGTCTATATCATGACTGCCGCAGGTTTGGCGATTATCTATTTATTTCCACTGATTCCTAAAATTGGTCGCGTCATTCCTTCACCGCTGGTTTGTATTGTGGGATTGACGGCGGTAGCTATGTATATGAATCTTGATATTCGTAACGTGGGTAGTATGGGCGAGCTGCCAGACTCGTTACCGATGTTTTTGTTGCCGGATATTCCATTAAACTTAAATACGTTGTTTATTATTGCGCCTTACTCCATCGCACTTGCCATTGTAGGTTTATTAGAATCCATGATGACGGCGACCATTGTAGATGAGCTGACCGATACGCCAAGTGATAAAAACCGTGAGTGTCGTGGTCAAGGTATTGCCAACGTAGTGTCAGGATTCTTTGGCGGTATGGCAGGTTGTGCCATGATTGGGCAATCAATGATTAACGTCAAGTCTGGTGGGCGTACTCGTTTATCAACGCTTATCGCCGGTGTGGTGCTGCTCATTATGGTAGTATTCTTGAGCGAATGGGTGAGCTTAATACCGATGGCAGCGCTGGTTGCGGTCATGATTATGGTCTCTATCGGTACGTTCAATTGGCAGTCTATTCGTGAATTTAAAACCCATCCAGTATCATTTAATATTGTTATGTTGGCAACCGTATTAACCACGGTCTTTACCCACAATCTGGCGTACGGTGTCGGTGTCGGCGTTCTGCTATCTGCTTTGGCTTTTGCCAACAAAATCGGTCAATTTTTAACCATATTTAGTGAATATGATGACGATAGCAATACGCGTTACTATTACGTTCAAGGACAAGTATTCTTTGCTTCGACGACACAGTTTTTGCAAAGCTTTGATACCAAAGAAGCATTAGACAGCGTGCACATCGATGTCAGCCAAGCTCACTTTTGGGATATCAGTGCGGTTGATACCTTAGATAAGTTGGTGATACGTTTACAGCGCGAAGGTATTGATGTCAAAGTAGTCGGACTTAACAGTGCCAGCCGTACCCTCATTGATCGTTTTTCTATTCATGATCGCCGAGATATTGGGCTACTGGATTGAGAAAATCTGTATGTGTGTTATCAAGCTGATATAAACATATTGTTTATTGATCAGCAGTTATATTGGTATATAAAATCAGGTTTGATGGTTAAGGTAAACGCTTTATCTGTCGTTCCTGTATTTTAATTATTGAAATGATGTGATGCCTTTATGAGTAATTTGAAGCCAGACAGCGTGATTGCCTGCTTAGACTGCCCCAATCATGTACAAGCGGTGTTAGATGCGAGCATGTGGGCCGCTATTCGTCTGCAAGCTCCGATTGGGCTGCTACATTCAGTGCCAAGCTTACAGCAAAAAGCAGCCGTTAATTATTCAGGTTGCCTGAATATTGATGATGAAAATACTTTATTAGATCAATTCACTGCAAAAGAGCATTCTAGTAATTGCGAGCTAAAAGCACAGGGCAAGCTACTCCTGCATCAAGCGACCACTTACTGTGAGCAGCAGCACCATAAACTTAAAACCTACACGCTGCATCGGCACGAAAATCTCAATCAAAGCATTGATTACGTCGATGACAAAGCACAATTAATTGTGATCGGCCATCATGTTACCTGTAAACCAACATTAAGCCAGCTCATACGTTTAAGTCTCTGCCCCATTTTGGTGACTCACGCACCATTTTTGCCCCCTACTAGTGCTTTATTTGCTTTTGACAACAGCCCAACGTCGCACAAACTGCTTACTTGGCTTTGCAAAACACCGCTCGTTCGCGCCTTAATGATTCATATCGTCATGGTTGGCAAAGAGAATTCTGAAAACTGTGATGCGTTACGTGAAGCTTATGCGCGCCTTAAGCAAGCCGGTATTAGATGTAAAAAAACCTTGCTCGACTGCCACGATGTCACAGCCGCTTTAAACTACTATCAACGTGAAAACGATATTGGCTTACTCATGACGGGGGCGTTTGGTCGGCCTCGCTTGCTTGAGCTGCTAAAAGGTAGTGACACCAAAAAATTGCTTGGTAGTACTACCACCCCGTATTTACTCTTCCCAAGGGCCTAAAACTGAGCTTTAGGGTCTAAAACTGAGTTTTTATGTCAATACTGAGACTGAATGCTTAGCGATATGAATCCCATTATTCATATCGCTAAGTATCCAGTCTTTGTCTTTTATACCTGTCGTATATTCTATAAGCTTTTATCAAATCATCACATGAAATAAAAGCATCGCTGCCCCAAGCGCTTAAAAAGTTGGTTATAATAAACTTTTCGTTAACACAACGTTAAAGGTTGATTACCCTTGTTTATTCGAATTAAGACAATGCTTATCGTTGACGTATAAACAATACATTTTGTCATCACCGTGGTTATTTTTGAGCAAACGCGCCTTATCCTACCTTCCCCCTTGAGTAGGTTTGGCACAATTCTTGAATTACTTACGGTAAGCATGACAATAGGATGCTGCATCAAAATGCACCTATTAACCTGCGACATCACCTATATAAGGATTTTTTTATGAAGCTAATCACTGCGATCTTAAAACCGTTTAAGCTCGATGATGTGCGTGAAGCGCTTTCTGACATCGGTGTTAAAGGTGTCACCGTCACCGAAGTCAAAGGTTTCGGTCGTCAAAAAGGTCATACCGAGCTCTATCGCGGCGCCGAGTATGTGGTGGACTTTTTACCTAAAGTAAAAATCGAAGTAGCGGTTATGGATGAGATGGTTGAGCCTGCTATCGAAGCCATTACTCGAATTGCTAGTACCGGTAAAATTGGCGACGGCAAGATATTTGTGACCAATCTTGAACAAGTCATTCGTATTCGTACTGGTGAAACAGGTTCTGACGCTATCTAATTTCAAGACCCACCTATAAGCATTGATTTTAAATATTGATTTATAGGTTATATCGGTCTCTGTATTGCATATATTCAAGGGGGAATAAACATGCAAAATCAAATCTTCGAGCTCCAGTACGCATTAGATACCTTTTATTTTCTAATATGTGGGGCGCTAGTCATGTGGATGGCTGCTGGCTTCACAATGTTAGAAGCAGGGCTAGTTCGCTCAAAAAACACCGTCGAAATCCTAACCAAAAATATCGCCCTCTTTGCTACCGCCTCTACCATGTATATGATATGTGGTTATGCCATTATGTATGATGGCCCTCTATTTTTGAGCGGCATTGCAGGTACTGAAAGCTTGGTAGCAGACGCTTTAGCAGCTTCAGCCAAAAACGGCTTTGGCGGCGACTCAGTTTACTCGAAAGCATCTGACTTTTTCTTTCAGGTGGTATTTGTCGCAACCTGTATGTCCATCGTCTCAGGCGCGGTAGCTGAGCGTATGAAGCTGTGGTCCTTCTTAATCTTTGCCGTGGTAATGACAGGGCTTATTTATCCATTAGAAGGTAGCTGGACGTGGGGCGGTAAAGCTGTCTTTGGCTTATTTAACCTAGCCGACTTGGGATTCTCTGATTTTGCTGGCTCAGGTATCGTACATCTGGCAGGTGCCTCCGCTGCACTATCAGGCGTATTACTCTTAGGTGCCCGTCAGGGTAAATATGGTTCTAAAGGTGAGATACGTGCCATTCCAGGGGCTAACTTACCTTTGGCAGCGCTTGGGACGTTAATATTATGGATGGGCTGGTTTGGCTTTAACGGTGGATCGGTTCTAAAACTGGGCGATATCATAAGTGCTAATTCCGTCGCGATCGTATTTTTAAATACCAATGCTGCTGCCGCTGGTGGAGCGATTGGTGCACTGCTTATCGCACGGATTATTTTTGGTAAAGCGGATTTAACTATGCTCTTAAATGGTGCATTAGCAGGTCTGGTCGCTATTACGGCAGACCCTTTGCATCCTTCTGCGTTTCAGGCAACACTCTTCGGTATGATAGCAGGCGTCATTGTCGTACTATCGATCCTTATATTAGACAAAATGAAAATCGATGATCCAGTGGGCGCTATTTCGGTGCATGGTGTGGTGGGTTTATTTGGTCTACTTATTGTGCCGCTGACCAATCCTACTGCATCCTTAATAGGTCAAATGGTCGGTGCCGCTACCATCTTTGCCTGGGTATTTGTGACCAGTTTAATCGTTTGGAGCCTGATCAAATTAGTGATTGGTCTGCGTATTTCCAAAGAGGAAGAATACCAAGGTGCCGATATCGCAGAATGTGGTATGGAAGCTTATCCAGAATTTATAAGATAGCCCGTATATACTCTCATCTCCTCAATTGTTAAAACAGGTGAAACCATTAAAAATCCCGCACAACCTTTCGGTTATGCGGGATTTTTTATGCTCTATCAAGACTGGTTTTAAATAAAAACCAGACTTAACAAGGGTTATTAAAATGACTTATTTCTTTTTCCACGTTTGGCTACGTGAGAAAGGTCCTAAGTGACCTTTTAGGTTAAGGCTACTGCCGCTCATGTTAGCGGTAAGTTTATAGGTTTTGTTTTTTTCAGGGTCAGTGATTTTACCACCGCTGTATTTACCGTTACCGTCTGCTTTTAAGCCAGAAATAATAGTCATACCAACGTGCTTCTGACCTTCTTTAGATACTGTGCTGATAAGTTTACCAGTCAATACACCGTTTGACTCAGTGATTTTGACCACGCCTTTAGGCTGGCCTTCGTCATAGGTCTGCCAAGTAGTGTTTGCTAATGGATCAGCGGCGAATGCCATGCTTGCTAAACTGATACCAGCGATTGCCAACGTAGTTTTTGCGAATAGTTTCATAAATAGACTCCCTTCAATCAATGATTACTAGAAACATTATGTTTCTGATGTCCTATGCTTATCCTTTGCCAACAATCTTTTATTACAATCTAGTTAGTTCTAAAGTAAGCCTAGCTTAGTTAACGCTAAGAATACTTATTTACTGATTAGCTTTGCATAAAAATTCTGGGCAACATAAGCAATGTCTTGACGCTATTATAAGCAATTTTAAGATTTTGCCTAGTAATTTTTTTATAGTTTATTATTTCTAGAAAATCAAAACTATATCAAACAGTTACAAGAACGGATTGTCTATAATTTTGCCCGATCGGTCATCTATTTCTTTTGACTTGGACTCTTTGTTACTATAAAGACTTCTCTTTTCAAATGCTAGTAGGATTTTACTAGTAAGCTCATGCAACTGCTGTGCTTGTTGATATCCAGCGTCATCAAAGACCAGATTAATGTCGCCATAGATAATAATCTTATCCTCTTGGTTTTCGATAACCAGCTCACCGATTTGCATACTTTGATGATTATTAGCAAATGGGTCAATCATTTAGTCCTCCTATTCATTAACAACGCATTACGTGATTTTTCAAAACAGAACATATCTAGTTACATTTAAACGATTTATGCCTGTAATTGTGCCATGAGCCACTCAAAGATTGCCAAGACAAATAACATCCAAGTGGGCTCTTCTTCAGATATTGTGGGCAAATCTGACGCCTCACCAGCTTTCAGGGGTAAGTTAAAAGCTTGGGATTTGGTTTTTGCATCAAGTATAGGTAAGACATCGATACCAGTCTTGGCAGTTAACTCGTCAATACTAATGACCTCTATACGCTCTGACTCGTCGTTTGGCGCATAATAAACGCCTGCTTGATTGCTCGCTGGGATATAAACCGCCTTAAAAAAATGGCTAGGTACGAGCACACGTTCAGCTAATTGCTTGGTTTTTTTATCGGTAAATGCCACTCCAGTAATGGTATAAACCTCGCCATATTGTTGGGTCAGATAGCGAGTAGCAGATTCAATATTGCGCCAAATATAGCGATTATTACGCGGCGATTGTGGGGCTATATTGGCTAAGCTAAAACTATCATACTGTTGACTACGATTGGCCATATCGCCATTGGGCGCTAAATGTCCGCGGTCATAACCTGAGCTCGAATAATCAGATAGTTTGGCGCGCATAGATTGTGGTAGACGGCTCTCTTCATGAAAACTGTCTTCGCGATCGATTTGTTTCGCTTGCTGCAAACGTTTACGATTTAGATGTTCTGCTGACCATAGCGGCGTACGTGATACACCAGAATACATGACGGCAAAACCATCCATACATAGCGCTTGGGTATTGTTACTGAGCTTGGTATTGGTAAATTCGGGATAAACACCGCCATAAAATGACTGACTACACTGGATAAAGTCATCAGCATATGCTGATGATATGCTCAGTACGGCTGTAATAACCGTCATTGTTATACTGTTTTTAATATTAGACTTACGTTTAAAAATACTGATCATGCAACTTCCAACCATTTATATCTACTATGACATATGTGCTATCCTAGCAGGCGTCTGCCAATAAAGAAAGATACACCGCAAGCCGTGACATTTTAAATGGTATCCGCTATACTAAGTCGTTCAAAAATCAGTGCTTGTCAAAAATCTGCATACTTTTTAAAACCAACGGTCTGAAAAAGGCCAATGGTAGATTATAGTATTTCTATAATGAATAGTCTGTGCGGTAATCAAATGAGCATTGGCAAAAATGGTGAAGTGGGTGAGTGGCTGAAACCGCACGCCTGGAAAGTGTGTATGCGTTAATAGCGTATCGAGGGTTCGAATCCCTCCTTCACCGCCAATCTTAGTTATCCCCTGTTTTCCTAATCTGTCCCATCACATCCTAAACACTCCTTAAACCCTTTAACAGCAAGACTTCCAGTCTATGCTTACTGTCTATCCCTGTCCCAATCATTCCCATTCGAACCTATGTATCCCACGTGTTGTGTTGGTCTATCCGTTGGTCTATTATTCATATACGCCTCAATTAGACCAACATTCGATCTCAATCTATATGGCTTAGACCAACATAATCGTCTATAAGCTTTAAAAATATAGCTTGTAGGTATAAGGAATAGACCAACATGTTAAGTGATGCCAAAATTCGTAAGCTTAAGCCAACTGATAAATGCACCCCTTCTCGCCCAGACAAATATAGTGATCAACAAGGTTTACAATTACTGGTACGCAGCTCAGGAACGCGGACATGGGTAAGCGCATATCGCTTTGATGGTAAGCAGCAGAAAACTACTTTAGGTACATACCCACAAATGGGCTTGGCAGAAGCAAGAGTAGCTAACGCTGACATTAAAGCTTTAGTAGCCAATGGAATCAATCCAAAGAATAAAAAACGTCAAGACAAGCTTGCGAATGAGCAAGCTAAAACGTTCAATGATTATGCGGTTGAATGGCTAGAGGAGCGTGAGCGCAACGTAAAGCCTCGCACCTATCAGCAAGACTATAATCGCATGCACAAAGACGTTATACCTAGCTTTGAAGGCATTGCTTTAAAAGATGTGACGTTTGAAGATTGTAAATTAATGGCAGATAACATTGAAAGCAGGACTAATAATGAAGGGGCCTCACCACGAGAAGTAACCAGACGCACTATTGATCTTGTTGGGAATATTCTTAGAAGAGCCATGAGAGAGCGCCTAATCGAGGTAAATCATACAGATGGGCTTAAAGAGCTATATCCGAAAGCGAAGACTAAGCACATGAAACACGTTGAGCTTAGCGAGCTACCTAAGCTCTTACAAGACATTGAAGGCTATCATGGTCACGATCAAACTAGATTAGGTATGAAATTTCTAGCATATTCTTTCTGTCGTACTATCGAGCTAAGAATGATGAAGTGGGAGCATATTGATTTTCCTAACCGTCTCTGGCGTGTCGATATTGATAATCTTAAAATCGCGCGTAAGCATGTTGTTCCTTTATCAGATCAAATGCTAGCGGTTTTGGAGGAAATGAAGCACATCACTGGACAGTATGAATACGTTTTCTATCATACTGGTATGCACCAGCCTTATAGCGAAGAGTTCATCAATAACGCTTTAGACATTCTCGGATATGGAGGTAAACAAACTGGACATGGCTTCCGTCACATTGCCTCAACTAACCTAAACGAGCTGGGATACATGGGTGATGCTATTGAAAAGCAGATGGCGCACGACAAGAAAAGTAGCATCAGAGCTGTATATAACCATGCTCAACACTTAGAAGAACGACGCAAGATAATGCAAGTATGGGCGGACTTTTTAGACCTACTTAGAGACAAAGGCGAAGTCATAGACTTCCAGACAGCTCGGCAGCAGATTGAGAAGTCAATGATTGTGGAAAACCAAACATCCCTATCAGATTTAGATAGTGATGCTTTGATAAAGGCTTTGCAAAATAAAGGTCTAACCGGTGAAGATATAAAATCATTACTATCTCTATAGCAAAGGCTAATAAATTTCATTGCCATCCACATCAAGAAATTTTAAATTATATTCCGAGTTAATTAGAATATCGAGCATTGCAGTTTGAGATAACCTATTAACTTCAGCCATCTTCTCAAGTCTCGCATGTGTCTGGATGGTTAATGGTAAATGATAGCTTTTTTTTGTTTTACCAGCATCACGATATTTTTGTTGGCTCCAAGCTCGCTTCATCTTATCTATAATTATTTCTTTACGGTCGTTTGTTACATACTTATTACTATTGTTTATTGACGCTTCAGACAATGGGTAACTTATAATATCCAAAGAAGCTAAAACATGACTTCTTACTTCTTTTAGAGAAGCCTTATCTCTTATTATTTCATTATAGATACCAGTCTTTCTTAAATAATCCTTAGTCCACTCTATCTGCTCTTTGTTACTTTCACTTATCCACTTAGAATAATTATCTTTACTAGATATTGAAAACCAAATTCTTTCTATCTTACTCAACAGACTAATTTTAGAATCTATAGTATTTTCATTAATCTTATTATCGAAAAATCGATATACCTCCTCCATTAAATCATTACTATTAATATCAAACCAGTTATAACCATTTTCTAAATATAGAATGCTCAAAGTAAATATTTGACCTCTTAAATTATTTATAAGCCAATTAAACTCTCTATCCGGTATTACCTTATAAGTCATTTTCGAATAAGCGTCTTCAACGTAATCTCTGAATTTATCATCACTTGATAACTGCGCAATAAACTCTTCATGTCGGTTGGTTGAACCAACACTAGAAAATCTAATGTTCTCATTAGAAGATAAATACTCTTGCATCCAAATAACTTGCCTTTTTGTTAAAGACCTAACATTTTTATCAAAGTATGATTTATTATTGAATTCTCTTTGACGTTTTTCATTACTATAATTTATAGACATACAACGACCTTTTTGTTATAAATTGTTAATATCACTAGTGATATTTTAGTATAATAGCTTACGTATTCTAATAATCATTATATAGTAATAAAGTATTATTTAAGATGATTTTCCATAATATTTTGATAGATTTTATGCCACCCTTCGCTAAGGAATATAAGAGTTCTGCCTTTGAAATTACCCTAAAATAGCTAATATATAAATATCAGGTAACTTTCCCTCATAACACTCCTAAGTAAGCAATCACTTCCTCCTAGGCTAGTATGTAAAATCTCTAGTCTAGACTTATAAAAGGCAATACTAAACGAAAAATAATAGCTTGGTATTATAATATCAAATAACTAGGTAGTAATAAGCTAAGAGATTAGCTCTTAGCTACTAATATTATAAAAATACTTATTCATACAACCCTATGAGTCATTAATCTTATAGGTGAAATAATGCTACATCCATTTATCAATCAATCTAAAATTACTAACGATGTTGATAGACTTGTTAAAAACTTGCTATTCAATAATCTTAGCTCTAAACACTTTCAAGATCAACTGAACGAATTATATCGTCCATTCATGTATATGCATTACTCAAATTATTCTTTAAATTACTCTCAATCTATTAACGCACTTATGGACAGCTCCATTATGTTTATTGGCGCTGAGCATCCCTGCAATGTTATTTGGGAATACGACATGACTCAAAATCTAATTACAGAGCTTTTGAAATATAAGGATAAAATTAGTACAGAGCGTTATAATTGGCTTTATCAAGAAAAAAGAAACAAAGAAAGCTTAGATCTTTACTTTAAAAACCTAATTGAAAGAAGATCAAGAGTATTGGTTATCTTTATCGAGCTTAAATATTTAAAAGACCAACGTCATAATGTAAATATTCACAGTTTTCATAATCATATGAAAAAACTCAGAAAACTTATCAGTAAGAGGAACTCTTGTTTTAAACACTTAACTGGTTATGCATGGGCATTAGAACAAGGTTATAAAAACGGTGGTTTTCATTGCCATTTAGTTCTAACTTACGATAATTCAAAAAAGTACTCTGACTGGCTTATAGCTAAAACGATAGGTGAGAAATGGCAAGAGATCACAGAGGGCGTCGGTACTTATCATAGTTCTCACGATTCTGAGACTAAGCGTAATTTTGAGATGAAAGGTAAATTAGGTGTTGGTAGAATACGCCGTGATAACCCTCAAGAGGTTGAGAACGCTTTTACTGTAGCAAGGTATCTAACAAAGACTGATAAATACGATCAAAAACTCAAAGTGTGGTTGCCTAAAATGCAAACATTTGGACATGGTGAATTCAAGGAAGAATAGAGGCTTATCTAAATAGTAAAATAATTTCAGATATATATTATTCCCATGAGAGCAGTCAGGGAGCATTGCTCTCCTGACGGTTTAACCCAATCCATCCTAATTAAAGGTCTGCTTAATCGCAGGCCTTTTTTATGCGCTTAATTTAAGGAGCTTATATGCAAACAATCTGTCCTTACTGTCACTCATCAAGGGTGATGAACAATATGGATATTGGCAATCCATTTAGTATCTTTGAACAGCTGTGTACGCCAGCAGCGTTATCTGGTCTTGGTGTGAGCATCTGTAGGTATTACAAAATCAATTCCGCTATCGGTGTAGTAGTAGGCACGGCCCTTGCCTCTGCGATCAGCTTGGCTAAAGATAAGCTACAGCAGCCACCTTTGATCACTCTGGCAGCAAGACCTAGTTATACCTGTAATACCTGCTCAAAAACTTTCAGCATTTAACTTGTCTATATAACCAATAACTCTAATCAAATCTAAAAGGACAATTATCATGGCACATTTAATCGAAACAATGGCATACGTCGGCGAAACCCCTTGGCATGGCTTAGGTAACGAGCTGTCCCCTAAGCAGCCTATCGAGGTTTGGGCTAAGCAAGCTGGGCTTGATTGGCGTATTGAATCTTCAGACGTCAGCTACATGGCAAACAATGACAAAGGGCATAACCTGATTCTGCCCTTTGCTGAGCAGAAGGTGTTGTACCGCTCTGATAACTTTGAGCCGTTATCAGTCGTTAGTCAGCGTTATCAAGAAGTGCAGCCGCGTGAGATTCTGGAATTCTATCGTGATCTTACCGAGCAGTCTGACTTTGAATTGGAAACAGCAGGTGTCTTAAAGGGAGGTCGCAAGCTATGGGCATTAGCCCGTACAGGCCAGTCAGCAACGCTTAAGGGGAAAGATGTCAGTAATGGCTATCTGTTACTTGCAACGGCTTGTGATGGCACTCTGGCGACCACAGCACAGTTCACATCGATACGTGTGGTCTGCAATAACACTTTAGCAATTAGCTTAGCGGACGGAAGCGGTGGCGTGGTGAAAGTACCGCATAGCACCTCCTTTGATGCCGACAAGGTGAAGCAGCAATTAGGTGTGTCGGTCAAACAGTGGAATCAACACAGCTACGAGATGAAGCAATTGTCTGAGCGCCGTGTCACTCAAGCGGAAGCGGCTAATTATCTTAGCCGAGTCTTCAATGATCAGGACAATAACATCATTTTATTTAACAGCGCTAAGAAAGAGAAAGACGCTGTACCAAACGCAAAAGCGATGAATAAGGTGATGCAGATGTTTAATGGTCAAGGACGCGGAGCAGATCTTGATGCAGCTCGTGATACGGCTTATGGTTTGCTGTGTAGCATTACGGAGTATGTCGATCATGAACGTCGAGCAATGAATACAGACAACCGACTCAACTCAGCATGGTTCGGTGCTGGCGCTAAGCTCAAACAAAAGGGTTTAGAGGAATCGCTGCTGATGCTTGCTTAATTATCGATGCTTAAAATATGACAACACAACCAACCACGCCTTTGAGCGTGGTTTTTTTATACCGTTTATTTAACCAATAATAAATCTAACGAAGGAGTTCATCATGAACACAATCGCATTGAACCATATCGCTCAGCTCAGACAAACCAAGCGTACAACCGTTAAGGTGAAAGCGCCTATAGCGACCAAAGCTAATATAGATACTGAAACAGTAAAGCCGTCTACCAATCAATCAACCACCGCAAAACGTCTGGTCAATACCAAAACCCTCAGTCATGAGGACTGGCTTGAGGTACGTAAGCAAGGTATTGGTAGCTCTGACGCTGCCGCAGCTTGTGGAATACACCCTTACTTATCGATGCTTGAGCTGTGGATGATTAAGACCGGTCGTTTGCATTCACACTTGGATGACGATATTGATGGCTACTCACCATTGTACTGGGGCAATACACTAGAGCCGATGGTGGCTAAATATTATCAACAGCACACAGGCAACAAGGTTCGCCGTGTGAATGCCATCTTGCAGCATCCTGATCCTGACAATCACTTTATGCTGGCAAACTTAGACTACGCGATAACAGGAAATGAGAAGGTGCAGATTCTAGAGTGTAAAACCGCAGGGGAACATGGTGCCAAGCTGTGGAAGCATGGCGTACCGTTGTATGTGACGTGCCAAGTGCAGCATCAATTAGCAGTCACGGGTAAGCAAGCTGCACATATCTGCGTGCTGCTATGTGGTCATGAAGCAAAGATTTATAAAGTTGAGCGTGACGAGCGCTTGATTGCCTCCATCATTGAGCATGAGCGGTTATTTTGGCAATATGTGGAAACCGACACTCCACCAACGCCTGATCATAGTGAGTCAGCAGCGAGAGCCTTAAAACAACTTTATCCAACCCCTGAGCCGTCAAGCAAAGTTGATCTGCGAGAAGATGACGGAGCCAATAAGTTGTTTGAGCAATTGCTGAGCTACCGTGACTATATGCAAGAGTTAGAGCAGCGTCATGACCAAGTGAAGCACCAGCTGCAAAGCTTAATTCAAGATAATGAGATTGCGGTATTCGAGAAAGGCGCTATATCTTGGAAGCGCTCTAAGGACAGCATTAGCCTCGATAGCAAGGCACTAACCAAAGCGCATCCTGAGTTGCTCGAGCAATTTAGTAAAACTCGTCAAGGCAGTCGTCGCTTTGTAATCCTTAACGATAACTAAGCCAATAATTCGTTATCAACCATAATCCGTAAATTAATCCACTCAATCAAATAAGCGCATAAACGCCCACCCGTTATAGGTGGGCTTTTTTATGGCTAAATAAAACACATAAGGAATATCACCATGATTAAAGGTCTCACTATAACCCCACCAGTTTTAGGACGTATCAGCATTGGACGTGTCATTGTAAAGGATGGCAAGCGTCTACCTGCCAAAGACGATCAATTCACCATCACCAGCCAAGTTCAAAATAAGGACGGCTGGATCAATCACCCACTAGACGAGAAGCTACGCGAAAACAGCAACGGCAAACTCAGACAAATACCGGTACGCATGCTGTTTAATGATCCTGAACTAAACTTACGTGCTGAGTACACGCTATTTGATAGACAGACCGGACGCCCACTATGCGTAGGCGACGGTGAGCAATGTCAGCGACGCACAAACAAAGGCGTTGAAAACCATCCATGCCCATCACCTGATCGCTGTCCATTGGCACAAGGCGGTGCTTGTAAACCTTATGGAAGGCTCTATGTGAATCTGTCTGAGGATGATGAACTTGGCACGTTCATCTTTCGGACAACTGGCTTTAATAGTATTCGTACGCTTGCCGCAAGGCTGAGCTACTTTGCAGCAGTATCAGGCAATAAACTGTCATGTCTGCCATTACAGCTTACCTTGAGAGGCAAAAGTACGACACAAAGCTATCGCACGCCGATTTACTTTGTTGATTTAACACTGCGTGATGGCATCACACTCAAGCAAGCGGTGCAAGATGCACAAGCGATAGATGCGGAGCTGAGTGAGCATGGCTTTGATCAAGCAGCATTAGAGCAAGCTGCGAAACAAGGATATGTGAATTCATGCTTTGAGGTCGATGGCGATGATTTAGCAGAAGTCGCTGAGGAGTTTTATCCGATGGAAACAGACGCAGCTAGCAATCAGCAAAATAACTCTAAGAGTGAATTCCCCATTAATACAGTAGCTAGTATTGAGCAAGGTCTACGGCAAAGTGTGACGGCTGTGAGTTGATACTGCTAAGCGTATACAGAGCATATAAAGGAGCTGATTAATTCAGCTCCTTTTTTTCGTGAATTAAATAAGAGTAAACAATCGGACTGCATGGGATGCCGTAAAAAAATATAGGACTGGGTAACTGTATGAGAGGAAACGCTCTCAATAACTTACAAGGAGCTAATCGTGGAAAATTTAAATATTAATAACCAAAATAACGCAGCTAACCTAAGTGCTTTACTCATACCAAGAATGGTGCCACTAAAAGATGTTGTCTACTTCACTGCGCTTAGTAGTACAACTATTTACGACATGTTAGATAAAAGATCTAGTCGTTATGACCCAACTTTCCCTCGTCAAGTTAAATTATCAAAAGGCAGAGTAGCTTGGGTTGAGAGTGAAATTACACAATGGTTAGAGTCCAAGATGGCAGATAGGGTTCACTAGGTAGCAATACAAGAATAAGTCACTTTAATTGGCTTATTTTTTTCTTCCTAACGTGATTAGTATTAACCCAAAAACCTATCTCGACATACGCATTAAGATGTAATTACATACCTGACCAATATAATTTTAACCCCTTAAATACAACTAAACCTTCCTGACGCATTTTTTGTAAAAACTCCCTGCTCTATATTCCAATGCTTTTTATATAACAGTTTTAAGCGTTTTATGACAAGTGTTGAAATGAGTGTAAAAGAGTGGATAAAAAATACACTAAAGAATCGTAGCAAAAGGTTAAAAACAACGAGAGTAAGCCATGCAATTATCTAAACGTGAGCATATAGCCCTTGAGCTATTGAAAACTAAAAACTTTTCTACAAAAAAATCTTTTAAACTTGCTGATGAATTCAGCATCTCTTCACTTGATGTTGATCATCCTATTTCAGAAGACTGTGACCTTAAGAAAATATGGCAATGGGCAGATGAGTTTAATATCCCTGAAAGCGAGATTCCTCGTAATAAAGATCAGTTGCTATCAATGAGTCATTTGCAAATACTAAGAGATTACGATGGTAATTCTCGCTGCCTAACCTACTTGCCTGAAGCTATTGGGATACTAGTCAATTTAAAGCAAATTCATTTATTAAATCATGAGCTAACTAAACTACCTGATAGCATTGGTAACTTAAAGAAGCTAATCTTCATATCTGTTGATCGTAACAATCTAACAGAATTACCTGATAGCATATGCAAACTTAGAAAATTACAAGTTCTCACTGCAACAAGAAATTCGTTAATTAAGTTACCTAATGAAATTGGGAGCTTAATGAGTTTGCAACTAATTGAACTAGCAGGCAATAAACTGAATAAACTACCATCTAGTATTACTCATTTGACTGAGCTAGAAATACTTGACATTAGATGGAATCGACTAACTGAGCTACCCGATACTATAGGTCAGCTATCAGAATTACAAGAACTTCACATTGAAGAAAACTTCCTAACGAATCTGCCTGATAGCATTGGTGAGCTATCCTACCTAGAAGAGATTCACTTTGACAATAATCATATAACAAGAGTTTCTGAAGGTATCTGCAATCTTAAAAGAATTAATACCTTAGTCTTGGATAATAGCATATTCGAGAATTCGTCTAATTCAGTTAAGGGTTTTTTAAATGGCATAGAGAGTTTTGAGAAAAAATTATAGTGATAAGACCTAACTAATATAAAAAGGCGAGTCAATCTAAATGACTCGCCTTTTATCATAACTTCTCTAACAAAATTATGAGTCGCAACAGCTTTCAAAAGTCCTTTGAATAAACACAGCTGAAGGCTTCGAGAGCATAAACCTAAGCTATTATAAGTAGGTTTTAGAAGAACTATTCTCCTGGTTTGGTATCAATATGTGCACCAGGTGGTAGACCTTCTAACAACGGTTCATCAAACGTACCACTTTCTATTTGCTTTGCAATCAAATCAATCTTTTGTTGCTGTTGATTTGGGCTTAGACCTTCATCATCATTGACTTTATTTCCATCCGCATCATATTCTTCGCTCATTGTAACTTCCTTATACTAATTAGATAAGGAAGCAGTATTAGACGATAGAAATAATATTTCAAGTGTTTTTTACACTCATATTCTGATTAATTTTTCAATAGACTGTATTCTTGCAAAAGCACCACTGCTAATAGCATAAAACAAAAAATTAACGATGGCCTATGCGAGATATCTGTTGGATTACATGAAGCAAAAAACTCAAGCGGTCTAGTCGTAAAGAAAAATGCTCACTCCCAAACCAAGTACATGAATTATTGTGATTTATTTAGCTCATTACTGAAGTTTTTTATTTTTTTACTATAGACTGTATGCTCAGATTAAGGCGCATTCAAATAAACAAATATTTATTTTAGATACATATGAGTAAAAAAGATGAGAGAGATTACTACCGTTGATCAATTAAATTTTAATTTTCTTGGCAAGATTTTTGGTAAAAAAGGCCTCCGTCTGACAGATCAAGGCTTGCTTATAGATACTAAAAAAGGACCAACAGAGCTCATCTCTTTCGCTGAAGTTAAAAGGTTTGCTTATATTGAAGAAGGATTCTTTGGCGCAACTCTATTTGTTCACAACAAGCAATCATTGCAAGAACACAAATTTTTATCCAAAACTAACTCTACAGCGTTTTTAGAGTCTATCAACAAAAAGATTGCTCACTCATTACAACCCCATCTTCTTAACTTAATTGAAGACTTTAACCTTCGAGTGTTGAGTAACTACCCTAGAGATTCTAAAATAGAACCAATTAAGTCATTAGCAGATGAACTGTCTATATTTTATAAAGATGCTAGGGTGCCATGGGCTTACTTTACCAACCCTAAGCTCTTTAGCGAAGTTGAGAAGATACACAACCTCTGCCCTATCAAACAAGAAACCTTAGGCGCGTATCATGAAAAAACCAACCTAGAACAAAGAAAATCTTTTTTTGATAGCGTAGAGTCAAACCCGTTGACTGATGAGCAAAGACTGGGCGTACTTCGCTCTAATGATAAGAATATGGTACTGGCTGCTGCTGGCACAGGCAAAACCTCTGTAATGGTTGCCAAGGCCCTCGACCTTATTGATAGGGGACTAGCAGCACCTCAAGAGATTCTAGTTCTGGCTTACAATAAGTCAGCTGCTGAAGAGTTAAAAAAACGGCTTGCTGATAAAGCTGAGAACTCAGGCATCGTATTAACTGAATCCCCTCAAATTTCAACATTTCACGCTTTAGGTAGAAAAATCCTAGGGGATTCTGGTATCTCAACCTATATGAGCGTCTTCACTGAAGACAGCTTAAAGCTTGGTGCGTGGGTAACAGAGTGGCTAATAGAGTATTTAACACAAGATCCCAAAAGAATGGTCGATTTTATATCGCTATTCCCAGAACCTGTGAATCCTTTCGACTTTAAGACTCAAGAAGAGTATGAGCGGCATATCAGAGACAATGAGTTTAGAACCCTACAAGGCGAATTAGTCAAAGGGTACCAGGAGCTCAGGATAGCTAACTGGTTAGCTATTCATAGGATCGCATACGAATATGAAGCGCGTTATATCAGTAAGCGTAGAATTGACATAGGTTTTGACTACCAACCTGATTTTCATATATCGGACTCTAATATTTACATCGAGCACTTCGGCATTGATAGGCAGGGTAATACTCGACCAGATATTGATAAGCAAGCATATAACGAGTCTATAGATAGCAAGCGTAAATTGCATAAAGAGCTTGAAACAGTTTTAGTGGAAACATTCCATTATGACTGGACTGAAGATGCACTCGAAGCTCGTCTTGAAGAACGACTGGCTGCTGTCGGGGTTATTCCTGATAAAAACTCAGTTGAAGAGGCTTCAAAAGAATTACTCTCTAAACTCAAGGAAGGGAATCAAATTGCCACTTGGAGCAAAATGCTTATTAAGGCTTTACAAGCCACTCGATTTGAAAGGCTCAATGAAAACTCAATACTTGATAGGCTAAAAAAAGCTGGCATATCACAAGCAAAGAAAAAGACACGCATTCTCACTGACTTGCACAACGCTTATGTTGAAGAGCTTGTAGCTACTGATTCAATTGACTTTGACGATATGATTATTCGTGCAATAGCAGTTGTAGATAATGGTCAATATAAACCTCAATGGAGATATATTCTTGTCGATGAGTTTCAAGATATATCTGCTTCTCGGATGGAGTTTGTTAACAGCATTATTGAGAAAGGTCCTGATCCCTCATTAACCGTTGTCGGTGATGATTGGCAGTCTATCTATCGATTTTCAGGTGGTAAACTTGAGCTCACCACTAGATTTAATGAGCTGGTTGGACCACACACGCTAACAATGCTCCAAAAGACATTCCGCTATAACAATAGCATTGCTGATACTGCTGGGACGTTCATCATGGAGAACCCTGAACAGTATCAGAAGCACATCAAAACGCATGACATGGCACATGAGTCACAAGTATATTTACTAGATGATAAGACTGGTGAAGAGAATGGTCTCTATAGTAGAGTCGCTGAGGTTGTCAGCAAGATTAGAGCAAATGACCCTGAGGGTTCAATAGCGATTATTGCTAGGTATAATTATTTGCTAAAAGATTCACGTGATTTCTTAGGCAAAGAAAATTCAAAAGGCATCCATTTTTGGAGCTTTCACAAATCTAAAGGGCTTGAAGCTGACTATTGCATCTTAATTGGGTTTTTCCAAGGGAAAAGCGGCTTCCCTAATGGAAACCGCGAGGACGCTATTCCAGAAGCCCTACTTCCAACATTAGACTCATTCCCTCATTCTGAAGAACGACGTTTGCTGTATGTTGGTATAACGCGCTGTAAAAAGAAATCGTATATTATTGCTAGTCCCACAGCGCCCTCAGAATTTGTTCTTGAATTACTGGCTCCCAAATATGACATCAACATTTTCTCTAAATCATTTCAAGAACGCCATAGAAAGATATTTAAATGCCCTAACTGCGTAAACGGCTATCTACGCTTAATCAAAGGACAGTATGGCAGTTTTTATGGCTGTAGCTCTGGGAAAGGTTGTTCGGTAGGTAAGGCGCGCGTCTGCACGAAGTGTGAGGCACCTTCGGTCGATAGAGAGCATGATAGTTTATGCAACAACAGGGACTGTGGTAATTCAATGAAAATCTGTAATAAATGTGGTCGCCCCATGAAAATGCGCGAAAGTAAATTTGGCAAGTTTTGGGGCTGTAGTGGCTATGGCATTCCTGACGATCAATGTAAAAATACAATCAAGATTCGCTAAGCAATATCTCAGTATTACAACCTGTTACTTAATCAGTTCATTATATTAATCGTCAAAAACTATTAGGTTTTTAGGTTAAGGCAAGAAAGTAACAGAAACGCTATGCACAAAAAAGTGCTCACGGTTATGATACTCGGCAATATGACAAGGCTCAGGCATTGATTAATAATCAATGCCTTTTTTAAAGATTTTCCTAAATATAAATTGATTATAGAATAGTTTTAATAAACTAAATCCTGATTGACTTATTATTATTTTCAACTTAAAAAAAGACTATTTTTACCGTACAAGCCTTATTAAATAAGGCTTTCAGCCTCTCTCTAGAGAAAGGTGTATTTTTATATTTATAACGTTTTTTAGTAAAATACCTAGACTTAGATAATTAACACCTACAGAAGATTAGTTAAAATCTACCTGTACAAAAATACAGATAATTGTATTTGAGTTTATTATTTACGGACATTTTTTAATAGTGAGTATAATGCTTTTACTCTAACTCAATAGCTAGATTCACCTTACTAGTTTTAGGCCATGACGCTAATATAAAGTCGTAAAAATTTCAGATAAACATAAGGATAAATATGAAGATTGATGCAGATGTCTATACTATTCAAGAGCTTGAAAAGTATTATTTTGTAGTGCCAGACTATCAAAGAGAGTATGTCTGGGAAGCAGATAAACATATTTATCAGTTTTTAGTTGATATAGACGAAGAATTTGAAGCCCATTCTCACGATCAACAAAGCTATTTTATTGGCTCAATCATTGTTGTCAAAAAAGACAGTAAATACGATGTCATTGACGGTCAACAACGTTTAACGACTATTGTCATTAGCTTATGTGCAATGCGTAATATCCTAGAAGACTTACAAGAAAAGGGGCAGCTTACTGACATGAGCAGTAGCATCCTAGATATTATAAAAGGTTGGCTCTTTAAATTTGACTTAAAAACTAAGTCTACACTTTCTCGCCTTGAGCTACAATATGATGAAAGCAACGGGTACTTAGAAACTATAATCCAAAAAAAGACATATGAAGGCGAGATCACAAATTCAATCCAGAAGATGCAAAAAGCATATGAGCGTATTTTTAAACACCTACAAGATTATTTAAATCAAGGGGTAGAACTATTCGAGGAATATACCCAATATTTTTTGACTAATGTTAATGTTGTAGTAATTGAATCAGATAACCTAGGTAGTGCGCTTAAAATATTCGAGACTATTAACCAACGTGGTGCTGGTCTAAATGCAATGGATTTAGTTAAGAACCTGATGTTTAGTAAAGCTAATACTCACGACTTTGAAACTATCAAAACCAAGTGGAAGCAAATTACTACCGATCTCCAAGCTTGTGATGAAGGGGATAAACCATTACGTTTTTTAAGATACTTTATGATTGCACGTTATCATAATGGCATTATTCGTGAGGATGATTTGTACTCTTGGATCATATCCAAAGAAGGTAAGCATAAACTACAGTATGAAACCAAGCCGCTAAACTTAGTGAATGAAATGGCTATAGCAGCTAAACGTTACAGCCATTTAGTACAAGCAACAAATAGCGATAGCAGTAATATAGGTATTAATAAATACCCTAATGTAGTCAAGATTGGGTATATAAACAAACAACGCTCACGTCAGCATTTAATGTTATTGATGGCATTGGATTTAAATTGTGATGACAATGTATAGTAGAGCCTTTATAAAAGTGGTACAGTAGTTTTAAAATAAATGAAAAGTAAAAAGATTATGACTTATTCAGCAGACTTTCGAGCTCAAGTGATTAAAAGTGTCGAACAACAAGGCATGAGTAT
>NZ_JBAQQF010000004.1:0-25180 GCF_049295055.1 Psychrobacter sp. | reverse complement strand
GATAATGACGACAACGACCACAACAGTGATGACTAATTAAAGGAGAATACTCATGGCACGTTTCTATCGCCGTCGCAAATTCTGCCGTTTCACTGCTGAAGGCATCACTCACATCGACTATAAAGATGTTGAATTGCTAAAACAGTATATCAGTGATAATGGTAAAATCGTACCAAGCCGCATTACCGGTACTTCTACTAAATATCAGCGTCAACTAGCGACTGCTATTAAGCAAGCTCGTTATTTATCGCTACTCCCATACACTGATAACCATCAGGGTTAACCGTTAACTAGGAATGACTCATGCAAATTATTTTGTTACAGCGTATCGTCAACCTTGGTAAACTCGGTGAAACTGTCGATGTGAAACCAGGTTACGGACGTAACTTTCTTATCCCTTTGGGCAAAGCACTACCTGCTACTAAGCTTAACATCGAAAAGTTCGAAGCACGTCGTGCTGAGCTTGAAGCTGAAGAAGCAAAAGAAGTAGCTGTTGCTCAAGAACGTGCTGATGCATTGACTGACGTTAATGTGATCATGCGTGCTAAATCAGGTGATGAAGGCAAGCTATTCGGCTCTATCGGTACACGCGATATCGCTGAAGCATTGACTAACTCAGGTCTAGAAGTAGACCGTGCTGAAATCAAGCTACCTGAAGGCACTTTACGTCAAATTGGTGAGTATAATGTTGATATTCAACTACATCATGACGTTACCGCTACTATTCTAGTGACCATTCTTTCTGAAGATGGTGACAACGAAAACCAAGCTGTAGAAGATGAAGACGAGAACGAAGATTATTCTGAAGAGTAATCTTTAGAATATCTAAATCTAGTCTAAAAAAGCCAGTAACGTCATGTTGCTGGCTTTTTTGTATTTAAAATAAGTGCTCTGTTTTATATTCGTACTAATCAGACCTTTAAATATTATATATATTGAATAACAATATTTAATCTGTCTTTTTAACTCTATTCCATACATTGATATACTTTAGAAACTTTCTTTAATAAATGACTTAAAACCTTTACTAAACAATAAGATACTACCTATAAAGTCGTCTTTATAATCATATACGGAGCTGCTAGCATATCTATATCTTATGTACTGATAGGGCGTAATAATATGATAAACACTGACGATAAATTAATATGTGTTCAGGGTAATGATTTCTACTCAGAAGGCAAAGTCTATACCGTAGGTAGAATCGTTAATAATAAATATTTTCAGCTATTGACTGGTAGCAATGATGATCACTGGTATGCAACACTAGATGATGAAGGTATTTATGTCAGCTTCGATTCTATGCAAGCAGAAGACAATAAAGCGTGGTTTGATAAGATAGCTTAGAAGTAAGCTATCTAAGTAGTTTTTTTAGCTAAAAATCTAGTCGACTATATTGTAAGTAATTTACAGAACGTGGCCATTCAGCCGCTACCTTTGGTATATCTTGACTAGTCGCAATAATCTTAGCAGCATTGATCCAACCTGCATGACCGACGACTAATATTGGTATACTTTCTATCTTGCCACCTTCTTCAAAAATTCTCGCATTCAGCCACTCTTCAACACGATTGAATAATTGCTGCAAACTTTCGCCATTATTTGGCGCAAAGTTGGCGAAATTATTACACCAATCATCAATTTCTTTTTTCTCGATTTGTGCCCAAAGCTGACCATCCCATTCGCCAAAGTTAATCTCTGACAATTCAGGCGAAACTTGGCAGTGAAAGCCACGTTGTGACAATATTTCCCCAACTTTTAACGAACGCTGCAAAGGGCTAAGCCAAATTATTTTAGGCAACTGCTTAATACGAACAAAGCGTTCTATTTTATTAGCTAGGCGTTTGATTTTACGCTTATCTACCTTGACGTCGGTTTGTCCAATACAAAACCCTTCGGTATTCATCGGTTTGGGATGACGCCAAATATAGAGAATCATGAATGAATATTGTCCTTGTTAACGATTTGATTTAAATAAATGGTATAGATGCAGCAAGCCCTACATAAATAGCAATCTCACTCAACTGTTGAGTAGCACCTAATCCATCGCCTGTATAACCATCAAGCCGCCTGCGTAATAAACGGCGCATATAATCAGTAGCTACTAAAGCCGATACCAACGTTAAAGACCATTGACCAAGCCCAATCTGTTGCATCGTCTTGGGAAATATAAGTGTGACCAACATAATAGCCAATATGAGCCAACCACTGCTATATAGCCCTTGTAATGGTGTGAGTTGCTGCGCCATCGGTTTAGCCTTAGCATGTTCTATCTCACCGCCATAAGGCAATAGGGTCAGTAAGCTAATGCAGAATAAGCGCGAAGCGGTATGGCCAATGATGAGCGCTACGATAGCAACTGATAACGGCATGGCTGCGAGCAAGCTGACTTTGAGCAGTAACGCAGACACCAAACCTAAAACGCCGTAAGTCCCTAAACGCGAGTCTTTCATAATCTCCAAGGTGCGCTCGCGAGTGAGCCCGCCGCCTAAACCATCACAGCTATCAGCCAGACCATCTTCATGAAAAGCGCCCGTTAGCTTAATGCCAAAAACGGTACTCATCACCGCAGCAATCAATGGCGTAAACAAGATACTAGCTAGCCAAAACACACTCGCACAAAGCAGCCCTACTAACAGACCAACCGCTGGAAAATGGCGGCTACTCTGATGTAGCCATTGCGGATTATAATGACTAAATTGTGGTACTGGCAAACGGGTCAAAAACTGGGTAGCAACCAATATTAATCGCCATTCATGCTGTAACTGCTCGCCAAGCGAATAACGAGGCTTAGAAGGCTTAGAAGGCTTAGAAGGTTTTAATGGCTGTGGTTGCTTTAATGGCTCAGACATTATTTATTTTGCTCGCTAATACCGGCATCACTAAAGCTAGCCATTTCATTGATAATGGCACAAGCAGATTGCAATATTGGATAAGCCAGTGCAGCCCCACTACCCTCGCCCAAACGCATATGCATATCTAACAATGGCTCAGCATTTAGCAATCGTAATAAATGCGCGTGGCCAGGTTCAACCGAATGGTGGGCGAATATAGCGTACTGGAGAACTCCAGGTGCTAAGCGTTCAGCGACTAGCAAAGCAATACTAGCAATAAAGCCATCAATCAATAAAATGCGCTTATCACTGGCTGCTTGAATCAAAGCGCCTACCATCATCGCTATTTCTAAACCACCTAGTGCAGCCAACGCGGTAAGTGGCGTTGTAGCGTTGCTATGACGCTGCAATACTTGAGTCAAAATGCGCTGTTTGTGCTGTAATCCAGTGTTATCTAAACCGGTACCACGACCAATACAATCAGCGATTGGCAAGTCGCCCAACCTTGCAAGCAACAAACTGGCAGCAGAGGTATTACCAATCCCCATCTCACCGACAATTAATAGATTGCCAGATAACTGCTGAGCGACAGCCATACCGCCATCAAGCGCACGCAGACATTCATCATCGCTCATCGCTGCCTCTGTTAAAGCATCACGACTACCGCGGCGCACCTTATAATCAAGCAGTTGTGGATGGTTTTTAAAAGGAGAGTTATCAAAATCAGTATCGACGCCAGCATCGACCACTTTTAGCTCGATATTATGCTGGCGTGCCAATACATTAATGGCAGCGCCACCTTGCAAAAAGTTATAGACCATTTGTGCAGTGACAGCACTAGGAAACGCGGATGTGCCATGCTTAGCCAAACCATGGTCGGCCGCAAACACGCGAATCTGTGGCTGCTCAATATGAGGCGTCATCGTTCCTTGAATCATACCCAATTGCAGGGCAAGTTCTTCTAATCTTCCAAGCGCACCAAGCGGTTTGGTTTTTAGGTCTATAATCTGCTGTAGCTGCTGACGTAGTTCGTTATTTTCTATATTGGCAATCGCGGGGGCAGTAAATGTTATCACTGAATACGTCCTGATATTAGAAGGCAAAACAAAGGCCACATACTAGCAGAGTATGTGTCTTTTGCCACCGCAAAGTTAAAGTGGTATCGTTTTTTAGTTTTGGTATTGTCAGCCTTTTTGGCAGCGTTACTTTATCAATTACCGCTTAATACCATCGCTAAGACGAACTTTGATAGTTTTGCTTACTTTAATAGTATCTTAGGCTATATTGGTCTAGTTATTAACTTTGGTATTCATTTAACGCATTAGTTGAGATGTTCAAAGAGCCATTCAAAGAGAGATTCATGAAAATTTTAATCGCCCCCGACTCGTTTAAAGAAAGCTTAGAGGCATTGGAGGTTTGCCATGCCATCCAGTCTGGATTCAGTCAGGTATTTCCTGACGCTGACTACACCTTATTACCCATGGCAGATGGTGGTGAAGGCACGTCTGCAGTGTTGTCTTATGTATTGGGTGGTCGATGGAAAGAAGTGAACGTACACGATCCGCTGATGAGACCAATTACCGCAAAGTATCTATTATTACCAGATGCAACTGCTGTCATTGAAATCGCCCAAGCTTGTGGTCTACATTTATTGACTGTCGCAGAGCGAAATCCTGTTATTACCAGCAGTTATGGTGTCGGTGAACTTATTGCGGATGCTTTAAACGAAGGGGTCAAGCGTGTCATTATCGGTCTTGGTGGTAGTGCCACCAATGATGCAGGTGTTGGCATGCTAACGGCATTAGGCATGGCTTTTCATGATGTCAATGACAATATTTTAGCTCAAGGTGGTGGCGAGCTTGCCCGCTTACAGAAATTAGATGACACCGACTTCCATGCGAAAGTGCTAAACATAGTGTTTGAGGTGGCTTGTGATGTGACCAATCCTTTATGTGGTCAGTTGGGTGCTAGTGCTATCTTTGGTCCACAAAAAGGTGCCAGTCCACAACAGGTCGAAGAGTTAGACAAAGCATTAAATCACTTTGCAACCATATGCGAGCAGCACGGCTATCAAGCGTGCCAAGAGATAGCAGGTGCTGGGGCAGCTGGCGGTCTTGGCTATGCGTTAATGACCTTTTGCAACGCCCAGTTGAAGTCAGGCTTTGATACTGTTGCCGAAGCTACCAACTTATCACAAAATATTGCCAATGCAGATTTGGTCATCACAGGCGAAGGTAAGCTTGACGCGCAAACCGCTATGGGTAAAGTCGCTGGCGGTATCAGCCAGCTTGCCACAGCGAATCATATTCCAGTCATTGCTATTTGTGGCAGCGTTGATGCGCTAAAACCTACCCAAACGACACAGTTTGATGTCGTCATGCCTAGTATTCAAAAGATAGATACTATCGATAACGTCTTCAAAAATGCTTACGATAATATCGAAACCACGGCGTTCAATATCGCTGCTGCCATTAAATTAGGACAGAAGATGAAATAGCTATTTGTCATTGATTATCATTATTAATGGCTTCCTCTCATTATTCTATAATCGTATCGTTAATTACCTAAAAAACCTTTTATTATCTGGCTTTTAAGTCATGTTACTATTTAGGATGTTCATTAAACGTAAATACCAATTATCAAGGATGATAAATGATCAATACAACCCCCTCTACAGACATCAACGAGCCGTTAGTTATAAGAAGAGACCATAATAGCGTCGTTACTCTCACACTAAACCGCCCAAAACAATTCAATGCCCTCTCCGTTGAGTTGCTCTCTGCGCTGCAAACAGAGCTAGATAATATTGCACAGGATAGCAATATCCAAGTGGTAGTCATTGCGGCAAATGGCAAAGCCTTTTGTGCTGGGCACAATCTAAAAGAGATGCGAGCTAATGTGGATGAGGCATTCCAGCGCGCACTATTCCAACAATGTAGTCAAATGATGCTAACCATCAATCGTATGCCGCAAGTGGTCATCGCAAAAGTACAGGGCATCGCTACCGCAGCTGGCTGTCAACTGGTAGCAGCCTGTGACTTGGCGGTTGCCTCTGATGAGGCTAAGTTTGCCACTTCTGGGATAAATGTTGGGCTATTTTGCTCCACGCCTGCTGTCGCGGTCAGTCGCAATTTATCTCGCAAGCAAGCGTTTGAGATGCTGATTACTGGTGAGTTTATCGATGCACATACGGCATTGCAGCAAGGATTAATCAATCGTGTGGCACCTGCTGAGCAACTAGACGCGACCATGCAATCTTTGATAGATGCGATTACTACCAAATCTTCAGTTGCTGTTAGAACAGGCAAAAATATGTTTTATAAACAGTTAGATATGGAATTAGCAGATGCGTATGAATATGCCAGCGAGGTAATGAGCTGCAATATGATGGCGGATGACGTGAGTGAAGGCATTGACGCCTTTATCGAAAAGCGTCATGCGGTCTGGAAGGGACGTTAACGTTCAAACACCCTATCAGTTATACGAACAACTAAGAAAGCGGATGATAAGGTCTGAGATTTACTCAGGTACTTCAGGTACTAAGCTAGCAAGCAGCTCATTTATCTCAACTTTAAACTCTCTATCTTCAATTTTATTCGCGCTTATTTTGGCATTTTGTAGATTCTGAATAGCCGCATCAGTTTGACCTAGTTCAAGCTGCAACTCAGCCATAGAAAATGCAATCGATGACAGATGGTCTTTTGAATTAATCGCAGTAGCTTTTTCTAAGGCTTTCTGATAAATAACCAGCGCCTCTTCTAAATCTTCAGTAAAGTCAGCCAATGTCTCCCATTGTTCAGGGTGATCTTTATCGCTTTTCTCATTTTCAATGCAAAGATTTTTTAGCTGCGCATACAGCATATCGAATGTCTTTTGGTCGTTTTTACTGTCCGCTTCTAATAAGTTTTCTGCTAACACATAAATCGATTTATATATTTTGGTATTAATCATGACTCGTAACCCTTTTCTATTGCTCGTTAAATAATGATATCGTCAGTCTAAATAAAGTAAACACAGCTGTGAATATACTTTCTTAGTAAAAACGCCCTTTCTTTAAGACTTGGAGGCGTTTATCCCAGTAACACTGCATTTTTTAAAGTATGTTGATTATAGACTAATTAACACGAATAGCTTACAGAAAAGGGCATGATATCGATATCACGCCCTTTTACTTTTACTCAAATATCAAATTGAGCACGTTATTCAGCAGCAATTACCGTAATTTCAACCAATAATTCAGGACGTGCCAATGCAGATTCACCGCAAGCGCGGGCTGGTGGTTGTACGCCTTCAAACCATTTATCCCAAACTTCGTTCATCGCAGCAAAGTCCGACATACTTTTCACCCAAACAGTCGCCATAAGTAGCTTTGACTTATCGCTACCAACTTCTTCTAACAACGTTTGGATTTTTTCTAGGCAAGTCAATGTTTGCGCTTTGATATCGTCTTCTGCATTACCTACCTGACCACATAAATAAATAGTCTGATTATGAATTACAGTTTTGCTCATACGCTGATTGCTATGGAGCTTCTTTATCATCTTATATACCTTTAACTTATTAATTTAAATCTATTTCAAGACTATTAGATGTGCTCTTAGTTTGAAAAACGCTGAGCGCTAAATGGCTCGGCATCAACCAATAATGGCTTATCATGAATCATCTCTTCAACCAGACGACCTGTCATAGGCCCTAAAGTGAAGCCCTGATGGCTGTGACCAAAGGCGAACCATAACTTGTCATGTTTGTCAGCAGCACCAATGACCGGCTTCATATCAGGCATACAAGGACGTGATCCTGCCCATGGCTCACTCTCAACGGCGTCTTCTAATGGCAAGATTTTCCGAGCAAGTTTTAGTACCGTTTTTAATTGTCCAAAGTTCTTTGGTGCATCCATGGTAGTCATCTCAGCACCGGTCGTAATGCGGATACCTTGCTGCATCGGTCCCATGACAAAGCCTTTGTCCATATCAAACATACTGTGATTGATCGTGTTCTTCTCTGTCACTTTAAAGTGCTGATGATAGCCACGCATCGGGAACAACGGCAAATTATAACCAAGTGGTTTAATTAAATCATTAGACCAAGGTCCGGCAGCAATGACCAATTTTTCACTATAAAAAGTGCCCGTATCGGTAATGACTTTCCAACCATCTTCGTCTTGTACGATTTCCTTGACGCTACTTTCTTTAATCGTACCACCCATTTCTTGGAAGTTTTTTGCATAAGCTTTGACCAATGAGCTTGGATTTGACACTTGCCAAGAATTTAACCAATGAATAGCGCCAACAAAGCCCTCAAAATTGGCACTGGGCTCCATTATTTTTAGTTCTTCTACTGTCAATACATTGTGCTCTACGCCCTGATCACGGTCTTTTATAGCGGCAGCAATCGCTACTTGCAGAGTCTCTTCAGAACGATGTAGTTGCAACCAGCCTTTCCGGCTGATCAAATCCTCAGCGTTTGCGGCGGTAATCATGGTTTGGTGCTCGCTGGTGCAATGCTCAATCAGTGTCTGCCATTCAGATTCGATTTTTTTCACTGAAGCTGGCGTAGAGTACTTCCAGTACTGCAACAGCGCCTGATGATAACGAAGAATCGCCGGTATACGATAGCGAATGTCCGTTCCTTGGTTGGGCAATACTCGTATCATTTCAGTCAATTGACGCGGAAAAGGATGCGTATGAATTGCCTCGCGCTGAATTAAGCCAGCATTGCCATATGAGGTCTCTGACCCTGGTAGCTTCTTGTCTAAAAGTAATACTTGAGCGTTGTTTTTTTGTAGATGCCAAGCAACTGATGTGCCAACCATACCTGCACCGATAACGATAACTTCATAGCGCATAACCTATCCTTTTCTTATGATCTTAATACAAGTGTCGAATATAAGGATTGAACAAATAAGGTGGTAATAGTAACGCATTGCGAGAGTATTTAAACCCTAATCTCATAAATATTTTTGCTACTCAGTACTTTTGGTTATGGGTTTTTAAAAAAGGTATTTTTGATAGGAATAATGAAGATTAGATTAAAAACAAAAGCCGTTCCTTGTAGCATTAAAATTTAGAAAACACTAAAATATCGACTTAATAAATCTTGATACCGCATCCAGCTTTATATTAGATTAGCGCTATCACCACCAAACTGGATCATCACTCTCATCTATAAGCTGTTTATTAGTTTCGACAGTGACCTTATCTGCCGATAGCTCAGCGATAAACCGTGACGGCTTATCAAAGTAGCCTGAATAACTGGCAAAATAATCTGGTGCCGTTAGGAACAATTGACTCTTCGCACGACTACAAGCCACATAAAACAGCTTACGCTCTTCCTCAAGCTCTTCAAAATCACTTAATGAGCGATAATGTGGCGTCATACCATCAACCAATGAATTGACAAATACCACTGGCCACTCTAGCCCTTTAGCACTATGAATAGTAGAAATAGTTACTTTGTCATTGCTCTCTTGTCCTTGCTCAAGCTCGCCTGCTGTAGCGACCGAATCATTAGGGGGATCAAGTGCCAAATTTTCTAAAAACTTATCAAGGCTATCATGCTCTGTCGCTAAGTTTTTGAGGACGCGAAAATCCTCGCTACGCTCACGCCAATTATCTTCATTAATTTTTAAAACTGGGATATAAAACTCAAGAATCAGTTCGATAATGATTTCGACGGATTGCGCTTGGCTGGCTTTGTTCAGTACTTTATGGAGCGGCTCAAGCTGGGTGCTTTTTTTGGCAAAATTTGCCATCAGTAATGGTTCAAAAGAGTTATTATCAGCATTAATGGCTTGAGTTAAGCGCGTGGCGGTCACTGACCCTACCCCTTTAAACAGGGTTAAAATTCGATGCCATGCAATCGTATCGTTGGGGTTGTAGAGTATTTTAACAAAGGCCAAGACGTCTTTTATATGCCGTCTTTCAATAAGGCGAATACCGCCCACCACGATAAAAGGAATGTTACGTTCCATAAATTCTAGCTGGACATAGTTGGACTGAAAGGACGTTCGGCACAATACCGCAAAGTCTTGATAATCATAATCCGGTTTCAATGTTATGATTTTATCAGCGATATACTTTGCTTCTTTGGTTTCATCACTTAAGCGGCAAAACACTGGCTTTAATCCCTCTATAGAAGCGCCTGAATATAATTGTTTTTGATAGCCTAACGTAATCTGCTCTGACAAGGCATTGATATAATCAAGCACCGCTGGCGTACTACGATAATTTTGCTCAAGCTTAATAAGCTTCGCTTCAGGATAGCTTTCCCCAAACAATAAGATATTTTCATAATTGGCACCGCGAAAAGCATAAATACTTTGATTGTCATCACCAACCACCATTAGCGATACTGATACAGGTGCACAAATGAGATCAATCAGCTCTTTTTGTGGAATATTGGTATCCTGATATTCATCAACCATAATATAACGATATTGGTTTTGTAGCAGCTGACGAAAGGTGTCATTGCGCTTTAGATGACGTACTATTTGGCTGATAATATCGTCAAAATCGTATAAGTGATTGGCGCGTTTATAGTCATGAAAGTCGATAGCCAACTGTTCAATTATAGGAATATGTATCGCGATATCAGGATAGCTACTTTCAATTAAGTCGCGGATATGAATACGCCGATTTCTAGAAGTTGAAAAGATATTTTGCAAAGTTTTTTTGCGCGGAAATTCTTGATTGGTTATTTTGGTCGGATACTTTTTTTCTTTATGAATCAAATCGATAGCATCCTCGCTGTCACCCGTATCTAAAATAGTAAAGCGCGGATTGATACCAAGCAGCCCTGAATATTGGCGCAATAGCATATTGCAAAACGAGTGAAAAGTGCCACTGGTGATATCGTTTAGCGCTTTGCTATTGCTTAGGTTTTCACCAGACAAAGAACTTGCTAGCAAGGTCTTAGCACGACTCTTGATTTCATTGGCGGCTTTACGAGTAAAGGTCAGTAGTAGAATCTCTTTTGGCGACACACCGTTTTCTACCAGATAACTGGTTCTATAAGTCAAAGTTTTGGTTTTACCAGAGCCAGCACCAGCAATCACCAATACTTTACCTTCAATGGTCGTAGCAGCCAATAACTGGTTTGGATTTAGCTCACTGGCATAATCAACTTGTAATCCTAAATGACTGGCAAGCCTTTGCTCTAACACCTCAGCATCCGCATCCATTAAATTATCTTCGAGCTTCTCAATCGCCCGCTCAAGACGCACAAGCTTAGGCTTCATCTCGATAAAATTTTGTGGATAATTATAATGGTGTGTAGCAAAAATTGTGATGGTCATTATTAGAGATTGCCTTTGATGTTGTTTATAGCGCAGTCTATTATTATCGTGTGGAACGAGATCATTAGGCTTTTAACCTACATCAATAGTTCTGCTTAATAAGCATGAAGTTTTATGCTATTGCTCAACTATTGATGGTAGCTAAACAGCTTTGATTATAATTTATAGGTAGTAGCTTAGCATAATAATGAAAGCACTAAATAAGGTTGATAATGAGCGTTGAAAATCCACTCATCTAGCATAACAACCTCACCCATATTGGGTTAAATTTGCTACAATACGCCCAATTTTGATTTCACATTTCATTAAGTTTTAAGCTAATTGATTCTATTACTATATTGAGAGACTATTATGGGTTTTAATTGCGGCATCGTCGGCCTACCAAACGTGGGTAAATCTACCTTGTTTAATGCTTTGACCAAAGCGGGAATCGCCGCTGAAAACTTTCCATTTTGTACCAAAGATCCCAACACGGGTATAGTTCCTGTGCCAGATTTGCGCCTAAAAGCGCTGGCTGATATCGTCAATCCTGAACGCGTATTGCCAACGACGATGGAGTTTGTCGATATCGCAGGTTTGGTCGCTGGTGCGTCAAAAGGCGAAGGCATGGGCAACCAATTCCTAGCCAATATCCGTGAGACCGATGCGATTGCGCACGTGGTACGATGCTTTGACGATGACAACGTCGTACACGTCGATGGTCGCGTCAGCCCTATTGATGATATCGAAACCATCAATACTGAATTGGCATTAGCAGATTTAGAAGCCGTTGAACGTGCTATCCACAACTTAAGCAAAAAAGCCAAAGGCGGCGATAAAGACGCGCAAGCCATGCTTGATGTGTTCAAAAAAGTCGAACCATTATTAGCAGAAGGTCAAGCCGCGCGTGCCGCCAATCTTGATGCTGATGAGAAAAAACTGATCAGAAGCTATGGTCTCATTACGCTTAAGCCAACTATGTATATCGCTAACGTATCTGAGGATGGTTTTGAAAACAATCCCTATCTTGATGCGGTACGTAACTATGCCACTGGTGACGACTCTATCGTTATCGCGCTATGTAATCAAATCGAATCTGAGATTGCCCAGCTTGATGAAGATGATAAAAAAGACTTCTTGGCTGAAATGGACATGCTCGAGGCCGGTCTTGACCAAGTGATTCGTGGTGGTTATGACTTGCTAGATATGCAAACTTACTTTACGGCTGGCGTGAAAGAAGTACGTGCATGGACAGTAGCCGTTGGTGCAACTGCCCCTCAAGCAGCTGGCGTGATTCATACCGATTTTGAACGTGGCTTTATTCGTGCTGAAGTGATTGCTTATGACGACTTTATCGAACACAACGGCGAAAAAGGCGCTGCTGCCGCCGGTAAATCGCGTTTAGAAGGCAAAACCTATATCGTACAAGATGGCGATGTGATGCATTTCCGTTTTAACGTATAAGAGATTTTTTCAACGGTCTCTTTTATATCGTCTTAGCATATCACTACTAAAAAGCCAGCCTCGATGCTGGCTTTTTTACGCCCTTGATTTTAGTATAGTAAGGAAAAACTCTTTACCTCTTCAATGTCTATCCAAAATTTTTAAAATAACTTAAATCGTTTACAATAATAACAACGAATAGTGGGCTATGATTTATGAGTACTCAATTTAACAAACCAAGCAGTCCTGCTGAGCACTGGGCGCGACTATTTAGCGCGCAGCGCTTAGGCAGCGATAAAAAAGCCCCCGTTCAAGACAGCGCTCGTTCCTCTTTTCATAAAGATTATGACAGACTGGTGTTTTCTCACTCTTTTCGTCAACTGAATCAAAAAACCCAAGTCCATCCATTGACCAATCAATTAGGTATTCATACCCGCTTAACGCATTCGCTTGAAGTCTCTTGTATTGGCCGCTCTTTGGGCGTGATGGCAGCAGAAAAACTACATGATAAATTACCAAGTGGCTTGCCAACAGGAGTCACGCCAGCTGATGTTGGTGTGATTGTACAAGCAGCTTGCCTTGCGCATGATATTGGTAATCCGCCCTTTGGTCATGCTGGAGAGTACGCCATTCGTGACTGGTTTATGCATCCTGAACGCCAAGCAATTCTGCAAAATATGAGCAGCAATGAGCAATTAGACTTGCTCGCTTATGAAGGTAACGCCCAAGGATTTCGCATATTAACTCGTAATGAGCATCACCCTGATATGGGCGGTATGCGCTTAACCTGCGCGACGTTGGGAGCATTTATGAAATATCCTTGGCTCGCCACCCATAGCAATGAGGTTTATCAAGGTAAACCTATTCACAATGTACAGAAATTTGGCTGCTTTTATAGTGAAGCGGCGCAATTAGAAGAATTAGCAGCATGCCTAAGTCTACCGCGCTCAGAGCAACATGATGGTTTTTCCCGTCATCCACTCGCCTATTTATTGGAAGCTGCAGACGATATCTGCTATGCACTGATAGATTTAGAAGATGGCATCAATTTAAATATGTTGACCTATAATGAGGTTGCAGCGATATTTTATGAGCTGATAGGCGAGCGTCCAAGTACCATTAGCTTGCCTGCGCATATGTCAGTCAGGCAGCATTTGGCATCATTACGCGCAAGAGCGATGATGCGCTTAGTCAATGCTGTCACCGATGCTTTTGTGACCAATAGCGATGCGATGCTAGCGGGTACGCTACAAGGCAGTCTATTTACGCATTGTGATGCGAGCGTCCAAAGCGGTATCACCCAAGCTAAAGCATTGGCTCGTGAAAAGATATTTAATCATCCAAGTAAGGTACGTATGGAGCTGATGGCCAATCAATGCCTGCATCGCTTGCTGGATGCTTTTATACCACTTACTTGGACACATCAGCATAGCGCGCCAATGTCGTTTGAGCAGCAGCAATTATTAATGTTGCTAAAGCCGCATCTTGATGAGCATCACCGCTTTTTATCAGATGATATTTATCAAAACACCCTTAATGTCTTAGACTTTATCACTGGCATGAATGACCATGAGGCGTACCAATTGGCGCAAGAGCTACAAGGACATTGGGGAACCATTATTTAAAAACCCAGTTATCAACTATAATCACGTATTTCATTCGTATTTTTGCAATGAAATGAGTATGATAGACATCTATCAGTTAATTTTGAAATATTATGAGCAGTCGCGAACAAAAGAAACTTCAAACTCGGCACGCCTTTTTTAATGCGGTGCTCGATTTATGTATGACAGGGCAATCTTTTAGCTCGATCAGCCTTAGGCAAGTCACGCGTGAGGTTGGTGTGGTGCCGACCGCCTTTTATCGCCATTTTGACGATATGGAATCCCTCGGACGCGCCTTGGTTATTGAGGAATTGGGCGGTACGCTTGCCACTTTGAGTGAAAGCTTGCAAATTGGACGCAAACGCAGCTTTGAGCGCCAAATTGCTAAAAGTATTCAGTTGTTTTTACATATGGTCAGTGAACAACCTTACTATTGGCAGTTTTTGGTCAGCGAACGCTATGGTGGCTCAGACGCTGTACGTAAAGCCATCAATGAGCTTGTCAAAAAACATGGGCAAAGCTTAGCAGAAGACTTGGCGCTACAACCTGCTTTTACCCACATCAATACTTACGATCGTAGACTATTGGCAGAGGCTGGGGTCAATATGTTCTTTTCTTGGATTATTGATTGGCTCGAGCTGACTTATACCGAAGATCATGATGATGAGGTTGACTTAGCTGATATTGAAAAGAAAAAGCAGATGATGCTACATAACTGCACGCGCCAAGCACAGATGTTGTTTTATGGCGCTTATAATTGGAAGTCTACTGAAGAAACGGATTTAAGCGATTAAGACGATATTTTTTATCGATGCTTGTTAAAGCGTTTAGAATTTCTCTATGTAGCGTTTAAATTGTAAAAATAGACGTCAAAAAACAGGTCGAAATGCCCAAAGGCGCTGGGAAACCACTTTAACGTCTTTGGGCTTTTTGTTGTCAGCATTTTTGGTATTAGTATTATTGGCGCTAGTATTGTTATTATTATTGCTACCGTTACTATTACTGCCACTGCTATTTGCCGTAGCATCAGTAGTCGTCTTGCTAATAACGATCGTTGCATAGCGTTGCCTTGCTTGTCCACTATCTGCGCTATCGGTCGCAGTAATCAGCGCTGTAAAAGCTTGGCTATCAACTGCTATCGAAGGTGTAATCGCTTTTCGCTGCTTTTCATCTAAAGCACTCAACATTGGCAATTGCCAAAGTTCATCAATAGACTCAAATACTTGCTGTTCTCGCAATTCCACGACCGTCTGCATCTGCTGACTGGTTGCACCCTCGACCAGAGCCGCAAGCAATGCTGGACTGGCGGTATTAATATTAATAGGTAAGTAATGCGGTACGACTGTAATATAGGGTCGCAGCGCTGCCAATACTTCAGCATCTACGCCTTTCACATTTTGCAGCTGGTCGATATTAATCAATGCTTGATTGGGTAAATCATTAGACGCTGAATTATTAGACTGCTGAGCATAAACCACACTTTCATCACCGCCATCAAGATAAACTTCACTGTCCGCATCTTGATAATCAAGAACGGCAATGGCAATGTCAGGCTCCAGATTTAATTGGGTCAATAACCTTTGGAATACTGCCACAGCGGCAGCATCAACTGCGCCATTGTGATATAAATTATTGATATTAAAGCGACTGGCTTCATCACGCAATTCGATAGCAATGCTATGTATACCCAACGTATAAGGCGGTATAGGCTGTGCCCAAATATCTTGCTGACTATCAGTATCATTCAGCTTAGCATCGGCACGAATCATCGTAACGGCTAATTGCTGACCGGCATCGATATCTTGTAATAGCTGATTTTGATCAAACAATAAACCACTGCGTCGAATGGCAATTTTTTGACTGGCAAGCATCGCCCCTGCGACCACAGTAATGCTGACCACCAATAACAAAATGGTCAGCAGCGCGACCCCGCGCTGAGAGTCGGCTGTCATTGATATAACTGGCATACTTGGCATATATAGCCTCTATCATTGACTAAATGGCGCATTTTAAAATCTGTTCCCTGAATCATTATTATCTACATTGCCATTAGCGGTATTGTCGTTGCTCGTGCCGTTACTATTATTATTAACATCGTTATTGCTATTATTATTGTTGCTGTTATTACTAGTATCGCTGTTGGGTGCATTGCCATTAGAATTGTTAACAGTATTTTTATCGCTAGTATTTATGCTTATATTCGGTATCGGCTGAGGGGCAAGCGCCCATTGCCAAGTAATTGGCATGTCTTGATAAGTAAAAGAAACAGCAATCCCTTTCGGTAAAAGTACGATTTCAGGCTGAGCATTGGCTGAAGACGCAGTTTGTCCAGATTGGCTGTTCAAACTGGCATTGTTACTATTGCTGTCTTTATTGGGAAACTTGGTACTCATTTCTGGTAAATAGGCTTGCCAGCGCGCCACCGTTACACCTTCGAGCAATACACTATCTAGGCTAATACTGTCACTAGCGCCACCCATACTGCTATATTGACGGCGAATCAGACGCTCATCAGCGAAAATATACTCAACATGCTGCACACTAGCACTACTTTGATAACGTGGATCAGGGTCAGCAAAACGGACAAAGCTGACACGCTCGCCGTCTAAACTCATAAAAGGCTCAGGTGCAGGCTGTAGCGTATTTTCTTGATTGCTATTATTTGCATTATCAACATTTAAAGCACTGTCATTTTGAGCATTTACTGCTTGATAAGGAATGATTTGTCCCATATCTTGTTGTAGCTGCAAATACGCATATTGCAAAACGGCCAAGTTATCTGCATGGAATTGCGCGCGTTCTCGAGCGCGATTGACGCTATCAAATACTTGCCAGCCTGCCACTGCTAGCATCGCAAATATCGCCATGGCCACCATTAGCTCAAGCAAGGTAAATCCATGCTGCGATTTCACAGACTACCTCCGTTTGGCTTTGAGCCGGTCAAGTCCAAACTACCAACATCTTGCTCAGCATTACTTAACATTATATTAATATCAGTCACTACCGTACGCGTCTGACCATCAATGATCGGAGCAACAGCGATATTCACCTCTTTTAATGCAGGCGTAATAGCGTCAGAGACTGTCATCGTCACTTGCCAGTCGCGACCTTGGGCATTTATTGTTTGGCTTTTATTAGCTGTTAACCAAGTATCTTGAATGCGCAAATCAGCCGCAGCATTTTGAGCGACAAAGTGTGCAAGCGTACGCGTGCGCAATACATCGACTGAGCTTAAATAAGCGCTGCTGGCACGGCTCGCAGCGACGGCAACGACGGCTAAAATCGCTAAAGCAACCATTACCTCAATCAAAGTAAACCCGTTTTCATGCTTTGACAGGGTTGGCTTTCGGTTTATGTAAGTAGGTTTTGCTTTATTATTAATCATCATCAGCTATTGCCCTTGTCCTATCGACATACTGCCATCTGGCATGATGGTGATGACTTCACCGACCAAGCGCGAATTATGGCGCACTTCAATGGTCACCGGCGCGGCTTGTCCCGTGCCAAACCATAATACTTGCGGTACTGTTTGATCTGTAAACCAAGGTTGTAACGCTTGGGTTTGCCCTGTACTTGATACATTCCTAGCATCTAAGCTTTGTATAGCTAAACTCACGCCAGCAGGCAACTCAGGCAAGGTAACTTCTGACTCAACCTCCCAGCTTGGCGTTGGTGATTTATCTCCAACAGCACCAGACATACTAGATAAATCCGCAGATAGCTCCATTGAATTTTTAGGCGTACTGTCTCTACTAGCAGACGTAGAATTATCCGTTTGATAAGCAACATAAGGATTAGATAGCGTGACAATAACAGGGGTAATTTGACCGTGCTTATTCGCTTGTAGACTTAAACCCATCGGCTGCATACGTTCCGCTGATAACAGTCGAACGTAGCTCAATGAATCCGTCAGATGCTCATAAAAGGCGCGATTTTTACGTGATTCACTGCTACCAACTGATAAACTCATCATGCCAGCAAATATTGATAAAATAACCACCACCACTACGATTTCGACCAGTGTAAAACCAGCCTGCGAGTAATTAGTTATTGAGATATTCGATTTTGACATGCAGTGGTCATCTAGAATGGCGTCATTCTCTTAAAATAACGATATATTTTGGGTGATATATAAAAAGACAGATAGGATTGACTATATAAAATAGAGATTAATGTGCTGCCATATAGAATATAACAACACAGATTTTTAGAAAATAACTGTTCACGGTTTTTACGTTATAGTAAAAAATTAATAACTGGCATTACGATGTTCTTCTGACTCAGTATCAATTTGTTCTACCAATTCCTGCATATCTTCATCCATTACTTCATCATCTGCAGCAGGATAATGGCTAGGCAGCTCAAGCATTTGCTGAACAAAAGCATAACGTAAGGTATCACGGCGTCCTAAATAACGCTGATAAAAGCTTGAGTTCAAGAGCCCCGCACCGCCTTGACCCATCGCCCAAATAGAAGATAAGTAATCACGCGTACTCAAACTGCTGTGCTGCTCTTGCAAATAAGCACTGATAATATCGATTAAGCGTTTCATACGCTGACGGCGAATATCGTACAGCTCACCAAACAAGCGATTAAGACCCGTTACTGATGCCGCCAACCGCTCTTCTATTTGATTGAGTAGCATCGCTTTTTGTGGGTTAAACAACTGCTGAAAAATCATACGAGCGACACCTGCCGATGGGCAATCGTCAATGCGATTGATCTCAAAAAGCTGCTCTTCGTAACGAATAATAATACGCAAATAAAGCTCATCTTTGCTAGAAAAATGCTTATATAGTGTGCCTTTAGCCAAATCAAGCTGATCTGCCAAGCTGTCTAAAGTGATATCACCATCGCCTGACTCAAGTAGCAATTGCTCTGCCATTGCTAAGATATTCTCTTCTCGTATCTTGAATTGATGCTGACGACTCATAATCTCTCCTAAAACTTGACAATATCATGCATAGGACCACATTTTGCATTGGTGTATCGGCATCTATAGTATGAAGTTATACAAAGACTGCGCGAAGACCACAATAGAGGATTATGCTTATGTTTGCTAAATAGTCATTTATAATCATGTGGTTACATTTAACGAACCAGTGCGTGGTACATAAAATCGCCATCACTTATAATAAATGACTGAGTGGTCATAGCATAACCATTTTAGTGATACTGTGCTAGTAAATTCTCAAAGTTTTTTGCAGTCAATGCTCCAACCTCATCCGCACTACAGCCATACATCTCTGCAATACAACTAGCGACGTAGGGTACATACGCAGGCTCATTAGGTCTACCACGTTTAGGGACAGGCGCTAAGTATGGACTGTCTGTTTCGATCAGTATTCTGTCTCTAGGCATGTTTTTTGCTGCATCTTTGATATTTTGCGCACTTTTAAAGCTAACAATACCTGAGAATGAGATATAAAACCCTAAGTCTAAGGCGCGTTTTGCTGTTTCCCAATCTTCGGTAAAGCAATGAATAATGCCATGCTCAGCACCTTCTGCTTTTAAGATATCAATCGTATCTTCTTTGGCGTCACGCATATGCACGACAAGCGGCTTTTTTAGGCTTTGGCTGGCATGAATATGACGCGCAAGACTATCTTGTTGGGCTTTTTTATTTTCCGTTGACCAGTAATAATCGAGCCCAGTCTCCCCTATTGCCCATACATGATCGGCATTAGCAGTTTCTATTAAACGCTCAACCGTCGCTGATTGTAATACGCTAATATCTTCACAAGGATGGATGCCGACACTCATGCCAAGATTGAGCGTTTCATCGCCATAGGTATTGACGATATGGGCAATCTCATCATATTCAGCAAAATCACACATAATCGCCATCGCCCGAGTGACGTTGGCTTCTTTCATAGCAGCAATAGCGCCAGATAACTGACCGTCATACTTGGTTAAATCTAGGCGATTAAGATGGCAATGGCTATCAGTAAACATAAACAATCTCGTTAATAAAAATGAATAAAGTATAGGGGTAAGTCTGTCAAGGGATAACCCTATTTATTGCTCCAAAGGCAGCTGTTTTCCAAGTAAGCTATAACAAACGGATTTATCAGAGTCTTTTAAAAGTTTTCTTATAAGGCTTACTTTTTAAAGAAACTTGTTAATGCAGCGGCACCACGCGCATGACCTCTTCTAAGGTCGTCACCCCTTCGCTGATTCGCTTTGCGCCCGATAAACGTAATGGCTGTACGCCTTCGCGGTAGGCTTGCTGCTTTAGTACATCTAAATTCGCATCAGCAGCGACGAGTTTTTTTAACTCATTTGATAACGGCATAATTTCATAAAGCCCGACGCGACCTTGATAACCCGTATGACGACAATGCTCACAGCCCTGCGCTTTATATATTTGTGCAGGTACTGGCGCGCGCCATGGCTGCACCAACTCTTGCCATTGAATAGCAATCTCACTATCTGCCGTGACATCGACTGCTTGTTTGCAATGCGGGCATAACGTGCGTAACAGACGCTGCGCCATCACACCTAATATAGTCGCTGACGTCAAAAATGGCTGAATGCCTAAATCGTGCAGACGAGTGAGTGAACTTGGCGCATCATTGGTATGTAAAGTTGATAGTACCAAATGCCCCGTTAAGGATGCTTGCACTGCCATATTGGCTGTTTCAGCATCACGAATCTCGCCAACCATAATGATATCAGGGTCTTGGCGCATCAAAGAGCGAATACCATCAGCGAAATGCAAATCAACCCCTTGATTGACCTGCATTTGGTTAAAGGCGGGCTCAATCATCTCAATCGGGTCTTCGATGGTACAGACGTTGACTTGCTCAGTCGCCAACTGCTTGAGCGTACTATATAAAGTGGTCGTTTTACCCGAACCCGTCGGACCTGTCACCAGAATAATACCATTAGGATGCGCCGTTAGCTCATGCCACGTTTCTAACTGCTTGCCCGATAAGCCAAGCTGCGCAAAGGAGCGCACGAGCACTTCAGGGTCAAATACCCGCATGACCAACTTTTCGCCAAAAGCAGTCGGCATGGTAGATAGACGCAGCTCAGTTTCCAATCCTTTTGGGGTACGGGTTTTCAGCCGCCCATCTTGCGGCTTGCGTTTTTCTGCCACATTGAGCCGCCCTAAGATTTTAATACGCGCAGTCACCGCCACGATAATTGCAAGTGGCATCTCATAGACACTATGCAACACCCCATCAATACGAAAGCGCACCTTGCCCGTCTCACGACGTGGTTCTAGATGAATATCACTGGCGCGCTGCTCAAAAGCATATTGCAACAGCCAGTCAACCACTTTAACGATATGCTGGTCATTGGCATCAGGATTAGTATTATCGCCGAGTTGCAATAATGCTTCGACGTTGGTGATATCAGAAGCTGCACGTTTATGAATAGAATTAGCACCAGCAATCGCTTGCGTGACTTGATAAAACTCTTGCCGATAGCGATTGATTTGCTCAGGATTGATAAATACCGTGCGATAGCTTTTCGACTTAATCAATTTTTCAATATTGGCGTGCCAGTCGGTATAAAAAGGCTGGTCGGTACCGATAATTACTTCATCGAGCGTGACTTCAATCGGCAGAATATGCTGTGAGCGTGCATATTCAAATGACATTAGCTGCGTCACTGCTGGTACATCTACCTTTAGCGGGTCAATACGGACAAGCGGCATATCTGCTTTGGCGGCTAACCACTGATTCAACCATGCCAGCGTCAATTTATCATCAGGATTGTTATTAAGCGCATGACCGTTTGGTAAGCCAAATTCACTAATGATCAGTAGCGGATGCTGCGCTTTATTGCGGCGGCTGGTAATCACCAGATTATAGCCGCGTTGATCGATAACTTTATCGGCTAACAATTCATCCAGACACCAACGCAAATCAATCACTATCGAGTACTTTTGAGCAGGCATGATTTTCTTCTTTTATAGTTTAAGTCATTTCATTAGTGATAATGTGTACTGCGATGTTTTATACGTCTACCACTGCCGTTATCTGCAATTCACCTAATGCTATCAGCTGAAAACTCACATCAACAGATTTATAGCGCATGACAAATGCTGTAGTTGTCTCCTCACGGCGATAAGCAGGGCGTGGATCTTGTGCAATTAATGCCTTTATAGCGTCAAGATCAGATAGTAATACTTGCTTTTTTACCGTATCAACAACTGCTATTACCGTCATTTTCTCTTTTTTATTATTTTTCTCTTGTACATTACTAGCGTGATGATGATGTATTATTTTTAAAAACTGCTCATGCGCAAGCTCAGCGATAGTCACAGTTAATAATGCTGGAGCAGATGGCGCAAAGCCACTTTTTGCATCAATTAGTGAATCACTATAAGCCACATAAGGCTTGATATCGATAATTGGCGTTCCGTCTATCATATCAGCACCACTGATGATAAGTAATACCCGACCTTCCACAATCTCAATACGTTCAAGCTTGACCACAGACAGTCCCAGCGCTGACGGTCGATACATACTACGACTGGCAAACACGCCTATTTTTTGATTGCCACCCAAGCGTGGCGGTCGTACCTGCGCACGAAAACTATTATCAGTTTTATTAAGTTGGCTGTCATCATTAAGCTGATTGTCTTTATTGATCTGCTTTTCTTTATTTATATAGTTATGATGAAACTGCCAACTGATCCAAATATGGCTAAAACTTTCCAAACCCACAAACGCTGCTGGCGTATCATAAGGCGCAATCATTTCAATCACGCTAGTTAATGCGACTAAGTTTGGCTGCCTAGGTGCGCCAAATTTTTGTGAAAGTGGCGCATGATGGTAGCCGATAATCGGCGATATATGATGGTTCATAAATCAAATCCAGAAAAGCAAAACCGTTATTTATATTAAAAAATAAAGGCTATACAAAATAAGTCTGACGAATCATACAAAATAACTCGCTAACGATATTCCATTTTATCATGCTATAGAAAGCCAGCTAGACGGATTTTTATTTTAAAGTTTGTTATGATGAGCAAGAAATTTATTGAGAATGGCTTGCATTCATAAAATAATGACTTCAAAGCTTGCTTTTATGGCGTTACGATCACCTTATAATACTGAATAATAATGTTAAAGTGACGGTTTCCGCGATAGGCTAAGCCGCTAAATAGACTCGATACCCTATTAACTTGAACCATTTTAAATCTATCATTAAAAATTTTTATGCGATACTTATTTATTTAATAGCTATTTTTATTTAATAACCATTTTAATTGACTGATACAGATTACCACTTACTAACGAGGACTTTATGTCAAAACTCCGCACCGAAACAGTCACAGAGGTTCATCACTGGAATGATGCGCTGTTTAGCATCAAAACCACTCGCGACGACGGCTTACGCTTTCGTAATGGCGAGTTTGCGATGATTGGTTTGGTCGTTGATGGCAAGCCGTTGTTGCGCGCTTACTCGATTGCCAGTCCTAACTATGAAGAGCATCTAGAGTTTTTCTCCATTAAAGTGCAAGACGGTCCATTAACCTCGCGTTTGCAGCATATCAAAGTCGGTGATGAGTTATTGGTCAGTAAAAAGCCAACAGGTACTCTCGTCTTAGACGATCTACTACCGGGCAAACACCTATATATGCTGTCAACCGGCACAGGTGTTGCACCATTTTTAGCTTTAGCACGCGACCCTGAAGTCTACGAGCGTTTCGAAAAGGTAATTTTGGTCCATGGCGTGCGCGGTGTCAGTGACTTGGCTTATCGTGAGATGTTCGAAAACGAGCTGCCGAATGATGAAATCTTTGGTGAAGAGTTCCGTAAAAAATTCATTTATTATCCGACTGTGACTCGCGAAGAATTCAGAAACACTGGTCGTATTACCGACTTAATAAAATCTGGTAAGTTCTTTGAGGATATCGGTTTGCCTCCGATGAACAAGGAAGATGATCGCGTCTTAATATGCGGTAGCATGCCGTTTAACGCGGAAGTCTCTACGATTTTAGATGACTTTGGTTTGACTGTCTCACCACGTATGGGCGTGCAAGCAGACTATGCGGTTGAACGTGCCTTCGTTGGTTAAAAACTGAATTTTTATACAAAATATTATAAATTATGTTTAACCTCTAGAAAAAGCTTGACGCTCAAAAATAGGCTGCTATAATACGCAGCCTATACAGAGTTAACCCTGTAGCCCAATTCGATAATGTTTAGCATTATAAACTTTATCACCTAACACGCCGGTGTGATGGAATTGGTAGACATGACGGATTCAAAATCCGTTGCCTTTAAAAGCGTGTCGGTTCAAGTCCGACCACCGGTACCAATACCTAGTTCTATACTATCTTATAGAGCCGCCAAAGCCCCTGATATCAGGGGCTTTGTTGTATCTGACGTCCTATACTGTCTTTCTGTATCTATCCCAATCCATGCATCTGATGTACACTATCATGTACACTGGTTTTTAAATGTACATTGGGGTGGCAGCTATGGAAACACGTAAACCTATCAGCTCTGATCGCAGTATCAGCAGTCATAAAGCTGATGACAAAGAATATCTTGTCTCTGTTAAAAACCATCCTATGCTATATCTAATGGTCAGACCTAACGGTACTAAATCTTGGCTTTATCGTTACCTGTCTCCTATTCATTCAAAAAATAAACGTATATCGCTTGGTGTGTATCCAAACGTATCATTTTCACGCGCTTGTGAAATATGGCGTGATTATGAAGAACTACTCAGTCGCAACATTGATCCCAAAAATTATCGTGAAGAAATAAAGAACAGTATTGTTAGTAAAACTAAAAATTATTTTAATCACTTTGCTTGGGAGTACTTCGATACTCTTGAACAGAGTCAAAAAGGTAACACGTTAATTCGTAAGAAGGGTCGCTTAGAGCTTATCTGCTCTTACATCGGCAATGAGCCGATTAGTGAAATCGGCTCACCTAGAATGCTTGAAGTGCTTTTAGATATTCAAGCCAAGTCTTTAAATAAAGACGGTAAGCCGACGGACAAAGCGGAACGCTGTGCAGGTATTGCCAGTGACGTATTTGTTTACGCTGGTGCAC
>NZ_JBAQQF010000003.1:0-78306 GCF_049295055.1 Psychrobacter sp. | reverse complement strand
AAAGGTACAGTTAAGTGGTTCAACGAAGCTAAAGGCTTTGGTTTTATCGCTCCAGAAACTGGCGCAGACGTTTTTGCTCATTACAGCGAAATCACTGGTTCAGGCTTCAAAACTTTAGCTGAAGGCCAAGAAGTTGAGTTTACTGTAACTCAAGGTCAAAAAGGTCCACAAGCTCATAACATCGTTGCTATCTAATTTGTCTTTTTAGACAACTAGAGCAAGATGAATAAAAAAATGAACCTCAGGGTTCGTTTTTTTTCGTCTGTAATTTGAGATAAATATACTAATATTAAAAAATTGATTTTAAAAGTTAAGCTTTGAGATAAATAGTTATTAAATCAGACGATAAACCAAAAAATGCCTACATACTATTATTACAGTCGTAGGCATTTTTTTATTTTAAATAAGATAGAGCGTCTTAAGTCATTTGGTCTCTTAAATAAAACTAATGCCGATATTAATTAATCCACCGCCGATGATTAGCCAAGCAAACATAATCGCACCTAATATTAGTGGTTTGACCCCAGCTTGTTTGATAGCACTTAGATGAGTGGTTAAGCCCAGCGCAAACATTGCCATCGTAAGCAATATATCATCAAGCATGACCATACTACGCTCAAAGCTCTGAGAGATATTTAGCCAAGTATGCAGCAAGACGATTAAAATAAAGATAAAGGCGAACCATGGCACTTTAACTTCTTTGATACGGCTCATGATAGAAGGTGCTTCACCATTCTCGCTACTGCCTTTGGTCAGAGCAAAAGACAGTACCAGTAAGAACGGCGCGAGCATCATGACGCGAATCATCTTGGTGACCACTGCTGTATCGCCGACTTCAGTACTGATGGTATTACCAGCGACCACCACCTGCGCGACTTCATGAATGGTAGAACCCGTATAGATGCCATATTGTTCGGCACTCAGCCAAGGTTGCAGCCAGCCAAGATGATAGAGAAAGGGATACAATACCATCGCGATGGTGCCAAATACGACGACCGTTGCGACCGCGATAGTGACTTTATGCGCTTCTGCTTTGACAATTGGATCAGCGGCGATGACGGCTGCGGCTCCGCAAATACTAGCGCCTGAGCCAATCAGTATAGTGGTTTGCTTATCGACTTTTAATAATTTAGTACCTATCCAATAGGTGAGAAGAAAGGTTGAAGTCAGCACCAGCGCATCACTCATTACAGCGGGTAGTCCGACACTCGCCACTTGGGTTAGAGTCAGCTTAAAGCCATAAAACATAATAGCGAGGCGCAAAATCTGACCTTTTGCAAAGCCGACACCCTCATTTAAACGGTCAGCGACCTTAGCGTAAATCGTATTGCCAAGTATCATGCCGATTAATATCGCCAATGTAAGCGATGACAGTCCGACAATGCGTCCATCTGTCCAGATGTTCAAACTGCTATTCAGCCATAAACAAAATAAGCTGCCAATCAACACGACGACAAGCCCTGCTAGATGGCGACTGCGTGGTATATAACTGGTAACTGATTGAGTAAAGGCATTCATGACGGACTGTCCTATTGATAGTGTTCTGAGTAGTACTGCTCATATTGATAAAACATGTCGTTCTTGTTAATCATAAATGGCATAAGCTTATGAATAGACATTATAAGACACACCAATCTATAATAAAAACAGATTAATAAGATACAAACTATCGATTCTTTGGGTTAAAGATTTGATACTATAGTCAGTCATAAATAAAAAAATACAACTATTATCAGGCGCTACTGGGATAAATTTTACTTGCTTGCTGTGCCTGCGCAGACAGAGGCTGCGAAAAATTTATCCCAGTAGCGCTGTATTTATTTAATAGTGGATCGACTATAAGTAAAATATATTGAAAATTGACATAAGATTGGGTCAGCATAATGAAAAAAACAGTGCAGACGGTTCCAAAAATTACCTTGAGGCAACTGGCGGTATTTGTCAGTATTTACCAAACCGGTAGCACTAGCCGCGCCAGTCAAGAACTGCATTTGTCGCAGTCAGCAGTTAGTAGTGCGCTGACTGAATTAGAAGCAAGATTACAGATGCCCTTATTTGAGCGGGTTGGGCGCAGGTTAAATCAACATCCCAATGCCCATCCTATCTATGTACAAGCGCAGGCTATCTTGGGGCAGTCGCTGACGCTTGAGTATTATCATAAGCATCAAGCAGGGCAGATTCATATTGGTGCCAGTACTACCATTGGTAATTATGTGTTGCCGCCGTTACTGGCTAAGCTATATCAGGCACTACCAGATGCGAATGTCGATATGTATATTGCCAACACGCAAGAGGTGGTCAGCGAGGTTGAGCAATTAAATATTGATATTGCTTTAGTAGAAGGCATGCCGCGTCCGACGGATATGAAAGCCATCGAGCAGCGAGAATGGCGGACAGATACTTTGGTGGTTTTCGCCAAGCGCGATAGCAAATGGTTAACGGACTTGGCTAAGTATGACAGTGCTAATAACTGCTATGAGCTAAGTACTGAGCAACTAGCAATGCTGCCACTATTGGTACGAGAAGCGGGTTCGGGTACGCGGCAGATTATCGATGAGCAGTTATTGCAGCATCTGCCCAATGCCGAGGTAATTATGGCGATTCAGCAGTCGGAGGCGATTAAACGTATGGTCAGTGCAGATATTGGGCTTGGCTGTCTGTCACAGCACGTCATTGAGGCAGAGCTGGTAGCAGGAAAACTGGTGCAAGTGAACGTTGCAGGCATTGATTTGTCGCGGACATGGTGGCTAGTCTGGCATAAAGCCCGCCATCAAAGCCCTATTTGGCAAATTTTTATAGATATTATTACTAAGGATGAATTTTAGGCATTTTAATATTGAAAAAGCGCAACATAGGTTTTTTCTACAATGCGCTTTTCTGATACTATAATTTAATTGATAAATTAAGAATTGGCTTAACTGCGTTTTGAGACCGGCTTATCAAGTCTAACCACCAAGCTGTCACAGGGTACATTTGGCAAAATATTATCTGCCGTTGCGCCGCTAAGCCATGCTGCAATACCATGGCGTTCATGACGACCAATGACCAATAAATCAACGTCATGCTTGTGGCAGTAATTAACGATACCTTCGCTATTTGAGATAGCGGTGGTCACTTCAGAGTTGACGACATGTAAGTCGTTACGGTCCAAAAACTGCGCCAGTTTTGCGCGCGCTTCTTGGCAACGCTCATCATCAATCTCATCATATAAGCTTGAGGCAGGCACCAGCTCATAGCCAAAGCCAACCATCGTATCTTTGACGATATGCAATACCGATAATTTGGAGTCAGGACGATTATCAACGATACGTTTGGCTTTTTGAGCCACTATATCAGCATCAGATAGTAAGTCGGTGACCAGTAATATATGTTGGTAACTCATGAGCGGATCCTTGTAACAGATGATTTTAACTATAGCACTACTAATGACTGCTGTTAAGTAAGCTTTGTTAAATGGGGCGCTATCTTTATCCGTTATTCTTTATTACTAATGATCTTTCTCTAGCTACTATCTTGACTTATCCGCGTATTAGCCCCATCTACTGTCGTTAGGCAAATTCTTTTAGCTGATAAATGCCATTCAATTTGAATATTACCGATAATATTTTTATCAAGCCGATATTTTTATAAATATAAACTTCACTATTTTCTATTATTTATATTGATGTCATGCATCAATGACGATGATATCAACGTAATTTACAAGGATAACTATGACTGACACGCCATTTACTGCTGATTTAACCCTGCATCCTGCCTTTGAGCTACTTGAGCACCGCCATATCGATGCATTATCGATGGATGTGTTGATCAGTCAGCACGTCAAAACCGGAGCGATGCATTATCATTTGGCGCATCCGAGTGATGAAAATGCCTTTTTGGTCGGCTTTCGTACCCAGCCAATGGATTCAAAGGGTGAAGCGCATATTTTAGAGCATGTGGCTTTATGTGGTTCAAAGAAATTCCCAGTCCGTGATCCGTTCTTTTCGATGATTAAGCGCTCATTAAATACTTTTATGAATGCGATGACCGCTGCTGACTGGACGGCTTATCCGTATGCGACGCAAAATAAAAATGATTATTTTAACTTGCTCGCTGTCTATCTTGATGCGTCATTCTTCCCAAATATTCATCCACTCGATTTTGCTCAAGAGGGCATCCGTGTTGAATTAGACGAAAATGATAAGCCGCAGTTTAAAGGTATCGTTTTTAATGAGATGAAAGGCGCGATGAGTGGCGAGATTGATCAGCTGTATCATACGGTTGCCCATCATTTATTTCCAACGACGACTTATCATTATAATTCAGGCGGTGAGCCTGCTGATATCCCAGACTTGACTCATAATGAGTTGGTTGAATTTCATCAGAGCCATTATCATCCGTCAAACAGTGTAATTATGAGCTTTGGTAATATTCCAGTCGCTGAAACGCAAGCAAAAATCCATGATGATGCGTTGGTTGAGTTTGAAGCCGGTAAAAAACATGTATCGCGTCCAGAGCAGCGTTTGTCTGCGCCGATTAGTGCCACCGATACTTATACTGCCGACGAAGCCGGTCCTGATCAAACGCATCATGTGGTTGCGTGGTTATTACCATCGATTACTGATCCAAAGCAGCGTTTGGCACTGCGTTTATTGGAAGGCGTATTGATTGAACATGCTGGCTCGCCGCTGCGTGCGTATTTGGATAGCCATCCGCTAGGTAAAGCACCAAGTCCACTATTAGGGCTTGATGACAGTCATTATGAAATGGTCTTTTATACTGGGTTACGTGGTTCAAACCCTGAACACGCTGAAGCAGTAGAGCAAGGTATTATTGATTTATTGACTAAGGTTGCAAGCGCGCCAGTCGATGATGAAACCATTGAAACTATTCTGCATCAGATAGAGATTGATCAGCGCCATATCGGCGGCGATAGCATGCCCTATGGTCTGAATTTGATGCTAGAGGGCTTTAGTACGGCGATTCATGATGGCAATCCTATCGATGTATGGGAAGTTGATGAACACTTACAATGGCTACGTGAGCAAGTAAAAGACGAACAGTGGCTACCAAATCTAATCAAGACCCATCTGTTGGATAATCAGCATCGAGTGCGCATCACAATGACGCCAGATAGCAAAAAAACAGCGCGCCTTGCGGCAGCTGAGCAGACGCGTCTTGATACTATTGAAATGGATTTAACCACTCACGATAAAGTTATCCTCAAGCAGCAAGCGTTAGATTTGGCAGCTCGCCAAGCGGCGCCTGATGATTTAAGCTTATTGCCGAAAGTTGGTCTAGAAGATGTACCGACCGATATTAGCTTTAAGCAAGGATCGCAAAAACAGATCAATCTAAGCGGCAAAGAAAGCACGTTATTTGAATATGAAGCGGGCACTAATGGCTTGTATTATTATCAAATAATTGTGCCATTAACCGATGAGATTGGTCAGAGCGTTACTAATAATAGCAATGCCCAGCTGCCCGTTAATGAGGTGATTAATCATCCATTATTGCCAATTTATTTAAGCTTATTGTCAGAGCTAGGTACGGATTCGCTAAGCGCCCATGAAATGCAAGCCAAGCAAGCAGCGCATTCATCTGGTGTGACTGCCCGTATCAGCCAACGTACCAATATCGATGATAACCAAGCGATTAGTAGCTACTTTGTCGTAGCAACGCGCGCACTGAATCGTAAGCCTGAAGCAATTGATTTACTCAAAGAAGTGATGGAGCATAGCGTCTTTAGTGAGCATGACCGTATTAAAGAGATCTTGCAACAGCGTCAAGCAGGCTGGCAGTCAAATCTTGCGGGTTCTGGGCATTCCTATGCGATGCAAACGGCCAGTCGCGGTATGAGTCGTCAAGCGCAGCTAGAGTATGTACGCAGCGGTCTGCCAGCGCTGAATGCGCTAAAAGACTTTTTAACCCATGCCAGTACCGATGATGCACAGTGGGATCAATTAGCAACCAGTTTGATGGACTTACATCAGCGTTTAATTAGCTTGCCTAAGCACGCGGTTATTATTTGCGAAGCGGAGCAAACCGAACGCTTAAGCAATTTGATTGTCGATAGCTGGAAAGACAGCCAAGCGCCAAAAATTACAGAGCAGCTAAATAATTCTACGATAGATATTGAAGTAAATATTCCAAGTGAATTTACGGAGTTATCGCTAGATGCTGCATTGAGTGGCGAAAACACGGCTGCAACAGAAGAATTGGTTGTTGAAGATTTGGCATGGTTGGTGCCGACCAACGTCTATCATAATGCCAGTGCTTATACCGTGCCAACGGCTGACCATCCTGATACAGCCGCCTTGATGGTATTAGCACCTTATCTACGCAATGGTTATTTACATAGTGCCATTCGTGAGCGCGGTGGTGCTTATGGCGGCGGTGCCGGTTATGATGCCAATGCTTGTGCCTTTAAGTTCTTTAGCTACCGTGATCCACAATGTGCTGAAACCTTTGCCCATTTTGATGCCAGTATCGAATGGCTATTGAATGAGCCACAAACCGATGAGCAATTAGAAGAAGCTATCTTAGGTATTATCTCAGGTATGGATAAGCCTGGATCTCCAGCAGGCGAAGCAATCAAAGCCTGCTTTGCTGACTTACATCATCGCGGCGTCGATTGGCAGCGTAAAATGCGTGCCGCCATCTTAGCCGTAACGGTTGCTGATTTACAGCGTGTGGCCAAGCAATATCTGCAAGGACAAAATCACGTGCGTGCAGTACTCGCTCCTTATGATAAAGAAGCGGCGGTAAAAGAATTAGGCTTTAAGGTTTGTAAAATTAAAAGCTAATCTTCCAAGGTAAAATGTATTGCACAAAAAAGCCAAGCATAATGCTTGGCTTTTTGCTGTTAATTAGATAGCTAATTAATAGCGCTTGATGGCTTGGTCTTTGCCAATCTGGTCCTGATGAATCGGAAACTCGTCATGGCTATCGAATTGCTGACGGTCTTCAAAATAGCTCTTTAAGGTGCGACGCACTGCTTCAAAGGCAATTTTATCCCACGGAATGTCTTCTTCCTTAAACAAAGCGCAGTCAAGACTTTCAGAGCCAATCCCATACGCACCGTCTTTTAGTTCGGTGATATAAATACTATAAATTTGCCCGATATCAGGAATATCATATAAGCAATATAACTGTGGATTGAGGACAACCGCTTCAGCTTCTTCAAAGCTCTCACGTGCAGCGCCTTCCGCCATCGTTTCACCATTTTCCATAAAGCCTGCGGGCAGTGTCCATAAGCCGTATTGCGGCTCAATGGCGCGGCGACATAGCAGCACTCTGTTTTTATGGACGACCAGTGAGCCACATATCACTTTTGGGTTTTCATAATGAATATAGTGGCAATTTGGGCATACCAAACGCGGTATATTATCCGTGGCTGGTATCTTGCGTTCTGCTTCATGACCGCATTGTAGACAATATTGCATATCAGCTGCCTTATGTAATGAGAAATAGGATTAGAGAGATAAGAAAAAGGTGTATGGTTATTTTAATCGTTATAATTATTACTTTATGGCAATAGCCTATCAGCTTTTTATCTGACAATAGGATTTAAAACTAAGATAACACAAATTCTCATCGCACTGACAGTGATAATAAAAACAGCTCTTTTTTGCTAGATTGACTTTAGATGATTCGGCTCATTACTGATGGTTGCCACATACCAGCCATGTCAGTCACACAAAGTATAAGCAGTCATAGCTAGATTGCGCTAGGCTAAGCTAAGGGTAACTGTGGCAATTTATTTTTATATATTTACCAATAGCAGGGGTAATATCTGCCACGACCGATATTGTTATCAATCATTGCCACCAAGACCAAGGGAAGCGCGCCCACTAGAATAGGCGTAACTAAGAAATGCCACTTCACGCCGCTGAGCATCACGATTAATAGATTAGAGCCAGCAGGGGGATGTGGCACTTAAAGTAATAACATTAAGGCAATTAATACTGACACTTGATGCTAATAAAAATATAAGGCAATAATAATGTTAAACCTTTCACAGTCTGCACGTTTTGATGAGCTGTCAGTTGCTGTGCCAAACTTTATTCGTTATCCTACCATCAGAAAATTGGCTGAACGAGTGCAGTATGAGACATTAAATGCCTCCGCTAGAAATGCCGTCGCCAGCTCAGCGCTGAATGACGCTCATAATCATTCTCACCACTCTCATAATGCCTCTCGTAGTGCACGTATTTTAGACAGCCTATACCAGACACCGATTGCTGATGCCTCGATATTGGTTGCTATCACCCACGAACGCCATCCTAAGCTGCTATTGACACGTCGCGCCGCGCATATGAACAGTCATGCTGGCGAGGTTTCTTGTGCCGGTGGTAAGTATGAAACTGGCGATGGTAATAACGTTGTCACCGCCCTACGTGAAGCCTGCGAAGAGACCGCGCTACCGCCAAACAAAGTCCAGCTACTCGGGCAATTACCCATTCAAACGTCCAAAAGTGGCATGAGTGTTCGGCCCATTGTGGCACTTATCGCCCCAGACTTAGTACTAGTACCTGAACTTGGCGAAATCTCACGCATTTTTTGGGCGGATTTTGAAACTCTACTGACTCAGCCTACCGTAGAATATTCGATAGAATATGCGATGCAAGATCAAATGGCGACCATCCTTACGCCAAGCTGGCAAGTAGATGGAGAGACGGTATGGGGTCTGACAGGACGAGTCATTGCCAGCTTATTAGAGACTGGCTTTGATCGGCAGCTTGAATGGTATTACCGCATACAAGAGTCACAGTTGTAGACGTTATTGATAATGACTTAACATATTTTATTTAGTAATAATAATATTCTCTACTTATTTATTTTAGTAATTATTTATAGCTGTTATAGTCAATCCTAAATAAAAGAAGTACAAATATTATAACGTGCTGATGGAATAAATTTTTCTTGCTTGCTGTGCCTACGCAGACAGAGGCTACAAAAAATTCATACCAGCATCACTGTATCGTTTTAAAAGTGGATTAACTATATCTATTCTCCTTTATTTATAATAGTCATCATTATTTTTTAACCACCAATTCATATTATCTTGACGCTTAGCGCGGAAGGCTTCTAGCTTATCGGCAACGGTGCTATTGTGTTGGCGTGCGGTATCGAGTGCAAATAGAATCGGTACTGAAGATAAGACCCCAAAACGTATTTTTGATTTTGGTAAATCCAGCCCATCGCCAATATCATCACCGACCAAGGTACGTGTCACACTGGCATTGACCATCTCAACGAAGCGGCCACGACGATTGTCCTCACCCATGAGCTGGCGCGGCAAGTCATGTAAGGCTTTTGCCAGTGGTTGTCCCATTTTAAAATCAAGTTGCTGAATGGATAAATAGGTATAAAGCCACTCCCAACAGGCGGCTTCATCTTTAGGTAAGCGAGCTAAGTCAACGCCCATCCAATAACTGGCAAGATTCCAAAGATGCAGAATACCTTCGGCTTCCTCCTTGCTAATGCGAGCACCAAGTAACCTTAATCCACGCATAATCAACAGTGAAAACTGTAAATGGGTAGCAATCATATCGGTTTGATTGATAGGAATACCCCAGTAAGCGCTGTTCCAACTACCATCAGGGTTATGATGTTGGTCAGTATCGGGTATCACGCCATTTGCCGCAGATAGTTTACCCTTAAGTAGGTTTTTGCGTACTAGCGTATGGATTTGACGTACCTTAATCGATTGCCGCCAGCCTTCAGAGCCAATGGTCAATACTTGGTCAATAGCATGGTGGCTGTTGTGCGATGTAGTGCCTAAGCCTAAGGTGGAATTTAATTGTGGGTGTTCAGAGACCGCTAATATATAAGCATAAGTACGCATCAAGCGTGGTAGCGCATCGTGCATCAATGCGCCGGTTTGTATCAGCGGTAATGAAAGGGCAGGGATACTATAGCCTGCCATCAGCGCAACATTACGTAGTAGCCAAATCAACATCAGCGGGTAACGTCGATAGGCGACGGCACCGATTTGTGCAAGTTTAGGGTCGAACCAATCAGGATGACGGTTAAATTGCTCGGTTAATGCGTTAAATGAGGCGTTGTCTGTGAGGTTAGCATCCGCTTTCTCGTCAATAATAAATTGCTGTAACGGCTTGGCGAAGCGAATACCATCAGCTGCAAGCTTATCAGCGAGGGGATCGCCAATATCGTAACCGGCCACCATCTCGTCTAATAAGTCTTGCGAGATGACAAAGTTTTTTGGTAATAGATAGCGCTTGATGCGCTTTAATACTTGCAGATCGCTATGGTCGTCAATCGCTGTAGTGCGACCATGACGCTGATAGTTTTTAGCCTGTTGATGAGGGGTATTGTTTTTTAATTTACTTGCGTAAGTCTTTTTATCACTATCGATTGAATTCATATTTATCAAATACCTTTTATCGAGTACTCTTTTCGTTAGGTCTTATCGTTAGGCCTTATATTCAGAGACTTATATTTAGCCCCTATAAAAATACCTAGCATACTAAAAATACCAACAAGGTTAATCGCTATTCATTTGGTTTAGTAATGCCAGTTGCTTTTGGGTATTATAGATACGATGTTCAATATCTCGAAGCTCTATGGGTAGAGATAGTAATCGAGCGCGGGCTTCTTTTTCTGTTTCAAAGTCTAGCATCTCACCATTTTTTAGCTTCTTAAATTCTTCCTCAGCCGTTTTTAAAAGCCGCTTATCTTTATCTAATTGACTGTCTAAAGCGTAGTAATCTAAGCCTTTTTGATTCGCTACTTGCAAGCTGCTAGCTAGGGCGATAGGGCAGACGTTATTGAGTTTTCTCCCACGCCGACCGACATTATAGGCACTAGTAACTGTGCAATATTGCTTGAGACCCAGCTGACGACCGCGCTCCCACAGTTGATAATCGGGGGTGACACTAGTCTTTGCACAAGCTTTAGCATGTGAGGCGAGTCGGTCTGAGTAATAACCTACCACACCATCATTGTAGCCAATGGCCTGCCAGTCACCGACCATGCATTCTTGTTTAGTTAACGTGGCACAAGCAGATAGTAGATAAATACTACCAAGGATGGCTAAGCGTTGCGTCAATCGGAACTCAAGTCGCTGCCTAAGTGGCCAAATTAGGTGCCACATTGTCATCTCCTCTGGCTAATGCTTATTGCTTTTATAAACTACAACCTAAGCCTATAACAGTTACTCAAATAACAGTCACTCAAAGATTCTGAGTGGCTGTTAACGGTTAAATGAAGCAGCGCAGTGAATGCTTAAGAATGATGCGTTAAGTCCACAGATGTATTGCTGACCTCATCTTTTAAGGTGGCTTTAAGCATCAAGTAACCGGCAATACCAGAGACGATTGAACCCATAATGATACCTAAGCGCTCATCAAATAGTGGTGTATCACCGGCAAATGCTAGACCACCGATAAACAAGCTCATAGTAAAACCGACGCCGCACAATAATGCTGCACCGTATATTTGCTTAAAGTTCATACCTCTTGGCATTGTAGAAATACCCAGCTTAAAGATTAACCAGCACATTATCATCACGCCCAATTGCTTACCGATAAAGAGACCAGCGGCAATACCCAATGGCACGGAATGAAATAGCTCAGCAAAACCTGCGCCTTTGAGCGAAATACCCGCATTGGCAAAGGCGAATAATGGCAGAATACCATAAGACACGGTATTTTGTAGGTCGTGCTCAAGCTCTTCAAGTGGTGAGTGCTCAGGGTCGGTGCGGTCAAATAAAGGAATGAATAACGCTAAGACCACGCCTGCTAACGTCGCATGAATGCCGGATTTGAGTACTGCAATCCACATGATTACCCCGATGAGTAGGTAAGGGGTGATACTAGTAACGTTACGGCGATTAAGTAAATATAAAAAAGGCAGACATAAGCCTGCTATCGCAAGCGATCCTAAGGATAAATCGTTAGTATAAAATAGTGCAATAATTAAAATGGCACCAATATCATCGAAGATAGCAATTGATACCAAAAACACCTTTAATGAGTTGGGTACGCGATTACCAAGTAAGCTTAAGATACCGAGGGCAAAGGCAATATCGGTCGCAGCAGGAATCGCCCAACCTTTCCAAAACTCAGGCTCGTTGTAATTAAAGAGTAAGAAGACAATAGCCGGCATAATCATACCGCCGAGTGCTGCCCCTGCGGGTAAGATAATTTGCTTAACATTAGATAGCTCGCCAATTAACACTTCACGCTTAAGCTCAAGACCCACTAAAAAAAAGAAAACGGCCATTAGCCCATCATTAATCCAATCGTGGGCATCTTTAGCAATTGCAAAACCACCGATCTGAATAGCAACAGGCGCATGAATAAAGGATTCATACCAAGTATTAAGAGAAGTATTAGCAATAATCATTGCTGCGATAGCTGCCAGCGCTAGAACGATGCCGCCTGACGCCTCGAGGTTAAAAAACGCTCTGATTTTCTGTATTGCCATATCATCCTCATTGACTAAATAAAAAGCGCTAAATCATTCAAGAACTTCAAATACCTATTTCGCTCTGCTTTACTGCAATTTGCTATGTACTGTCCATAACATTAATACTGTAAATAGGTAGCTATAGTTTCTCACAATCTTAGTAATATAGACAATTAAATACGTTAACCACTTTTCTACTTCTTCCCTGAAGCCCCTATGTTTATAAGAAAAAATACCTACACAAAAGATTCTGATATAAAAAATCTCATACGACAAATCTAGCAGACTTTACTGGGTTTTTGGCTTTTTTTACTGTTTTGTCTTTATAATGAGCGGCTTTAAGCAATTTATCGCATCAAACTTAGTTATGATTGCTTTAACATTTATTAAAAAAGCTATTATCAAAATAGCGCTTATCAAAACAGTTGCCACTTTATCAATCATCATATTCTTAGCCTAATATTTTAAGGCTTGCTTCTCTTATATTATAAATTTTAAAGGTCAGTGTCATGGACTTATCGCTTTCTATTGAGGTTATTTTAATGTTGACGGCCGTGGCCGCACTGGCAGGTTTCATCGATGCCATTGCTGGTGGCGGTGGTTTGTTGACGATTCCAGCCATGCTGCTTGCCAATATTCCGCCCGTATTGACATTGGGTACCAATAAACTACAAGCCGCTTCAGGCGCGTTGGCGGCGTCCATTACCATGATCAGAAAAGGTGTAGTAAAACCCAAAAATATAAAAACGGGAATTATTGCTGCATTCATCGGCTCTATTTTTGGTTCCATTGCCGTACAGTTATCACCGCCAGATTTATTAGAGAAGTTGATTCCATTTTTGATTGCCGCGATTGGTATTTATACATTGTTTGCGCCAAAACTGGGGGCGGTAGAAACCAAACCGCGTATCAGTGAAGGCAAGTGGCAAAAAGTAGCTGCACCAATAATAGGTTTTTATGATGGCTATATGGGACCGGGAACAGGGATGTTTTTTGCGCTTGGCAACGTAGCGCTGCGCGGTCGGCGCATTGTCGAAGCGACAGGGGCGGCAAAAGTGCTTAATTTATCTACCAATATTGGCTCGTTAATATTTTTTATCTTGGGCGGTAATGTGTTGTGGAAAGTAGGTCTGGCGATGATGGTCGGGCAGACGATAGGCGCTTATTTTGGCTCACATATGGTGGTAAAAGGCGGCAGTAAACTGATTCGTCCGATGATTGTATTGGTGTGTCTGGCAATGGTGACTAAGTATGTACTTGGTTGATTAAGGCTAATCTAATTAAGACTAAATTAATTAAGACTAAGTTAATTGAGATTAAGATATGCTCTAGTCTCAAAAATTTATTACTATAAAAAAACCTCAGACCGTTGGCTGAGGTTTTTTTATCTTATTCATATCATATTATTGATGGCGATTAGCCGCGCTTAATATCGTCATACTCGCTGCCCATAATGCCATCGCTAAACACCTCGGAGAATTCACGCTCGCTATCTGCATCGATATGACCATCGAACATATCTTTTGCACCCGCATCAGGATCATTGTAAATGGCTAAGTCCATCTCGCCCTCTGATTTTGCAACGATGACCGTGACTGCTGCATCGCCACCGACGTTCACTGCCGTACGTAGCATATCAAGAATACGGTCAACGCCTAAAATCAGACCAATACCTTCAACAGGTAAACCGACTTGAGCAAATACCATTGATAGCATAATTAGACCCACGCCCGGTACGCCCGCAGTACCGATAGAAGCGAGCACTGACATTAATATAACAGTTAAGTATCCTGTAATTCCTAATTGAACACCATACAGATTAGCGATAAAGATAGTCGCCGTACCTTGCATGATTGCCGTGCCATCCATGTTGATGGTCGCGCCAAATGGAATGGTAAAGGAAGCCACTGAGTTATTAACGCCCATACGCTTGGTGACCGTGCGTAAGGTAATAGGAATCGTCGCATTTGAGCTTGAGGTACTAAAAGCAAAGATTTGTACTTCGCGCATTTTTGCCAAAAAAGTTCTAATCGACAAACCTGACGTTAGCTTGAGTATGACCATCATCGTGACAAAAAAGTGAAAGAAGAGTGCGCCTACCAATACGGCGACATAACCTAGCAGTGACCAGATAAGCTCTAATCCCAGCTCTGCCATCGCTTTGGTTAACAACGCAAACACACCATACGGTGCTAGATTCATAATGATAGTCACCATTTTTAGAATGACTTCATTAATCAGCTCTAAGCTTTGTACCAAACCTTTTGCAGGCTTACCCACCATTAAAATACTGATGCCGATCAAGATCGCAAAAAATATAATCGATAGCATATCGCCATTTGCCATCGCGCTGATGGGGTTGGAGGGGATAATATTAGAGAAAACATCAAGGAGTGGTGGTGCAGATTCTGCCTCGAATACCGCTTTGGTTTCGATTTGCATGCCTTTGCCAATACCAAATAGTGAGCCAAGCCCAATAGCGGTAGTAATCGCTAGCGCCGTCGTCACCATATAGATAAAAAATGTCTTGCCACCAATACGTCCCAATAGACGAATATCACCAATACCGCACACCCCGCAAATGAGCGAGATCAGTACTAAGGGCACGACCAGCATTTTTAGCGAGTTGACAAATAGCTTACCGATGATAGCAAAAAAACCATTGGTCACATAGTTATTAACGAAGCTGCCTTCGGCGTTTAAGCCAGAATAGTTTATAAATAAACCCAGTATAATACCCAGTACCATGGCAACAATAATCTTGCCCGTCAGACCCATATTTTTCCACATAAAATGTACCCTTGGTGTCCGTCACGCACAGAAATAGTTTAGATATTACAATCAATATGAGTGCAATAGCGCTTTGACTATGACTTTTATGACATCTATAAATTTGTTACCTGACCGTCAAGCCAGATTTTGGGGACAATATAAAAGAATAGTTGGGAATACTGCAAGAATTTTTTATGATTTAATTGACGTGACATTCTTAGTAGGTTGTGTTCGTCGTTTTTTATCACTCAATGTTTTTAGGTCATATGGTGCGAAATGAAGCATATTAGAGAGTAATGATGATTGATCAAACAACAAAGCGATATTATCCTTATTGGATAATATCGCTTAAATTATTTTATTGTTTTTAACCAATAGTACTAAAAGTTTTACTAGCCACATTCAGACAATGCCTAGATTAAATTAAGAGATATTAAACATAGCTCTTAAACATGCTCTTAAACATTGTCATTTTTGTCGCGACGCAAACCGTCTTGCCATTTATCGTTGTTGCTATCTGTTTGATCCATAGTATTATTCTTGACGTTATCTGTGCTCGTGTTATCAGAGTTAGATTTATTAAGGCTATGATTGTAGCTCATGCGCTCGCTTAAATGTGATTCTGCATCACGGTGACGAGGGCCGAGTGCTTGTACGTCAGGATTTGAATCCTTAAAATCAGTTTGCGCGCGAGCTTCCTCGACAGTATCTTGTTCATTAACCATCTTTACATCGCCATCACTCTCATAGCCATGGTCAGGGTTGGCGTCTCCTGTTGGTTGTTCCGTATCTGTCACTGGAGCCACATGATTGGATGTCTGCTCGATATTGTCAGTAGGCAACTCATGCTTTAGCTGTTGGTCGTTTTTCAATTGGGCATCGTTTTTTAGTTGTGCATAGTCTGTCAGCTTATATACAGCATTCTCTAAACTGTGCGGATTCTCACGTTCTTGAGCTTCAGATAAATGTATATCAAATACATCAGTCAATAGTGAATCATAGCGTATCGCATTATAGGTTATCAGCTGCTCCGCTTCTTCCTCAGTAATGTCACCGTTTTGACTGGCATAGACTACGTGATCTTCAAAGGTTAACCCTTCAAAGCTGTCTTTGTGTTCTGCTTTTTTAAACTTCTGCCATAAAGGTTCAACTTCGAGCAGCGTTTGATAGGCATGCTCCATACGTCCAGTCACATCGTCTGGTTCAGTATTGTAATACACCATGGTTTTAAGATAATCGCGGAAGGGGTTGGCTGCAAAATCATCCATAAAGGTATCACCCAATTTGCGTTTAAGCTCATCGCTCACTGGCGCAAAGATACGACCACTTGGGAATGTGACAAAGCTGACCACACTTGCCGCCATTCGGTTGGGGAAGTTAGCAAATAAAGCAATGAAAGCCTCTTGAACGGTGTAAAGGCTATTTTTTATGGCGACTTCAGCATGTAAGCGTTCGGCTTCTGATTTGATGCCATATTCATAAAATTGTAAAATCGCTGTACAGATAAAAAGGTGCGCATGGATATCTGCTAAGCGACCGGAGAGCATCTCTTTACGTTTTAAATCACCAGCAAGTAACCCTAATGCCATATCTGCCGTTAAAGCAAAGCCTGCGCTTAAGCGGTTGATGTTCTTATAGTAAGGACGGGTAAAGCTATCCGCGAAACTTGGCGCATGATTGCTACCACCGACATAACCTGCGACAAAAGCTTTTGCCCCGCGATTAAAGGTATAACCTAAATGTTTAAAGAATAAATTATCGAACTGCTTGAGTGCGCCTTCTTTATCTTCGCTTTGTAATAGTTGCAACTCATCGAATAGATAAGGGTGGCAACGCATGGCACCTTGACCAAAGATCATCAATGAGCGCGTCAATATATTGGCACCCTCAACCGTAATCGATACAGGAATAGCTTGATAAGGAACCGCTAAAAAATTACGCGGTCCCATTTGTACTGCGCGACCACCAACGACATCCATACCGTCATTAATGACGCCGCGCATGGTTTCAGTCGCATAGTATTTTGCCATTGCCGTCATAACGGATGGCGTACCACCTTGGTTTAGACCACAAGTGACCAAATGACGGAAGGCTTCTAACATATAAGTGTTACTTGCGATACGGCTAGTGGCATCTTGCACGCCTTCAAATTTGCCGACGGAGATTTTAAATTGCTCACGGACTTTTGCAAAAGCGCCGACCGTTAAGTAAGTCATTTCACTGGCTGACGTTGATAAAGCTGGCAACGAGATACCGCGCCCCACACCCAAACATTCCATCAGCATACGCCAACCGCGCCCAGCATTTTCCACACCACCAATAATATAATCTAACGGTATAAAGACATCTTTACCGTCGACGGTCCCATTCATAAATGGTGAGCCGATTGGATTGTGACGTGGACCTATAATCACTCCTTCATGGCTGGCAGGCACTAGAGCACAAGTAATACCGTAATCCGTTTTTTCTAAATTACCAAGCAGACCTTCTGGGTCATGCATCTTAAAGGCCAAACCAACGACCGTTGCGATAGGGGCTAACGTAATCCAGCGCTTAGAGAAATTCATACGCAGACCAAGTACTTGCTCGCCTTCATGCAACCCATAACAAACCACACCGGTATCAGGGATGGCGCCTGCATCAGAGCCAGCTTCTGGACCGGTCAAACCAAAACAAGGAACTTCATCACCTTTAGCAAGACCAGGTAACCAGCGCTGCTTTTGCTCATCGGTACCGTAATGCATCAATAGCTCACCAGGACCGAGCGAGTTCGGTACCATACAAGTCACTGCGGCAGTCGGTGAACGTGACGCAATCTTACTCATCACTCGACTTTGGGCGTAAGAGCTAAATTCTAGACCGCCGTATTCTTTCGGTATGATTAAACCCAAAAAGCCATTGGCTTTGATAAACTGCCATGCTTCTGGTGATAGCTCTTTATCTTCATGGTGGATTTGCCACTCATCAAGCATCATACATAGCGCTTCTACTTCATTATCAATGAAGCTTTGTTCTTCTTCCGACAATTGAGGGTAAGGGTATTCAGCAAAGGTATCCCAATTTGGCGCACCCATAAATAGCTCTTTTTCCCACCAGCTAGTACCAGCATCGAGGGCTTCACGCTCCGTATCACTCATGCTCGGCATAGCGCCGCCCAAGATTTTATAAACGGGCTTGGTAATCAGTGATTGACGAATAGGGGTGATGAGTAGTACTAAGCAGAGTAACGCTATCGGTACGCCTAGGATAAGCGACCATGGACTGATAAAGGCGGTGATAAGGACAGTAATCAGGGCAACGATACTGCCAGTGACACGTGATAAGGACAACAAAAAGATGGCTAACACCATGGCTAATTGAATGATTACTGCCAAAATAAATAAGCCAATGGCCATGACTGCCTCCTTTATAACGCCAAATCAACAGCGTAAAAAATGTAAGTGAATAAGAAATTTTGAAATAAATATGATTATTGTTTTATATTTCAGTCATTCCTGTTTATATAATAAGATTAATGTTTATTCTCATGTCTTGTTTAAAACAATTTATTTAAAGCAATTAACTCAATAAGTAACTGTAATTGGAAGTTGAATAAATAGAAATTCGATAAATGGAAGTTGAACATCGCAGAACAATGTGTTTTCGTATTTTCTAAATTACTTAGACTACCTAAAGCCACTAAGCCAAAATTAAAGTTAGCTACCAATATGAAACAGTTGTTTATAACTATCAAGAGCGGAAATGCTACGCTGTGTCGATAATATGTATCAGGATTTGCATATACATCCAAAAAATAGCGTTTGCAGCTAACTAACCAAAAGGCGGCAAGCAGCTCTCAGCATAAGATAGGGTTTCATTGCGTCCGACGATGATATGGTCAACTAAGGATAAATCTATTAAATCACAGGCTTTTTTGAGCTCATAGGTCAAAAGATTATCTGCTGTTGATGGTTTTGCATCTGTATGAGGATGATTGTGAGCAACGATAAGCTGACTAGCAGCGTGACTTAAAGCATGGCGCAGCACATGTTTGATGCAGACTGAGCAAGAAGAGATGCCACCCGTAAATAATATCTCAAAATTGATTAAGTTTAACGCATTGTCTAAACAGAGGACGGCAAAGACTTCACGCGGCTCACCGCGCAACTGCGTGCTAATGTAATCTTTGACCATTTGTGAGCGACCTAATGCTTGACCAGTCTTAAGCTGACTGTCTAGATAGCGCTTGCCCATCTCAAGTGAGGCAAGCATCTGCGCGTATTTAGCAGGGCCAATACCATGGCAGGCAAGAACAGTCTCTTGAGGCGCGGCCAAGAGTTCAGCGAGGCTACCGAACTGAGCAATCAGATGACGGGCCAGCTCGATCGCTGACTGTGACTGCGTACCTGTGCGCAGAAATATCGCTAATATTTCGGCATCAGATAAATGTGCTGCGCCAAATTTGAGTAGCTTTTCACGCGGTCGGTCATCTTCATGCCAGTCTTTGATTGCCATTGTCACTCCTTGAGATGTAGTTAATACTAGATAAGTGAGATAAATCCAGAAAACTTCCCCTAACTTATCGCATAATTGTTACTATAAGCGCAATTTTTATCTTTCAATTTTTTGCTGATGCCACGCTTATGTCAAATATCTTGCTTGCTATCACCGGCGGTATTGCCGCTTATAAATCTGCTATATTCGCCCGTCTATTAATTAAGGCAGGCTTTGAGGTGCGCGTGATTATGACCTCAGGTGCTCAAGCTTTTATCACCCCATTGACGTTGCAAGCTTTGACCGGTAATGAGGTGCATATCTCATTACTCGATGAGCAAGCGGAAGCGGGAATGGGTCACATCGAACTTGCGAAGTGGGCAGATTTGATAGTAATAGCGCCGGCATCCGCCAATACGTTGGCACGGCTTGCGATGGGTATGGCCGATGATTTGCTAACGACCGTATGTCTTGCAACGACAGCGCCAGTCATTATTGCACCGGCGATGAATCAGCAAATGTGGGCACATTTAGCGGTTAACCTGAACGTGCAAACCCTGCGAGATATGAACTATCAAATTATTACGCCAGCAAGCGGCGAGCAGGCGTGCGGCGATGTGGGCGCAGGACGACTGCCTGAGCCAGAAGAATTACTAGCCGAAGTGTTATTATTCAATGCCATGCAAATAACGCCGCAGCTATTGGCAGGTAAGAGAGTAATCATTACCGCAGGTCCAACGGTTGAAGCAATCGATCCGGTGCGTTATTTGTCCAATCACTCGACTGGTAAAATGGGTTTTGCTTTAGCGCGCGCCTGTGTTGCTGCTGGTGCCGAGGTTATTTTAATTGCCGGTGGTAAAGTAGCTCTGCCGACACCGCTTAATGTCACGCGCATTGATGTATTGTCGGCTCAAGAGATGCTGATTGCTGCCCAGCAGTGTGTGGAAGGTACGCATAGCGCGCTACAGTATGTATCTGAAGATGAGCATGAGCATTCTCACGATCATAGCCATGAACATATTCATCAACATCATCACAACCACAACGACTGTGATTGCGGTGATGAGCATGAGGCACATGCGCCTACTATGGCAAGCAATGATAGTGTGAGAGCCGCTGATATCTTTATTGCAACGGCAGCTGTAGCGGATTATCGTACCGAGGAAGCCGCTCCGCAAAAAATTAAAAAAACCCAAGATGCGATGACGCTGAGCTTGGTTAAAAATCCTGATATCTTGGCGACGATTTCGCTTGCTCATCCAGCGCTATTTGTCGTTGGTTTTGCGGCAGAAACGCAAGATGTTGAGCGCTATGCTCGTGGTAAGCTCGTGTCTAAAGACCTAGATTTGATTGCTTGTAATGATGTCTCACGAGCAGATATTGGGTTTGCGAGTGATGATAATGCCATGGAGGTGTTTTTCTCGGAGCGTTATGAGCACGATAGCATCACGCTTGATAAAGCGAGCAAAGATAAGATCGCTGAGCAGTTAGTCAGTATTATTGGCGAGGCAATTTGGCAACGTCACAATGTATAGTGCAGTGCTTAATGCAATTGTTAGTGTAGTGGCTAGTGCAATGATAATTTTAAAGCCTCGTTATATAAGCATAGGTATAAAAAAAGACAGTAACCCTTGACGGGTAAGGCTGATATGGCAGGCATGATAGATGGTGATAGCACGCAAACGCTATTGCTGATAGCTATTTTTGCGCTGGCATCATTGCTACATGGCATTAGCGGGCTTGGTGTGACCTTAGTGACTACCACCGCGCTTGCTAGTATGTATCCGTTACCTCATGCTATTGTCTTAGTTATTTTCCCATCGTTATTACTCAATGCGATGACTTGGCTGGCAGGTGGCGGCCGCACGATTTGGCAAAACTTTATTTATTATGGCAGACGTTATTGGTTGCTGGCGTTAACCAGCTTACTCGGTAGTTTATTAGGTGCTAAGCTATTGCTATGGGTCGATAGTGCTTATATCTTATTGGTATTGGCGGCTGTTATTAGTTTTTATGTCATCAGTAGTCTACTCGGTAAGCAAATTCAGCTACCAAATACCAAGCCTGTTCTTATTGTTGTTGGCTTTAGCGCAGGTATTATTGGCGGCGCGACCAACGCCATGTCGACCATACTGATGATGTATCTATTGTCTGCAAGTGACGATAAAAACACTATCGCCAAAGTCGGTAACATGTGCTATTTCTTAGGTAAAATCGCCCAAATCATCGTACTACGTGAGCCTATTATGGCGCTGAGCAGTGGTGAATGGCAGCTGATTGCTTTGCTTAGTGTATTATCTATCGCTACTCTTTTAATCGGTATTCGCTTACGTCGTTATTTACCGCAAGCCCGTTTTCGCCAGCTTATTTTATTGATTCTCACCGTACTTGGTATTCGTATCGGCTGGCAGGGTGTTACAGCGTTTTTATAAAATAGTGATAGATTAATTTATAGGGCGCTATTCCCAAATTGGCGCAACACATGGTCGATGCAGCGTAACCCACCATTTGGACTGATTATTTAGCGATTAAATAAATTTAACACTATGGTGGCGATTATACTGATGATTATCATGGTTACGATTGGGAAATAAACGCTAGTATTGCCTGATTTGTGTTTAATATCTCCTGGCATATTACCTATCCATGAAAACGCGCTCGGAAATATCAGCCAGATAATGCCTATAACAATGAAAATAACCCCGATACTAATCAATATTTTTGCCATATAAAAACTGCCTCGTGACGTTATTTCGCATCGCCTATTAATTCGCTAATTATTAATCCACTAATCATTAGTCAGTTGTCTTATCAAAGAATATCTGCTGCGCCAGCCGAAAAGTATTACAGTGCGCTTCAACGACATCTTCGATATCCTCTGAATAGCCGCCGCCCATGACAATGGCGACTGGAATATTCGCTGCTTGGGCTTGACGTAAGACGTATGCATCACGAGCCTTGCATCCTTCTATCGTTAGTCCCAGTTTTCCCAGCTTATCCGTTGCAAGGACATCGACAGCAGACTGATAAAAAATCATATCGGGTGCAAAATCAGTAATTAATCGTGGCAATGTATCTGCCAAAAGCTGTAAATACTCTGCATCGCCCGTATCATTGTCCAGCTCAATATCTAAGTCTGATACTTGCTTGCGAAATGGATAATTCTTTGCGCCATGCATACTAAAGATAAAAACGCGTGATTCGTCTGCCATGATGCTGGCGTTACCATTGCCTTGATGGACATCCAAATCGACCACCAAAATTCTTTGTGCGAGTCCGCGACTTAATAATAAGTTGCTGGCGATACAAACATCATTAAAGACGCAAAAACCCTCACCGTGATCGGCAAAGGCATGATGAGTACCACCCGCGACGTTCATTGCCACGCCATATTGCTGCGCATAAAGCGCACATTCATAAGTTGCGTGAGCGATGTAGCGACCACGCTCTACCAGCTCAGGGGTCATCTCAAAACCGATGGCTCTTGCTTCTTTTCGTGGCAAGGTTTGGGTTTTAAGCTTGTGCCAATAATCCTGTGTATGAGTGATTAAAATCTCAGCTTCACTCAAGCGTGCAGGCGCAAAAAAATTATCGGCGCGGACAGTTCCTTCTGCCAATAGGCGCTCAGGAATCATGGTATATTTTTGCATCGGAAAGCGATGCTTTTCGGGTACCGAATAACGAAAAATGTCAGAGTAGGCAATTTTTAGCATAATATTGATTATTTTCTAAAGGTTTGGTTTTTGAAAGAGGCTTTTTAAAATAGCAGCTTTGAAAGCATGGCTTTTAAAATAACGTATTGAGCACAATGTGGTTGCTAAATGTAGTGCTATAGGAGCTCAACTTTTAAAACAATACAGTGCTACTGGGATTAATTATTCGCAGCCTCTGTCTGCGTAGGCACAGCAAGCAAGAAAAATTGATACCAGTAGCACGTTATAATATTTGTATTTTTTTATCTAGAATTGACTATACTTTATTGCACAAATTGAGTAGGCAAAAAAAACGTTCGTGAGTCTGACTGTTGGCTTAGCTGCATCAGTAAGGTTTGCAACTCTTCAGCAGGATTTTGGTTGTTGACCAAATCACTAAATATCTCATGGGTAACCGTTGTCATCGCGATGACGCTTTGCAATAAATGCTCAATGATGTTGTCATCAATACCGATTGCTTCGATATCGATGGCATTTTTGTAGCGTATCTCGCCATCGTTGATATCTATCTCTAGGTTACCGATCAACATATCATAGTTGATTTGGGTAATGAGAAGTATGGCGGCACTTTGATGGCTCTCTGGTATTAAAAACGGCAAAATACCATAGACTGCCAGCAGGTTGTTTTTCTCTTGTACACGAAACAAGTAACCACAATCGAGCTGCTTATTTTGCATTCTTAAAAATAAATGGTGCGATTGCTGTTTATCGTTGGTTGCGGGTCGATAATGGCTATAGTGCCAATCTTTGTCATTAAAATACTGTTTAAGGTAATCGACAATTGGCGTGCCGTCATCATTATATTGTTTCGAGGTGTTTTCAAGATTGATATCACTGCCACTGCCACTGCCACTGCCACTGCCACTGCCACTGTCAGCGTCAATATCCGTATCAACACTAATATAAGCATCGCTATCAGAGTTATTATCGGCGTTTTTGGTACTCGCATTACTAGTCTTTACGCTATCAATTTGCACTTGCGACGTATTAATCTCATTATCAACCTTAGCTGCTGGCATATTCTCAGGCGTTTTTGCCTCATCAATAGCGGACTGCACAGTCGATGCTACTAGCAGCTGTTTAATTTTTTGCCATAAGTTGCGCTTAGTACGTTGACTCATAGATACTGTGCTGGCTAATAAGTGATTAATAAAATAATAAGGTTTAATAGTAAAGACAGATAAGCAATTCGCTAAAATAGTAAATTAATCGCCGCTAAACACTAAACTGTCTTTGATAGTAGGCTGTTCATAAAATGCCTGTAGCATCTCCCGGATATGTGCTGTCACCCATGGGCTTTCAATAGCGTCAGTTACGATGGGAAGTAGGGTGGTACTCAATTGCGTCATTGCCTGCTCGTTTATATGTAAGCCTGCCGCCACGGTAGCAATGCTATCGGACTGATGGTTGCTGTACCAAGTATCGACGCTCGCCGCCACTAAGCTATGCAAGTAAGGTGACACACGCAGACGGTTATAGCTTTGTTGAATGCTGGCTTCAATATGATTGATACTGCTATCGTCAGGCTCATTACGCAAATAGGTTTGTATTTCGCTAATCGGCTGCTCTTTAATCCGTGCCCAGCCCGTGACGACCAATCGCGTAACTTCTTCGTTTGATAAATGCTGTTGGGCGTTGGCTTCTGCTCGATGTGCCAAATCTTTAATATTGCGATGCAGGTAAGTTTGCAGTTTCTCATCGAGATTTTTGTTGGTCGCCTTTTCAAAAGAGCTGCGCCCAAGCTTCATGAGCTTACCGACACCGCCTGCTTTGTCTAGCGTATTTTCCATAAAGTCGTTGATAGCGTGATAGAGCGTTTGTGTCAGTAAATCTGCAAATGTATCGTTACCGACCAGCGTCTGAATCAATAGATTACGCTGCTGCTCGTGGCTACCCACATAGCCAGCAAGAATCTCAACCTGAGTGTCATCAATCAACTCCGATAAAGGCACGTTGTCATTGGCCGGATGGTAAATCACAGTATGCAAGATATCGCGGATATCGGCGCGCATCACAGCGCTTGTCGGGTGACTAAGTAGCCAGTCATTAATTAAGCGCTGTAGATCAGCTGCTTTAACATATTGACTGAGTGGCTGCGCGCCTAACCACTGCCAAGCTTCCATGCTTAGCGGTTCAGCTTGCTTACGCAGCCATTGCTGCATAAAAGCAACTTGCGCATCGATTAAGCTGTCTAATGTTAACGTTGGCATGGCTAGGTTTTGGATATCTTTTGAAGTCTGCATAGGTTTTGAGGTCATAGTAATCGACAATTTGTTATACTGTGGAGTTGTAGTAAGCATAAAGTATTATGCCACGAACATCGTCTTTGTTTGTGATGAATATTGACTGCTGATTAACAAATAATGAGAGGTTTGGATGACGGCTTTGAATACAGTCTTACTTGCGCTTGATGAGCTGACGGTTCAGCGCGGCGAAATCCCTCTATGTGAAGGGGTTGCGCTCAATCTAGCGGCTGGCAGCATTTGCCATTTAGTAGGAGCAAATGGTACGGGTAAAACGACGTTACTTATGCAGCTGGCTGGATTATTACCGGTGCTGACGGGCGAGGTTTATTACCAAGGAGCAGTAAGCTTACCCGTTCAGCCTTTGTATGTGTCGCACCAGTTGGGTATTCATCCTAATCTCACCGTTGCACAAAATCTGACCTTTTTACTGAATTTATATGGTATCACACCAAGCGCTGCTGATATCGATGACGCCCTAGCTTGGGTAGGACTGCAAGGGTTTGAGACCATAAGCTCGAGCCATTTATCCGCTGGACAAACTCGACGTATTACCCTTGCACGATTATATTTATTGACGCCTGCAGTGACGCCATTATGGTTACTTGATGAGCCATTTACTGCGCTTGATGTCGATATGGTCGCACGAATGGAAGATAGATTGCGCGATTTTGCCGATACTGGCGGATCGATATTAATGACCAGTCATCAAGCAGTCGGTGTTGCCAATCAAGTGCTCGATTTGTCAGATTACATGGTATAACGCTATCAGTATCATTGTCAGTATAAATGCGAAAAGCATCAGTGGAAGAGTTAATAAATGACAGAGACAGACAATCCAGTACAAGCGGTGAATAAAAGCTCTAATGCTAACGCAATAAATGCTAACGCAATATCTGTGCGCGGCATTAGTTTTATGCAGCTTTGGCGTCGCGAATGGCAAGTGAAGCAGCAAGGAGCAGTGCAGTGGTTGTATCCTTTGGTGCTGTTTTTGGTGATTATTACCTTATTTCCGCTAGCGGTTGGTAGTGAGCCAGCGCTGTTGCAACGGCTTGGTGTATCAGCAGTGTGGATTGCGGCTTTATTATCACTAGTCATGGGTGTTGACGGTCTTTTTAAGCCGGCACTAGATAACGGCACGCTTGCGCAATTGGTCGTTGCTAACGTTTCGCTGCCGCTATGGGTACTGATTCGTTTAGTGATTCACTGGGTATTTAGCAGTGGTATTGTAGCGGTGCTCAGTTTACTGGCTGTGCCTTTATTTCAGCTTAGTTGGTTTGAGGCGTGGATATTGATGGCTTCTATTGTCACTGGTAGTCCGATGCTATTAATGCTATCAGCAGTCGCCAGTAGTTTGACGCTATCACTTAAGAATGGCGCAGTATTGGTGCCTTTAATTGCCTTACCAATGCAGTTGCCAGTATTGATTTTTGCGACAGGTTCGGTCGATTTATTTGCCAGCGGTCTGAACGGCTTGCCTATTTTAGCGTTGTTACTGGCAGGTAGTATCATCTCGGTTTTGGTCATGCCATGGGTCATTGCTATGACTTTAAAAATGGCGTGGTTGAATTAAAAAATACACACTGGCACGCTATTGATACCTTGATTAATACCCTTATTAAAGCGCTTTGCATTAACATCATGGTGAAAACTGGCAACTTTGCTATAATAGTCCATTGAACAAACAGTCACCGGTAGATTCTATCCAGCGTTTAACGCCAGCAGGTTCGCGAATAGTGGCGTCACTGAGACGTTATATCGCCATAACCAATAAGCTGCGCAATAGGTTTATGTCCATGCCCAACCTGAATAATGTCTCATCTCCTAGCCTGTGGCAACGCATTTGGCAAGTTTTCTTGACCACTGTGGGTACCAAGGAGTTTTTTCGTATCTTCTCGCCTTGGGTCAAGTGGCTAGCGATATTAGCCAGTCTTTGTCTGTTAATAGGTAGTGTTTGGGGTTTGGCTTTTGCGCCGCCCGATTACTTGCAAGGTAATAGCTATCGCATTATCTTTATCCACGTTCCTGCGGCTAGCATTGCTATATCTATTTATTTTGCCTTAGCAGTACTAGGGGTAATTTATTTGGTCTGGAAGATTAAGACCGCCAGTCTGGTGGCGCAAGCAATTGCTCCTCTGGGATTTTTGCTCTCCGTGATTAGCTTATTGACTGGCTCTATTTGGGCAAAACCAACGTGGGGTACGTATTGGGTTTGGGATGCGCGTTTGACGTCTATGCTGATTTTGGCGTTTTTATATGCCGGCGTCATGGCATTATTTGCTGCATTCGAACATACTGCCAATCGTGGTAAAGCGGCGGCCATTTTATCTATCGTCGGTGCCGTAAACCTTCCTATTATCAAATATTCAGTGCAGTGGTGGAATACTTTGCATCAAGGCTCGACTTTTACTTTAACCGCCGCACCAAAAATGTCAGCAGATATGTGGATGCCGTTGTTACTGATGATTATTGGTACCTACTTACTGGTTGCTACATTGGCGATTTATCGTACCAATACCCTGATTTTGCACCGCGATCAAGGCAAAGCGTGGGTGAAAGAATACATTCGTGGGCAAGCTAAATAAACGTAGAAAAACCAAATAATGGCTAGGAAAATATGAAGCAGCCTTACTTTTATAGCGTCTCTGAGTTTATTGCCATGGGTGAGCATGGTGTTTTTGTCTGGTCATGCTGGGCGATTACGGTTGGCATGATGCTGGTTTTCATCCTATATAGCCGTCGTCAAAGACAAGCGCTTATCAAGCAGTTGACGATTCAGCAGGCACGCCAAGCACAGCGCACTACTAAAGCACCGACGCATGGCAATAAACCTTCCAATTAGAAAAACCATTCTAATATCAACTCTTTAGCTTATAAAGCTATTACTTCCTACTGATAAATATATGACCTCATAATTTGTTATGGGGCTTATTGAATTGTGCAAAAAATGCTACTATATAGGTATTAGAAGAGTACGATTAGAAAGACATTGGTAGAACGTTTTTCTAATGGTAGTTTCTTTAATATTTTCTATTTTATAGATTGATAGTTTATAAAATACTGATTCATCAATGAGGTAGTGGTATGAACGCAGTTCGTCGCAAAAAACTGATGTGGGTTATGTTTACGCTTGCAGGGGCTGCGATAGCCGTGATGTTGGTTATTTATGCCATTGGGCAACAGACCGATTACTACTTTGACGCTACCGCCATTGCCAAAGGGGAAGCGCCACAAGATAAGCGTATTCGCGCCGGTGGTATGGTAGTCGCAGGTAGCGTTCAGCGTGCGCCAGATGACCCTTTAAGTATTGAATTCGCTATTACAGACTTTGAATCGACAGTGCCGGTGACTTACCAAGGTATCTTGCCAGACTTATTCGCTGAGAATTCAGGTGTGGTGGCGACCGGTAAAATGCAAGGTGAAACCTTTGTCGCGGGCGAAGTGTTGGCAAAGCATGATGAAAATTATATGCCGCCAGAAGTTGCTAAATCGATGAAAGAAAACAATCGTAGTGGTGCCGTACCGTCTTCTGAGCAATATAATCCTGCTGAGAAGCTTCATGAGACTAAGACTCTGCAGCAGTAACAATAGTTAGTATTTAAAATATAAAAAAGCCAGCGATATCTAATCGCTGGCTTTTTTTATGCCATTTTTCTAATAATCAGTGTCGATTTAATCATCCCATTCAGGTGAATAGTCTGGATGCTTAATTTTTCGGCCATCAGCACGAGCTAAGCTGCTTATTTTTTCAATCTCATCTGCACTCAGTTGTATATTGATAGCGTCTAGATTACCTTGCAAGTGCTCAGGGTTGGCCGTTTTTGGAATAGCGATACGATGCTTATCTGACAAAATCCAAGCCAGTGATACCTGTGCTGGCGTAATACCATGGCGTTCAGCGATTTCTTTAATAATGTCATTATCAAATACATCACCGCGCGCAAGTGGCGAGTAAGCTTCTAATAAAATATGATGGTTGTTTAAAAAAGTCTGCAAAGTCTGTTGTTTAATAAAAGGATGAAACTCAACTTGGTTGACCACAATCGGCACATCAGCATATTTCTCGGCTTCAATGATATTGGCGATATTAAAGTTTGAAACACCGATATGACGCGTCAGACCCTGCTTTTGTAGCTCACATAGTGCAGGAATGGTTTCGGATAATGGTACACGGTCATCAGGCCAGTGTAACAGCAGCAAATCAACATAATCAGTGTCTAAGTTATCCAAAGAGCGCTTAGCAGCGGCGATGAGTTTTTTCGGCTCGAACTTCATGTCATCCGGAAATATTTTTGTGGTCAAAAAGAACTTATCGCGAGCGATACCTGATTGCTTGATACCTTGACCCACTTCTTTTTCATTGCCATAAGCTTGGGCGGTATCGATATGTTCGTAGCCCATTTTTAGTCCCTGACTGACGACATCGATACAGTCTTGTCCCGTTGATTGCCAAGTACCAAGCCCGAGTACCGGAATATTTGCTTGTCCAGCTGTACGAATATTATAAGTTTTAGCACGCATATTATTATCCTTGTTTATTTTAATGTCTTTTCAGCTTAGCTATTGTCTGCAGATCTACTATAGAAAAAATAAGTCACAAATAAAAGAGCAGGTGACGCTTTCCTACAAACGACAAACAGGCTGTAACGTCATTTTTAGTAACTGTTTAACGATTATAGCGTCGCTCAACAGAATAATAATCACAATGTTGACGGCATAAAAAACGCCCATTACTATTTAGTAATGGGCGTTTCCAACTCTTAAGATGGCCATAGGTTCATGGCATTTTTTAGTTTAGTTACTTATTTAGCAGGTGCTTCTACAGGTGTAGTGCTTGCAGCGGTAGAAGTTTTTGCGCTAGTGTCAGCACCCCAAATTTTTGGATATTTATAGCCAGGAAAGCTATCATGCGCGTACTTTTTAAAGGTATCTGAGTTATAGGCCTCAGTAACGTCTTTAACCCACTTTTTGTCTTTATCCGCAGTTTTAATGGCTGACCAGTTGACATAAGCAAAGCTTGGCTCTTGGAATAGCGCTTCTGTCAGCTTGATACCAGCGTCGGTCGCGTAGTTGCCATTAATGATAGCAAAGTCTACTTCATCACGCGCACGAGGCAACTGCGCTGCTTCTAGCTCAACGATTTTAATGTCGTATTTGCTGTTATCAGCAATGTCAGATTTTGAAGCAGTAAGCGGATCGATATTGTCTTTTAGCGTAATCCAGCCAAGCTCATTCATCATCACTAAAGCACGAGCAAAGTTACTTGGATCATTCGGTGCAGAGACACTCATGCCCTTATAGACTTCTTCAATTTTGGTCTTTTTACCTGAGTAAATGCCAAGTGGGGCAGTCGGTACTTGAAAGACTTCTACTAAATCAAGATTGTTTTCTTTTTTGAAAGTATCTAGATAAGGCTTATGTTGGAAGATATTGATATCTAAATCGCCATCAGCCAAAGCAATGTTTGGACGGACATAATCGGTAAAAGTCACTAGCTCAACTTCATAGCCTTGAGCTTCTAATGAACCTTTTACTTGGTTACGAACCATATCTGCAAAGTCACCTTCGGTCGTACCGATAATAATTTTACTGTGCTCAGGATCAATATCACTGGTCGCTGTCGTTTCTGTGCCAGTCGTTTCAGTGGCACCTTCAGTGACTGGTTCTTTGGTCGCTTCTGGTGCTGATGAATTGTTGCAACCGACCAACACTAGGCCTGATACACCAACAGCTGCAAATGCAGTCGCTACTTGACGGCTGATATCTGTTAATTTCATGGAACTTCCTTAATAAGGGATAGGGATGAGAATAAAAGAATAAAACACTGAGATTAAGAACGGGATTAAAATGCAGCATCAAAAAAGCAACATTATGAGTACTAATGCTGCTAAGTTAACGGTTGTTAAGATGGTATCAAAACTAAAGGGAATCAGTTACAAAGTCAAGCATTTGCTCAGGATGAATCGGCATTAAACCCTGAACATTATTCATAACGAGTGTTATCTAACTTTTAATATCAATATCAATGCCTAATATCATGCGTCAGTGTTAACGCTTATCCAAGCGAGTTGCTATCCAGTTGCCAGAAGCCTGAATGCCGATAACCATAATCGATAGCATAATGACGATAAATACCATGACCTCAGTTTGATAGCGATAATAACCATAACGAATCGCCAGATCACCCAGACCGCCACCACCAATCATGCCAGCTGCTGCCGAAAAAGAGAGTAAGCTAATACAAAGAATGGTTACTGACAATACCAAGCCAGAACGCGCTTCATTGAGCAATACTTTAATGATAGTAAAAGGTTTTGCTCCCATTGATTCGGTCGCTTCAATGATACCGCGCGGTACTTCACGTAAGTTTTGCTCAACCAAACGCGCAAAGTAAAACGACCCTGCAATCGCTAGGACTAATGAGGCGGCGATAGGTCCAATCCCTGTACCTACAATGGCTTTGGTAAAGGGGCTCATGGCAATCATCAAAATCACGAATGGAAAGGCGCGCATAAAGTTAGTGATGCCGCCAAGCACGCCATATAGCGTTTTATTCTGTAAAAACTGCCGATCGCTGGATAAAAATAAGAATACCCCAAATAGACCACCGATAAGGATGGCTACGGTGGTTGAGATACCAAGCATAATAAAAGTATCTACAAACGCTTGCCAAATCTCTTTGCGCAGTACTAAAAGTTTGTCTATTGAGGCGGATAATTCAGCACCAGTTAACATGTTTATTTCTCCTGCCTCATTAGTCCTCAAAGACTAAGCCTTTGCCAATTGGGGTGGTGGCCTGAATGAGACCGTCGCGAATATCTGCGACTTCGAGTAATTGTCCTTGATGTAACAATGCCGCGCGGTCACATAATCTACGAATAACGCTCATTTCATGAGTGACGATAACAATGGTTACGCCAAGCTGCTCATTAATATCACGTAAACAAGTCAATAAACTGCGTGTGGTCGCAGGATCAAGCGCACTGGTAGGCTCGTCAGCCAATAGGACTTTAGGACTAGGGGCAATAGCGCGGGCGATACCAACACGCTGCTTTTGTCCTCCTGATAATTGCGCAGGATAGTGACCAGCACGGTCAGTTAGATCAACGATTTCTAGACAATCCATGACGCGCTTATGAAGGTCAGCGCTAGGATAGCCGGCAACCGTCAAATTAAAGGCAACATTGTCAAAGACAGTGCGGTTGGACATCAGGTTGAATTGCTGGAAAATCATACCGATATTGTGCCGAGCGATACGCAAATCACTAGCAGACAAGGTAGTCAGGTCAGTACCATCGATAATTACTTGACCTGAATCTGGACGTTCAAGTAAATTGATGAGACGTAAAAGGGTGGATTTACCAGCCCCAGAATAGCCCATCAAGCCAAAGATTTCGCCTTGCTGAACCGTTAATGACGTCGGCTCGACAGCAGTAAACCAATGTGGCTTGCCGTCTTTATCTTTTATAGACCGGTCACTCAAAAAACTTTTGGTCACATCGTTTAAGACAATCATGTCACTCATGGAGGGCTCAAAATTTAATAAATATTTTAACAGTCATGAAGAGGTATCGTTTCTATAGCAGGCTAAACATCAAACAGCTGAGTTAAAAACAACATTCAATAACCCCATAATAAGGGGCGCTAATATAGCATATTATGCAATGTTTTGGATACGGGCATCCATGATTGATTGACAGCTGAGTTTAGTCGATATGAAGACGTGCAGAATGAAAATGTATAAGGCTTAAGATAAAGCCCAAATTGTTAACACTAGAATACGGTTTGAAGGGAAACCATTTAAAAATAGCGTATAAAAGGTTATTCGCTATTCCTTCGCTATGAATGGCCAGTATTATTCACAAGTTGTCATAATGATTGTAATGAGGATCAAGTTTGACAGGTAATACCACTAAAAATCGCGTATGACCATTAATGGTATCCGTAGTGATTCGTCCTTGATGGGCGGTCACGATTTGTGACACCAACGACAAGCCAAGCCCTGAGCCTTTGTTTTTTTGCTGTAAGCGTACAAAAGGACTAAACACTTCTTCACGTTTATTTTCAGGGATACCGTCACCTTCATCAATCACGGCCAAGACCGCATATTTTGGGAGCGGACGCGTTGGTTCAGCTTTAGTCTTTTTCAGATGTTTGCTAAATAGACTTTCTTTACGGGTTGGCGTTAGCGTTTCACCATTCTCTTTGATACTAACTTTAGCATCTTCTTTTATGGTTATAACGTCAGTTTTATTAACGTTGTTTTTATTTTCTGTAGTTTCATTTTTAGTAGTAATGTCTATAGATTTGCTTTCGAGAGTATTTTTAACAGTTTTATCGCTATCGATCCCAGATGGTTGCTTGTTATTAGGAACAGCACGCCAGACGACTTTTTTAATTTTATCCGTTAATTCTGTTGTAAAACTATGATAGTTAGCCTTCAATGATGTTTCGATGGTCGTTTCAGATTCATCGTTCGTAATAGTAGGTTCTATTTGGTCTGATTTGGTGGTGATATCGGTATTTATGCTATCGCCATCTGTATTTATATTGTTGTTAATAGCAGTTTCACTATCGGCATCGCTGCTAACATCTGCGTCAATCACCACGTTTTCACCATTCTTATAGATATCTGGGGCGGGTAATGTTGCTAGATGCTCACCATTTTCTACTTTAGGCTTATGGTTGGCAGCACCAACAGAGTCATCGAGATCTGGTAGGGTATGTTCATTAAGTGAATGACTCTCAAGCTGATCGCCATCAGAATATACTTCATCATAGGAGTCAAAGTCTGAGCTGTTATAGTCAACAAAGCTACTGCATAGCACCGTTTGTAATAAGAAATCAGGGATGTCGTTGGCTTCATCAATCGTTTGTACACCATAAAGCAATACCGTTACTGGAGGTTCGCCGTGTAGCATGGCATTAGTTAGTAGGTTACGAATTAAATGCGTGAGCATTGATCCTTGACCATCAATTGCAATATGCTCACCAATCAAGGTCGCTTCAGGATAGTGTTGTCGCTCTTGATTCACCAAGTCATACAAGTCTAAATGTTCAACTTGTTGTAAGGCATGACCTGCGTCTAAACGGCTTACCAGTAAAATACTCTCGACCAAATCGTTGAGACCTGACAGGTCGCGATTAATTGCTTGGGCACGCTTATCAAATTTTTCTTTGGTATCGGTTGGTAGAGCGCCAGCTAGCATATCCATCATCTCGATCTGCAAACGAATGCGAGTGATGGGAGTGCGCAGCTCATGAGAGGCGTGCGCTAGTAATAAATTATTGGCATCGATAAGATGCTCGATTTTTTGTGCCGCTTGGTTAAAGCCGCGGGCGAGTGAGGCAATTTCATCATTGCCACGGGCATTGACCCGTACCGTAAAGTCGCCGTCACCGAGTTGAGCCATCTGCTGACTCAGCTGATTGATGCGCCAAGTAATGGTACGAGCAATCCACCAAAGAACGCCGGCCATAATTAGCAGTAGCAGCAGCGTACCAGTAAATAAATTCAGCGCCGCAGACAGCACCGGTTTTTTGGGTGGCAAGCGTGATTCATACAATAGCGTATAGCCCGTGCTGCTATAAACCTGTGCTTGCTTGGTCGGTGAAGTCTCTGCAAAAGAAGGGAAAACGCGTGATAATAGAGAGGGAGGCGCAGGTAGCTCTAAGGGTAAGTCGCTATTGTCAGTTTGCATCAGCAAACGACCTTCGCTGTCATATAGGCCCATTTTTGCCTGCAACGATTCATCAAAGATATCAAAGCTTTTTTTGACTACCGCCAGCATAAAGCGTGACTGTAAACGATTGTCCTTGCTAACAGCGATATTTAACTCATGCAAAAACGGGTCGATTTGTCCTAAAATTTGCGTCGCCAATACCTCTGAGCGAATGCCAGCATCTTTGTCATGTACCAGCTGCGTCAATAGCACCATTGCAACGGCAAATAAGATAAGTGCCAGCATAACACTGGCAAATAGCTTAGCAAATACGGAACGGAAACCCAATTGCTGCATTAAATCATCTCTATTATCAGACGTTTATATCACTTTATGCTTATATCGTTTTATATTAGCAAGCATAAAAGGGGTATCATACTTATGATACCCCTTTTAACGAACGCTTTTAAACCAGTTTAACTGCTTTATTTACTAATGATTTACTTACTACTAATTAAACCTGATCGGTAGCGAATTGATATCCGACGCCACGTACCGTAATAATACGTTTTGGTTGACGTGGATTGTCTTCAATTAAAGCACGCAGACGTGAGATATGCACATCAATCGCGCGATCGATATTGTCTGAGCTGTCGTCGTTTGGCATGGCCTGCCAAAGCTGTTCACGGTTTAACACTTTGCCAGAATGGGTCGCAAAATAGTGTAGCAACTGGAACTGATGCGTTGTTAAGCGTACTGGCAGATCGTCAATGGTCACTTCATGACTGTCAGGGAAGACGCTTAAACGACCAAACGTTAGACTGTCTGATTGACTGTCTGCTTGATTAGGCTGCTCATGTCGGCGAATAACCGAACGAATACGTGCCAATAGTTCACGTGGCTCAAATGGCTTCGATATGTAGTCATCAGCACCCATTTCTAACCCCAGTACGCGATCTGTCGTGTCGCCTTTAGCCGTGAGCATAATAATAGGAACTTTATTGGTCATGTTATTCTTGTTGCCACGTATTTTTTGGCAAACTTGCATACCGTCCATATCAGGGAGCATAAGGTCGAGTATAATCAAGTCAATATCACGTTCTTTGGTGTCTAATAAATCAAGACCTTCTTGACCAAGTCCTGCATGATGCACATCATAATAATTCATGGTCAGATAATCGCTAATTAACTCTGCTAAGTCTGGATCATCTTCAATTAACAAAATCTGCTTACTCATAGTGTTTCCTCTAGTTGTTGTTATAGTTTGTATAAATGTACTTTTCGAATTCAAAAAAGTCTCACCTGCCCTTAATTTTCAATGACTCTAAATCTTTATATTGAAAGTATTCTTAGTATAAGTGCCTTCAATATAAGCATGTCAATTACCGTTTCTCTAATCGTTCTGAATCATCAAAGTAAGGATGATTTATAATATAAGCATTAGAACATAAGCAATGGTTTAAAAAATTCTGCTTAGCATACGCTATATTGCCTAAACAGGATGTTATTAAACAAGACATGCTTTGTTAATGTTCCTACACAATGTAACTACTCGCCTTAATACTTATGAAACCACCACTTTTTTACCTTCAGATTCAATGGGTAAGTTCGCTAGACAAATTAAGCTGTCATTGGTAATTCCAGCGATTAAATATTGTTTGGTAAGTGGATCGTATTCGATTACTTCAATAGGCTGGCTTGTCAAACGCTGATCTTGTCCAATAATCCATATATTAGCGCTTAAAGAACGAAGCGGTTTATAAGGCGGGGCATGTAACTCTGTTAGATCGACATTGTGCAAGGCACGTTTGGGGACGATGGTACCAACTTCTATTTGCCCATAATCAACACGACCTGTCACTTTCATGCCTGGCAATAATTGATGACGACTTACCTCGTTATTAACCACATTGACATAGACCAGTAGCTGTTTTGGTTGTCCCGTTGCCGTCAACTTACTAACTTGACCGGTAAATTTATCTATCATTCCTTCGGCGGTAAAATTGACCGTTTGTCCAACAGAAATTTGCGATTTGGCTTCAATAGGTAAAGTCGCAATAAAGTGCAATTCAGACTCATCGCTAAGTTTTAGTAAAAATGTATCAGCACTTAACGGTTGTCCAGCTTGGACAGACAGATTTTCTACGCGACCCGAAAAACTCGCTCGTACCGTGACCAAGTTATAGGGTTGCTTTGAAGCCGTAGAGTCTTGAATATTATCAGCTTTTTTGCTGACTGTGCTTGCTCGATTGGAAGTTGCTGAAGAGTCTACTTTTTCATTATCTGAGGCAGTTTCGTTCGAGCTGATATCTCCATCGAGTGAATCATGAGATGGAGGTGTTGGTTCGCTCTGAGTGGCTTGGCGTCGAACTGTAAATAGGGGCGTGCCTTCTTTCACCCATTGATTTTTGCTGACCAATATTTGCTCTACGATCAGCGGCTTAGCTGAAATAAGATTCACTCGTTTAATAGGTTTAATGGAGCCTTGTAATCCAAGGCTTGGCTGATAACGGGTGGGTTTTACACTTAAAATATGATCCGGTGTCATAGTGATACTATCGGCACTGATAATAAGCGGCGTATCGACCGTCTCACTGTTTTCAGCGGTCATAGGTTCAGCAGTAGGAGGCGATGGCTGACAGGCGATAATGAGTAATGCGCTCAATACATAGCTGCTCTTTTTAAACAGCCTAGGACGTAAAACAACAGAACGCATGGAGCGTATAGAAAATATCATACCAATCACCATCATAAACGATCTTTTATTATATCGTGAATTTAGCAGAGAGGAAACGATTACAGCGTATTTACTGAAGCGCATATGAGGTCAAAAAATGCTGATATAAACTTTACTGCTGTATAGCGAGGTTTTATTAACATATTGAATTTAAAAAATTATTTTGAACATAAATTCGTTAAATCACTGGAAAAGCGGTGGTAACTGTGCTAAAACAAACATAATAAAATATAATGATACATTTTTATTACAAAGGAAAATTATCCGGTAAGGTAGACGTATATTCTATATAATGCCTGAAAAGTGACCTGTATTTATTAAGATTTAACCTATTTGAAGAGTTAATAATATTGGCTTTTAATACGATATGATTTTCGATGATAGTGAGCTTCTAAAGATTTTTATCGCTATTTTTATCGCTATTTTTATCGGTATAGTCGCTAGCTAAAAAACGAGCGTTTAATTAAATACTTTTTGAGCCAGTGACTCGTCAAGTTTGTCGTAAATATTAATGACTGTATGGTACGGTTGTTCACTGATCATATAGGTATAATAGCGTTGTAAAAAAATTTAGAATAATGCCCAATTTACTAAGATAATTCATCATAAAGTGGGTATAGTGACTCATGGTAATGCCATGCTTTATGAGCAGGTGTCAGTAAATAAAACGTATCTATTATTACAGACAGCAAGACAGAGTTTGCCGTTCATATCAATCAAAAATAAGCCACCTTATCAGTTGAGATGACAGTTAACCCGTTTTAAATTGATCGTTTGTATCGATGGATAGCACTACGAATAAATAGTCATTAATAGGACAAAGAGAATGGAAAATAATTTTGATGGTTTAAAAGTGATGGTTATTGATGACTCAAAAACCATTCGCCGTACCGCAGAGACCTTGTTACAAAAAGCTGGCTGTGAAGTTGTGACCGCAATTGATGGTTTTGACGCATTGGCTAAGATTGTTGATCATAATCCAGATATTATTTTTGTGGACATTATGATGCCACGTTTGGATGGTTATCAGACATGCGCTTTGATAAAAAACAATCCTGATTATGCCAGCAAGCCAGTAATCATGTTGTCATCTAAAGATGGTTTATTTGATAAAGCACGTGGACGTATTGTTGGTTCTGATGAATATCTGACCAAACCGTTTAGTAAGGATGAGCTTTTTGAGGCGATTAACCAGTATCGCTAATGCTAAAAATAGTAGTAAATCTCAAGTATAGCTTTATATATAAAATTGAGATGCGTGTGCAAAAGTTGGCACACTTCATGCAATAACAAGCTTCGCAGCACCGTCAGTAAAGGTTGTGAAAAGTGGTTAGTGAAGCTAGCTTAATGAATGGTGATAACTTAAATAGCTGTTTATAAAATCATACTATATAAATAGATATGCAGCGCTTACCAGTTACTAATGCTATTAATGAGTGTGTGCCACTTAATTTTGCCATTATGAGAATAATACTGCCATTTAATCGTAGACTATTATTTTTAACCGGTTTGTTTCAACAATATATCCTAGTGGATATCATCGAAAATAAAGGAAATACCTATGACTACCGTTTTAGTCATTGACGACTCGCCATCTGAGATGGCGAAATTTCGCGACATGCTTGCTAAAAATAACTATCAAGTGTTAGAAGCGACAAATGGTGAGCAAGGTTGTCAGATGGCCGTTGATCATCTGCCCGACGTCATCTTAATGGATGTGGTCATGCCTGAGATGAATGGTTTTCAAGCGACTCGTAAGATAACTCGCGGTAAGACAACCTCTCATATTCCTATCATCATGATTAGTACCAAAAATCAAGAAACCGATAGAGTTTGGGGTAAGCGTCAAGGTGCTAAAGAGTATATTACTAAGCCTATTGATGAAAGTGGTCTGGTCCAGATAATTCGTAAAGTAATGGGGTAGCTTGTGGCATCCAAAGGGTTTATTGAGCTTCTGCGTATAGCAGATTTGGCACGCGCGCGTAAAAGTGGTCGCCGCGGTGGACAAGAGTTTGACTGGCAAGGGGTGGTATTTGAGATCGGTGGTCAACGCTTAGTTGCGCCAATGGGTCAAGTATCAGAAGTATTAACCATGCCAGAATATACCAGCGTACCTTTAGTAAAGCCTTGGATGCTCGGCATTGCAAATATTCGTGGCCGCTTGCTACCGTTAACCGATCTATCTCGGTTTTTGCAAGTTCCTAGCAAGTTGTCGCAAATGAGCCAGCGTAAAGTCATCGTTGTCGAACATGATAATGTGTTTTCAGGACTGCTAGTAGACCAGGTTTTGGGTATCGAGCAGTTTACTAAAGATCAATATTTTCCAGAAGCTATTGAGCCTAATTCGCCATTTGCACCTTACAACCATGGCAAGTTTTTCAAAGATGAACAAGATTGGTATGTTTTTATGCCAAGCTTGCTGGCACAAGATCTACAGTATACCGATGCTGCAATATAGCTATTTTTAATAAACAATTTTTAATAAACAATGATTTCTAATAAATGTTTGTTCATTAAAATGATAGCAGAAGAATAATGGTTGACATGATCGGTAGTATGTCAGCATTCATACAGGCTTTGTGAATCACTGTTGTTTCAATAACAATATGATTTCAGAGTCAGTCACGATAAGACTTTGACGATTGTTTGAAAGGAATACGCACGATGAGTGATGTTATAAACAACCCTGTAGCTCGTACAAATAAAACAACGGCAGATGCTAATAGTAAATGGAAGCTGTTACTAGGCCTTTGTGCTTTAGTGAGTATTGCTTGTCTGTTTTGGCTGGTCAATTCATTATCATCGATTAGTCAGTATTTAACGGATTTTAATCAATCAGTCATATTTCCAGTGATTGTATTTGTAGTAGGTATAGTAGGTATCTTATTTGCCTCATACCAGTTACTACAACAGCGCGGTGGGTCAGAACGCTTACTCATCGAAAAAGAAACGTTACGTCGCCGCCAAGAAGCTGAAGCGGAGTCTGAACGTGCGCGCCAAATCCAAGAAGAAAATGAGCGTAACCAGATTGCAATTTTACGCTTGCTTGATGAACTGGGTGATTTAGCAGATGGTGACTTGACGGTCAATGCGACGGTATCAGAAGATTTTACTGGTGCGATTGCTGACTCCGTTAACTTTGCAATTGACCAACTACGTCAATTGGTATTGGTTATTAACAGTACTGCTGATCGTGTTTCGCAGTCCTCAGAGCAGACGCAGATGAACGCTGTTGAGCTTGCTGAAGCATCTGAACACCAAGCACAAGAAATTGCTGGCGTGTCAGCGGCTATTAATGAGATGACGGTATCAATTGACCAAGTTTCAAACAATGCTGCAGAATCTGCGACGGTTGCTCAGCGCTCGGTCGCCATCTCTTATAATGGGGCAGAAGTTGTACAGCGTTCTATTGAAGGTATGAACGTCATTCGTGATCAGATTCAAGAGACATCAAAACGTATCAAACGCCTTGGTGAGTCTTCGCAAGAGATTGGTGATATTGTTGGTCTGATTAACGATATTGCTGACCAGACCAACGTTCTAGCATTGAATGCGGCGATTCAGGCATCAATGGCAGGTGAGGCTGGGCGAGGATTCGCGGTTGTTGCTGATGAAGTTCAACGTCTTGCTGAGCGTTCAGCAAATGCAACCAAACAGATCGAAACGCTGGTAAAAACCATTCAGGCGGATACGAGCGAAGCCGTTATGTCAATGGAATCAACGACTTCTGAGGTTGTACGCGGTGCACGTTTGGCAAAAGACGCTGGTGAGGCACTGGAAGAGGTGCAAACCGTTTCTAATACCTTGGCTGACCTTATCCAAAACATCTCAAACGCTGCGCTACAACAGGCAGAGTCAGCTGGTCACATCTCTCATACCATGAACATTATTCAAGATATCACTTCACAAACCTCGTCTGGTACGATGGCGACGGCACGTTCTATTGGTGAGCTAAGTGAAATGGCCGCGGCACTACAAGAATCTGTGACGGGCTTTAAAATATCTGATGATGATGAGCAGTTGAATAATGAAAATACTGATAATGAGTATTTGGATATTGATGAAAGAGAATCAGACAGTATCTAATGGCTGTTGATAGCGTTTATGATTTTTTATATTGAGATGTTAACCAAATTGTTGCCTTGATCATTATCTATGACTAAGGCCGCAAAACTAATAGCAGGTTACATGAATAATCATACTCGAAAAGGTAGCATTATCATTAATAAGGCTGAAACGGCATCGCTAGAATCTTTCATGCAAGACGATAGTGAAACGTCAATTGATGATGCTGCTTTTGATACGCAACGGTGGCAACGCTATATAGAGCAAGAGATTGGATTTATCTTACCCACTGTTCAGCGCAAATGGTTAGTAAATGCCGTTAGTCAGACAGCATTATCGTATGGGCTGACCAGTATACAGTTATGGCATCAGTTACCGCACAATGATGAGCTGCGCCAGCAATTACTAGATAAAGTATTGATTCATGAAAGCCGCTTCTTTCGTCATTTGCCTTCTATAGCGTTTGTCACAGACTATGCATTACAGTATCAGCGACATCAGCTTATAGAGGCTGGTGCTAATGAGATATTTCGTATTTGGAGTGTGGGCTGCGCTAGTGGGCAAGAGACGTGGTCGCTTGCGATGAGCTTAGCCTCAAAGCAGCTCAGTAATTACGCTATATTGGGCACTGATGTCAGTCAGCAGGCACTTAAAACGGCACGCTTAGGTCAATATGACAAAAGACAGCAATCGTTAATCCCGCTGGAATGTCAGCAGTTTGTGCAACCATTACAGCCTGTCAGTACCACCAAAAATTCACGCTTTAATACTGCTTCTATTGAAAAAAATAAAGTAAATAGTGGCCGTGCAGACTGGCATATTACGGCACTGTTAAAATCACATGTTTGCTTTGCTTTACACAATATTATGGATAAAAAACCACCCACGCCCTATTTACAGCAAGTGATAGTCTGCCAAAACATGCTGTTATATTTTCGCAAGTTTGATCAGCGCGATATTTTGGCACGGCTATCAGAACAATGCGCATTAGGTGGTTATATTATATTGGCTCCAGGTGAGGCGTTATTTTGGCGTCCTTCAAATATGCGCCGTATTGCGCACCCACAGATTAATGCGTGGCAGAAAATCAGTGCCTAAATTAGCGCCTAGACAAGTTAGGATAAACCTATGAAAAACCAGCCCAATGACATGGTAACGATCGAGTGGTTATTGCCACTGTTTAATCAGCAATTATCACAGGTAGCTGATGGCTGGCGGTTAGGGACAGAAAACTCTAATTATGAGCAAATGGCACAGCACTATCATCAGATTAGTGGTGCGCTCACCATGATCAACTTGCCTTCTTTGGCAAGTCTAGCGACTAAGCTCGGCCTATTAGTGGGAGCAAGTACTCCTCAAAATTTAAGTGATAAGTACAATGACTTAAATAGTAGTTTCAATGATAATAGTTTAGGTAACGACAGTTCAGGTAATGATAACCTTGATAGTCATCTTGCTGCTGAGAAACATCAAATCGGGCAGGTCGCTCATAGATTGTTGCAGCGTGAGCTTGCGTACTATGCGCGAACGGGCAACCACCATAGCGCTTTAATCAAAAAAAATTCGGCTGCGTTATCTCAAGCTTTATCACGGTTTGAAATAGAGACAGATCACCTTCTAGATTCGGTCTTATTATCTACAGATAATGATGTAGATAGCCTATCAGCTCATGATGATATTGACATAAGCATACCAGTTAGCATGTTGGTATCAGACTTAGACAACAATCAATATCAGCAATTGTTATTGGTTTGGCGCCAGCAAGCGCAACAGTTACTAGCTGAAAATGCAAATAACCCTTCTATATTGACTGTACTAGAAAAAGTCAGTCACTACCTATGGCAGACTGCACAAGAGGCAGATTTACAGCGTCTTTGGTATTTGGCTGAATTGTGGCTGCACGATCTTGGAAAAAATGAAACACCGCTGCCTAAGTATTATGCAACGCTATTAAGTCAGTTAGATCAGGTCATAGAGTCTTTCCAGAATCAAACTGAGCTATCAACTAGTATCATTAAGAACTTAATAAGCAGTATTTATATTGAGTTAAACGGCCTTGTTAATCATAGCGATAATACGCAATCTGTATTGAGCGGCTGGTCGCAAACGGGTACAGAATCACGTTTCTTACCGCGTATACTGAGCGAGATTGAGACGATTATCTTTAGTCTTGATAAGCCTCACACTCTGCTAAAACCTTTACAACACATAAATACTCAGCTTGAAAATCGTGGTTGGACCTTGTTTGCGTCACAAGTAGCTTCTATTCTGACTGATATAGAGCACAACCTATCGTCGGACAAAGACTTTACTCAAGAACAATGGCAAATTGAGCGTCAGCTTCAAGAGCTATATAGCGCTGTTTATAATACAGAGCAAGTCATATCTACGAAAATAGGTAATGCGGCTTCTTTGACGTCGCTATCTCAAGTAGTTGTTGCTAGTGACGACTTGCAGCCAGAAAGCAGGACTTATATTAGCGCCAATGATGAAGGTTTACGTGAGCTGCGTATTGCTGTTGAAGAAGTTAAGCAAGGTTTTCTGGACTATATACAACGCCAAGATATAGATCTATTACCAGATCAAGCAGATTTCACTAGAATGAGCCATGCTTTTGATAGCATGGAACTGCCTTCGATTGGTCAAGCAACTGCTAAAATAGCTGATGTATTTGTACAAATACAAACTCATGAGATAGAAGCGCTCAGTTGGGACGTTACCCAGGCGCTGGCAGAGGGTTTAACTTCTATTGAGTTGTTACTCGATTATCTTGCCCAGCAGTTCTTTGACCAATCATTATTAGAAAAGGCAAACGTATATATTGATAAAGCAGCAACACTGCTTAGTGAGTATATTGATGCGCCTGAAACGGTCAATGATACTTTCCTTAGCCAAAAACCGGCAGCAAGCGATGTACTGCGCTATGATGATAGTGGTGAGATTTTGCCTATTATCGATCAATATTTCGGCGCTGAAACATCGATTGAGTCACTATTAGCTGATGAGATTGTCATAGATGAAGAGAGTCAAAGTATCGTCGCTGAGGCTGTTAGTGAGGCTGTTAGTGAGGCTGTTAGTGAGGCTTTACTGCGCGCTCGTCAGCAACTCAAAGCTGATAATTTTGATATAGATGAAGATATTCGTGAAATATTTATTGAAGAAGTTGAAGAAGTTGTTGCTGATTTAGAGGATTTTTTACCAATATGGCAGGAAGACGCACAAGATCTAACGCCATTAACGGAAGTGCGTCGAGGTTTTCATACCTTGAAGGGTTCAGGACGCATGGTTGGTGCTTTTAGCCTTAGTGAGATGGCATGGTCTATTGAAGAACTACTCAATCATTTATTAGATAAAACCTTACCAGTGACGGATGACGTCGTCGGTTTCGTGATAGAAACTACAAAGCGCTTACCAGCCATGTTAAGCGACTTTGAGGCACAGCAAACGCCAAGTTTTGATCCTGCCATTACTATTTTGCAAAGTCATAATTTAATAACCCAACAACCTATTAATTTTGGATTGGAGATAGCCGAACCGGTATCTTCACAAACCGACATCGAAAAAGCTAATTTTATACCAGAAAATTCTGCATTAGACCATAGTTTACATTCACAAGCGCCAAGCTTAATTGCTGAGACTGGCAGTCCTATAGATGCTCTTACTATTATCAAGCATACTCATAATACTGGCGAAGCAAGAAATCTCTCTGAGTTATTAGCTGGTTTAGAAATACCCATGGTACTGAAACCATTTATCTCAGAATCAAAAGTGCTAGCAGCGGATGCAAACGATGCCGATCCTGATATCAAAGAAATATTTATAGAAGAAGCCAATGAAGTATTGGATGACATCGTTCCTTTATATGAGCATTGGCAGCTTTCTCCCAGTGATTTGACTGAACTGACGGACATTCGCCGTGGCTTCCATACGCTAAAAGGTTCTGGCCGTATGGTTGGCGCTAACTATAGTGCTGAATTAGCGTGGTCTATAGAAAACATGCTCAATCGCATTTTAGATAAGAGTATTGCTGCGTCAGCAGATATACAACAGCTTATTGGCGATGTATTGACAGCTTATCCTGCGCTGCTAACAATTTTTGAAAATGAAAGCGAAGATTATCCCGCTATCTTGCCATTGTGGGTCGCATGTGCTGATGCTTATAGTAAGCAGTTGGGCGATCAGTTCAGCTACAGTGTGCTATGCCGTCAATTAGTAAGCTCTTCTGAACAGCAAGCTTCTGAGCATATAACACTACATTCTGAGCTAGATAACCATGTTCAAGATTCTGAAAATGGTAGTGATCAAACAGTTGATCGTGCATTGCAGACGATTCATTCGGTCAATGAAAAGATGGCTGAAGCGCCTATCATTTTGACGCCTCAAAGCGAAGAAGAGCAAGCTTTTTTCGATATTTTTATCGAAGAAGCGGAAGAGTTGTTAGAGGGTATCAATGAATTTGTACGTAGTCATCAAGGCGAGTCACACGTTGCAGTGAGTGATGAGATTGTGCGTGCATTCCATACACTGAGAGCGGCTTCTGGCTCTAGCGCTTTGGTAGCAATCAGCGATGTTAGCGCGACCATAGAGCAGAGCTTAGAGCTACTGCAGCAGCAAGATATACCGATGCATGCGAAGCACTTAAGTGCGCTAGCCCAATCTGTGACGCTTATTGATGGTTATCTCGATAACTATAAACAAAATGCGCAACAGCAAGATATGTTGGTAGAAAATATGCAAAGCGAGCAAGATATCGCCTCATTACAGGCGTTGCTTGACAAGCAAGATATCGACGATGGCGAGGCTATAGCTGATGATAAGCCAACGATAAACCAGTTATTAGATAGCGATATTGATGACTTATTAGATGCAGAGTGGCAATTGGTTGATGGGCTTAGCAACTCAGAAATCGACGAAGTTCAGAAATATATAGCTCAGCAAATTACACAAATAAAATACCTCACTGACAAAGCAAAGGTATTTCCAAAATTTACCTCTATTCTTAATGCATTGGAAAATGCTTATGATTATTTGAGTAAGCATGTTGAAAAATCTGCTAATCCTGATGTTCAAGCCATATTACTTGCGGGGCATGCTCAGTTAATTGGTTTATTTGACGCTTTAGCGGGTAGCACCTCATTAAAAATTGATGAGCAAGTGCTTGAGCAATTGCAGAGTATTTCTCAAAACAATGGTTACAGTGATTACAGTGATTACAGTGAGCAAAATAAACACAGTGATGCGGTTATTGCTCAAGAAACTTATGAAGATGTTGTAGCTGTGCAAAGTATTGCAGCGCCTGAGCTAGAGCTTGAGTCTATCGATACTGACATCGAACTGTTGGAGATTTTCTTAGAAGAAGCCCAAGAATTAGATGATGCCCTGGTCGATAGCTTTAGTAAGTGGCGAGCAGATATTACTAATATCAATACCTTAAAGGTACTGCAACGCCATCTGCATACCATCAAAGGTGGCGCGCGCATGGCGGGTATTCGTAGTATTGGGGATTTGACCCATGAGGCGGAGAGCATCTATGAAGCGTTTGTAGAGGTTCGACGCGCGCCAACGGCGCAGTGGCTTGAGATTATGCAAGTGGTGCAAGATACCTTATCATTGCAAGTAGCGCATATTGTACGTTACCAAAAATCGTTTTTTGCGCCTGAGCTTATTGAACAACTACAGCAGTTTGAAAAAGCAAAAGTATTACCAGAAATGGTACAACTTATTGTACCTATGCCAAAAAACCATGTTGATGCCCAGCCTGAAATCTATGCAAATGAATATACGCATCGTATAGAAAAAGCGGCTGATACTTTAAGCTTAGATAGAATTATCAAGCAATCATGGGCTAATGGCTTGCCTGATCCTGATATTTTAGAGGTATTTTTAGAAGAAGCTGAAGCGCTCACCAACCGTAACGAGTATCTTAAATTATTCTTAAGTGATGCTGGTGATATGGTCGCATTACAAGGACTGCAGCGTGACTTGCACACCCTAAAAGGTGGCGCACGTATGGTGACTGCCAGTGGTATTGCTGATCTAGCCCATGAAATGGAATCGGTATATAAAGATTTTGTTGATCGCCGCCGTCCTACTACTAAGAAAGTATTAGAGCTACTTGTGGCTTGTCACGATTGGCTTGCAGATGCCGTATTTATTCTCTCACAACAGGTTAATCCGCCAACACCTGACTTATTGATTGAAGCATTACAACAATTTAGTAAAAACCCTGACAGCCTAAAACAAATACCTAAAGAAACCCTGCAGCCTCAGCGTGAAGCGATTTTAATTGCTAAAGAAAAGCAAGAGACAACCTATATCCAAAAAGATATCAGTGACATGCCGCTCATGGTTAGTGATGTCAGTGAGCAAGAACAGAACGCCAATAATAATGAGATGATTCGTATCTCAGGCGGTTTGATTGAGCATATGATTAATTTGTCGGGAGAATCGGCGATTAACCGTGCGCGTATTGATATGGGTATTAGTAGCTTGACGAATAGTATTGAGGAGATGGGTACTACCGTACAGCGCTTGGCTGATCAGCTACGCCGGATGGAAATTGAGCTTGAAGCTCAGATTTTATCGCAGATACATGAGGAGCTGGTTAATCACGAAGGCTTTGACCCGTTAGAGATGGATCAGTATTCTTCTTTAAATCAGTTGTCAAAATCTTTAACAGAATCGGCATCGGATTTGGTAGATATTAACAGCACCTTATTAGAAAAAACGCGAGACAGTGAAAGTTTATTGCTACAGCTATCGCGGACGCAAACTGAACTACAAGATGGCTTGATGAAATCGCGTATGGTGCCTTTCACTCGATTGACGCCAAGGCTTGAGCGTATCGTACGTCAAACAGCCAATGAGCTTAATAAATCGGTTGAGCTAAAGATTATCAATGCTGACGATGAGATGGACAGAACCATCCTAGAGCGTATTACCTCACCGCTTGAGCACATGTTACGTAACGCAGTCGACCATGGTATTGAAAATGTCTCAACGCGACTAGAAGCGGGTAAAGAGCGCAGTGGACAAATTACTCTAGAGGTACTACGCGAAGGTAGCGAAATCGTCATTCAACTGACCGACGATGGTCATGGTATTGATGTTGAAGCGGTACGTGAAAAGGCTATTTCTCAAGGTCTTATTGACGCTGACGATAGCAGTCTCAGTGACATTGATATCATGCAATATATCTTTAATGCGGGGCTAAGCACCAGTAAGCAAGTAACACAGATATCAGGGCGCGGTGTGGGCATGGATGTCGTTATCAGTGAGATTCGTCAGCTAGGTGGCGCGGTATCGGTCACATCAGAACTGGGTAAAGGCTCTCGTTTTACCATACGTGTACCACTTACCGTTGCAGTCTCTGACGCGTTGATTGTTCGTGCTGCTGATCGTTACTATGCCATCCCGTTGGTTCAGATTGAGCGTGTGGTGCGTATCAACCCAGAAAAGATTTACGACTATTACCAATCAGGTGAGGCAACGCTTAATTTTGAAGATACCGATTACCGTGTACGTTATTTAAATGAGATTTTATCAGGTAATAAGCTTAATGAGTTGGTCGTTAATACCAATACCAGCGTACCGCTTATTATTATTAAAAACCGTAGTGGACAGAATATGGCGCTACAGGTCGATCAAATAGCGGGCTCACGTATTGAAGTCGTCGTAAAACCTTTGGGGCAACAGTTCTCGAATCTATCAGGTATCTCAGCAGCCACGATTATGGGCGATGGTTCAGTAATGCTTATCCTAGATTTGATTGCTTTGATGCGTAATGCCTCTTTGGTCAAAGAAGTCTCACAACCTGCTATCGTTGAGCGTAGAAGCCTAGAGTCTAAGGCGACTATTTTAGTAGTCGATGACTCAGTCACGGTACGAAAAGTAACGTCACGCTTCTTAGAACGTCAAGGCTTCAATGTTGCACTTGCCAAAGATGGTATTGATGCGCTTGAGATATTACAAGAGATGACACCAGACTTAATGTTATTAGATATTGAAATGCCGCGTATGGACGGTTTTGAAGTTGCAACCCAAATCAGACATAATAGACGTTTGCAGCATTTGCCTATCATTATGATTACGTCACGTACGGGTGAAAAACATCGTGAGCGCGCACTTGAGATTGGGGTAAATGATTACATGGGCAAACCTTTCCAAGAAAATGAGCTGCTTAATAAAATCCAAAGCTTATTGGGTAAGAAGGTTAGCTTAACTGATGAAGGATAATGTACGTGCCTTGGCGCTAAAAGATAAAGGTGATATCAAGGTGTTAGTAGTCGCAGAGGACCATCGTCAGCGTATGGCTTTTTCCGATACGGTACGTCATTGTGGCTTTCAGCTTATTGATTGCATCACACGGTCACAGTTGCAAGAAAAGTTCAATAATTATGAAGCACCTATCGATATCTGGTTGATAGACAGTGATTACGATGAACACGTGGCTACTATGACTGTATTGTCTAAATCCGCCTCTGTCTTGGTCGGTTTTAGTCAAGCACCTTATCTCAATGAAGCACAGCAGTATGCCAAGTGGCAGCGTAAATTAAAGCGTAAGCTTGCCCAAATGCTTGCTCTACCAACGCTCATAGATACCGTCGCTTACAAGAATGAAGCCAACGATTGGCGTTATGTCGTGTTTTTAGGGGCTTCTATGGGTGGCCCTAGTGCAGTCAAAGAGTTCTTAGATCATTTGTCGCCCAAGCTACCCGTTAGTATTTTATTAGCCCATCATTTCAACCAAACGATGATTGGTACACTACCCCGTATCTTGAATCGTCATAATGACTGGCGCTGTCAGATGATTACCTCGTCACAGCGCTTGAGAGCCGGTCAATGTCTGATTGTACCCATTGATAAACAGATTGTTTGTGATTCAACAGGGCGCATTATTTTGTCAGATTTGGCTTGGGAAGGTGATTATAAGCCTTGTATTGGTCAGATTATTAAAAACACCAGTGATGTTTATGGCAGTGAGCTGATAAACATTATCTTTTCAGGTATGGGCAACGATGGCACGCAGTATTTAGATTTAATTCAAGACAATGACAGTCAATTGTGGGCGCAAGAGCCAAGTTTAAGTGCTTGCCCTAGCCAGCCACAGGCTATCATTGATTCAGGATATTGTAAATTTGTTGGTAGCCCTAAAGCGTTAGCAGAGAAATTGACCGATTATATTGCTGAAAGGGCGACAAGCGCCTCTTCACATTCATCTATTGTGAGCGAACTATGAAACAGATTTTAAAACATTCGTTTGAGGCAGTAAGCTTACTGACCACCAACAACGGTATGCTCGACGTTACTATCGTCCCAGCGTTCGACCAGCCTGACTGGATTATTCCCAGTAGTTTAATTTTGAGTGTGGATGAGTATGGCGAACATACTTGGACTTATGAGTGGCAACAGCAAGAAGTCGCTGTTTTTCATATGCTACCGCGTCATCAAACGCCAGATAAAATGATTGTATTAGAAGGCAATACCTCAGCGCATCGTATCGCTCTACAGACAGCTGGTGAGCTGCGCCAACTACAGGCGCGTATCTCTGATGTTAAAGATGTGGAGCTTCCTGAGCATTATTACAAAACAGATAGCATCATTGATACGGTTCATGAACGTGTGCAAGAAGATGTTGTGCTATCCTACCTATTTCAAACGGTTATGATTGATAATACCCTTTACTTGGTGCCAGATTTGGATAAAATCGCGCACCAATTGATTGATTTAGACAGCTGATTGCTCACTCGTAATGAAGCTTTATATCAGGTTTTTTCGATGGCTTGTTAGTTACGCTTTGCTAGTCAGTAGCTGTCTACTTAGTTGTCTATCCACATTATTAAGCAACCGTTAGCGATAGAGGTGACACAGTAATCCATGAATAATATCAATTCAAATCTGACAAAGTGGTCTGCTACTAGTCGAGTTTTCCACTGGATTAGCGCGATTTTATTACTGATCACATGGGCAATGATGCTGTTATATACGAACCTTGATAGCAAGGTCTATATTGGCCTACATAAAGCTTTTGGGGTCAGCTTATTGTTTTGGATGATAGCGCGAGTGATTAATCGCGTCTTTACTAGGGCGCCGCCACCGGCAGCGATGCCGAAATGGCAAATGCTATTATCGCAATTGTCACATTTTGCGCTATATGCACTACTAATAGCTATGCCAATAGCAGGACTGCTCATGTCCGTATATGGTGGTCGACCGGTTGATATTTTTGGTTTGTTTCAGATTCCCGTATTTGTTACTCCAGATAGAGGCTTAGCACGACTTTATAATGACTGGCATACCGATATTATCTGGCCAATGATTATCGCCTTTACACTTATACATATCGGCGCAGCTTTATATCATCAGTTTGTGAAAAAAGACAATCTAATGTCGCGTATGAAATAGTTGATAATAGATAATAGATAATAGAAAATATGCGCACAAAAAAGCCCTAGGTAGGATACTTAGGGCTTTTTTTCTGACTAAAATAAATTTTTTATCAGTAATAAAATTACTTTTTATGCTCAGGCAAACTGATATTCATCTCTAGTACGTCTAGGCTGTCTTCAGAGCGATGATTGATATTCACATCATCAATCTGTACGCCATTGACATACTTATTGACCACTTCTAATATCTCGCGCTTCATTTTTTCGATGCGGTCTGGGGTCAAGCGATTACTCAAGCGATTTTCGCTAGCAACAATGACTTTTAGACGCTCAGTTGCCATATTGGCACTACCTGAGTTACTGTTGTCATCCGTACCGAATAGACTGCTCCAAAATCCTTTTTTCTTACTCATTATTAACCCCCAAACCAGCGCTGTAATAGACTCTTTTTCTTTGCATCGATATGACGTAGCGGACGCTCTTCCCCTAAGAAACGAGCGACAATATCGTCATAACACTGACCAGCAACAGAATCCGTATAATGAATCACTGGCTCACCGTGGTTAGAGGCTTCGAGCACAGAGTGGCTTTCGGGAACAACACCAAGTAAAGGAACTTTCAAGATGTCATTTGAGATGGTATCAATATCCATCATCTCGTTAGCAGCTGCACGTTCTGCATTATAGCGTGTGATGATAAGGTGCTCACGTACAGAACCTTGGTTTTCAGCAACCTTTTTTGTCTGGCTTTGCAAGATACCAATAATCCGATCTGAGTCACGTACTGAAGATATCTCAGGATTCGTCACGATGATGGCTTCATCTGCATGATACATCGCTAGCTGAGCGCCGCGCTCGATACCAGCAGGTGAGTCGCAAATGATATAGTCAAATTGCTTAGAAAGCTCTTCCATAACTTCCGCCACACCCTCGTCTGTTAACGCGTCTTTATCACGCGTTTGACTGGCAGGCAATATGTATAGGTTTTCTAGCTGCTTATCTTTGACAAGCGCTTGTGATAAGCGTGCATTACCACTGATAACATCGACAAAGTCATAAACAATTCGATTCTCGCAGCCCATAATCAAGTCTAAATTACGTAAGCCCACATCAAAATCGATAACAACTGTCTTATAGCCACGCAATGCTAAACCGGCGGCAAAAGACGCACTAGTCGTGGTTTTGCCCACGCCGCCTTTACCCGAAGTGATTACAACAATCTTCGCCACAATGGCACACTCCTATGAATGAATGAAATGATCTATGAAATAGTTATTATATAAAACAGCACGTATATAAAGTAGCATATTTGGTGGTCGTCCATATACCGTATATGTACTATCTGCGAGCGTAAGCCTAGCATAAATATACAAAAACTTATAGCAACTCTATATTAAAGCATAAAAACAGCGTCGATATTAAATCTATACAATGACAAGCTCATATGAACGCTTACAGATATGGTAAATAGTGGCAGAGCTATCAATTTATCATAGCGCAGTTTTGTTAAATAAACTTACTACAATATGAATTAAGCCATGGATTAAACCATTTGGTATTTATACCTGCATTTACCTTAGTAGGGATTTACGGTTTAACACCTTTAGCCAGCTGAGATTCGTCCATTATGGTAAATACCAGTCCTTGACCTTCCAAAAAACGTACCTCTACTGACTTATCAACCACATGCTCTGGTAGATTATCACGTAAGCAATAGGTACCTGCCACTGACACAAGAGAAGGGTTAAATATCTGGCAGAAGATACGCGCGTCCTTATCACCAGTGGCACCTGCGACCAAACGTCCTTGAGCGCGCCCATACACATGTAAATTATTATCAGTGATTGCTTCTGCGCCACTATTGACACTGTTGGTCAGAATTAAATCACCGCCAACATGATTGAGGCTTTGTCCTGAGCGCAGCATTTGATCATAGATGAGGCTAGTAATGTGTTCAGCACTAATAAGTGTTTCGGCAGGCAAAGCTGCTTCATTTGGTGCACTCGTTTCAGCCGCTTGATTACTGGCTATTGAATCAGCGTTATCGGTAGTGGTTTTAGAGTCGCTATTAGCATCAGTAGCTGTTGTAGTGGCGGCTACTTGGCTTAGCTGAGTCATGGCTTTTTTACTCGGTAAAATGCGCTCGATACGCTTACCATCTGCTGGGAATATCGCCAAGCGTAACTCGCGCGCTTGTGCGTCAAGCAGACCGGTCACCACGCCGATAGGTTGCAAGCCCCAAGACCAAAGTAGCTCTACCAATGCTGATAAATCTTGCTCTACTTCACTATCAATCAATACTGGGATATGACTGCTCTTGTTACTTAGCGTTGTTTGCAGCTGGGCTGTAATCGCAGCGAAATCATCAGTGCTCAACTGCAACCGTGAAAAGGTCAACATTTTGCCATAAAAAGCTAAGGCTGGCGTGGTTGTCGAGGCGAGGGTAGTGTTGTCATTGTCTGAAATTGTCATAGTATAAATCCTCAAAAGATGGTCATATTGCTGTATTCACGGTGCCGTTTTTTATTATCAAGTCGCTATTTTAAAAATTCTATAAGTTAAGTATGTCTTTATTCTTCCATTGTTGTATTTTCAAATTTGATTCAAATTCTAACAAGCTCTCAGAGAAGACACGGGCTATAAGACTTTCAAGTTCAGTATTATTAGTATCAAGTTGGGCGACACCCTCTGCAATTACCACCATTAGCGTATCGATGCGCTCAGGATCGAGCAAGCACTCATTAAGGGTATTGACAACGTTTTCACCAATATTATGACCGATATCTAGTAATTGCCCCTCAATTAGTTTACCGGCGATTGGAATTAAGCGCAGCAAACGGTGCAACTCTGGGGTGTTCGCCAATGCATTTTCGACGGCATTACCAATATCAATGGCGAGCATTTTGCCACTTTCTGAGTTGCTGTTCAGGTTTTGTAGTTTTGGCGCAAGCTCTTTGCGTAATAAGGAGAGAAGCGCGGCTTCAATCTCATTACGATTGCGATTAAAGGTCGCATCAATCAACGACTTTTGCATCTTGGGATCAGTCAATTGCTGCCGATAGTTATGAATGGTGGTCAGAACAACGCGATCCGACAACTCTTCTAACAGTAAATTGATATAGAATTTAATCCGGTTGATCCAAGGTTGTGGTAACACTTGATAGCCGAGCTGGTGTAAGCGTCGTCCGATGATGACGGCTCGGAATAAACGTAGCGCTCGTAGCTGCGGAAAGCAACCAAGCACTTCATACCAATGTACAAAAGGGAAAAAGAACCAGCGATAATAGATCTTTTGTTTAATAGCAATGGCCCAGCGTAGTAATAACTCAATCACTAAGAATATAGTAAAAAATCCGCCCGTAGTACGCAGTGAGTCGTGTATCGTATTTTGATACCAGACCAAAGCATCACTAAGTGATAGCCTACCTGCAACATTAGCGCTAATAAAGTCACTCATCAAGATAGTATCAATACTAATCAGTAATAAATCGATACTGATCGCGACAATCATCACAATATCATAGGTCAACCGCAATCGGTTTGGCTGTGGACGATTAGGTTTCGGTGATAATGGTGATAGGCTATCTGGTAACTCTGAGTAAGCTGCTGAGGACTGATTGAGCGCTGACGTTGACTCTATAGGCGGGCTAGTAGTAGAAGAGGCGGGCACAGTCATACCTTATAAATAGTAAATGGCATCAGTAATGAATAGCTTTACGCCAATCACTACTAAATAAATAATGAGTTTAATGGTTATTCACATTATCAATGAATAACACCAAAAAACAAGCCATCAACCATTATAATTTGATATTTTACAAATTATTTTTTTATACAGAACCCGCATTTTTGATTAACTTAATTTTCAATCTCAGCTGTCTCAGTAAACTCAGCCAACATATCCGTAATACGCTGGTCTTTTTGCTGCCAAATTTGCTCGACCCAATCGAACATTTGCGCTTTAACAGTCTCGTCATTTTCATAACCGCCATTTTGGATGGCCATAAATAATGTATCTGGCATCTTGATATGGCGAACATCGACGCCGAGGCGTTTGATATTGCCTTTCCATAAGTCGCCATACGTCGGTACACCATCAGGATAAACAATGGTCATATCCAAAATACCATCCATATCATCACCTAGCGCATTGATTGCCAGTGACAAACCACCCGCACGTGGTTTTAATAAATTCTTATAAGGTGAGTGCTGTTTATCACGTTTCATGACTGTAAAGCGCGTACCTTCTAAATAGTTTAGCAAAGTAAATGGTTTATTTTTTAATAGCGCACAAGCGCGCTTTGCTTCTTCGATATCTTTGCCTTGCAGCGCTGGATTCTTGGCGATTGCCTCTTTAGAGTGTCTACGCATCATAGGGAAGTCTAAAAAGTAAAACGCTTGCCCAACCACAGGAATATAAATCAGCTCAAATTTGGTGAAAAATCGTGTTAAAGGTAAGCGGTTTTCACTAATATATTGCACGATACTGGTATCAACCCACGACTGATGGTTGCTAACCAATAAATACTTACCTTGCGTATTAACATCATCAGGTAAGCTGATACGCCAGTCTTTTTTAGGTAAAATATTGTCGATTACCATATTATTACTGCTAATCCAATGATTGGTAATGCTAATCACTGTCTTATCGGCAATTTGTGAGCCGGTAAGTATTTTGGTCGCACCCATCAACCATAGAGGAATACTGCCACCAAAGCTATTGACCATTAGTACACTTGTGGCAGTCGCCAGCGATACGGCTTTCCCCAGTCTAGGAGCACGCTTATGTATTTTTTGCATAGTGGAGTTCAATCGCATATCCAATCTCTTTATATTAGTTTTATGAATCTATTAAGCCTGTTTCTAGAGAATCGCTATTTATCAATTACCGCAAAAATATCTGTCTTTTTGTTGATTATAATGCAAGGTGGCGGCATGGGAGCCTAGTTTGATTGCTACTAGTTTGATTGCTATATGAAGCGATGATATGTTTAACCTAGTACAAGTAAAAAATGATTAATGAAGAAAGCTAAAGTGGCTATAAAATATCTATAAAAGCCAAGAAAATATTTATAAAAGCTAAGACTGTTTATATAAGCCCAGTTTTTTATTTTCTACTCTAGCATTAAATTATTTGTATCATCATCGCTAGCCCTTGACGTTTTATCATAGCAAGGTAGCAAAGTGTTGTTGGTGCAAGAGGCGAGTTATCTACCAGATAATCACTTTACTGCACGATTCTAGCAGAAAAAAATTAGAGTGTACGGCTGTAAACGTGACTTGTCATAGCAAATAATGAATAGGTATAGAGAATTATCTGTGAACACTTATGCACTTCTAACACATAGATGTGACAAAATGTTACACAGAATTAGAATGAGTTTGCCATAATATAAACAGCGTAGATAAAAAACTAAACGATGTTGCTAAGTGATTATTAAGTGATATTGGTCATGAGCAATTTTCATAAAAAGCACAACTTATCTATTATTTTATTTAAAACTTATGAGGAAATATTATGCGTAATACATTAATGGTTGCAGCACTAGCATCAGGTTTGGCTCTTACTGGCTGTGCGACGGATCCTAACACTGGACAACAACGTCTTAATAAATCTGCTATCGGTGCTCTAGCTGGTGCGGCAGGTGGCGCAGCTATCTCTAAAGCGACTGGTGGCGACAAAACCGGTCGTGATGCTGCTATTGGCGGTGTACTTGGTGCTGGTGTTGGTTACTACATGGAGCGTCAAGCTCGTCAGCTTGAGCAGCAAATGGCTGGTACTGGCGTGACAGTTAAGCCAAATGCTAATGGTAATATCGACCTAGTTATGCCAGGTAGCATCACTTTCTCGTTTGATGACGCGACTTTGAATAACTCGTTTAAGCCAACGCTTGAAAAGCTTGCCTCTACTATGAATGAGTACAACCAAAATACAATAACCATCGCTGGTCATACAGACAGCAAAGGTACTGATGCTTATAACATGAAGTTATCACGTGACCGTGCTTATGCAGTTGCTAATTACCTAAGCGCACGTGGTGTATCTTCTAACCGTATCAGCGTAGTAGCCTATGGTGAATCTCGTCCAGTTGCCGACAACAACAGTGAATATGGTCGTCAGCAAAACCGCCGTGTTGAGCTAACGGTTAATGCGCCAAACAGCGTTCGTTAATTCTCGCTAAGTTGACAGTATAAAGATTCAGATAAAAAGGTCAGCGAAAGCTGACCTTTTTTTTGACTAAATTTTGTCCATGTTTTTGCAAAATTATATTTGATAATAGTTATCAATAACATTATAATTCCCAATTATTCAACTGCTAGATATTTATATTCCGTCCGTACTTTACGACTGAATAGACGATTATTAACCAGCGTCTAGTGTCGTCAGCTTAAGCACGTTACTGGTATCAATGTTGAATATCCCTCTTATTCCCCTTTCTTTTTTATTTTAGTGTAGCCCATCAAGGACATATATGAATATCACTACAGTGACAAGCCGTAAAATTTTACCGACTACTTTAGCTGCTGCACTGGCAGGGATATTAATGTTATCAGGTTGTACCAAACAGTCTGATGAGAAGGCGACGACGGATACGCAAGCTGAAGTAAAAGGCACAGAAAATAAAGACAGCAAAACCTCATCAGCGGCTGACCAAGCACATACGGATCGCTTGCTGATTAGTTATGCTGATATGGCGCATGCTGCCTATAAAGATTCTTTGGATACGGCAAAAATTTTACAAACTGCAGTGAATACCTATGTAGAAACCCCAACACAAGTCAATTTGGATGCAGCAAAGGCCGCATATAAAGCGGCACGCCAGCCCTACTCACAGACTGAAGTATTCCGATTCGATGAAGGTTTTGTGACACCTAATGAGCAGCGTAAAATTGCTAGTACAGATAGTTGGGAGGGGCAGGTGAATGCTTGGCCATTAGATGAAGCTTTAATTGACTACGTAAACGCTGACTATGAAGGCGAGTACAACAGTAAAGACAATATTATCAATAGCGATATTATTAGCGTTGGCAGCCTCAAGCAAGATACCGGTACTATCACGCCTGAGCTGCTCGCAGAGATGAATGAGATTGGCGGTAGTGAATCCAATGTGACCACAGGTTATCATGCTATTGAGTTTATGCTATGGGGTCAAGATACCAATGGCGTCGCTGAAGGTGCTGGCAACCGCCCGTTCAGTGATTATCTAACGACTGATGGTCAATGCACTAGCGGCGAGACTGTCAATCCTGATGTTAGTATCTGCGAGCGCCGAGGACAGTATTTAAAAGCAGCAACTCAACTGCTGGTTGATGATTTGACCGCGATGGAAGCACAGTGGCAGCCTGAGAGTGAAAATACTTTACGCAGCGACATGATGGCACGTAAGGATAGTAATAGTCTGCGCCAAATCATGTATCAAATGGGCAGTTTAGCACTTGGGGAGCTTGCCTCTCAGCGCATCCAGGTAGCGTTTGTCACTGGCTCTACTGAAGATGAGCATGAGTGTTTTAGTGATTTGACCCATTTAAGCTATGCCAATAACGCTCGCGGTATTCAAAATGTCTTTAATGGTAGCTACAAAACCGTCGCGGGCAAAACCATAGGTGGTTATGGACTTAAAAACTATCTTGTCGATACAGGCAACACTGAAGCTGCTGATAAATTAGCTGCTGATTTTGCAAAAGTAGAAGCGGCATTTAACGTCATTGTTGAAAAAGGCGAAAAAGAAAATATCAAGATTGATCAGATGATTGCCACCGTAGGGCAGGCGAGTAAACACGGTGTTTCTGCTGAAGAGCAAAATAAGCGTCGTGGTTGGATTGAAAGCAGTATCACAAGCTTGCAAGAGCTGACCGCTGGTATCGAAAATGCCGCAAAAGCCGTTGGTATTGACAATTTGGATGCAGATGCAGGCTCACAGTTTTAAGTTGTCGCTTTTTAAAACTATCACTGTTTTAAATTACCACTATTTAATCTTATCAAGTATATATATTTATAATGCCTGATAAGTCGCTATAAGTGAATGAGAATTATTTTCATAAGAAAGTAAATTATGTATAATAAACACGTTGTCGATTTTGGTTGGCAGCGTGTTTTTTTATAGCGTATTAAAATAGCCGGACAGGTTAGATAAGGTCAGTGCGTAGCTGTCACTTATCGACTAGAAGTGAAACACTTTATAGCACGCGATTTTAATGGTTCTATACTAGAACTAAGGTACTCTCTATGAACACCGCAAATGTTTTAACAGGTAAACAATTCGCCTTGTTTGACTCTTCTCTTATACGCAAAACTGCGCCGTTAAAACTATCGCTAAGTATGCTATGTTTACTATTGATAAGTGCCTGTCAGCCAGCTGATGATGTTGCTAACAATGCTGCTAAAAGTGACCGTAAAACTCAGAAAAGCTCACAATCTCAAGCATTAACTTCTGAACGCGTAAAAACTGTCGAGGCGCTGGCTGGTGTGTCTATGCAGCAGCTTGCATCGTTTGATCCGCAAGAGATTAAGCAAGGTGGTGATACTGGTATTAGTATTACGAGTAGTGAGAGCTATTCTAAACCTTCATCAAATATAACCGCCTCACGTAAAGGCTCTTTCTTTATTGGCAATGCGTTCTTTCGCCAGCCGTGGGTGATTGCACCTGCTAGCACTGATAGCCGTGATGGTCTTGGCGCATTATTTAACGTCGCCGCCTGTCAATCATGTCATGTCAAAGACGGTCGTGGTCACGCGCCTATGACTAGTGACGATGATGCAGACAGTTTACTGATTCGTTTGGCCATGCCAGCCACAACGGATAAGCAGCGGCAACAGTTACAGAATTCACTTATCGAGAAGGTTGCTCATCCCATGTATGGTGGTCAATTGCAAGATCGCGGTATCCAAGGCGTTCCAGCAGAAGCAAGAATTGCCATACAGTGGACGGATAAGCCTGTTACCTTTGCTGATGGGCATGTCGAAACCTTGCGTGCACCGACCTTTAACTTAACCAATCCAGGTTATGGGTCATTTGATGATGATCTCATGGTATCGCCGCGTATTGCCTTACCTATGATTGGTCTTGGGCTACTCGATCAAATCCCAGACGCTGATATTAAAAAACAAGCGGCTAGCAATCATAAAAATAGCAGTGATATTAAAGGTAAATTCAATTTAGTCATGGATCCGCAAACCGGTAAAGTGGTCTTAGGTCGCTTTGGCTGGAAAGCAGGTCAAACCAAGCTGATTACCCAAAACCAAAGTGCTTTTAATGAAGATATGGGTTTGACGTCAAATATTCGCCCACATGAATCCTGTATGCCAACGCAAACCGCTTGTATAAAAGCGATAACGGGCGCGGACGAGCAGGGTAACGGCAAATCACCGGTTGAAGTTAGTGATGAAGTGGCAAAATTTGTAGAGTTTTATACTCGTAATTTGGCGGTGCCGCATCGGCGTAATGCTGATGATAAGCTGGTACTGGCTGGCAAAAAACGCTTTTATGATATGGGCTGTCAAAGCTGCCATACGCCAAGATATCAGCTACCAAAAACCGCTGATGATCATCTTGAGCAGCATGGACAAGTGATTTATCCTTATACCGATTTATTGCTTCATGATATGGGTGATGATCTTGCTGATCGTAACATCGCTGGTAAACTGCCGTCAAAAAACTTGCAGGTTGAGTTTTTGGCCAACTCTTATGAATGGCGTACACCGGCATTATGGGGTATTGGGCTTGCGCAAACGGTTGATCCACAAGCGACATTTTTACATGATGGCCGTGCCCGTACGCTGATGGAAGCAGTATTGTGGCATGGCGGAGAAGCTAAAAAACAGCAGCAAAAAGTACTAAAGCTCGACAAACAAGGGCGTGCTGAATTGAACGCCTTTTTACAGTCATTATAAGCATCTGACTGTGTATTTTTAATATTTAAATGACAGATAGGTAAGGTTATCCGCCTGCCTGCTCTGTCACTACGATACTGATGCTCTACAATAACGATTGATAATATTACTGAGAATCCTATGAAAATAAACCATGCGCTAGCAATGGCGCTATCGGCATTGAGTGCCGGCATACTCATTAGCTGCGTCAAACCTGCTGATGACAATAAGGCTGCTGAAGTAGATAGCCAAGTTGCCCAAGACAGTGCCGCGCCGAAAACTGGCGAAAATGCTGCGGTTAATGACAGTGTAGATAAAAATGTTGACCAGAATGCTGAAAAGATAGTCGCTGTTGATATCAGTGCTGAAACTGAAAAAACCTATTTAACCCATGTGGCTAATGACATTGTCATTCCCGCTTATGCTGACGCGGCGAAACAAAGTGATTTATTGCATGATTTGGCACAAAAACATTGTCAAAAAGCGCCAGTCAGTGGCGATGAACTGCAAGCGCTGCGTGACCAGTGGCTAGTATTAGCACAAGCATGGGCAAGTGCTGAAATGGTCAATTTTGGTCCTGCGACTGCCAGTATGAGCAATCTATATATCAACTACTATCCTGACGAGCGCGGTTTGGTACATGGCGGCGTGGCCGATCTTATTACTGCCAATCCAAAGCTGACGGCAGAGCAGCTTGCTAATGAAAGTGCCATCGTTCAAGGTGTACCAGGTTTAGAAGAAGCGCTATATGCTAATGAAAGTTTAGACGCTGGTCAGTGCGCCTATGTTATAAGCGCAAGCAGCGCATTGAGTACACGCCTCAAAGATATTGAGAAAAACTGGCAGCAAAATTCAACTGATTTATTAGCGATTGATAAAACCGCTGAAAGTGACCAAGGGTTGAACCAATGGTTTAACTCTTTACTCTCATTGGTTGAGACCATGAAATCTAACGCCATCGATCAGCCGTTAGGCTTAACGGGAAAGGCGAAGGGTCATCTACCAGCTGCGACTGCAGGGCAAAGTCGCGCGATTATCAATGCTAAATTGGCCACATTAAATCAAGCCATGACCGACCCGGTACTGACTGCTATTTTAGGTAGCAACAATGAAAACACAGTGGCGGACAATCTATCAACTGCGCTCGCTGATACCACTACGTTATTAGCACAAATGCCAGAAGATCTAGGGACTGCCGATAAAGCCACGCAGCAAGAATTATATGATCATCTTACTACTGTTACGCGCTTAATTAAGCGTCAATTGATTCCGGCACTTGGTCTCCGTGTCGGCTTTAACAGTAACGATGGTGATTAAATCATGCACACTACTAAAGCCGATATTTTAGCATCTGGACTTGCAAATAGCTGTCAGTTCAATTCGTCAATAAATGAGCAAGCACCTGAACATTCAAGTAATGAGTTGCTAGTAATGTCGGTTTTGACAGCGCTTGGTACTGTAATGGGTACAGTGACACTCGTTGGTATCCATCATCGCTATCGTAAGCAGCGTCATCCTCATGCAAGTCTGCAAGATTATGTGATCGGTATTCGCTCGCAGTTGCACGTATTGCCATCAATATCGAAGCCGCAGTTAATACGTTTTAGCTCTGCCTGTCAGCAAGCTGCTTCTGCGTGGCATCAAGCATATCGCCTGCCAATGAATGAGAAGCAGACTAATAGCCATGATTTAGCGACCAATGATTTTAGCATAATACATACTACTACTATGCTGGCGCGACCAGTTTGCTGGGTCAGTGGCGTGGCTTCTATGCCAAAAGATAGCTCATTGTTAAATGAAAACGACTTTGGGGTAGTTGGTATCGATGCTGATAGAGAGATAGTATGGCAAACTACCATGCCAGAGCGTGTCCACGATATCGTCGTTCAACCTGTGTTTAGTGATCAAGATAGTACGGTGAACAATCACAGCAATCGTGACGTTGTGGTTATGGGACGTCGTCCTAGTGAAAAATTCTGGGTGCTTGATACTGCGACAGGGCAAGTAAAGTTTGCGATCAATGCTGCAAGCAATCGCCATTTTTATGGGCATGCTTGCTATAGCTTAGATGGTTCAAAGTTATATGTGACCGAAAATGATACGCTAAGTTTAGACGGTAAGATCGGTGTTTATGATGCTTATGATAGTTATCAAAAAGTAGCAGAATTTGACTCGCACGGCATCGGTCCTCATGAGCTGATAATGCATCCTGATAGCGAAACTTTAGTGATTGCTAATGGTGGTATTAAAACTGAGCAAGCTTCACGCGAAGAGCTCAATCTTGATACTATGCACCCTTCACTGGTGTATCTAAACCGCCATGATGGTGCATTACTTGAGCAAATTGTCCCTGAACATAATCAGATGAGTGTACGTCATTTAGCCATGTACGATGATGGCACAGTGATGATTGGCATTCAGTTTCAAGGTGAGAAACATATCAATGTGCCGTTAGTTCTAACCCATAAGCGCGGCGACATCGATTTTACCCCTTTGATAATGCCCAATAATCAGTGGCAACGCTTTCATCAATATATCGCTAGCGTAGCGGTCGATAGTAAACGTAATCAGCTGTGTGTGACCACGCCAATCGGCGGTTGTGCGGCAATATTTGACCTAAATACCCGCGCGCTGATTGATGATGTCAGTCTGCTAGATTGTGCAGGCGCATCAGTGTGGATTAATAACATAGATAGTGATATTAGTAATGATAGTAAAGGTGAGGAATCAAGCTTTATCGTTAGTGATGGACAAGGTCAATTAACCAGATTAAATATCCATAATTTAACCATAGTAGACCCAGAACTAAATTCAGATGCTATCGCCAAAAATAATACTATCGGCATAGACAGTAAACGCCATATGATGTCTTTTGATAACCATTTACAAGCGCTTTGAGAATGAACTTGCCACCTGAATATCCTGTATATAGTATGCCTTTATTAGAGAGTGCTATTCAGCGTTTGTTAGAGGCAGGTATTAATTTACAAGTAACCAAAAAGCGCGTCAAAAATATCAATTTTCGCTTAAAGCCAAATATATTGATGGTATCTGTGCCCAAGTTTATTAGCTCTGCACAGATGGCAACGTCTATTGCCAAAAGAGTACCGTGGGCGATAGAAAATCACGCGCAAGTTTTAGAACAATACAAGCGTAAACAAAGCACCTCGTCCGAATCTTCAATTGCTGATAGCCCAATTTTATTGTGGAGTATCACGCAACCGTTCACTTTAAACCACGATGAAAAGATTGCCTACTATCGGCAACATCTCTCCGAAGTAATACCTTCATTGTTTGATAAATGGCAACCGATAGTCGGTGCGACAGCTAATGAAATACGCCTAAAAAAGATGCATACGCGCTGGGGTAGCTGTAACACTCGCGCACGTCGAATTTGGCTGTCTGTCTATTTACCTGCTTATCCGATTGAGTGTACTGAATACGTTATTGTCCATGAGCTCTGTCATTTACATTATGCCAATCACAGTGCTGCGTTCTGGCAAACGGTGGCAATAGCGATGCCTGACTATCAACGTTGGCATAATATGCTGGCAGGGAAGACGGGACAGTTAGATTAAACCCTTCATCTGAATACTATCAACAAGCGTCATAAGACTGATATGATTAATCATAACGATACAAATTATTTCGTTTAAATAATATTCTTATCTATCGTACATACAAGGATGTCTTATGGAAAATGTCAATCAAGTAGAGTTTTGGCAGCAGCGTTACGAGCAAGACAGTATCGGTTGGGATATGGGACAGGTGTCGCCACCGCTTAAAGCTTATATTGACCAGTTGCCTGAGTCGGCTAAAGGTCAGGCTGTTTTGGTGGCGGGTGCAGGTAATGCTTATGAAGTCGGCTACTTACATGAGCAAGGTTTTACCAATGTTACCTTGGTTGATTTTGCGCCATCACCAATTGAGGCATTTGTTGAGCGTTATCCTGATTTTCCAGCTGAGCATTTACTCTGCGCAGATTTCTTCAACTTATCGCCTAAGCAATATCAATTTGACTGGGTGCTTGAGCAAACGTTTTTTTGTGCGATAAATCCTGCGCGCCGTGATGAGTACGTCCAGCACATGGCAGCGTTACTTAAACCTAAAGGTAAGTTGGTTGGTTTACTATTTGATAAAGACTTTGGGCGAAAAGAGCCACCATTCGGCGGTACAAGAGAAGAATATCAGCAGTGTTTTGAGACTCATTTTGATATTGAAACTATGGAGCGGAGTTATAATTCACATCCAGCGCGTCAAGGTAGCGAGTTATTTATCAAGATGCACGTAAAAGACTGATTTCATATTTGATATTGTCTCGAGCTTGTTCTTCTAAGCGTGCGCGATAATACGCTGTTAGATACAGCGTTTGGTGTGTTAATAGTTTTTCTAATATGGCAATGCGTCCAACACGGTAATTCTCTTTTATTACGTGTACATATTCTTGACGGACGGCTTGCGTATATTGTCGATACTCAGCCCAAGGCGCACCTAAAATACTTAAGTCCATATCTAATAAATACGCGGCGTCGCTGACGTTATCCTCATCTACTAACTTATGAAGTTGATGAGTAGCAGTCATCATAATAAGCGCATAGATATGTTGGCATTGCGCCTCACTCAGATAGCATCTTAACGTTGCTACTGCATATTCTGCACTTTTCAATTCATTATCTGAGCGCGTTGGCTCATATATCACGTCATGATAATAAAGCGCCAAGGCGATGATATGTGGCTCATGCAGGTTATGCTTTATCTGCTCAAACTCTCCAAATAATTTCTGAATATGTTTTAAGGTATGATAAGCACGCTGTGGTTCATTATAGTAAGTCGCAATATCTAGCCAAAGTGCTTTTACTGCTGCTGGCGCGACAGCATTATTCAACGCAGATAAGTGCTGTTGAAAGCGCTCACCAAACTCAATTTTTACCTGCAAAACGTCATTCATCGTTAACCTACGATATATAGATTTCTAGCTTTTATCAGCGGCATCTTCAAACGCTTGTTTAAATAGCTTACCAAGCAAATTGACATCATCGACACGCGCATAATTGAGACGAGTAACAAAGGCGATATGACGATGCGGGCCTTTTTCTGCCAGCGGCACAGCGACCGCGTTTTGGTTTTGCAGATGCAATTGATCGAGCGCCATTTCTGGCACCAAGGTTGTACCCATATTAGCAAGTGCCATTTGAATTAACGTATTTAAGCTGGCATCCGAAAAGCTAGATTTCATCTGCGCACGGTCGAAGTGACAAACTGATAACGTCTGATCAGTCAGGCAATGTCCTTCACCTAATAGCATAAGGTTAGCGGTTGCCAGCTCATCAGCATTGATGGTTTTTAGCTTTGCATGTACATCATCTTTTGGGAATACTGCAAAGAAATCTTCGCTCCAAAACTCAAAGCTATGTAAACCATCTACGGCATAAGGCAGCGCAATAATAGCGGTATCGATATGACCGTAACGTACTTGTTCTAGTAAGCGCTCGGTTTGCTGCTCAACGATGGTCATGCGAAATTCTGGATAGTGCTCACGCAGTGCAGGTAGTACCTTTGGTAGCAGATAAGGCGCAATCGTTGGAATGATACCTACGGTCATAGGGTAGGCAAGCGGTGACTGATGGCTATGCGCGCGCGTGGTCAAATCATTTACTTCTGAGAATACCCGCTGTGCCCGTACTAAGATGTCTTCACCGATAGGGGTAATCAATACTTGCTTGTTATTACGCTCAAAAATCTGGGTATCAAGCTGCTTTTCTAACTCTGCGATACCAAGGCTTAGCGCAGACTGCGAGATATTACAGTCCTCTGCTGCCCGTTTAAAATGACGGTGTTTAGCAACGGCTAAGGCAAACTCGAGTTGGCGTAAAGTAATCATAAAACCTCTCTATTAATGGGTTTTTTAGGCAATTTATTGTACTTATTTATCTTATGTCAACGATCTATTAGCGTTGATACATAGATAAAAAAAGCAGATAGAATAGTTTAACAAGTTTAATAAAACAAAACATCAAATTAAATACTTTTAATTGGATTAAACATAGAATTCGCGTATAGTTTGTCAGGTAGCCCAGATATTAGAAAGGCTAGTAGATACCAACCTATAAATAAATTTTAAACCACTTACTGTTAATCAATCAAAAAAGGAGCCACTCATGGCGTCTATTATTAATCAAGAAATCCCAGAATTTTCAGCAGAAGCTTTTGTAAATGGTGAGTTCAAAACTATCACTTCTGAAGACGTAAAAGGTAGCTGGGCGATTTTCCTATTTTACCCAGCCGATTTTACCTTTGTTTGCCCAACTGAACTTGAAGATATGGCAGCCCATTACGAAGAGCTAAAAGGCTTAGGCGTAGAAGTGTACTCAGTATCAACCGATACCCATTTCACCCATAAAGCATGGCATGATTCTTCAGAAGCCATCGGTAAAGTAACTTACCCAATGATTGGCGATCCTACTGGTCGTATCACTCGTGGCTTTAACGTCATGATTGAAGAAGCTGGTCTTGCTGAGCGTGGTACATTCTTAGTAGATCCTGATGGCTTGATTCAAGTTGCTGAAATTCATGCTGGTGGTATCGGCCGTAGTGCAAAAGACATGCTACGTAAAGTAAAAGCAGCACAATACGTTCGTGAAAATGACGGTGAAGTTTGCCCAGCAGCTTGGGAAGCCGGTCAAGCGACGTTAAAACCAAGTCTTGATCTAGTCGGTAAAATCTAAGCAGCTATTGATTAGATTAAGATTTTAGTATTATTTAAAGCTGTGTTTGCTGATTGATAATACTAAATAAAGTGTTAAAAAGGGACCCCGTTAACTTATGCTAACGGGGTCTTTTTTTTACTTTAATATTATAATTCTTATAGTATCTGATCATCTAAAACCGCTACTATTTAAGCATGAGACTCTAATCTATTTTTATCAATTATTTTATAAATCTCATCTTTTAAATACAGTTTTCGCCGTTTCATTTGTTCGATTTCTTCGTCGCAACTGGCATGCGTGACCAAATTTTTATCCAGCTGATTAATGTGCTGATCAAGCTGAGTATGCTCATCAAAAATAGTCGCAAAGTGGCTGTCTTTCTGCTTAAGCTCCGCAATAATCTCTTTATTATCTTGCCATGTGTCAGTCTTTCTCATGTTGTCATCCTTGTTATGAAGCGCAAGCTTGTAATAAGCATCCGCGCATTTTAGTTAAGATTGCTGTAATGAGTTGCTATCATGAATTGCTATGATTTATAGACCTAGATGATATTAAGACAGACCGCTGTTTGACTGGGTAGCGATAAGGCTTAATACAAGCAGAAATGACTTTTAATAAACACGCTTAAAAGCGAATCTGCCATAACACTAATAAGGGTTTTTTCCTATCGGTGTCACTCGATTGTAGCGAAAAATATTAGTAGATACTATGATTATCATTGATTGTTATTCGCTAGTAGTTTTAAAATTAAGTATGAATAAGAAATTACGATTGGTTTTATTAAACATAAGGTTTGAGTTTCTCAGCTTGCTCAAATCTATGAAACCTATGATAATAGGGACATCGAAAGGCATAAGCCTTATTCAAATTACGTTTTAAACAGTATTACTTACTTTAGACTTTCTATCTTTAAACGTACAACTGCTTAGTTGCCGTTACATATTGAATAATAATGAGGAACAAACATGATAGACCAAGGCTTATTAGACGCGGTTAAAAGCTATAGTGAAAATATGACTCGCCCAATTACCTTTGTATTGGGTAGTGGCGAACATAGCAAGCGTGCCGAGCTGATTGAATTTTTGACTAAAATCGCTGGTACAACGGATAAAATTAATTTTAATAGCACAGATAATGATGACAGCTTACCAAGCCCGATTAGCTTTGCCGTTCGTAGTCATATAGACGGCGAGTTGATCGATAACGGTATCGTGTTTAGTGGTATTCCTGGCGGACATGAATTTACCTCGCTCATCTTAGCGATTTTGCAAGCGGGCGGTCATACGCTAAAACTGGACGAAGGTATTCAGAAGCTGGTGAAGCGTTTTAATAAGCCTCTACAGTTTCAGACTTATGTATCACTTTCTTGCCATAGCTGCCCAGATGTTGTGCAAGCGTTAAACCAATTTGCATTGCTTAACGATGGTATTAGTAACGAGATGATCGATGGCGCCTTGTTCCAAGAACAAGTTGATGCCAATAATATCCAAGGTGTGCCAGCGGTATTCCTAAACGGTAAGCCTTTTGCCAATGGTAAAATTGACACAGCAAAATTGATTGAAAAGTTACAAGAGCAATTCCCTGACTTGTTAAGCGAAGGCAGTACAGATGACGCTGAGCAGTTAGAGCAGCAAGATGTGACAATCATAGGTGCAGGTCCTGCAGGTATTGCGGCTGCTATTTATACGGCTCGTAAAGGCTTAAAAGTGACGATGGTTGCTGATCGTATTGGTGGTCAGGTCAAAGATACCCAAGATATTGAAAACTTAATTTCTGTGCCTTTAACAACAGGCACTGAATTGTCGAATAATTTTGTTAAACATTTGCATGAATATAATATTACGCTGAAAGAACATGTGAGCGTCAAAGAGATTAATGAGACTAAAGATGAGAACTATAGCATTCAGCTAAATACTGGCGAGATATTTGAGACGCGCAGTATCATCTTAGCGACAGGTGCGCAATGGCGTAAGCTTGGTGTCCCTGGTGAAGATGAAAACGTTGGTCAAGGCGTGGCCTACTGTGCTCATTGCGATGGTCCGTTCTTCAAAGGTAAAGACGTCTCTGTCATTGGTGGTGGTAACTCAGGTATCGAAGCGGCAATTGACTTAGCAGGTATTGTTAAGCATGTGACGGTATTTGAATTTGCAGATGAGCTAAAAGCGGATCAGGTATTGATTAATAAAGCCAAAGAAAAATCTAACATCGATATCATCACCAGTGCCGCGACTAAAGAAATTAAAGCGACTGATGGTAAAGTCAGCTCTATCGTCTATGAAGATCGTCATACTAGCGAGACTAAAGAGATTGATTTATCAGCAGTATTTGTCCAAATTGGCTTAATACCTAATACTGGGTTTGTTAAAGGCTTTGTCGACTTGAACCGCTTTGGTGAGATTGAGATTGATGAGCGCTGCCGTACGGATCGCAAAGGTATCTTTGCTTGTGGTGATGTAACGACCGTACCTTTTAAGCAGATTAATATTGCGATGGGTGAAGGTTCTAAAGCGGCATTATCAGCGTTTGATTATTTAGTGATGCAGTAAGTTTTAAATTAGTTTTCTATACGCCCAATAAAAAAACCCGATGCTAATGCGTCGGGTTTTTTGCTTATAAGTATAAAGTAACTAATTGCTACTCAGCTAAGATTCCCTCTACAGACAATATCTCACCTGCTTCGTCTGATTCGATAACATAATCTTCTTGTAAAGCTGCTTGTTGCCATGCTTGAACATGAGGATTGTTTAGCATAGTCTGACAATATTGTTCAGTAGACGGTTTTAATATTATTCCTGAAGCCTTGGCATAGGTTTGCAGTCGTAAGACAACAGGCGCAAAAAATGCATCAGCAGCCGTAAAATGCCCAAATAAATAACTATCTGCTGATCTGTTTGTTAGACATTCTGTAAAGATATGCTCAATACGGGCAATATCAGTCAAACATGCAGTGCTTGGTTTAATACGCGCCGTTGCTCGGATATTCATTGGCATCTCACTGCGAATTCCCATCAGACCAGAATGCATCTCAGCGACGATACTTTGGCAATAGGCTCTGTTCTTTCTTAAATTAGAGTCATTGTTTTCTAAGGTAGACTTAGGGTTACCTGACCAAATGTCTGTAGTCGTCAAATAGTCATTGGCATACGTTATAATAGCTAGACAATCCCAAACAGTGACTTTTTCCTCGCCCTGTTCACTTATTAAGATAGGAACTTTTCCTGTAGGCGAATGTGCTTTAAGAGTAGGTATGGCGGACGGGGCAAACAGTTGGATAGACTGTTCATCAAAATCAACGTCAAAGGCTTTTAATAATAGCCAAGCTCGCAGTGACCATGAGGAGTAGTTTTTATTACCGATGATAAGGAGAGGTTTTTGCATAAAAAGAATCCTATTAAGCTGTATAAATAAAAATTTATTATGTCCTCAATATTAGAAATTAACCAGTCTATAGTTTAGTAATTTTCAAAAAATACCAATACCAGTTCTGGACAAGCATTTTTTAGCGTAGGTCTATTTTTATTTAAAGATACATTTATCACGAGGTGCTACTACTATAAATTTTTCTAGTCTGCTGTGTACAAGCGTGATAGAGGCTACGAAAAATTCATAGCACTAGCACTAGCACTAGCACTATATCTTTCTTAAATTAAATCGACTATAGAAATCGTTGAGCTATAATCAGTTTTTATTCCTAATCAGAAAAATAATGGGCAGTGCAATCACATACATCAGCACACCATATAAGGCAGCGGGTAGGGCAATGACTGGTAATGTACTGACGCCCATGATGATAGGTGCCAAAGTAATCGCGGTCGTACTGTTTTGAATGCTGGTTTCAATGGCGATAGTTTTGGTATCAAACCAGCTAAGCTTTAACGCCTTTGCCGTCAAAATACTGACTATAAATAATATGACAATAATCAGCACAAGCTCGAGCCCAATAGATGCCAATTGCTCTTGTAGTAGCTGCCAATTGGTAGCAATCGCAGCAAAAACAATTAGGACAAAAAAGATACTGGCTAAGCCATTAAGAATACCGCTTTTACGTACCATAAAATCAGTGAACTTATAGCGGGCGAGCATACCAAGGGTCACTGGTAAAGTGGTCAGTAAAAACATGACTAAGCCTATTTTTACCGCACTGATCGAGCCTGCTTGGTCTTTCATAAAGTGATTGAAAGCCAAAGTGATTAAGATAGGCAAGGTCACCACTGATAAAAGGCTGACTACGCCAGTGAGAGCAACTGACAGTGCTACGTTACCCTTGGCATAGTAGGTGAGCATATTACTGGTCACGCCACCGGGGCAAAAGCTAATCAGCATGATACCGAAGGCGATGGCAGGTGGTGGCGACATTAGTAATACCACTGCTAAAGCCACGAGTGGTACAAAAATAACTTGATTAACTAAGCCTACAATGAAGGGTTTTGGGTGACTTGCGATAACCTTAAAGTCACTAGGTTTGAGCCCTGTTCCTAAGGTAAACATAATGTAGGCAAGGGCTAGCGGCAGCAGAGCTAATGCGGTATTACTCATAGAACATTCCTTGTAATATTGACAATTATAATTGTGCTATGCCATAACGCCCTTTCCTTGTGGCGCTATGTTTCTTAATATGATTGAAGTTTTAATGTCATTTAAAATATAGTCTCAAATATTATAAAAGCCCATATATTTATATGGGCTTCTTGGTTTATTGCTTTACATTATTGCTTATGATATCAGTCGTCCAATAAATCCATACGCTTTGCTGCTTCATAGATACCCGTTGAACGAGCACCGGTACGGCAATATATTAAAATAGGCTGTTCGGCTTGGTTAAAAAAGTCAGCAAATGCTTCGACGTGAGTTTGATTGAGCTCACTACCTGCAAAGGAGATTTCTTTATAAGCAAGACCGGCTTTTTCAGCGGCAGCAGCAATCTCAGCACTGGTTGGCTGATTCGGCTCTTCACCATCTGGACGGTTATTAATAATGGTTTTAAAACCGTTTTCAGCAAGCATAGGCACTTGATCAGGGGTGATTTGTCCGGTAATGCTAATTTGATGGCTCATAGGAGCTCCTTTTATTTTTTATATTAAAAATGAGTAGTTTGATATGCAACTACAGAGCCTAATCTGAATGGATAGCTTTCTAAAGATGAAGTATGTAAACGTGATAGCTATTTTTATAGCCACCCTTTACAGCAGTCTTTATAGCAGACCTTGCATCAAGGCGCTTTGATAAAGCAGCTTGGCGCGTGCGCCTGTACCACAAAACATCAATATCGGTTTAGGCATCGTACGATAAAAGGCAGCAAACTGCTCGACAGTTGCCATACTCAAGCGCTCATCATCAAATGGTAGATGATGATAGGTCAAGTTGGCTTTTGCGGTTGCACGCGCTAAGTCACAGCTATTAGGCTGCGTTTCTGTTTCAGCATCTGGGCGAATATTGAGCACAGAACAGTAGCCAAGCTCCGCAATCTTGATGCATTGGCTTGGATAAATTTGCTTATAAATAGTTAAGTCATCGGTCATAAGTAAGTTCGGTCATGTATATGAAAGGGCGTTAGGAAGTAGAGCATTGTAGCTAAGCACATTTTCTAGAGGCTTTAGCTTTAGAAAATGTAGTTTTAGAGGTTTTAGAGGCTGTAGTTTTAGAGGCTGTAGTTTTAGAAGCTGTAGTTTTGGATATTATAATAATTTAGCATAACACAGCTTTTATCATAACTATATGTTGTCACAGACAATAATTATTATTAACTTAATAACATAAATATTAAAGAGCGATTAAATGTCTTTTAAGGCATTCACCGCATCCATCGTACTTAAATAAACGTACCCTGATAGCTTGGTAATGACTGGAGTATGCCCAATAATATCCATCACTGGTCCTTTGATAAAGCTAAAGCTTAAATGCTTGTTTTGGTTCAAAAGTTCTTGATTGAGGCTAATGAGCATCTCTTGTCCGGTAAAATCAATGTGATTAACCGCTGACATAATAAGAATAATCTCATGCGCTTCTGGATATTGCTGGGTCGCTTGTATCACACGGCGATGTACCGATTCACTATTACCAAAAAATAAGCTCTCATCGATACGTAGCATCAATAAATTATGGAATGTCACCACATCATGGCGGTTGATATTACGGAAATGCCCCGTACCTGCCAGTTGACCAACAATAGCGACATGTGGTTGGCTCGATTGCCAAATCAAGCTGGCAAAAGACACCATTAAGCCAATAATTAGTCCTGTATTTAGCCCAAATATCAACACACCTGCAAATGCTGCCATAAAGCTGGCGGCATCTAAGCGATCACGTTGCCATGCAGATTTTAAAGTTGCTATATCGATAAGACCGATGATAGCAGCCATGATAGTCGCACCCAAAATGGCATAGGGTAGAGGGGCAAGAATATCGCCAAACGCTATCAAGGCGGCAATCATTACTAGTACGGTTACTAGGCTAGCCAGTGGTGTTTTTGCCCCTGAATCGACATTAATAGCGGTACGTGAAAAGCCACCAGCGATGGGAAAGCTTTGAAAGAAGCCGCCGGCAATATTGGCAAGCCCTAGTCCGGTTAGCTCACGATTGGCATCAAAAGTCTCACCGCGCAGACGCGCATAAGTGCTGGCGACTGAGCTGCTTGATACAAAAGCAATTAGCGCCATCAGTCCTGCTGTAGGTAACAAATTTAGGATTTCAGAGAAGTCTGGCAAGTAAGTAAGAGTAAAGCTTGGTAGTCCTTGCGGAACACTACCGATAGTCGCCACGCCATTGGCTGTCCAATGCAAGCTGATGCTCAGGGTGATTGCGATACCGAGCAGTATCAGTGGAAATAAACGTTCTGCCCATTTAGCATAGGATGGCGACAGCCACGATAGCCAAATCCATTTTTTACCGTAGCGATTCATAACCATAAGTACGAATGCAATCACGCCAATGAGTAGCGTCAATGGATGCAATTGACTGGCATACATCCGCATGCTAGATAAATAACCGATTAAGCCGTTTCCAGCGATAGGTATAGCGGTCAAATATTTAAGCTGACTGATAAAGATGAGTACTGCTGCGCCGCTAATAAAGCCAGCCGATACACCACGGCTGATAAACTGCATAATCCAGCCCAATTTGAGCTGTCCTGCAAGCCACAAAATAGCGCCTAACATCAACGCCAGTAAACCTGCCATCAGTACATACTGCTCAGCGCCTTTATCAGCATAAGGATGCAAAGCACTAGCGGTCATGATAGCGGTAACAGCGGCTGGTCCGACTGCTTGTACATTACTAGAGCCTAGCCACGCATAAACGGCGACTGGCACAATCGCCGCATATAAACCATAAACTGGTGGTAGCCCTGCTAATACCGCGTAGCCTAAGCTTTGTGGAATAACAAGCACGCCGACTACCAGTCCTGCGATGATGTCAGCCGGTAAAGCCGACATCTGATAGTGGCGCAACCAAGCAGGAATCAGACGAGCGGCGATAGAAGGCATAGCAATACATCATCACAATAAAGAAAATTAATTAACAGCAAGCGTTAAGCTAACAAGTTAGGCATTAGCATCGTCGTCAGGTGCATCACAAAAGCGCTGATACAGCAGCTGTAATACCGCTAAAGCATCATCACTGGCGATACTGTAATAGATTTGCTTGCCGTCGCGGCGTGTTGAGACCAACTCATCCTTACGTAGGATACCCAGCTGCTGCGATAAGCTTGGCTGACCGACACCGACCAAGTGCTCAAGCTCACTGACACAGTATTCGCCTTGAGTCAGCTGACATAGGAGTAATAAGCGATCAGGGTGCGATAGCGACTTTAATAATTGGCTAGCTTGCAGTGAGGCTTGTTGCATTTGTTTAGCAAGGTCATTGGGAGCAAAGTCTACTACGCTGGGAGACATATTGTCGCTAGTGTTAGTAGCAGGTGTGCTCAATGCTAAAGTGGAAGTAGTCAGAGCGAGCTCCTTATATGAAATATAAATAGAAAGTGCAGAGTTTATAGATAAGATATCGTTATATACAGTTAATTATCAAGGATAACGCAAGCAATATTAAATTATATTTATTTACATTATATAAATTGTTAAATTAAGTGATGGTTGCTATATTAGTATTAAGAGATAAAAACTATGTATATTCAAATATTATAAATACATATTATACTTAATACATAATAAAAAGTTAAAAATTCATATAATAATCAAGAGGTAGCCATGCAAGTTCACTCATTCTTACATCGCGACACAGAAACTTATACTCACGTACTTGCAGATGTTCAGCAGCAAGTCTGTGCCATTGTCGACCCAGTACTAGACTTTAATCCAAAGTCAGGACGTACTGCCACTATTAGCATCGATGAAGTCATAGCGTTTGTCAAAGGTCATGGTTGGGAGCTGGTGTATATTATAGAAACCCATGCCCATGCCGACCATATATCAGGCGCTATACACGTCAAAGAAACGCTTGGTGGACAATTGGTGATCGGTCAACACATCACTGAAGTACAAAAAATATTTAAGCAAATTTTTAACTTTGATACCAGCTTTCGCACCGATGCCAGTCAGTTCGATATTTTGACAGATGACGGCGAAACCTTAGCGCTTGGTAGCATCACTATCACTGCTATGTATGTGCCAGGTCACACGCGTGCTGATATGGCCTACATTGCCACCGATGATGAAAAAACCGTGGTTTTCGTAGGTGATACTCTATTCGCGCCAGATGTAGGTACGGCGCGTTGTGATTTCCCAGGTGGCGATGCCAAAACTCTGTATCAGTCGATCAAAAAGCTGCTGGCACTGCCTGAGGAGACAATCATGTATCTGTGTCATGATTATCCAAGTAAAGGACGAAAGCATTGCCCAACCACTACGGTAGCTGCGCAAAAACTAGCCAATATTCATGTGAAAGATGGTATTAATGAAGCGGAATTCGTCGAGATGCGTGAGCGCCGCGATGTCAATCTTGAGATGCCGCGGCTGATTATTCCATCAGTACAAATCAATATTGATGCTGGTCATCTGCCAAAACCCGAAAGCAATGGTACCCGTTATTTAAAAGTACCGATTAACGTACTGGGTTAATGATTTTATATATTAGATAGACATTTATAATAAATTAAAAACTTTGAAAGAACACTATCCATAATATAGTCAGTTCAAAATAAAATTGTTATGGCCAGGACAAATATCACGAAACAGTTTAGGTAGATTATTCTCCATCCAACCTTGGCGTATAAACTTAGCTTGCGCCCATTTCTTTTCGATAGGGT
>NZ_JBAQQF010000002.1:0-104432 GCF_049295055.1 Psychrobacter sp. | reverse complement strand
AGCTTCAATCGTTGGGTTACCGCGCGAGTCTAAAATTTCACGAGCGCGAATGTCTTTAATTGCGGCGACGTTGGTGGTTTCTTCAGCGTACATAATGTCTGTTAATTCCTTTGGTCATGCCAAGTTTAGGGGGTAAATAACGGCAGCTAGAATACAAAAAAGATAAAACAAAATATCGTATAGCACCTGCGCCCAAAATAGCTTTGTATATTTATACGACAGATCAATTCTGAGCATTAATAAGGGCTTACTTAGCACCTTAACAGCGGTCTATAGTGCTTGGCATCATAGCATATATTTTGCCAAACTGCCCTTATCTTACACCAACTTGCGCTCATAAAATCAAACATAAATAGCAATATTGGTGATTTCCGATTTGCTCAAGTCAGGACAGTATCGCAAACACTAGGCTTTCATCATTGTAAAAAAATATCTAAACTTTCACTGGATGCTTTGTATCGATATTAGAGTTAGATACCGTATTATCCAGCTCAACGTCTGTCTTAAATCGGGTTAAACGTAGCGCATTCATCAATACTGAAATGGAGCTAAGCGCCATAGCAGCAGCGGCAATCATAGGATTTAAAAAACCAAAGGCTGCCAATGGAATACCAAGGCAATTATAAATAAAGGCAAAGAATAGATTTTGCTTAATATTACGCACGGTTGCATCAGCGATTTTTTGCGCCGCATCGATATGCATCAACGACTCACCCATCAAGCGCGCAGAGGCGCTATGTTGGGCGACATCAGTGCCTTCAAACATCGCAAAGCTGGCATCAGCAGTTGCCATCGCTGGCGCATCGTTGACGCCATCTCCTGCCATCGCAACTCTATGGCCAGCTGTTTGCAATAAAGCAATTTGACTGGCTTTGTCACGTGGGCTCATCTTGCCATAAGCTTGCTCAATACCCAGCTGTCCTGCGACATGATCGACGACAGACTGTTTATCACCGCTCATCAAAATCACATTAATGCCAGCATCTTGTAGTGCCGTAATTGCTCGTGGCGTATCCGCTTTTAAGTCATCAGCTAAGGCAAAAGCACCGAGCGGTTCATCATTAATGCTAACCGCAACCGTACTGGCAATTTGCCATACTTTTGGCATCAGCTTAGGTAAAGTTAGATTAGCAAATTCTGCAGTACCAACCTTTATAACCCCCAGCCCTTCGATATTTGCCTGTATACCAGCGCCTTTGACGACACTAATATCATTGACGGTTAATAGTGGTAAGTTACGCTCTGCGGCTGCATTGATAAGCGCAGTGGCGAGTGGATGGCTGGCATGCGCTTCAACGCTTGCTGCAATTTGCAAGACATCATCGACAGCAAGTGACTTATCAACCATCACTTCATCAACGATGGTCGGTTTACCAATGGTCAATGTGCCCGTTTTATCAAGCACAACTGTATCGATATTACCTGCGGCCTCAAGACTTTGAGCATCTTTAAACCAAACGCCATGCCGAGCCGCGACACCCATACCCGCCATAATTGCAGCAGGTGTTGCCAAACCAAGCGCACACGGACAAGCAATGACCAATACTGATACCGCATGCATTAAGGCGGTATCAATCATACCCGTCAGCCACCATGTCAGCCCAAAGGTAACTAAGGCAATCGTAACCACAACTGGCACAAAGATAGCCGTTACTCTATCGGCAAGACGCGCCAGATTGGCTTTTGAGCCTTGTGCATCGCTGAGCGCTTGTACCATATCGCCCAACTTAGTATCGCTGCCTTTGGCACGTACACGGTATAACAAGCTGCCATTTTCGACCAAAGCACCTGCTAACAACCCATCGCCTGCTTCTTTTTTGAGCGGTACCGACTCACCGGTTAAATGACTCTCCACACACCAACCAGCACCATCTACAACGATACCATCGGTTGCAACGCGGCTGCCTTGTTTAGCACGCAGAATATCATCCACTTGCACCTCTTTGAGGGCGACATTATGGAAATCACCATTTGGCTGCTGCTGCTCGACTTCATCAGGCATTAATGACAATAATAAATCGATACTGTTTAGACTGTGCTTTTTGGTTCGTTCTTCGAGATATTTACCCGTACGCACAAAAGCAATGACCATCACGCCTGCTTCAAAATACACTGCAGGGCTATTACCAGCGCCGTGACCACCAGCATGACCACTTTGCAACAGACTATTTAAAGTTCCATCGCCATGCGTCAGCCACAAATAAGTTGAATATGCCCAGATAGTCACCGTACCAATGACGACCAACACATCCATATTGGCAAGACCACCTTTGATGGACGCCCAAGCACTCTTGTAAAACGGTAATGCAAAACCAAATTGTACAATCGTCGCTAGGATAAACTGAATCCAAACGGGTGGCATCCATGCCATGCCAAAACCCGTCGCCATACCTGCCATACCGATTAAAAATGGTAGCAAACAAATCCATAAACCTATCAAACGCCACGGATACTGCGTTGCTTTATCCTCATCAGTCTGTGAAAACAAACTATCGGCTGCCTGCAGATTAGCCACAAAGCCAGTTTTGTTTACCCATTCCGTTACCTGTTCTGGCGTCGTCTGTGTCGGATCATAATCTACATTTGCGGTCTCGCCTGCAAAGTTCACATTAACTTCATAAATAGACGGTTTTTTATTAAGCACCTTTTCGATTCGTGATGCACAGGCTTGACACGTCATTCCATCAATCGCCAGTTGCAGGTGCGCACGCTTTGGAGCTAGCTGAGTATCGGACTGAATATCAGTCTCAACTTCGTAGGCTTTTTGATTGTAGTTGAGGGTATCGGTACGGCTAGAATCATTCATAAATAAAACTCGTTATGGCATTTATAAGGCTTTAAGCACTATTTTTTAAAAGCTGTCATTTAGATTCTGTAAATAGCAGTTATAAAGAGAAGCGGTAAAAATAGACAAGGGTGTCAGGGCGTTGCTATCAAAGTATCGTTGAGTAAAGGATATCACTTACAATGAAGTTAGGTTATCAATGAACTTTTCAAGTCAATATACTTTGCTTTTATATTATTATACTAAATAACATATTGATAATAGATATTAAATGATTATAGTTGATATTAACTCGAATATACCAATTAGCAATAACAGTTATGACAAAAGTCTAAGTCTAAGTCTAAGTCTAAGTCTAAGTCTAAGTCTATTATTACTACAGCTCAGCGACTAAAAAAACCAGCTATAACAGCTGGTTTTTTCATTCCGATATACATTACAATTTACTCAACTTACTTACGCGTTAGCGACTGTCGCATCAAAGCCCGCTTCATCAATCGCAGCAGCAATTTTTTCAGCGCTAGTTTTTGTATCATCAAAGGTAACGGTCGCTTGATTGTCTGCAAGCTCGATACTGATATTGTCTAAACCATCGATATCGGCAGTAGCATTATGAACACTCGCAACACAGCCGCCGCAAGTCATACCCTCAATTTTAATAATACGTGTTTGGTTCGCCATGTTAGGCTCCTTGTTTTTATCTGTGAATGAATTTTATACTTTAATGGTATAAGGTTTTATCAAGATACCCAAGACCAGCATAAGAGGTATTGGCGTTGACCACAAGTCAGTTTGGTTATCCTTTTATAAACCAAGCCTAATCATGATAACGTGGATTTTGCGGGGCATCGATAGGAAATGGCTGGGTAACATAATCGACCATGCTGATTGCCGCTGTAAATGCATGGATACTGGTTTCTGTATCATCATAACGCACAAACGCAGTATGGTTATCCGTATCCAGCTCAATCGCCGTTACGCCTGTGATGTTCTTTAACGCTGTCATCACGCTCTCTAATCCTTCGGCGTCATCGATATTTTCGATACTTACCTGTGCAACTTTAATCGCCATTACTCTATCCTCTTATGATCTATTTTTTTAATGAGTATCCAGTACCTCAAAGCCTTTTACCAAATCATCAATCTGTTTAAGCTGACGTAAAAACGGCTCTAATTGGCTCATTCTTAAGGCACAAGGACCATCACACTTTGCGGTTTCTGGACTTGGATGCGCTTCTAAAAACAGCCCTGCCAATCCTGTTGCCATACCTGCACGTGCAAGCGTTGTAATTTGCTCACGGCGTCCGCCAGCGCTGTCACTACGCGCGCCCGGCTGCTGCAGGCTATGCGTCACATCAAAGAATACAGGGATATTCGTCTGCTTCATGGTATCAAAACCAAGCATATCAACGACAAGGTTATTATAACCAAACGCGCTACCACGCTCACAAAGGATAAGCTTATCGTTACCGCCCTCTAGACATTTATTGACGATATGACGCATCTCATGTGGCGCTAAAAACTGTGCCTTCTTAATATTGATAATCGCATCTGTCTTTGCCATTGCGTGGACCAAATCCGTTTGACGTGACAAAAACGCCGGAAGCTGAATAATATCAGCAACCTCAGCGATCGGTGCCGCTTGATACGGCTCGTGCACATCCGTAATAATAGGTACTTGGAATTTTTCTTTGATTTGCCCAAGCCAATCGATACCCTTCTCTAGTCCAGGACCACGATATGAATGCAAGCTTGAACGATTGGCTTTATCAAAACTGGCTTTAAAGACATAACCAATATCCAACCTTTTGCAGATATCAATATATTGCTCAGCAATCTCAAACGCTAACTCTTTAGATTCTAGAACATTCATACCACCAAACAAGACAAACGGCTGATCGTTACCAATAGTGATGCAGTTATTATTAGGGGTATGAAGCTGGATATTTGATTGAGCGGTTAATAAATTTTTCATAAAATCCTTGTCCTCTTTATTTTTATAAATATTCTATTATATATTGTAACCGATAGCCCAATTAAAAAAAGGTGACAAGCGTAATTACATGCCATATATCGTCAAAGACATGAAATCATAATAACAATAAAATCGCTAGAAACATCAATCACAATCACTATCGTTAAAATCAGGCTCAAAAAAAGACCGATCCGAAGAGCAGTCTTTTAAGTGGTTTTATAGTTGTAAGAATAGCTGCAAGAATTAAAGCTTATTTACTATCGCTATAATTTCTTGCTGCTTTTACAAAGCTATTGAACAATGGATGACCACCACGCGGTGAGCTAGTAAATTCAGGATGGAACTGTACCGCGATAAACCAAGGATGGTCAGCAAGCTCAACCGACTCAACCAAATGCTGCTTAGCAGAATAACCTGATACCGTCATACCTGCTTGCTCTAATGGCTCGATATAGCGGTTATTCATCTCATAACGATGGCGATGACGCTCAGTGATATTGGTTGCACCATAGATTTGGGCAAGTTTACTACCAGCGACCAGCTCAGCTTTCTGTGCACCTAAACGCATGGTGCCGCCAAGATCTGAGTCATCACTACGAATCTGTAATTCGCCGCGCTCATCTAACCATTCAGTAATTAAGCCAATGATAGGTTCAGCCGCTGTGCGATGAAATTCAGAAGAGTTGGCATCGATATGCAACACATTACGGGCGTATTCAATCACTGCCAGCTGCATACCAAGGCAAATACCTAAATATGGCACTTTGTTTTCGCGCGCATAAGTAATGGCTTTCATTTTGCCAATCGTGCCGCGCTCACCGAAACCGCCGGGTACTAAAATAGCATCGGCATCGTTAAGACGTGCAAATAAATCATCATCAGTTTCTAGAAGTTCAGCATCGATATAGTCTATTTTAACGTCAGCTTTATGCGTGATACCAGCATGTAGCAGCGCTTCATTGATAGACTTATACGCATCAGGCAGCTCGACGTATTTACCAACCATCGCTACTGTTACGGTCGCTTCAGGATTTAACTGCGCTTCAACGACTTTATCCCAATCACTCAAATCAGCTTCTGGCAAATCAAGACCGAAACGCTCGCAAATTAAGTCATCAAGATCTTGCTCATGCAAGGTACGTGGTATCTGATAAATACTTTGCGCATCTTCACACATAATGACCGCACGCTCTTCGACGTTGGTAAATAAGGCAATCTTACGGCGGTTGTCTTGTGAGATATGATGGTCAGAGCGGCAAATCAATATATCAGGCTGCAAACCAATAGAACGCAACTCTTTGACTGAGTGTTGCGTCGGCTTAGTTTTGGTTTCACCGGCACTAGCGATATAAGGCACTAGTGTTAGATGCATCAGCATGGCGCGATTACGACCTAGCTCCACTTGCATCTGACGTACCGCTTCCATAAATGGTAGTGACTCGATGTCACCTACAGTACCGCCAATCTCGATAATCGCGATATCGTAGCCTTCGCCACTGGCAAGGATTTTACTCTTAATCTCATCAGTGATATGCGGAATCACTTGTACCGTACCACCAAGATACTCACCACGGCGCTCTTTATTCAAGACGTTTTGATAGATGCGACCACTGGTGAAGTTATTGCTTTTACTCATTTTTGAATGACGTAAAAAACGTTCATAATAGCCCAAGTCCAAATCCGTCTCCGCGCCATCTTCGGTCACAAACACTTCACCATGCTGGAACGGGCTCATGGTACCTGGATCGACGTTGATATACGGATCCATTTTGGTCATCGTCACATTTACGCCACGTGCTTCTAGGACTGCAGCAAGAGAAGCAGCAGTGATACCTTTTCCTAGTGAGGACACTACCCCACCGGTCACAAATATAAACTTGGTCATAGTACTCTTTTCGGTAATTGGTAAAGAAGGATTTTACTAAAAATACGCCACAAAATATAGGGTAAAAACATAAACTTGCTTAAACTCTTAGTTTTTAGCGTTTTCCATAACAAATTTTTAGAAATCAAAAATTGTTATAACAAAAAAACTCACCCCGAAGGATGAGTTTTTTATAATACGATTCTAATAGTTAGATTAGAATTTGTATTCTAGACCAGTACCAATTACTAATACTTCAGCATCACCTCTTGCGGCAGCCATGATATCATCGTTAAAAACGTCTTTGATATTAGTGTTATATCTATAGTTAACATTATCAGCTTTATTTAAGCCTGCATAGGCATGAGCAATGATATTGTCTTTATAGAAGTATTTACCACCAACAACAATTTGATCTGAATCAGAATCACCAAAACCATTTAAGTTAGTAGTGTTGTTGTACTGTGCGTAAATAGAAGCTGGACGGGCAAAGTTAGTTAGACCCATTGCTGCACTAATAACGAAACCTTTCTCTTTATCAGAAGAACCATTATAGTCAGCTACTTGATATAGCGCGCCTAATGTTACCGGAGCTGCCATAAACTTGGCTAGATCTACAGTAGCAGTACCACGAATGATATCACCGTTAATATTTTGATCTTTATCATATGCAACACCAGCGGTAAAGCCAGTACCTTGATCAAACATCATCGCAACACCGAAACCTGCGTCGTCAGAGTTATCACCATCTACATCATTAGAGCTGTACATTGCAGACAATTGTAATGGCAGACCATTGTACTTGGGTGCAGTCCAAATGATTGAGCTTGCAAGACGGTTACTATCTGCCATGTTTAACGCTGAAATTGTTTCACTTTCATTTTCAGTTTGACCTAGGTTATCCCAGTAACCTTGGTTCACAACAACGTTGTCAATACGAGCTAGCGTTGATTGGTTTTTACCAGCACGGAATTCACCGAATTGCTTGTTGTTTACACCAAGGAATGTATCACGGTTAGTGAAAGTAGCGTTATCACCAGAGATACTTGTACCATACTCTAACTGATAGATAACATCAGTATTAGCGCTTAATGCTTCAGAGCCCTTAAAGCCTAAACGTGAAGCATGAGAATTAATCTCTACTTGATCTTCACCATAATTAACACTTGTGTTGTCAGAAATAGCACGACCATCAAAATCAATATCGATATAGTCAGCCGCTACAAAAGCTTTACCATAAATAGTTGGAGCTGCGTTGGCTGCAGATACAGATAAAGCAGCGATTGCTGTAGCTAAAAGTAGTTTTTTCATGGGTATATCTCCACTTTACAATTTTAGTAATGAGCTAGCTAAGATTAGCTGGTGCCCATAATGGTATCGTCACAAATCCTCAAAGATATAATGTGTAACTGGCTACCGAGATTAGTCAGAAACAAGTGTGGCGAAGTTCTATTACCGTAAGATGAAAAAAACCGTGAGCTACATAACTAAGATTAATATCGTAACTGCTATGTAAACTTTGGTCTTTATCGCTCTGCTGCGTAACATCCGTTACCAAACTCATACTTCAGCTACAAGCATAACAACTTTGACATAATTTGCAACATATTTTTCAGGATTTAATAATAAAGATAACTAGAACCTGTAGCTAATATGATATTTAACCTATCTTTAAGTACAGATAAAAAAACACCCCTATTCGCGATAGGCAAATAAGGGTGAGCTTAAAAATAACAGCAATAAAACTATAAATATTCCGTCATAAACGCCTTAAATCTATAGATGGCTCGTGACTAATCAGTTAGCAATGCCGATCATCGTTAAAGCTATATGACTATCAAATATAAGCATTATTTAGCAAGCAGTACTGGCTTTTAGGTCAAGACGTGCTTGATGCAGTAATGGCTCAGTATAACCACTTGGCTGCTCGCGACCTTTAAACACTAAGTCACACGCAGCCTTAAAGGCATAAGAGTTATCAAGGTCGTTTGACATAGGCTGATAGCTACTATCACCCGCATTTTGCTCATCGACCACTTTTGCCATACGTTTCATCGTATCCATCACTTGCTGCTTACTGACCACATCATGATGCAACCAGTTGGCAATATGTTGACTAGAGATACGCAAGGTGGCACGATCTTCCATGAGGCCAACATCATTGATGTCAGGTACTTTAGAACAACCAACGCCTTGGTTTACCCAGCGTACGACATAACCTAAGATACCCTGAGCATTATTATCAAGCTCTTGCTGCTTTTCTTCATCTGTCCAATTGGTATCTTTAGCCAAAGGAATGGTCAAGATATCATCTAAGCTTGCGCGCTTACGTGATTTTAAGCTGTCTTGAACCTCAGTGACATTGACTTGATGATAATGCATGCTGTGCAAGGTTGCCCCTGTTGGTGACGGCACCCATGCGGTGTTAGCACCTGCTTCTGGATGGGCAGCTTTAGTGTCCATCATCTCTTTCATCTCATCAGGCTTCGCCCACATGCCTTTACCAATCTGAGCATGACCTTGTAGACCGGTCTCAAGACCGATATCAACGTTCCATTGCTCATAGGCTGGCTGCCACGCTTGAGCCTTCATCTCACCTTTAGGTACAAATGCTCCGGCATTCATACTGGTATGCATCTCATCGCCAGTACGGTCTAAGAAACCGGTATTGATAAAGATAACGCGCTCTTTCGCTTGGCGGATAGCTTCTTTTAAATTGACCGTCATGCGACGTTCTTCGTCCATAATACCGATTTTTAGCGTATTACGCTCTAAGCCTAATAAATCTTCTGAGGCATTAAACAAGTCATTGGCCATTTTGACTTCTTCAGGACCATGCATTTTTGGTTTAACGATATACATCGAGCCTTTACGTGAGTTCGATAGCTTGGTTTTACCGTTAAGATCATTCAAAGACAATAATGGTGTAATCAAACCATCCATCAAACCTTCGAATATTTCTTCTTGACCATTACCCAAATCAACTAAGATTGCAGGGTTTTGCATCAAATGACCAACATTACGAATCAACAATAACGAACGACCTGGTAGGATAAGCGTACCGCCATCTGGGGTAGTATATTCACGGTCTGGGTTTTGTTTGCGAGTACGGGTTTTGCCGCCTTTTTCAAAGGTCTCTTGCAAATCGCCATTCATCAAGCCAAACCAGTTGCGATAAACCTCGACCTTTTCTTCAGCATCTACCGCAGCGATTGAATCTTCACAATCTTGAATAGCAGTAATCGCTGACTCTAACAACACGTCTTTAATATTTGCTAGGTCATCTTTACCAACCGGATGATTGCCATCGATTTGAATCTCAGCATGCAAGTTATTGTTCTTTAATAAGATGCCCGTTGGGCTTTGTGCGTCACCGACGAAACCTGCAAATTGAGCAGAATCTTTTAGTTGCGTGCTACTATCGCCTTGAGCAACTTCAAGCTTACCATTAACCACTTTAAAACCCGTCGCATCGTTGTACGAGCCTGATGCTAGTGCAAAGCTTTCATCTAAGAATTTTTTGGCATAAGCAACGACAGCTGCGCCGCGAGTTGGATTATAGCCACCTTTTGCTTCTTGACCATTTTCATCACTAATCACGTCTGTGCCATATAGAGCATCATACAAGCTGCCCCAACGAGCGTTGGTCGCATTCAATGCATAGCGAGCGTTACGCACAGGTACAACTAACTGCGGTCCTGCAATATGTGCAATCTCGTCATCGACATTTTCTGTGCTAACGTTAAAGTCTTCGCTTTCTGGCAAGAGATAGCCAATTTCTTGCAAAAATGCTTTATAAGCTGGGTAATCAATATCACCATTTTTAGCAGGATTGTCTAAATGCCACTGATCAATCTGTGCTTGGAGCTTGTCACGGGTAGCAAGCAGTGCTTTATTACGAGGCGTAAATTCTTTGACAACCTTTTCAAAACCTGACCAATAACTGTCTGAATCAATACCCACTTTCGGCAGCACTTCGTTTTCAATAAAATCGAACATCTGCTGATCGATAGCAAGAATGCCTTTCTGAACACGATTGACGTTAGAAGACTGGCTCATATTGTTATCCTTATCTATTGGTGAGGTTTGTTAATGTTGAACTAATAAAAAAACAATGGAGATGTAAATGGGTATATAAAGCATCTATGCAAAGTACTAAACAGTTGACTTTAAGTGACAAGACCAGCAAATCTCTTAATATATTAAATTGGCTACCATTACTTTAGCTATAATTAGTCGCTTATTTAACACATTATTATCAGATATAATCTAGAGAATTTTTAAGCAAACACCACACATAAACCTCAAACTTTGAGACGGCACTGATAGTTGATATAATGCTAGCGACTCACTATTAACTGAAAATCAATAGTAAGACAAAATGCCCCAAAAGCAAAATAGCATCCTACTATCAAATAATGAAATAAACAAGAAAACCTCATTCAGTAAGTAAATACTTAGGCTGTATATAAATGATACCCTATAATCCATATGAGCTAGAGACTATAGCTGCCAAGTCTAAACACATTAACTTAAAAGTCATTATAAACTGTAAGTAATCATTACATTTTCAATTTATGCGTAACGGTTATCTATCATTTGAAAATATTATAAAAAATTAAATAGACTTCACTCATAAAAATACAATATCTTTTACTCTTATTTTAAACCTTCACTTAAAAATAAAGCTTAATTAAACTATGACCACAAATTCGCAAAATACCTCAATAATGCAATCGCCAATAGCTAATATCAAAGAGGACATATTTAAAGCAGATCAAACGCAAGAAGACAATGCCGAAAAAGACGATGCCAAAAATGACAATTCTAAAGAAGACAGTGTCGATATCGGACAACTACGAGCCCCTTTAAAGGTAGAACTCTCCGCTATTTATAATTTTTTGGGTGCACGAACGTCGCAAGCTTGGGTAAATGCAGCCATTAATGACTTGCCATTAATTATTCAAGATCATGCCAATTGCGAAAAAAAGGCGGCTGGTACAGCGATGAACTTAATATTCCGCTATGAGTTTTCCTATGATTTGCAGCGCAAATTGGCGCAATTGATACGTGAGGAGATGCTGCACTATGAGCAAGTGCTTGGCATTATGAATGAGCGCGGGCAAGAGTGGCAATACCTAAGTGCGGGGCGCTATGCTAAAGGTATGCTCAAACATAAGCGCACCTACGAGCCAGCAGCAATGGTAGATGTATTGATAATAGGGGCTTTTATTGAGGCGCGCTCTTGTGAACGCTTTGCTGCACTTGCTGAGGTAATCGATGATGAGCGTTTGGCGAAATACTATCGCTACTTATTGAAGTCAGAAAGTCGCCACTTTGAAGACTATCTAGCGCTTGCGCAGTCTTTATCGGATGATAATATTGATGAGCGTGTGGCGTTATTTAAAGAGGTAGAAGCAGAATTAATATCGACTTCAGATACTGAATTACGCTTTCACAGTGGCAACCCTGCTTTACTATAATTTATTAAATTTTTCTACATAAAATAAAAAGGTGAGGCAAACTACGTTAAATACGTTGTTTGTCTCACCTTTTTTGTCAAAGCTTAATCATTCAAGTTTCATGTTTATAACAGTGATTATTTATCATCTACCATTAATGTACTATCGTACTGCTTATGGTCTTTTGCTACATGATGTGGGTCATGGTCAGGAGTGAGTTCTTCTGCAGCGGCTGGATTGACTTTCTGTAACGCATCATCAGGAACAATACCATTATTATCATTTGCATCTTTCAGTTTATAATTTGTCTTGTTGTCTACTGCTTCATCATCTGGCGTATTCATAGCGTTTCCTTATGCTCAAGACCTAATATTCAATACTTGTAACGTCTTAGATGTTTAACAAATAATATTTATCAACTGACTACTGGAAGAATATTAATCTTTTTCATCTGGGTTTAAAATACGAGTTTGCGCATTATCGATATTGGCGTAGCGGTTCATATCAGTAATCTCATGGCTCTTGGGCGCTTCACTACCAACGTTATGTTCGTTAACGCCTTCATCAAAAGCACTGCCTTCTTGGTCACGGCGATCTGGCTGACGCGCTGCATTATCACCATCATTGACATGCTCTGAATCTATAACACTTTTTTTATCTATAACCGTTTCTTGAAAGGTTTCGGTGCCTTTATTGGTAGTAGTATAGTTTTCAATGCCATCATCGGTAGACATAACGTTATAATTATTATGGTGAATATCTTCATGCATATGTTTACCGTGATTTACATCATCACTAATGTATCTTGTACCAATCACTGTTTCTTGCAAAGTTTGGGTACCTTTTTGATCAGCTAGATCAGCGATATCGTTGTCATGCATGGTACTATTTTTAATGTTGGGATTAGAATTTACATGGCTACTATGATTGATATCAGTAGCATCGGTATCAGTAATACGAGATTTAGTTAATGCTGGATCTTTAGTTTCCATTATATTGTCCTTAAAAGTTATTTTTTTTAATAAAGAGTACTTAAAATTAGTGTCTTTAAGAGTTTAAAACGATCACTATTAAAGACTGGGCTCTTACTTTTATCTATTTTGTACAGCAGTTTTAAAGACTGCCTTCTACTAAAATTAGCTTTTTTGATAGAATATCTTTAACAAGAGGTTTTAAATTTCATTACCTTTTTGGCTTAGGTCATAAGCATTCAGGTCAGCGACATTTTTGCCGCCATCTGGTAAGTTCTCTTCCTTACGCGGGTCAGAATAAATTTCATCAGTTTCTTGAGATTTTTGCTGCGGTCCATCAATTTCTGGCTCGTGTTTGCGTCCCTCATAACTGTCTTTCGTGTTATCAGGTTCTAATGCAGCTGGATCACTAATAGGAACGGGCTCTTCGTTATTCGGTCCTTTTTCGTCTAGCACTGTATTATTAGCTTCATGGATATTATTAGTTTCATGGATAGTCATCTGGCATACCTCGCTTATTTAGGATAAGACGCTGAACAGTTACTGCTCTGCTTAAACATCGACACTTACTTGTCGGTACGCAATGTTTCGTCAATAAATGGCGTTTCTTCTTCTTTGGTTAACGCTTCAGGTACATCAACCTCTTTTCTATCTTGAAGGTTTTTTTCAATTTGTTTCCCATCAGCATGTTCTGCAGCTTGCTTAATATCTGAGGTATCGTTATTAGTATTACTCATAATGTAGTTCCTATTTTTTATAGTTATGTAGTTAGGTTTATCTATATATAAAGCGTCTTTATTAGATATTTACAGTACAGACATCAATTATAGGCAAGGTATCAACCACTGCACTAGTGTACTGCCGTATCATTGTGTGAATAAGTGTGAGCTTACAACACTGTTTGTAAGTTAATTTCTGTGTTTACCGCAACAAAAAAACCAAGCGTAGAATAATATCTGCGCTTGGTTTTTATCTTGATAAGAAATTTTGATGTGATTGATAGGTCTTTGAGAGAGTATTAACCAAGTCAGCTAGACGGGATCGCCAACGCCATTAATCACCTTTAATAAATAATCTTGGGCAATATGTGGTAGCTCGCCTGCTGCTGGCTCAGTCTGCTGCCAAACACCATCGCCATTGAGCGTCCATGCTTGCATGTTGTCTTGGAGATAATTTAATAAGCCATCTTGATAAATCTGCTTAGACAATTTCTTATCTTCAATCGGAAACGCGACCTCTACGCGATGGAATAAGTTACGATCCATCCAGTCGGCACTGCCGCAATACAAACGTTCATTACCATCATTATGAAAATAGTAAATGCGTGTGTGCTCTAAAAAACGACCGATAACAGAACGCACTGTGATGTTTTCAGACAGACCTTTTACTTGCGGACGTAAACAGCACATAGAGCGTAAAATCAGCTCAATCTTAACGCCTGCTTGTGAGGCGTCATATAATTTATCAATCAAACGACGTTCGGTCAGCGCATTAACTTTAATAATAATGTGCGCTTTCTTGCCAGCTTTAGCGTAAGCGATCTCATCATCAATAAAGCCCATCAGCTTATCATGCAAGGTAAAAGGCGCGTGTAAGAGCTTTTTTAGGTTAGCAGGTTTACCCATCCCTGTAAGCTCATTAAAAATCTTATGAACGTCTTCAGAGATGTCAGGGTCAGCGCTGAATAGCCCGTAATCCGTATAAACCTTGGCATTGGCTGCGTGATAGTTACCAGTACCTAAGTGTACGTAACGGCGGATTTTATCATCCTCACGACGAACGATGAGCATCAGTTTAGCGTGGGTCTTATAGCCAACGATGCCGTAAACTACCACTGCACCCGCTTCTTGTAAATAATTAGCCACTGCGATATTTGATGCCTCATCAAAGCGCGCACGTAACTCGATGACTGCAGTAACTTCTTTACCATTAAGCGCGGCAGCAGCAAGAGCTTGAACAATCTCTGAATTGGTACCTGAGCGATATAATGTTTGCTTAATAGCCAAAACTTTTGGATCGTTGGCGGCCTGCCATAGTAGATTGACAATTGGTGAAAACGCATGGAAAGGATGATGTACTAAGACATCGCCTTTACGCATGGCGGCAAACATACTGGTGGTTTTATCAAGCTTATCAAAATCACGGCGAAAGGGTTTAGGAACGATATGAGTAAAGGGCTTATAGCGCAGCTCTGGAATATTGAAATCAAATAGCAGTCGCGTTAAGTTCACTGGTCCATTAACACGGTAAAGCTGGTTATCATGTAGATCAAATTCATTGAGTAGATAATCGCTAATGGGCGTCGGACAGTCGGTAGTGACCTCAAGGCGTACCTTATCGCCAAAGCGGCGGTTTTCAAGCTCGCCTTCCAGCGCCTTGGCGATATCCTCAACATCATCTGCTAAGTCTAAGTCAGCATTACGTGTGAGCCTAAATTGATGACAACCAGTGACATTGACTCCGGGGAACAGCTCACCAACGTGCTCATGGATGATCGCTGATAGCATCACATGATGCTCTTTGCCACCAGTCAGCTCATCAGGCAGGCGAATCACTCGCGGCAGGCTGCGCGGTGCTGGAACGATAGCCAGATTAATATCGCGACCAAAAGCATCTTTGCCTTCTAAAGTGGCAATAAAGTTGAGGCTCTTGTTAACCAGACGCGGAAATGGATGCGCTGGATCGATGCTAATAGGCGTCAGTACTGGCGATACTTGCTCAATAAAATAACGCTTCATCCATGCTGATTGCTCGGCATTAAGCTCATCACGTTTGAGATAGCGAATGTCTTCAAGCGCCAATGCTGGCAGAATATCTTCATTTAAAATACGGTATTGCTCATCAATGGCATCATGAGTCACCGCTGATATTTCATTAAGGATTTCGCTTGGGCGCATACCGTGAACACTGGTCGATACGTCACCTAGGTTTAGCTTTTGCATGATACCGGCAACGCGAATCTCAAAAAACTCATCCAAATTCGATGAAAAAATCATCAAAAAGAATAGACGTTCAAGTAAAGGATGGCGCGGACTTGCTGCTTGCGCTAAAACGCGCAGGTGAAACTGTAATAAAGACAAATCACGATTGATATAACTGCTAGGTGAATAGCTACCATCCTCCGAGCGTTGCCACTCAATCTCAGTTAAGTTAGAGCTACTATCAATAATGAGATTATTTATTTTAACAGCGCTGTTGGTGCTACTCTCTGTATCAATATCATTGATATCATGATTGGTCTCAATAATGTTATTAGTGTTATGACTTGTATTGTGCTTATTATCCATTTCTGCCACGTTATTACTCCTTATCCTTATCATTATCGACATGCCATCATCTTTTATACTTGTTTTTATACTAAACGTCTTTTCTATCTTATCATTATTATTTTTTATAAAACTGACTAACACGTTTCAAAATTACTGCCATCCGATTCAATGAGCAATATAATCCGGCAATTTAAGCAGATTGTGGCAATACCGCATTTTTCATGCGCTTTTTAATGATACGTTGTTTATTACGCAAGCGTTTATCGCTTTGATGGCCTTCGTAGTATTTTGGATTGGTCAGCATAGCAATTAGTAAAGCTGATTGATCGCGGTTCAGATTGGCAGCCGATTTATCAAAATAATACTGAGACGCCGCCTCGACACCATAAACACCATTACCAAACTCTGCCACATTTAGATAAGCGACCAAAATACGCTGCTTGTCCCATAAGGCTTCAATCATCACTGTGATAATAGCCTCTTCAGCTTTACGTGTGTAAGAGCGATGCGAGGTTAAAAATAAGTTTTTAGCCAATTGTTGGGTGATGGTTGAGCCACCTGCTGACATTTTACCAGTCGCTTCGTTCTTCTTCTGTGCCGCTTTAATACCTTTCATATCAAAGCCACTATGTTGGTTAAACGTTGAATCCTCACTGACTATCGCCGCTTGCTTAGCAGATTTGGCAATCTCATCATAGTCAACCCAAGTCTGGCTAACATCACCGCCCGTAATACGATGGGTCAGCATAAACATACTGTTATTAATCGGCTGCGTTTTCCAAATAACCAGCAATCCTGCCACCAACACATGAAAAGCCACGACCAATACTATGAATGCCAAAATCAGTCGTTTGATAAATTTACCGAAACCTGTCATGCGTGATACCCAAGTGATTGAAAAGATAATAAGATGAAGTAAGAAGCTATTAACAAGCATCTAGCAATAAGCATCTAGCAATAAAAAGCCATCAGCCAATAGTTATGAATCAATGATTCTGAACTAAGGATGATAAATCAGCAATGATAAATAGCAGCTTATCTTACCTAATCTCACAATCGCTGTCATTATTTACCCTACTTCTTTATCATGTCATATTTATCATGTCATAAAGGTTAAGCAATATTGACGTTTTTGATCAAATTTTAATTAAGGCTTGAAAATAGCACTTTGTAACAAGTATTAAATAAGAGAGTTAATATGCATGATAATAATATAACGGCATTACGGGCACAAATGATTGCAGCACAGCCTCATCTCGGTACTATTGAAAATATTGATAAATGGTGGTTACTTGGTACCTCTGGCTGTCATTTATGTGACATCGCTGAGCAAATCATCACACAGTTTAAAGCGGTACAGCCTATTACTTATCAACATGTCGACATCGCTGATTTTGATGAAGCACTTATGATGAAATTTGCCACTAGTATCCCAGTGATACTGACGCCATTCAAACGCTTAAATTATCCATTTTCCGTGATGGATTTGCAGCAACTTTTAATGAATTCATAGCAACAATACATCGCTAGTATCCATTTCATAGCATTAACTAAATCATAAAACGTGAATAGTGAGAAGTTTATGAAAGATTTAAAAAAAGTGACTGAAATTGAAGATTTACGCCGTGTCGCTGAGCGTAAAGTACCACGTATGTTTTATGATTATGTCGATTCTGGCTCATGGACTGAGACCACTTATCGCAGTAATGAAACCGACTTTGACCGTATTAAACTGCGCCAGCGAGTATTGGTCAATATGGAAGGACGGTCGCTTGCTACCGACATGATAGGGTCGACTGTAAAAATGCCAGTCGCTATCGCGCCTACTGGCTTTACTGGCATGATGTGGGCAGATGGGGAAATCCATGCCGCGCGAGCAGCGGAAAAATTTGGCGTGCCATTTTCACTATCAACCATGAGTATCTGCTCGATTGAAGATATTGCAGAAAACACCAGTGCACCTTTTTGGTTCCAGCTATATGTCATGCGTAATCAAGAATTTATGGCCAATCTTATTCGCCGCGCTAAAGCGGCCAATTGCTCAGCTTTAATCCTAACTGCTGATTTGCAAGTGCTCGGACAACGCCACAAAGACATCAAAAACGGTTTATCCGCGCCGCCAAAACCGACTCTTGCCAATATCTTAAATCTAATGACTAAGCCGCAATGGTGCATGAATATGCTCCAAACCCGCCGCCGTACCTTTGGTAATATCGTCGGTCACGCCAAAAACGTCGAAGATATCTCATCGCTATCGGCATGGACGGCTGAGCAATTCGACCCTGCGCTGAGCTGGGATGATGTTGCTCGTATCAAAGATATGTGGGGCGGCAAGCTAATTATCAAAGGGATTATGGAACCTGAGGATGCCATATTGGCTGCTCGTAGTGGTGCGGATGCGCTTGTGGTTTCAAATCATGGCGGGCGTCAGCTTGATGGTGCGCCCTCCTCTATTGCTGCTCTTGCCGATATCGTACAAGCGGTACGGGCGGAAAATAGCGAGATTGAAATTTGGCTGGATAGTGGTATTCGCTCCGGTCAGGATGTACTTAAAGCGCTAGCGCTTGGAGCAAATGGCACGATGATTGGGCGCGCATTTTTATATGGGCTCGGTGCTTATGGTGAAGATGGTGTCCGCCGCGCGCTAGAGCTGATTTATAACGAGTGCGATATCAGCATGGCATTTTGTGGTCATACCGATATCAATCAAGTCACTGATAATATATTGGTTAAAGGGACTTATGAGAATCTTAAATAAAATGTTTCACTAAAAATCTTAAATCTACAGAGCCATAATCTGCATAGCTATCAATAATGGCAACATCTAATAATGAAAACATCGTTATCTATAGTTCTGCATGGTTGTGGATGACATGCCCTGACCATACCCTTTATACTCTCCTTATAATCTTTCATTAATAGTTTGCTTTTATGACCATTCAACAATTATTAAAGACAGCACCCGTCACCACCCTGCTATTAGTTAGCTTTATCGGACTATTTATCATGCAAGTGCTGACTGGCGTTGATGCCAATAATCCCTCAACTGAAGAACTGGTGAAATGGGGTGCTAATGCCTTACCTTTTACCATGGATAGTGAGCCGTGGCGATTGGTCAGCAGTGCCTTTTTGCACATTGGTTTGATGCATTTATTATTTAATGGTTTTGCCATGTATTTCTTTGGGCAAATCGCCGAGCCAATGTTTGGTTCAGCTAAGTTTTTAGCGTTGTTTTTACTGGCGGCTATCGGTGGTGGCCTACTCAATAACTACGTCACGTGGCAAGGTATTTTGGATGGTACTGGACAACCCGGCATATCGGCTGGTGCGTCTGGTGGCATCATGGGTATTGGCGCTGCATTATTAATCGCCGCACTGTTTAAGATATCAGTCAATGGCATGGTGCTGAATATTAAAAGCCTGATATTTATTATGGGCATCAACTTGGTGTATGGTTTTGCCGTACCGGGTATCGATAATGCGGGTCATATTGGTGGCGCGATTACCGGACTCATGATTGCGCTGGCTTTCGCGATCGCCTACCGTCAGCGTATGGCTATTACTCTACAGAATATGCCTAGCATTCCTGTTTTTCAAAGCAGCTATCAACATGGATATCAAAGCGACTTTAAAAATGAACAGCAAAACGAGCAGCAAGACAACTACCAGACCACGTATATCAACTCTCCAGCAAGTAGCGATACTGACTTTGCTAATAGCCATCATCGTTTAGATAACGAAAATGGCTTTAATAACGATTCGAGCGTAAATAATGCTCGTTTAAATAATGCCAGTTTGTATAATGAGAGTCATATTGACAATAATATTGGTGTAAACTCAAACCTTAATGTTATCCCTAATTATCCGATGGTTAGCGAAGAAAAAACACCGCCTAAATCTACACTTATTTGGCAACTCCTGCCGTGGCTAGTGATGTTACTTATTAGTATTGGTTTTATATGGTGGTGGCAAGATATTCATCAGCAAATATTACAAGTACTAAGTGCCATTGCGTAAAATGGCTGAGTAAAGCCGCTAAGTAAAACCTCACGGTTATTCATTATTTTTAAACGGTTTAATAACTCACGCAAATTAATTTTGGCTTTCACTAATCCACTATTTTTACCTATTTATCCCACTCACTTATGAGAGCAAATCATGTTGAAATCATCAGCGCTATCTAATCCCTCTATGCGCACTTTGCTTAGCGCTCTAACGGCTACCGCATTATTTAGTGTCGCTAGCCTATCCAATGCCGCACTATTTAATAAAAACCTACCGAAAGATCCTGATGCCGAGCTAAGCGTTGGTGTCAACGTCATGGCGGTAAATTCAGCTTATGATTTAGAAGATGGCACTGATTTCCTGGTATTACCGGGTGTGTTTTATGATAATAATAAAGTGTATGCACGCGGTGCCCAAGCGGGTGTCTACCTGCTGAACGATGGCACCAATCAGATATCTGCTTACGCTCAGCTCGAGGGTAGCGAGTTTGACCCTGATGATGCGAGTGGAAATTTGGCAGGTTTGGATAAACGTAAAGCGTCAGCAGCTGCCGGTCTAAGTTATCTGCGCCGCACCCCTGTCGGTGGCTTTCGCGCACAGATAGCGACCGATATTTTAGATCGTAGTGGTGGCAATACTGCCAAGTTAAGCTACCTTGCCAAAATCACCAAAAACAAGCTAACCGTCTATCCAAGCGTTGGCTTTGAGTTTTATGATGCTGACTACAATGAATACTATTATGGCGTCAGTGATAAAGAGTCAGCAAAGACGGGCGTTGAAGCTTACACCTCTAATTCGAGCTTGAATCCCTACATCAATATTAGTGCCAACTATGATTTCAATGAGCGCTGGGCAGGATTTGCCAATCAAAGCTTAAGCTATCTGCCAAATGAGCAGTACGATAGCCCGATGGTTGACTCGCGTACTGAGTCGACGACGACACTTGGTTTGCTTTATAAGTTTTAGAACTTAAGAAAGAATGATGTGAAAAAAGCTGGGCATTTTGCTCGGCTTTTTTGTGGGACTGATTTGATATAGTTGTAGATTAGGTCGTACACACGGACATCATAAATATTTTTAAACAATCGCATGGAGTATATTTTAAGGTAGATCTAATAAAACACTTTATTACATTTGTTGACAATATCGTTCATAATATTGAAAACTAAATAGAGCTAACTAAATGACTCCTGAAAACTTTAAAAAACATGTAATATTTGACAGATTAAATTCACTTAAAGAAATATTATCTGATGAAGATATTAAGAAAAAGATAGATATTGAAAAATTTTCCTACTTTCAAACAGTTTCATCTTTTATAAATCAACGAATAAAGTTAACATTATCTGATTTAGTTCAATTGTCAGAAGTGAATAGCTTAAGTAGCGAGCTTCATGAAGGTGTCAATCAAATAAATAGCTTTATTGGAAATAGTAACGAAGGTCATCTAAATAACGCCATAAATAACTTTAGTGCTGCTATCAATATAATCAGAACTTTCCCAATACCTATTTCTAAAAATGATTTGATTTTTCAGGAAAAATTGTTGATTTTGAAAATATTGTAGCAAATAAGTATAAATATCTAAAAGAAGAAAAAAATGAACTTGAGAACAAATTTAACAGTCTAAGCAATGATTTAACAGCCCACCAAAATAGTATTCAAGAGCTAATTGAACATATTAAAGGTAAAAGCGAAGAAATTGAAAACTTGAGCTTCAGTTTTCAATCGAAGTTTGATGATATAAAAACACAGCATGACCAACAGTTTAGCACTGCTTTAAAAAGCTATAGTGCTGAGATAGAACAGTCAAAAGAGCAGTTTCGAAAAGAGTTCGATGAACTTAAAGACAATACAAATAACGAATCATTGGATTTAGTAAGTAGCCTAGAAACTAAACATGATGAAGCAAGAACACTTGTAGGTTTAATAGCAAATGTAGGTATAACAGGTAACTATCAAAATATAGCTAATGACCATAAAAAGGATGCAAATCGATGGCGCTGGGTGGCAGTTGCATTTATGGGAGCATTTTCGATTATCTTACTGATAACCATATGGAATTTAAATGTCGATGGTTTAGCTTGGCAACAAGCCCTAGTGAGAGTTATTGCTGCTATATCCCTATCGTATCCAGCAACTTATGCCGCTCGCGAATCATCTAAACATCGAAAACTAGAGACAGTAAACCGAAATGCTGAGTTAGAATTGGCTTCAATAAATCCATTTATTGAGGACTTAGAGCTTGAGACAAAGCAAAAGATTAAAGGGGAACTTGTGGAAAAGTATTTTGGAAATCATAACAATCTTGAACATTCAGATGTAAAAGACCTTAAAGGACTGTCTATAGAAAATTTTGAGAAAATAGTTGAAGCTATTTCAAAACTAAAAAATAATTAGCATTACATCCTAATGCTGTTCAGCCCTAATTGTAGAGTTATCTTTTTGCAGTCAGCGGCAAGACAGATAAAAGCGGAAAGCAGGATTATAGTCAAAATATCCTAAAATCGCTACGGTATTGCTGATATCAATTTTTTGTCGCCTCTGTCTGCGCAGGCACAGCAAGCAAGGAAAATTGATATCAGCAGTGTGTGATGTATCGATATTACTTTTCACTGACTATAAGTATAATAAATGACATGGCATTATAAGTAGCGTTCTATAATTAATGCATTGGGCAAAAGGTAGATAAACAATAACGCTATGATGTCTCAGTCTCTTATCTCAGATATGCTGCTACCCGTATGGGTAAGCGTCAAGCTTGCCGGTATTACCACCCTATGCTTGTTATTGTTTGCAACCCCAGTGGCTTATTGGTTGGCCAAACCCAGTCGCGGCAATATCGTTGGGCGCATAAAGATACTGCTCATGGGGGTTATCGCCATGCCTCTTGTCTTGCCACCAACGGTGATCGGTTTTTACTTATTACTACTGTTAAGCCCAAACTTTGGCATTGGTAAGTGGCTTGCTCAATATAATATTAGTGCCTTCACCTTTACTTTTGAGGGACTGGTTATTGGCTCTATTATTTACTCACTCCCCTTTTACGTTCAGCCTGTCTACGCGCAATTCTTACGCATTCCAGCCAGTGTGATGGACGTCGCTCATCTGCTGGAGCCCAGCCGGTTCAGACGATTTATACGCGTGGCATTACCGCAAGCGCGTATCGGTATCATCCTTGGTAGCCTCATCAGCTTTGCCCATACCATTGGGGAGTTTGGTGTGGTATTAATGATAGGTGGCAGTATCTCTGGTGAAACTAAAGTCGTCTCCATTGCCATCTATGAGCAAGTAGAAGCATTAAATTATGAAGCAGCGCATATGATGTCTGCTGTTCTCATTATCATGGGAATGGTCATGGTGGCTTTGATTGCTGGAGTCAGCCGATTGAATCAGCGTCCATAAAGCTCATAAATAGATTTTGGTATTTATTCAATTTTTTTAACAATATGTATTTCTTTTATTTTGATCTGACCATCTCCCCTATTTTATCCATTTTATAAAAAAGCCTCACTCAACTAAAAGTTGAATGAGGCTTTTTTTATTGATATTTTTAGACTCAATCGCTTTTTAGAAATGATACTTAACTAAAGCGCTCGCTGCGTTTTGGTCGACACCATCAACACCGTATTTATTTTTCCAGTAGCTATATTCCATACCGACTTCTAAGCGGTTATCAATGCCTAGTACTTCTTGCAAATTATATTTAAGTTGCGGATTGATATGGATATTGTCTTTAACATTATCATCTTCGCTATTAAATGCATAGTCAATATAACCATCAATGACAAAGTTATTCTTTTCCCAACCATAGGTGACGGTAATTTGTTGATCATCAGCATTATCTTTATCGTTAAAAGCATGATATAGCGATGCAGACGCATATTTCATACCTGGAATTGGCACATTCATATCTACGCCTACACCAACAAGATAGTTATCTTGGCTAAAACCATTACTATTTGAGCCAAACTCATACTGACCGGCTAAGTTAACTTGTTTGATAAAGCTGTTATCAAACGTTGCAAGCTTCAGCTTAGGCGCAAGCTCGCCATAAGTCTCTTTAAACTCTTTACCGCTGGCATTTTCTTTACCTTGATGACGATCAACGAAGAAAAACACACCACCCCAAGTATGGGTAGAGGCATGCTCTAAAGTCATAGTAGTCAAGGTTTCTTCCGGTACTAGCTCATAGTCGGTACCATAGAGGGCTGAGATACTGGTATCGCCAAATAGCATTTTTGCTTGACTACTGCTCATGGCACCCAAGGCAGCAATAGCAACGAGCGCACAAGTCAGTGGCTTAGTAATCAGGGGGAGTTTTAAAGATAAATTATCACGCACAGTAGTATTCCTTTATTTACAGTCGTTGGCGCCTAGCAGGCTTAATGATCAAGTGCTATAAACGGGGTTTAACTTCCTGTTAAAACGCACCCGCACTGCTAGAGAGAAAAGGCTATTTGCCTTTAGTAAAATTAAAGCGTTAGAAAAAATCCGAACATTAATGTTAATAAAGCTGCATAAATATTCTCGGCAATTTTTTTCAAAAATCACTATTTCTGCAGCAATTATTAACATATTGAAACAGTTAAGCATGTTTTATGAGTACTGACAACTTCAATTTGACGCTAAATAGCAGGATAAAATGCGCTCTAAGTGATTGATATCAGCTAAGTTTATGATTTCATTAAAGTAACTGACCAAATGGTCAGGAATATTAATTTTGTAATATAAAAATAAATATCACATTAACTGCTGTATTTTATATTTAGCGAAAATTATTATTTCAGAAAAAATTAGAAAAGAGTAAGTAAGAGAAAATATAACGATAAAGGCAAATAGTGATAGTGCTGAAAGCTTGAATTAGGGATACATGAAATCGTCTTAACAGTAATATGATTTTGATGCTTGGCATCGAATGATGGTATGACAGAATCTATAGACACAAAAAAACCTCAAGTAAACAAATACTTGAGGTTGAAACTTTTGTTTTAAAACTAAGTTTTAAATATGGCGCAGCGGACGGGACTCGAACCCGCGACCCCCGGCGTGACAGGCCGGTATTCTAACCAACTGAACTACCGCTGCTTAGGTCGTTTTTAACGTTTCACCTTTTTAAAGAGGCCCACTTCGCTAAAAGAGTGGTGGGTGATGACGGATTCGAACCGCCGACATTCTGCGTGTAAGGCAGACGCTCTACCAACTGAGCTAATCACCCTAAGAAGCATATAAAAAAGCACTGCTTTTTTAACTTCGCAAAAGAAAACTCCCTAAAGAGAACTTTCTGAAAGTATCACTATCTAAAGGTGTCACGCTCTAGAATCATAAAACTTCCGACAACTAAGAACTGTTTAAAGCCACTTGCTGTGGGTGTGTATTATATAGATTTACCACTGCCTGTCAAATAGTATTTGCCTTTTTATGGGCTATTTTTTAAATTATTACTCGTTATTCTGACAAGCAGTTGTTTTAATTGGCTTTATATTTTTACAAACAATACTAAATATTTAGTCTTTATGGACTAACGGCTGACAAGGCTTGTTCAATATCCGTTTTTATGGACTCAGGTTTGGTTGTTGGTGCATAACGATCAATTACTTGTCCTTTACTATCGATTAAAAACTTGGTGAAATTCCATTTGATACCATCTGTGAGCAACCCACCCTTTTGCTTCTTTAACCATTCAAAAATTGGATGAGCGTCTTTACCGTTAACATCAACCTTTGCCATCATCGGAAAGCTAACGCCATAGTTCTTTTGACAAAACGCACCAATCTCATCATTACTACCGGGATCTTGGCTGCCAAACTGATTGCAAGGAAAGCCGATGACGACTAAGCCTTGTTCTTTATATTGTTGGTATAGCGCCTCTAAACCTTCGAATTGTGGGGTAAAGCCACATTTGCTTGCGGTATTGACGATTAATAGTACCTTACCTTCACAATCAGAAAAAGCTTGCGAGGTACTGTCCATGTGCTCAGCGGTAAAATCGTAAATAGCACTCATTATTTATCCTTAAATTAATTTATTTATTATTCTATTTGTTTAGCCTTATTTATATTCTAAACAACATAGATAATCTTAATAGTTGAGAAGGAAGCGCTATGCGCTTCCCTCCTATGATTCTAAATACTAATTTTTCTAAGTGATAATACTTCTAAACTCATCTGACTTGCTATATTTACGACATTTAAGACTACTTCTCAGATTTATCTAAATCAATAGACACTGAATTGATGCAATAGCGCATACCAGTAGTCTCACGTGGGCCATCAGGGAAGACATGACCCAAATGCGCACCACAGTTGCTACAAGTGACTTCTGTACGGCGCATACCTAGTGAATCATCGACATGTTCATCGATAGCGCTATTATCAATCCCTTGATCGAAACTAGGCCAGCCGCAACTAGCATCAAACTTGCTGCTTGAATCGAATAATTTTGCGCCACAACCTTTACATTTATACGTTCCTTCATCATTGGTATCGTTATAGACACCAGTATGTGGACGCTCTGTGCCCTTCTCGCGCATCACATGATACTCGTCAGCGCTCAGGCGCTCTTTCCAATCAGCTTCTGTCAATTGGCTGATTTCTTCTTTGCTCAGTTGATTGTCTTGCATAACCTATCCTTATTGAATGATTTATTTTCTAATCTACTATGAGTCATTTGCTATCAATGCTTTATCGTCTTTTTTTTATAAAAACGATAGGCTTTATCTGTTGGCTAGCGCCTTATTATTCAAGACATTCATTACAAGAATGCTAACCATTCCAAGTGACAGCATAAACGTTCAAAACGGTAGAAACAGATAAAATATAACAAATTATTTCGGATCGTCCATGAGTAAAGATGTAACTTTAACCAAACTCTCACATCAGTGTTCTACGATAAACTTAGCATAAAAGACTCTTAACGCACTAAGAAAATCTATTATAAATGCAAGATTATCTTGCATTTATAATATTACACATTAAGAAAAAAACTTGCATTAACATTAGTTATGCAATAATATCTTGCATTAGAGATAAGATTAAAAATCTATACATTTATTTTTAACACTTTATTTATTAAAAAACATGGCATAAAAAAGGCTTACACGATGATAGCTGATGATAAGAGCAAAGATACACAAGCTGAACGACTCGTACAGCTGCGCCGTGACAAAGGCATGACTGCCGAGCAATTGGCACAAGCGATGACCGCAGCTGGCGAAAAGGTCAGTCGCGGCGCTATCTCTAACTGGGAGCGTGGAACCAATGGCATTGTGTCATCGAAGTTACCAACACTAGCGCGTATTTTAGGCTGCAGCGAAGGCTATCTATTACGTGGTGATCTTCAAAGTGACATCAATAACGATGTAGATTTAAGCAATCTTATGCAGTCTAACAATAAAAATAGCGAAGACGCTGCATCACCAAGTACGCAAGCTCACAACGATACTCAATTACACACACATCAATCTCAAATCGATACACATCTTACTACGCCCGTAAACACACAAAACAACCTTATGAGTGGTCAATCTATGAATACCATAAAAAAATCTGATAAATTACAAAACGTCTGTTATGACATTCGTGGTCCTCTACTAAAAACTGCTAATAAAATGGAAGCAGAAGGTCAACGTATCATAAAGCTCAATATTGGCAACCCTGCTCCGTTTGGCTTTGAGGCACCGCATGAAATCTTGCGTGATGTAGCGATGAATTTACCGGCAGCGACTGGTTATTCAGACTCACAAGGGATTTTCTCAGCGCGTAAAGCCGTCTTGCAATACTATCAATCAAAGGGACTGCTATCAGCGGTCGATGTCCGTGACGTATATTTAGGTAACGGTGTCTCTGAGCTGATTGTGATGACCATGCAAGCCCTGATGAATGACGGTGATGAAGTGTTGATTCCTATGCCAGATTATCCACTATGGACAGCAGCAGCTAATTTGGCTGGCGGCACAGCCGTACATTATCGTTGTAATGAAGACGACAATTGGCATCCTGATATTGAAGATATCAAATCCAAAATTACTAGCAAGACTAAAGGCATTGTGGTTATTAACCCTAACAATCCGACGGGTGCCTTGTACTCAGATGATCTACTCAAGCAAATCATCGAAGTGGCTATCGAGCATGATTTAATCATTATGGCTGATGAGATTTATGACCGTGTGCTGTATGACGATATGCAACATACGCCCATGAGCACTTTGAGTGATGATGTACTTATTCTGTCTTATAATGGTCTATCAAAGTCGCACCGTATCGCTGGATTTCGTGCTGGTTGGATGATGGTATCCGGTAGAAAACAACATGCTACGGACTTTATTGAAGGCCTAGATATGCTGGCCTCTATGCGTCTATGTTCTAACGTACCGGGCCAATATGCGATCCAGACGGCAATGGGCGGCTATCAAAGTATGAAAGAGCTGACCTCAGAGAGAGGTCGTCTGTTTAAGCAGCGTGAACTTGCCATCTCTCGTCTGAATGCGATTCCAGGTATTTCTTGTACCATGCCACAAGGTGCCTTTTATTGCTTCCCAAAGATGGATCCTGCCGTTTATCCTATTAAAGATGACATGCAGTTTATGATGGAATTATTACTCGAAGAAAAAGTCTTAGTGGTACAAGGTACAGGATTTAACTGGGATGCGCCGGATCATTTCCGTGTGGTGTTCTTACCGAATCTACATGATTTAGAAGACGCTTTGGATCGCTTAGACCGCTTTTTTGCGAAGAAACGCCAGCAATTTGGTACTAATTAATCATACCAATTAATGTACAGCTCTAAGCTCATATACAAAAAAAAGCTTATCAGTATTATGCTGATAAGCTTTTTTTGTATGACGTTTTTATAAGTAACTGAAAACATAAATAACTTAAAATATAAGTAACTTAAAACACGAATAACTTAAAATTAAATCACTATAGGTTTCAGTTTTAAAAGATATTTATCAATATAACATAACTGATTGCAGACATCGCGGCGGCTGCAGGAAGAGTAATAATCCATGCCAAACCGATAGGCTTCATCAGCGCCCAGTTGGTATCTCTATTGACGATACCGATGCCAAGCACTGCCCCAACCAACGTATGCGTACTCGATACGGGTAGACCCATTGTCGATGCACCCATAACGACAGCAGCAGCAGCCAACTCAGCTGAGAAGCCAGAAGCAGGATGCATTTTTGCTAAATTGGTGCCGACCGTCTGAATCACTTCTTTACCAATGAACCAAAGACCCACAATCAGTGCAACACCAAAGGTCAGCATCACTGCTGGAGGTACTGCAGCTTCTGTGGCAATGCTATTGGTACGGATAACATCCATAATCGCTGCAAAAGGACCGACCGCATTAGCAATATCGTTTGAGCCATGACTAAAGGCAAACGCTGAGGCAGTAAAGACTTGCATCCAGCTAAACATAATAAACGTCGCTTTGGTCAAATCTTCTTTGTGCTTGCCACGGATACTTTTGGTATAAACAAAGGTCGCAAGCCACACTAGCGCCGCTATCATCCCCATGATTAAAAAGCCTTGCAACGTCGTCATACCGTTATTGACGTTTTTTAGACCTTTAAAGATAACCAAAGAGGCCATGACCGCACCGCCTGCAGCCGCAATAATAGGCACCCATTTCTTAAGTGCTTTTAGGGTATCAAGGTTGCTGCGCTCGTTCTCAATCTCATAAAGCTCTTTGTAATAATCGGTCTCTAAGTCTTCAACGACGCAATCATCATCTTTATAGATTTCTTGATCACGTAACATCGCTGACGTATAAGCCAGTTGTTCTGATTCTGTCAGACCGTCCAAATACTCTTTATGACTTTGTTTTAGGGTTTTCTTATTGTCTTTAAGAATCGCAATATGCGCCTCTGTTTTATCATTATACTCAATGATATTTTTCTTAATCTGTCCATATAACAGGTAAGAAAAAACGCCGCCTAGTAGCGGTGATATCACCCAAGAGATAGCGATAGTACCAATCATGCCCCAATTCACTGTTGATAATGCCATTTCGGTACCACCTAAGGTGATACCTAATACGATAGAGCTACCTACTACACCGCCGATAATAGCGTGAGTAGTCGATACAGGCAGACCTTTTTTGGTGGCAAATAACAGCCAAAAAGCAGCAGCAATGAGCGCTGAAAGCATGACGTAAATGAACTGGTTGGGTGTTACCGATAGACCATCTAAATCGACAATGCCGCTGCGAATGGTATCAGTCACTTCACTGCCTGCCAGCACGGCTCCCGACACTTCAAATATCGCCGCGATACCCAACGCTTGAGGAATCGTTAACGTCCCTGCACCCACTGAGGTGCCAAAGGAGTTGGCGACATCATTACCACCGATATTGAATGCCATAAAGACACCAAAAGCAGTTGCTACAATAAATAGCGTCGTCTGCTGATGCATGGTGTAATCTAGACCCCACCACAAAAAGTAGCCGGTCATCGCAATCAGTAAAATGCCAAAAAATAGATTGATTCTCATAGAACCGACTGCTTTAGTTGATCCTGTAGAGCTGCTGCTAATACCCATACGTTGATACGTCCTGCGTAAGCTGATTGAAATTATGTGCGATTGATGACATTGCGATGCTATTGATCGGATGGCTTTTACCAACCGAAATTATAATAGCGTACACGCAACCTGTTTCTTTACTATATTGTTCTTTGATATACGGTTTTAAACGTATTTTCTAAATATGTTAGTAATACATTACCTTAACGATTTTATAGATTGCTTAAAATGCGCTTCGGTTGGAACATGCTTCAGTTTGAACCAGATAAAAACCCATCACGCAAAATACTATAAAGCCACAAGGAATGTTGCCAAATCGTCCGGTTAGAGCATCTTGCGGCTTAGGTATTTATAGTGATAATGTTGTCGTGATGAATTTGGTTGTCATAAAAACAATGTTGATGTTAAAAGATTAATTGATATTTAAAGATAAATAGTCAGGTGGGCAAGCTACTTTAATAGATAGCAGAGCCCAATACGCGCCTATTATATTAAATATAGACGCATAATGCATGATGATATTGCAAGATTTGTAACTGTACAGCTATGACTCGAAAAAACTGCTCATTTAATAAAAGGTGGGTGTTATGTTTTAATCACTAATCAGCCTCGATAACTCATTTAAAACCAGTTAATAACTAGTCTATAACTGCTATAAGCTTGAGCAAGCACCGTGACTACTAAAGCTTTAGCGAGCAGAAAGTACCGCTGAGAGCTGTTCAATCGCATGGTCTAAAACGTCCAAACGTGCTTGACGCTTTTCGTTAGTCGCGATAACACACCAAGGCGCACTTTTTGTATCGGTACGCGCCAGCATATCAGCAGCAGATTGTACGTAATCTGACCATTTCTCACGATTGCGCCAATCATCGTCTGTTAATTTAAACTGTTTGTGCGCTGTTTCTTTACGTGCTTCGAAACGCTTGAGTTGTTCCTGTTTATCGATAGCCAGCCAGTATTTAATCACCAAGGTACCTGACGCTGCTAAGTCTGCCTCAAAGCGATTGATTTCGTCATAAGCGCGCTGCCACTCCTCGTCAGTAGCAAATCCCTCAATACGTTCAACCAATACACGCCCATACCACGTACGATCAAAGATAGCGATACGACTGATACGGTCTGTTTGCTCGTTTGGAAGCTTGGTCCAAAAACGCCATAAATAAGGATGCTGCAGCTCATACAACATGGGCGCGCTAATATTATAAATTTGATATTCACGTGGATCGAGTGGCGCTACCAGCCTTTTAATAGCACCGCCTTTACCAGCGGCATCCATGCCTTCAAAAGCAAATACCACATGAAGACCCTTACGCGCGCGTAGCAACTTAGCGAGCTTTACTTGCTTAGCTTCAAGTTGTTGAGTGTATTCTGATTTATCTACATCTGAATCAGGAATATCCGTTAATAATTTAGGTATCTTTACAGGCTCAAACTTAACAGGTTCAAACTCTGGTTTATTATGATGACTTTTTTTCACGTCTTCGGCATTTTCTAACACATTGCGCTTTTCTACTGCGCTGCTTTCTACCTCACTGCTCGCCAATGCCATTTGCATCGCATGCAAGACTTCATGACAGAAATGCATGGCGGCTTTTGATTTATTAGCGCCATCAATAATAATCCAATCATCTTGCTGTCGTAATAAATTGGCTGCTACCTCATTAAACTGTGCCACTACTGCTGCATTATTCCAATCAATCTGATATAAGAATCGTGGCTCTGGCTCATCATCATATAGCCTTTCCTGCAAGGTTTCGATATCTACGTGAAACCAGCATTTCAATAGCTTAGTTTGATTTGCTACAAGGTCTTGCTCAAAGGCTTGTAGTTCAATCAGCTGTTGCTGCAAATAATCTTGCCACTTACCAATAGGTAGTGCTTTGGTATTTATATCAGTATTTATATCAGTATCTGCGCATTTTTTATTTTTTGGCTGTTTTTTCTTACTTTCGCTATCTGCATGCGCCATACGCATCACGTTATAGAGTAAATCGGCATACCAGTTGCCAAAATAAACCATCACGTCACCGTAGCGCGGTATAGCTTTAGTATGTGCTTGCCAAATCGGCTGATGGTCTAATGGGCAATCACCAATAATCGCCTCAACCTTGAGTAGGCGCGGATCTACCCACTGCCGCAACTGCGTGACGGCTGTTCCCTTGCCAGCCTGCTCCATACCGTTGACCAGTACCAATAGCCCAATTGCTTTATCAGTGCTTGGCACTGCAGGTTGACGCGTTGCTCGTAGGGCAAACTGGGCAGTGACCAATGCCAGTCGAAGCTCATCTTTGTCCATAGAAAACTGACTTAAAGGATTGGGCGTTAAGCGCTGCTCAACGACTTCCTTGCTAAATGGAGCGCTCACTGTTTGTGGCGCGGCTACTTCAGTCTTATCATTTTTTTTGCTCATATCTGTGCTCGCTCTAGCGTTATTAGATAATGGGGTTAAAATAACGAATTGATTTAATCATAGCACCGAGTCCTCTCAGGAAATAACGCGGCTGTGTAACAGAGCAAAGTAACAGTTTGGCATTTGTATTCTGCTTTATTTTCTTTTAAGGTGAACAAAATCTGCGAGCATGTTTTAATAGCTACCCGTAAACATAAAAACTCAAAACTACTTAACTTATTTATTATCGATTTGATTAATATCTCTACTTTTATAGGATTACCTGCCATGTCTGCTTTAGCTAATTTACAACAGCACTTAAACCTTTTTTGGGCGCTGCCACATCATAGCGACGCCGTATTAAACACCAAGCTCGAAGAAGTACAATCATGGCAACAAGCACGTATTAAGCGCACGCATAGCGCGTTATTTGAACAGCCAAAAAACAAACCGATGGCAGATTACTTTTTGACGCAGCTCTACGGTGGTGATGAGTTCAAAATATTAGCCGAACAATTAGGTCGTATTCTCCCTAAAGCCAAAAAACTTGAACGCCTTGCCAAAGAATCGGCTTTAGAAGCCGGAAGCATGGGCATCCAAGCCTCTATATTGGCCATTGAGCTCGACTTACATTTAGCCCAGTGGTTAATTGCTCAAGACTTGCCAGTCAATGAAGAAAACATGCTAACTGCATACCGCGCTGTCGATGAAGCTGATGAGCGCCGCGTACAGATTCATAACCTAAAAGAGGTCTGCTATCGTACCGATAAAGATCTGAACTCATTTATGCTCAAAAAAGCGTTTGCGCTGGCTAAAGGCACCGCGTATCGCTATAACTTTCAACCGCTTTATGACTTTATCGATTCAGGCTTTAAAGCCATGAAACCTTTAAAAAGTGTCAGCAGCTTTATCGAACCGTTTTGTGAGCGTGAGCTAGAAATTATCGATGAAGTTCATGCCACGGATAATGGCGGTAAGCCAGCAACGTTTGCTGTATGATAGAATTTATCGTATAAGTGGCTAACGGCACACTTTATATAAATAAACATGACTAAAAAACAAACATAAAAACCAATAATAGGACCATGCAATGACTGATCAAAAACCTACTGCCAATGTCAATACTACTACCAACGGTCACTTACAGGATAAATTGGTCAGTGATAGCATTGCTCATAATCAAGATATCACCGCTCAAGTAAAAGCACGTCAAAATACTGGCACAAATCTATTGCCAAAATCCAATGCGCAAAACAGCAGTGACAGTGTTAATAATAATGACTTCACGCAAGTTCAAGATTTACCAACAGGAACGCCACAAGGCCAACAAACGACTATGCCAAATACCAGTACAGCAAATGCCAATCTAAATAATGCTGCCAACGCCTCAGCAAATACCTCATCGAAAACCAATGCACAAACCGCCAAACAAACGGTCTTTAATCAGCGTGATGATATTAATAACCCACATACTGCTGATACTGACGGTAATGAAGAAACGCATTTTGGTTATAAAACCGTCAATAAAGCAGAAAAGCAGGCACGTGTGGCCGATGTTTTCACTTCAGTCGCCAAAAAGTACGACATCATGAATGACTTAATGTCATTTGGTATCCATCGCTTATGGAAGCGTTACGCAATTAGCTTATCAGGCGTTCGTGCTGGTCAGCATGTGCTTGATATCGCTGGCGGTACGGGTGATTTGGCCAAAGTCTTTAGCCGTGAAGTGGGCAAAAATGGTCACGTTGTGTTATCAGACATCAATGCGGCGATGCTAGAAGTCGGTCGTGAGCGCCTCATCAATGCTGGTTGTAACAATGTCGATTTCGTATTGGCCAATGCTGAAACCTTAGCGCCCTTTGACGATGAAAGCTTTGATTTGGTCACCATTAGCTTTGGTTTGCGTAATGTTACGGATAAAGATGCTGCTTTAAAAGCCATGTATCGTGTGCTTAAGCCGGGCGGTCGTCTATTAATTTTAGAGTTCTCAAAACCAGTATTTGAGCCATTATCTAAAGCTTATGACTTATATTCATTTACTGCATTACCGATTATGGGCAAGCTGATTGCCAATGATGCGGAGAGCTATAAGTATTTGGCTGAATCGATTCGTATGCACCCTGATCAGCAAACGCTAAAACAGATGATGCAACAAGCGGGCTTTGAAAATTGTGATTATCATAACCTGACTGCTGGTATCGTCGCCGTACATCGCGGTTTTAAAGCGTAGCGATAAGCAGTTGCAGTTGCAGTTGCAGTTGCAGTTGCAGTTGCAGTTGCAGTTATAGAAATGGAAATGAAAAAGTATAGCAATGAAAATGCTCATGATAAAAATCGTGAAAATAAAAACTGCTAACACTAATAAGTCGTAACAACTGATTCTAATAAAAGAAGCGCTTTTTTAAGGCGCTCAACTAAATATGTGAGAGCCTTATGCTGACTGTCTTACTTTTGGCTGGTGCCGAAAAGTTGATTAATATTGCGATTGCTAGCGATGAGATTACCAAAGCAGGTCTAGCGCCGCTTGCTGGTAAAGTGTTGCGACTAAACATGGGTACGCCTGATGTGAGTTTGGACGTGCTATTTACCGATGAGCGTTTGCGCTTTGAACCGGTCATGAGTGAGAGTGTGTTTGAAGCAAGTGGCAGTATGAATGAGCGCCAGAAAGCCAGCCTTGATAAATCGCGGATTGGGTATAGTCGTCCAGACTGTATCATCACCGTTGATAATCCAGCCCAGCTGCTTAACCTGATACGCGGCACTGACGGTAATTTGCCTATCGCTGGTGATTACAAAGTGCTGATGCAGCTTAAACAACTGGTAGCAGGATTTGATCCCGATGTGGCCGGACAGCTCGAACCCTTCATTGGTAAGCCAATGGCAAGTCAATTGCATCTGCTTATCTCACAACTTAAAGGTGGCTGGCGTCATAATGCCAAACGCGCCTTTAACGATGTCAGCGACTGGGCTAATGATGTAGCGGGTAATGTTGACTCTGACCCTATGCAGACAGCAGAGGTGAATGATCTTAAGCAGCAGTTATTAAAGTTGCGGGCAGATGTCGAACGTGAAGAAGCCAGACTGGCAGCGATTAAAGAAGAGCAAGCGCGTTTAACCGGTCATAGATAAAGATAAAGGTCTTATTAATCAGACATTATCTATAGCGGCTTAATCTATAACGACTTACTTTAAAAGTAAGACAGTGCTGCTGTAGTATTTTTTGCCGCATAAATAATCACAGCGCCTACCCTATTTTCGACTTTATCTAGAGTACTTATACCTCATGCTATTATCTCATCGCGCCCGTTTACTTGAGCTTTGGCGTATTGCCGCCACCTATCGTATTGACACGCATCTGTCTGTTGAAGAGGTGCCGCAGCTACAACCTTTAGCGCGTTTAATCCGCATGCATCCAGCAGCTTGGGGTAAAAAGCATCAACCCAATGCGATTAAATACGCTCTTGAAGATATGGGTACGCTTTTTTTAAAGCTTGGGCAATTACTCTCGACGCGTCGCGACTTAGTGCCGCCTGAGATTATCGAGCAATTGATTCAACTGCAAGATAAAGTTAAATCTTTTGACTCTGATATCGCCATTGCTCAAATCCAAGACCCTAAAAATGGTCTTGGTCAATCTATCGATACTTTATTTGCACGCTTTGATGTAAAACCTTTAGCAGCAGCTTCTATCGCTCAAGTACATACCGCCGCCCTACATGATGGCCGTGAAGTGGTGGTAAAAGTCGTTCGTCCTGATATTCGCACTACCATCATTACAGACTTTGAGCTGCTACGTGAATTGGCTGGCTGGGCATCGGCTCGTATTGAAGCGGCGCGTGCCGTGCATGTTATCGATATTGTCGAAGACTATCGGCAAGTCATGCTCAACGAGTTGGATTTGACGTTAGAGGCAGACAATACCACCCAAATGCGCAACAACTTCTTAGGTTCAGCATTAATGTACGTGCCTGAAGTCTATGACGCTGCCAAGAATGTCATGGTGATGGAACGTATTCAAGGTGTGCCTATCTCCCAAGTTGAGGTATTTGATCAGCTGGGCTATGACCGAGCCGCACTGGCAGAAAAAGGCTTAACGATATTTTTTACCCAAGTATTTCGTGATAATTTCTTCCATGCCGATATGCATCCAGGCAATGTATTTGTAGAAACACCGCCCGTTAAAACCATTCATGCAAATATGGCTGCGATTGACTTGGGTCATGAGCCACGCTATATCGGTCTTGATTGTGCCATCATGGGCACCTTATCAAAGGACGATCAGCTCATCGTAGCGCGAATGCTATTGGCGGTCATGAATAATAACTTTACTGCAATGGTTGATATCGTCAGCCGAGCTGGCTGGATACCGCCAAGTGCCGATAAGCATGCGTTGATGCGTGATATGAAACGTACAGTCGGGCCGATGTTGCAAAAATCCATTAACGATATCGACTTTGCTGGCGTCTTGATGCAAATCTTAGACATTGCCCGCCGCCATCATATGAGTATTCCACCACAACTAATGTTGCTGCTAAAAACCTTGGTGCATGTCGAAGGGCTCGGTCGCGATTTATATCCTGATCTTGATATTTGGTCACTTGCCAAGCCAATTTTAAGCAGCTGGATTAAAGAGCAGCTCGATCCGATGCGTAATTTACAGCAGCTACGCCAGCAATTGCCTGAAATATTGCTATCGACAACCGATATTCCCAAACTGCTAGACCAAGGATTGCAAAGTCTCGCCTCACAAGGGTCACGCCAAGACAGTCAATTGCGTGAAATACAGCAGATTCGTGCCGATATGCTCAACGACCGCCGCCGAGATTGGTTAGCGCTGGCAGGCTTTGCTATTTTCATTGCGATTGCGACACAAGTTATCGGTTGGCTGTCACCTATCTTTTATCTATTTGCTATTTTGGTTGTGATTTGGCGCATCTTAGCCTAGATGTATAATGCTTTTAATGATAATAAATACCAGTTAATGACCATAAATAGCACAATTTATTTAAGAATCTTTAAATCACTTTATATTTTATTTAAAGGAAATTCAAAGTGACCTAGAGGTTAGCTTCGTCTTATTTTATATGTCAGTTATTTAGTTAAAAACATGCTCTATATCTAGGAATTATCCATGTCATCTTTATCCGCTTCTTACCTTGATAATACGGTAAAACCAGACCACAGTGAGGCTATTGCTGCCTTGCAAACTCGTTTTGGTAACCAACTGAGTGTCAACCAAACGATACGAGAGCAACATGGTCACACCATGACTTGGCTTGCCAATCAGCCACCGGATGCGGTATTGACCGTAAATGATAAACATGACGTAGCAGCAGCCGTCGAGATTTGCAATCACTATCAAATGCCAGCGATTGCCTTTGGTATTGGCTCATCCTTAGAAGGTCAATTAAATGCGCCTTATGGCGGATTGTGTATAGATATGGATGCGATATTACAGGTGCATAACGAAGATCTAACAGTTACCGTACAACCTGGCGTCACACGTGAGCAATTGAATCACTACTTGCGCGACACAGGATTATTTTTTCCAATAGATCCTGGTGCTAATGCCAGTATCGGCGGTATGGTCGCCACGCGCGCTTCAGGCACTAATGCCGTACGCTATGGTACGATGAAAGATGTGGTACTGGCACTTGAAATAGTCACCGCCAGCGGAGAGATTGTTCGAACGGGCACACGTGCCAAAAAGTCTGCCGCTGGTTATGATTTAACGCGGCTAATGATAGGCTCGGAAGGTACGCTTGGTATCGTCACTGAGATTACCCTTAAATTATTTGGTATTAGCGAGTGTATCGGCAGCGGCATTTGTCATTTTCCAACCATTGAGGATGCTTGTCAGGCAGTCATGTTGACTATTCAGATGTGTCTGCCAATTGCTCGCATTGAGCTACTTGACGCTTTGCAAATTAAAGCTTGTAATCAATACGCTAATCTTAATTTAACAGAGACACCGACATTATTTGTAGAATTTCATGGCACAGAAGCTGGTGTTCGTGAGCAAGCACAAATGTTTACCGACATCATCGAAGAGTTTGGCGGTACCGATTTTGCTTGGGATACCAATGAAGCTGAGCGTAAACGTCTTTGGCAAGCGCGGCATAACGCCTATCACGCCAGCTCCGCCCTACGACCAGAAGCCAGTGCATTATCGACTGATGCCTGCGTGCCAATTTCACGTCTTGCTGAATGCGTCAGCGCCACGGCAAAGGATATCGAAGAATCAGGCATGATTGGCCCTATTGTTGGTCATGTAGGTGACGGTAATTTCCATGTTTTATTATTAGTTGATACCGAAAATCCGCTAGAAGTCGCCACCGCTGATGGCATTATCAGCCGCCTAGCCACGCGCGCTATTGAGATGGATGGTACCTGCACTGGTGAGCATGGAATTGGGCAAGGTAAGCAAAAATATATGCAGCAAGAGCACGGTAATGCCTTAGTGCTGATGCAAGCGATCAAATCAGCCCTTGACCCTAAAAACATTTTAAACCCCGGTAAGATATGGCCTGAGTCTTTACCTATTATTTAATAAGTTTATAAAAAATCAAAGCAAAAAAATGCGGCTACGTTTTATTTTCTAATCAAACATAGCCGCATTTTTGGGTTTAATATTTGTGATTTTAATCCTATACCATTTGATCAATCGCCATCTGTGTTAATACACGCCCGCGTGCGGTACGAAGTACATAGCCTTGCTGGATAAGATATGGCTCAATCACATCCTCAAGCGTACCACGATCCTCAGCCATCGCTGCTGCCACTGCTTCAACCCCAGCAGGACCGCAGTCAAAACGTTCGTGCAGTATCTCGATATAACGCCTATCTAAATGATCGAGACCGCGTCTATCGACTGCGAGCATATCGAGTGCACTACCCGCAATCGCACCATTGATACTGCCATCGCCTCTAACTTGCGCATAATCACGTACACGGCGTAGTAAACGGTTAGCAATCCTTGGCGTACCACGAGCACGGCGAGCAATCTCAACTGCGCCATCTTCAGTCATCGGTACTCGCATCAGACGCGCGGCACGACTGACAATCGTGGTCAAATCAGCAATATTATAAAACTCAAGGCGCTGCACGATACCAAAGCGATCACGTAGTGGTGACGTTAATAATCCTGCTCGCGTAGTAGCTGCTACCAAAGTAAAAGGTGGTAAATCAAGCTTGATAGAGCGTGCTGCTGGACCTTCGCCAATCATAAGATCCAGCTGAAAATCCTCCATCGCTGGATAAAGAATTTCTTCAATGACTGGGCTTAAACGGTGAATCTCATCAATAAAAAGTACGTCACCGGCTTCTAGATTGGTCAGCATCGCCGCTAAGTCACCGGCACGCTCTAGCACAGGTCCAGAAGTTGAGCGTAGGTTTCCACCCATTTCACGAGCGATAATATTGGCAAGGGTGGTCTTACCTAAGCCTGGCGGACCAAAGATTAGCGTATGATCTAGCGCTTCATCGCGCGCACGTGCCGCTGCAATAAAGACTTCCATCTGCTCGCGTACCACTGGCTGACCGATATATTCAGCCAATAATGCTGGTCGAATATTGGCATCAGGAGCATCAGCTGCTCCTTCGAGTGGATTAATCAAACGATCTTGCATCATAGATTTTATCATTATATTTAAAAGATTATTTTTAAAAGATTGGATAATAAATAGCATAACCAAACGCTACGCATAAGTCATGCAAAACATCATAAAGGCGGCGCCAAAACGAAAACAAGCGACACCTAATGTCGCTTGTTTTTAATAATCATTATTCATATACAGCACGACTATTTAAAACTCTGAAACTGCTGCAAGGTAGCTTTTAATAAGCTTTGAGTATCTGCAAACGTCTCGCCGTTACGCTTCGCCGCCTTAATCGCTTGCTGAGCTTCTTTTTCTTTATAGCCCAAGCTCACTAAAGCGCCTTCCACCTCAGCAATGATACTGCCTTCGTGAGAAATTGGCGCTGATTGAGTGATAAACTCTAGATTGCTGTCATCGACTTCGATATTTTTCAGCTTATCTTTTAACTCAATTAACAAACGCTGAGCCGTTTTTTTACCAATACCAGGAATACGCATGAGTGCTGTTTCTGAATCTTGCTCAACGTGCATTTTTAGCTCAGCCGCTGACATTGCAGACAGCATCGCCAGCGCCATTTTTGCACCAACGCCGTTGATTTTAATCAATTGACGAAAGACATCACGCTCTTTACGATCGATGAAACCAAACAATAGCTGCGCATCTTCACGAACATGAAAATGCGTCCAGATACTTGCTTGCTGATTCAGTTGCAACTGGCAAAATGACGGCAGTGGCAACTCGATATCATAGCCGACGCCAGAGGTGGTCATGACACAAGCCGTTGGTGCCATCAAGTACTGCACCTGTCCAGTAATCAATCCAATCATAATCCACTACCTCTTATAAGCGCTATTATAAAAAATGAAATGAGCGGCCATCTCGTTATTGAGTGCTGTGTTTTATCAGTCAAGCTTATTTATAAAAATCGACCATACCTTCGAGGCTAATAGGGCGAATCTTATGCGCTTGACCAGCAGAGCCAAAAGCTTCAAAACGATTGGTACAGATATCTGACATCGCTACCATAGAGGCTTTGAAATATTTACGTGGATCAAACTCACTAGGATTTTCTGCAAGGAATTTACGGATAGCGCCTGTTGATGCCAACCGTAAATCGGTATCGATATTGACTTTACGGACGCCATGCTTAATCGCTTCAACGATTTGCTCAACAGGCACACCATAAGTCTCACCGATGTTACCGCCATTTTCATTAATGACTTTTAGCCATTCTTGCGGCACTGATGAAGAACCATGCATCACCAGATGCGTATTAGGAATGCGTGCATGAATCTCTTTTACGCGCTCAATCGATAAAATATCGCCTGTCGGTGGACGGGTAAATTTATACGCACCGTGGCTGGTACCGATAGCGATGGCTAGCGCATCAACGTTAGTATCTTTAACAAATTGCTCGGCTTCGTCAGCACTGGTTAATAGTTGCTCATGATCCAATACGCCTTCTGCGCCAGAACCATCTTCTTCACCAGCCAGTCCAGTCTCTAAACTACCCAAGCAACCAATCTCGCCTTCTACTGAAACACCGCAAGCGTGAGCCATTTTGACTACTTCACGCGTGACGCTGGCGTTGTAATCATAATCCATTGGCGTTTTGCCATCTTCACCAAGCGAGCCGTCCATCATCACTGATGAAAAGCCAAGTTGGATTGAGCGCTGACAAATCGCAGGTGACATACCGTGATCTTGATGCATAACGACTGGAATATGTGGCCATTCTTCAATAGCAGCAGTAATCAGGTGGCGTAAAAATGCCGACCCTGCATAGCTACGTGCTCCGGCGCTGGCTTGTACAATGACAGGAGAATCACAGGCGTCAGCCGCCATCATTATGGCACGCATTTGCTCTAAATTATTGACATTATAAGCAGGAACACCATAGTTGTGTTCAGCAGCATGATCCAAAAGTTGACGTAACGATATTAAAGCCATAAGACGCTCTCTGATTAAATTTTAAAAATAGTATTTTGAAGATGATATTAAGAAATTATTTTTAACAGTACGACGCTGCTATCCTTGCCCTTCAACCCGGATTTGTAATGGATGTTCCATTATAAATCTAGCAAAAAGGACTATTTTTTGCTCGTCATTATTACGCCGTGATTATAGCAAAAATTACCGCTGCTTCGTAGCGCTTAGCTGACTATTTGTTTGACTCGCTAATTTATTAGAAATAATAACTGATTTTATAAAATTGCTTGCAAGAGCGATGTAATAAAAAAACGAATTGAGAAAAACTCCTGCATCGAGTAAAAGAGTGTTTTAATTCATAGAAAACTTTTTGATTTATCACTGCTCAAGCTATTCTAGAGAATACAAAAAAGCCTTGGTAATCACCAAGGCTTTTCCATCTTTTAAGGGCTTGTAAAGCAACTAATAAGCTAATGATTTAGCTTTATTTTTCTTAGTATTGTTGCTCTGCATCAACAGCAACATCATTTGCGCCATCAGCAACAGCTTCAGCACCATCAGCAACAGCGTTAGCAGTACCTGAAACAGCTTTGTTCGTGCCTTCAGTGATCGCTTCGCCAGTATTTGCTAGCGCATCGGTAGCAGCAGCACCCGCTGTTTCAGCATTTTCTGCAGCTTTAGCACCTGTTTCTTGAGCAGCTACTTCGGCTTCAGCAGCAGCAGCTTCAGTTTTAGCAGCAGCTTCTTCTGTGTTGGCAGCAGCATCTTCGCCAGCAGAGTCAGCTGCAGCTGCCGTTTTATCTTGTGTTTCTTGGCTACATGCAGTGACTGCAAAAGTACCAGCAAGAAGGCTAGCAAGTAATAAATGACGTTTTAACATAATAAACCTCTCATAAATAAAGCATGTCAAATACATGGTTTGCGCTATTTTATAGAGTGCAAATTAGACATGCAATAACAATTTTCAGTATAGAAACAAATAATTACTACTTAACAATAATGCATAACAATTCACGCTTATAGCTCTTAAACTATGAGATAACAATGACAGTCAGCGTATTATTTTTACAGCCTACCCTAGATATACGCCTTGGGTTGTACCCCTAATGTTACGAAACTGCTGATGTATCATTAAAGACCTATTCGTTAATTTGTAATGCAGCAACCGCAGGTAGGACTTTTCCTTCTACAAATTCCAAGAATGCGCCACCACCGGTTGACATATAGCTAACGCCGTCAGCAACCTGATATTTGTCAATCGCGGCTAAAGTATCGCCACCACCAGCAATCGAGAAACCTTGGCTCTTTTTGACAGCATCTGCCATTATTTTGGTGCCATGACCAAAAGCATCTACCTCAAAAACACCTACTGGACCATTCCATAAGATGGTTTTTGCGTTAATAATAGCATTAGCTAATTGTTTGGCGCTTTCTGGAGCAATGTCTAATATCATATCATTGTCACCGATTGCATCGACAGATTTTATTGTCGCAGTAGCTTGTTGTAATGAGCCGGTAAAGTCATCGAAGTTGATTTCGTTTTTATCGGCAACGACGACATAGTCAGGTAGCAATATATCGGTTTTTTTCATGATTTCACAAGCTGTATCTAGCAAATCTTCTTCATATAGTGAGGCACCAACACTATGACCTTGCGCTGCCAAAAAGGTATTGGCAATACCACCACCAACGATAATCTGTGAGCATATTTCAGCCAAGCTATGTAGCACTTCAAGCTTAGTCGATACTTTGGAGCCGCCAACGATAGCCAGCATCGGCTGTGCGTGCGTTTCAAGTGCCAAGCTTAATGCATCAAGCTCTGCTGCCAATAAAGGTCCGGCGCAAGCTACTTTGCCTGCTTGATGCATGGCTTGGGTAACGCCTTCCGTTGACGCTTGCGCACGGTGCGCAGTACCAAATGCGTCCATCACAAATACATCGCACAAATCTGCATATTTCTGTGCTAAAGCCGCATCATTTTTCTTTTCACCTTCATTAAAACGCACGTTTTCTAGTAGTACTACTTCACCCGCCTTGATGGATAAACCTTGAGTAAGATAGTCGCGGTTAAAGGTCACTGGCTGCTTCAACGATTCGCCAAGCTTTTCGGTTAAATAATTAGCAACTGGAGACAGTGAATACTGCGCTTCAGGATTACCTTCAGTCGGACGGCCTAAATGTGAACAGATAATAACTGCTGCTCCTTTATCCAACGCCATTCTAATAGTGGGTAAACTGGCTCGCAAGCGCGTGTCACTATTGATTTTACCATTTTTAATAGGTACGTTTAGGTCTTCACGAATCAATACTACTTTACCGGTTAAAGCCAGCTCACTCATACGCAAAAAATTCATCACCTGCTCCTATGCATCATCTATTGTTAATCTACAATGTGGCTGTTTGCTAAATGTTACTGAATAATTTTTATCAAACTTATCTAATCGATTCATTTTACTAGTTATTTTTATAAAACTGATCTAACAAGAATTTAAGGCGGTGTATTCTAGCAGTTTTCTAACACGCGCTTATAAAGAACCTGCTATAAATTTTGCTCATCGCTAAATGAATGTATTTAAAATCAATAAAGCGAGCAGTAACATTTCGTGGTGGTACTTAAGGATACTGCCGTTTATGATAGAGAGGCTGTTTATGCTAGAAAAACTACTTATAATAAATCAGTCCAACAATAAAAATAACCTATTAGGAGAATACTATGAGTATCGACTTCAAAGCTGCCAAAGAAAGCTTATTACAACTAAAAGAAGAATATGAGACTCGGATTAGTAAAATCGAAGACCATATCCAAAACCCTCAAGACGATCTCAATGAACATTGGGAAGACCAAGCCATCTCTTATCGTCAAAACGATATGCGTAGAAATCTAATGGTTGAAGCACGTCAAAGTTTAGTCCACGTCGAAAATGCCTTAAGCCATATCGAAAATGGCACTTACGGCGAATGTGAAGTGTGTGGTGAACAAATTCAACAACAACGTTTGGAAGCCATACCTTACGCAACCCTATGTATGGATCATGCCGAATAGCATTTTAGTAATTAGCTATACGATAAATTTAGCGAATTAATACAATCGTTTGTTATTACAAGCGCTCATTAAATATGAGCGTTTTTTCCTTCGCTTATAAGTAGACTAGCACTATATAGATAACTGCCACTTGCTAAGCGCCTGCTGCCACTGCTGACAACGCGCAGCAATTTGATGCACAGGTAAGTCCATAATATCACCGACCACCGCCACATAAGTAATTGGCAAACCTACCAGCTCAGTAATATTTTCTGCCGTTAAACCACCTATCACGCATATCCCGATTCCTTGCTGACAGCCATCAATGAGCTGCTGACGCGAGATAACATTGGCATTTGGTTTAGTATTCGAGGCAAAGACTGCGCCCATTGCGGCGTAACTTGCACCACCATTTTTCGCCTCTTTGACCAGATCTATATCACCATGACAAGTACGACCGATAATCTGATTCGGTGCTAAATACTGTTTGGCATCACTAATGTCGCCATCTTGCTGCCCTAAATGCACACCGACGCTAAGCTTTGCTGCCAAACTGATATCGTCATTAATAACGACCGCTACCTTATACACTTTGGCCAAATCAACTATCTTTAATGCTTCTTCGTATAGAGTCGACTCACCATCAGGTAATGCCAGTATCTGCTTGCGTCGAATTTGCAATAGAGCTATTAATCCTGTCGCTAATGCGGCTTCTAACTTACGGTATAAAATCGGAAACTCATCGTCATTAGTGAGCAGATATAACTTAGGTATGGCATGAGAAACGGTGGAAACTGATGGCTGAGTCATTTAACGATCCTTACTATCAATACGGTTTTTGACACAAGAAATACTAAACAATAAAAAGGCTGTTATATCGCATAACAGCCTTTTTATTCATCAATGTCAGTTTAATAATATTGGTTTATCGATGCTTGTTTAACAATGTTAGCTTAACCAACTTATACAGTACGGCGCGTCGCCAAGCTGTTTAAGATATTTTTAGCATCGCCCCAACGTGTTGCTGAGCTGTTGGCACCTAGAATGACAATAATTGCCGGACGGTTATTGACGCGCGTTTCCATCACAACGCAACGACCTGCTTCATTGATAAAGCCTGTTTTTGAGATACCAATAGGATAACTGCCGTCACGAACTAAGCTGCTGGTGTTATTGGCTTTATAAGTGCGGTTACCATTTGAGTAGTTAGACACATAAAAGTCATAGCTCTTAGTGGTCGAAAAACGACGAATCACATCATAATTACCGGCAGCACGTACCATTTTCACCAAGTCATTCGATGAAGCAACGTTACGTTTATCAAGACCCGTTGGATCACCAAAGAAAGCAGTGCTCATACCAATCTCTTGAGCTTTGCGGTTCATAGCACGCATAAAGGCGCTATAGCCACCTGGATAATTACGGGCGAGACTTTTTGCTGCTGGGTTTTCTGATTTCATCAATGCCATCAATAGCATCTCAGCACGATTTAGACGATCGCCTGATTTTAGATTTGAGCTAGCACGTTTAGGACCAACGAAATCTTCTGGATCAAGCGTAATCTCTTCTCGCATATCTAAACCGGCATCCAACACCACCATAGCCGTCATGACTTTGGTAATACTGGCCATAGGACGCGCAACATCAGCATCTTTTTGATAGATAGATTCGCCCGTCTCTGCATCGATGACCGCGACACTGCGCGAATCGGTGCTGATCGGAATCATGCTACTGTTGCCAAAACTACCGCGATAAGTAGTGTTATAGCTATTGGCGTTATTATAACTGTTGTTATTACTGCTACCAAAATTGCTGGCATTAGTAGGCGTATTGGTAATATTGGTCGTGCCATAGCCGCTATCTACTTTTTTAATCGCAGAGCTATTACTAGACTTAGACATGATGCTACGCGCTTCAGACAAGCTATCGGCACCGCCCCAGCTCATACGAGCACTAGACTCAGAACTAGAGCTACCATTAATTGTAAGCGCGGCTTGTGCCATACTGCCCAAACTCAATGAAATCATAGCAGCGATTAATTGCTGTTTGGTTAATGGTAGTTGCTTCATTATGCCTCCTGCCGCCGCGATGCTGTTAGTTAGTAAATGAGTTACATACTGACTAACGGCAACAACGTACGTAGCGTTTATGGATGTGTTTGTAGATACTCACATAGAGTTTTTGTATTTTTAGTGTATCATGGTTTGCATTTAAGTTTAATCTGCTAAATCAATTAGATGCCATTTCTTAGCCACATTCAAACTTTACTACATTTACTTTATATTTCAGCAATACTAATTAACATTAGTGCAATATATCATTACATTTAAGCTGTTAACCAGCCAATTGCGTATTTAATACTTAAATGTGACATTCAATCTTGGTATATTTGTTAGCTAGCAAATTGATGCTGAATAATTAGAATGTTTTAGGTAGTTTAAGCTTAGCAGTGCACCTTTTATTTTGACCGATAGAAAAGAGTATAACGATGATTCGAGTATTAGTAGTAGATGATCATGATTTGGTGCGGATGGGTATTAGCCGTATGCTGGCAGACAGTGCTGATATTGAAGTCGTCGGCGAAGCAGACAGCGGTGATATGGCAATAAGATTGGCAAAGCAGCTGCGTCCTGACGTGATATTACTGGATGTTAATATGCCTAACATTGGTGGGCTTGAAGCAACCAAACGCTTGATTCAGCTTGATATGGGCATCAAAATTTTGGCGGTTAGTAGTATGTCAGCTCAGCCTTATCCTTCGATGCTTATCAAAGCGGGCGTCAATGGTTATATTACTAAAGGCACACCGCTTGATGAGATGATCATAGCGGTCAAAAAAATCTATCAGGGTGGCCGTTATTTTAGCCAAGACGTAGCTGAACAATTGGCTGATGTTCTATTATCTGATAATGCCAACTCACCTTTTGACTTATTAAGTGATCGTGAGAAGCAAGTAGCGATGATGGTGGTTAACTGCCAAAGCCCCCAGCAAATCGCAGATCAGTTATTTGTGAGCGTAAAAACTATCAATACCTATCGTTATCGCATTTATGAAAAAGTGAATGTCGATAGTGATGTGAAATTGACTCATTTGGCGATTCGCCATGGCCTCATTCAGCCATAGCTACTCTAGTAAACAGCGACTCTGGTAAATAGTTTTTAAACAGTTATTTACTAAACACTTACTTTCTAAATAAACAACTATTAAGTAAGTATTTTTTATTGCGGTCAAGCCATGAAATCTCTAAAAACTGCGAAATCTACTCCTAGCCTTATATCCGTTATTACCAGCTATTTACAGCAAGATGATACCTTGCCCTTAGCGCAGTTGCGCAGGTTAGGACTCATTTATAGCAGCTATCGTTTTGTCGTCAGCTTATTTTCTATGCTGTTGGTTTATATTACGGTTCGCGCTAATAGCAGCGCATCCTTACCAAGCTTTTTGCAGCAAACCGTGCTCAGCTTCTATGTTTTACTGAGTTTGATTTTGCTAGGATTATTTTATACCGTTGGCAAGAATATGCGCCGACAGCTGGCTTTTGGCTTGGCGCTAGATGTCATCATCTTAAGCTTGCTGCTTTATACCGCTGGCGCACCTGATTTGCAGCTAACCATGCTGTATATGGTGGTGGTAGCTGCAAGCTTCATGCTTTTACATGGTTCACAAGCGCTGATTATTACCTTGCTTGCTATCATTTTTGTTATTTACCAGCAGTTTTTTTATGCCATCGCTAATAGTATGAGTTTGGCAAATTTAGGGGACGCCCTACTGATGTCAGCCAGCTTTTTGGCAGTCGGAGGCTTAAGTTGGTCAATCTCGCAGCGCTTGGTGCAGCTTGAGAAAGTAGCTGCTATTCATGTCAAAGAAGTCGAACGACTGAACGTGATTAACAAGGAAGTCATTACTCAAATGGCCAATGGTGTCATCGTCATTGATGACCAAGACGTTGTACTGGCAAACCTTGCAGCTCATCAATTACTTAGTATTCCAAATCATTCACTGCTAGCGCTAAAAGACACTGCTAGCGGCGCAATCAAATCATCAAGCGATACACGCAAAAACGCCCTAAGTAAAAACAATAATGAGCCATTATCCGACTTTCAACAGCAGCTTAGTGAACAACACCTACAACTGTTTGATGCCTGCTTATCAATAGCCACTGGGCAATCACGTACTTTCGTTTATGAGTTGCCAGCCGTCGCCAATGCTTCAGTTGTCGGCAAGCTGCGTGTCGAGATTATCCCTTTAAAAGATGACAGTAAATTAATTATATTAGAGGATTTACGCCGTGAACAAGCCAGCGCTCAACAATTAAAACTGGCCTCGCTTGGACAACTGACTGCCAGTATTGCCCATGAAATAAGAAACCCTTTAGCGGCCATCTCCCAAGCGAGCCAATTGTTAATAGAAGACGTTTTAGAAAGCGAGATGGCAGCTGACAAGATAACAGCCAATCTAAATAACGACCGTTTAAATAGTGAAACAGCAGGCAATCATGAACTTTATAAAATGATATTTGCGCAAACAAAACGCGTTAATCGTATTATTGAGGATGTTTTAAAACTGTCTCGCCAGCAGACGGCCAATCAGCAAACCATTGTGCTTGCTGATTGGATGCCACAATTTTTGGACAATTACTTTCAAGGTCATGATGTTTTTTTACACGTTAATACTAAGAACACTATCTCATTTGACACCCATCAATTAGAACAAATTTTAATCAATCTGATTAATAACGGCTTACGTCATAGTAGCTACGTCCACCCTCACACCTTTGTGGAAATCGAAATTTATTGTGCGGATAACGATGTTATAATCGATGTTTTAGATGGCGGTACTGGCGTTGGTGTTGATGATTTAATACATTTGTTTAATCCATTTTTTACTACAGATAAGGCCGGTACCGGTTTGGGATTGTATTTATCCCAAGCGTTTTGTGAGGCCAATCATGCCCGGTTACTTTACGTGCCTGACTATAAAAAAACCTGCTTTCGTCTGATTGCCCCCGCCATTTATAATTAAATTACTGACTAAGCATTTGTGTGAATAAATGAGCGTAAATATCTAATAAACCAGCCTTTGGTTAAAAGCTGTTTAAGTTTAAACGATCTATATTTGACCCCCAAAACCATACACCTGCTATAAACACCACTATTTATGCTCTATAAATCCTTGTAGGATTATTTTTTTAATACTTTTGTAATACTTGAAGACAATGAGATGATGTATGACAACAACCGCGCTAGTCGTCGATGATGAAGTGGATTTATGCCGATTGATGCAAATTACGCTGACCAAGATGGGTATCAAAAGTGATGTCGCCTATACTTTGTCACAGGCAAAATCATACTGGCAGGAAAATGACTATGATTTTTGCTTAACTGATTTAAAGTTACCTGACGGTTCAGGGTTAGAGTTGGTCAAATACATCAGTGCTAGCTCTAGTAAGCCTATCGCTGTTATTACGGCACATGGTAGTATGGATTTAGCGATTGAAGCGTTAAAACTAGGGGCTTTTGATTTTGTTAATAAACCCCTTGAGCTACCACGTTTACGTCAGTTGGTTGAAAACGCTCTAAAGGTTATCCAGCAAGACAATGCCGCAAAATCTACGCCTCAGCGCTCACCTGAACAGCAGATGTTGGATGATCGTCTGATTGGTAATTCAGCGGTGATGCATCCTCTAAAAAACACTATTTTAAAATTGGCACGCTCACAAGCGCCGGTATTTTTATCTGGTGCTTCAGGTACCGGCAAAGAAGTGGTTGCTAGATTGATTCATGACTTAAGCCCGCGTCGAGATGGCAGTTTTGTACCGGTCAACTGTGGAGCAATACCTTCAGAGCTGATGGAATCAGAGTTTTTTGGTCACAAAAAAGGTAGCTTTACGGGCGCTGTCGCTGACAAGCAAGGTCTATTTCAACAGGCTAATGGTGGTACCTTATTTTTAGATGAGGTAGCAGACTTACCTTTAGCGATGCAAGTCAAACTACTGCGTGCCATTCAAGAGAAGACGGTTCGCGCGATCGGTGATACCAAAGAGCTGCCGGTCGATATTCGTATATTATCGGCGACACATAAAGATTTGAACCAACTGGTAAAGGCGGGAATGTTTCGGCAGGATTTATATTACCGCATCAACGTAATTGAGCTTAAACTGCCGACACTTAATGCCAGACGTGACGACATACCAGTGTTAGCCAAGCATTTTTTGGCGCTGATCGCTGAAGAATGGCAGTTGGAATCGTTACCTTTGCTCACAGCAGATGCCTGCATGCGCTTACAACAACATAATTTCGCTGGTAACGTTCGTGAGCTACGTAATGTGCTTGAACGTGCAGTAACATTATCTGAAACATCAATGATTGATGCCAGCCATCTCGGTCTATCTGATTTTTATATGCATCAAGAAGACCATATGTATCAAGAAAACATAGCACCGAAAAATCAAAATATCAATGAGAATAACTTAGCTGAATCTTTAAAGGATACTGCAAAAGAAAATGCTCACGACCAATCTCAGTCTATAGTAGAAAAAAAGGTTCAGCAAACAACATCTCAACAAACAACGAATAATCTACACCCCTACCGTACGATTACTCAGCACTATTCTTCGATGACGCCTTCAATCAATCAGCGCTCAGTGCCTAATACCGTAGAATCAGCAGACAGCTCAATAGGTCAACATATAAAAGAATCATTAATCGAGCAGCATGATGACAGTGAAGGATTAAATAAACTCACAGGTACAGAAGCGATAGCCGATATGCAATTGCCAGCACAGGGGTTAGAGCACTATCTTCAAGAACAAGAGAAGCAGTTGATTATCACCGCGCTTAAGCAAACAGGCTGGAATAAGACCCAAGCAGCTGAATTGTTAGGAACCACCTTTCGATCTCTGCGCTATCGTATGAGCAAACTAGATATTGCTGAAGATCAGTCTGAATAGTACGGCCTCTTTTAAGATTAAATTAAAACTTATCTTTAGGTGTCGGTTTTTCAATGACATTATTTATAACGCTATTATTTTTAACGGTGCTGTTTTTAATAGCGCTGTTTTGAATGGTATTGTTTTTAATAGCAGTGTTTTTCTCAGAACGGTCTTCTGTAGGTGCTTTACGTACAAACCGAATACCTGAAACAAGCGCCTTCTTTCTTAATAGATCAAGCGCTTGCTGCTCCCATGTGCTCTCACTACCCGATAATGCCACATCAGGCTCTACCCCAATACCTTCTATTTTCTTACCTGAGGCAGTCATATAATTAGCAACCGTTAGCTTGACTGCCTGTTCATCATTAAGTGGTATCACTGACTGTACCGAGCCTTTACCATAGCTGACTTCACCCAAGATAGTGGCACGCTTTTGCGCTTGCAAGCTACTTGCTAACACCTCGGCTGCTGACGCTGAATAGCGATTTTGTAAAACTACCATTGGTAATGGTTCGAGTAATGCTACGCCTTGAGTCGATAAAGTACGTGAATCACTTTGGCGACCCTTTACTTGTACCACATCAGTATCACTCATAAACAGGCTGGCAACGCTCACAGCTGATGCCAATACCCCACCCGGATTATCACGCATATCTAACAAAACGCCCGACACTGGTGCTTCTAAATCGATTAAGCTTTGTAGCAGTTTTTCGCGGCTGTTGTTCTGAAACGCCGGTAATCTAATAATGGCGATACCATCAACGAGACGGGTTTCAACAATTTGCGGATGGTTGTTATTACGCTGTAAAGTCGTGGTATGTTTACGGCGTCCTGCTTTTGAAGTAACAACGTCCACTTGTGTACCCGCAATCCCTGTCAAGAGTTGATCAATATCATTACTTTCTTCATCTTCACCAAGCTTAAATTCATCTACTTGATGTAGATAATCGCCAACCGCAATACCTTTTTTATCGGCAGGTGAGTCATCGACTACGTCGGTAATGACCCAATAGCCTGATTGCGATTGATACTCTACCTTAATGCCAATATCTCCAACATCACCTTCAGTAAAAGCGCGCAGATTTTCATAGGCTTCAGCATCCAAAAATTCAGCATGGCTATCAAGCTTAGTCAACATGCCGCTCATCGCATTGTTAAACAACTCTTCATCATTAACGGTATCAACATATTCACGGCGGACCAAATCAACCAACGCTACAAAGGTTTTTAGCGTCTCTGGGGAGATAGCATTTAACGAAACCTGAGCCACTTCAGCGGGAATATCAGTATTGATAGCGTCTGATTCATTATTTAACGCACTTTCATCAGCTATACTATCTATTGAATCATCCGTTTGATCCGCAGACTCCAACATATCAGCAATGTCTGATAAATCATCGGCATCGTTCTCTAATGGCACGTCATTCGTATGTAAACGGATCAATTGTAAACTTGCCGTAGGGCTAGCGGTAGGTTGAGCGATAGTATCTTTGATGGCTGCTTGTGCCTGCATATTAACCACGCTCAGCCCCAGCAGACCAACGATAAGTGTCGGCTTTAATACATAAGAGCGAATAGATACTGTCATCATCAGATGCTCTAATCGTTTAGACACCAATGAAAGTATAGGGCTGATAGAATGCATAAAATGAATCACCTAAAAAATTTGTCCAAAAAAGTTACGACATTATTGTTATATAGTTATTATATGGTTATTAATGGATAATAGCTCATAAGATAGCATTAAGCGACCCTCCAAGAGTAGGATAGTATTGCAAGTAATTTAGGTGATAAGTTACCAGTGAAATGTTAGGCAAGGTATAGCGGCAAAAAAGGGAAAGATAATCAATATCTCTCCCTTACATGTCTATCATTAATTACTATCTTACGAAGCTGTCTTAGCACAGAATACTGAATTGACGGATCTAAGGTGCTGCTATCAGTAAGTTTTCACCGGTCATTCCAGTAGGTGGTTCGATATTCATCAACGCCAAAATAGTGGGTGCGACATCGCTAAGTCTACCGCCGCTACGTACTTTTAATTTTTTCTCACCAATATAAATTAGTGGAACGTGCTCAGTAGTATGTTGAGTATGCACTTGACCACTTTCATAGTCTTGCATCTGCTCACAGTTGCCATGATCTGCTGTGATAAGCATGTCGCCACCAGCCGCACGTACTGCTGCCTCTACGCGACCAACGCAGATATCTAGCGCTTCTACTGCTTTGACAGCAGCATCAAAGATACCGGTATGCCCAACCATATCGCCATTGGCATAATTGACAATCACTACATCATATTTACCAGACTCAATAGCAGCTACCAATTTATCCGTCACTTCAGGGGCGCTCATCTCAGGCTGTAGATCATAAGTCGCGACATCAGGAGAAGGCACTAAAATACGTGTCTCACCTTTATACTCTTCTTCACGGCCACCACTAAAGAAAAAAGTCACATGGGCATACTTTTCAGTTTCAGCGATACGCAGCTGGGTTTTACCCTTATCCTGCAAATATTCGCCAAGTGTATTGGTTAATGAGGTTGGATAATAAGCGATGCTGGTTTTAGGATTGTCCGCCAAAACATCAGAATACTTAGTCAGCATCACAAACGCGGCAAGCTTTGGCTGCTTATGGCGGGCAAAACCTGAAAATTCATGATCTGGTAATACAAAAGCTTGTGCAAGCTCGCGCGCACGATCAGCGCGGAAATTCATAAAAATGAGAGCGTCATTGTCATCAACGGTATATGGCACCTCGTCACGTCCAATGACCACAGTAGGATTGATAAATTCATCGGTTTCACGGGCTTTATAAGCCGCTTGTACCGCACCATCAGCACGAGTTGCTAAACGATCCGCTTTACCCTCAGTGATAAGCTCATAGGCTTTTTGCACTCGATCCCAGCGATTATCACGATCCATCGCATAGTAGCGTCCGATGATGCTGGCAATCTGTACACGGCCACCCTCATAGTGCGCATTAAGCTTAATGATATGGTCGCGTAGACGATTGATATATTTATCAGCAGACTTAGGCGGCGTATCACGTCCATCTAAAAAACAATGCACAAAGACATTCTTAGCGCCGTGTACCAATGCTGAATGACACATCGCTTCGATATGGTCCTGATTGGAATGCACGCCGCCATCCGACAGCAAACCCATAATATGGACGTTACCGCCAAGCTTATTGGCGGCTTTTACTGCATTAACCAAGGCTTCGTTTTTGTAGAACTCACGATTGGCCACCTCACTTGAGATACGAGTAGAATCTTGATAAAGAACGCGACCAGCACCCAAGTTCATATGTCCAACTTCTGAATTGCCAAATTGACCATCTGGCAAGCCAACGTCCTCTCCTGATGCGGATATTAATCCATGCGGGTATTGCTGATAAATTTTATCCATATTTGGCATGTTAGCAGCAGCAATCGCATTATCCTTACTATCTTCACGATGCCCAAAACCATCTAATATCATTAAAACATGAGGCACTTTTTTATTTTGATCGCTATTTTGCTGATTATTATCGATAAATTCTGATTGTTGCTGGGTATTGGTCATGGATTACCGCTCCTCAAGTGAATGAACGCCTATAATGCTGGATTAGGATGTTTAAAGCCCTCTATCTTACCACACATCTCAAAATAGCTGAAAAATCGACCTTTTAGGCTACCAATCAAGCGTTTTTTATGCCTTAATTTAACTAAAAATTTAGTGAATTTTTAATATTAATAATGTTCATTCTTAGAGCACGTATCAATAAGCCACGTATCAATCTGTAAATCGCACTTGCAATCACTCAAACCATTGGTTAAGATAAATGTATTCTGAAGTGTTGGCTAGTAGATGTTTATTCCCTGAGCCGATAATGCTTTACCAGGATGTGGTACCTATTGCTTCATTGTGTATGCCTGCACCGCTTGCGGTGTCTCAGGAAACCTGCCGAGGCAATGACGCATCCGCCCTGAACTTCACGGTTCATGGGTCACCATCTTACGGCGGCACTTCGGTTGTTATATTCGGTTAATTGCTATTTCTTTATAGCCAACAGGTTAATAAGAAATTAGTGATAGCCACTAAAAAGCCCCTTTTGTCATTGACGAAAGGGGCTTTTTTTATGTCAAAATTGCTTTATGACTAACTTATAATCAACACACTACTCATCATTGGCTGACTTAGTAATTTTTTTCACATCCTTAGGAATGTTTTTGGCAGTACCATCCACAGTGGTATGCTGTTTAAACACATTACCAAATGGCTTTTGTTGTTGACCAAATGGATTTTGGTTATTCGTACCACCTGCCCCACCAAATGGGTTTTGACCACCCATACCTCCAGCACCGCCGAACGGATTTTGACCAGCTCCCATTTGCCCGCCCATCTGCTTGGCCATCATTTCCATCATTTTTTGCTGGTTGTTCATGATGTAATTATTAGCAAAGTCTTTGAGTTTCTTTTGCACCGGTGGCAATACCACCAGTAACGCCAGTAAATCACTAAGCACGCCTGGAATAAGCAGCAAAATGCCTGCTGCTGCCATTGCCACACTTTTGATCATAGTCGACTCTTGCGGACGCATCGCTGGGTTCATCATACCGCCCGCTTTCATCTGCTGTGCCATCGGATTGAGAGCGGCCATACCTTTACGCATGAGTGAGATGCCGATAACAGCGGCGATAATGAACCACATAAATATCCACCAACCACTCATAAACTGAGCAAGCAAATACCACAGTAGCATCTCGATAATAAACCATACAATGGCAATACCAACTATCTGACCCATAAAGCGTCGTCCTATAAAATAAAAATCAATAAATTAAGCGCCATGCAAATTAAAATGGCTAACATATGATGTATATGGGGATTGATTGCTATACTATCAAACTTACGGCTAATTTTTAAGCTATAAAATAGAATGTGAGAAAAACGAAATACTATGGCAATTATTATTGGGATTGATCCAGGTTCGCGCATGACCGGTTATGGCATCGTCCAACAAACTGGCGATAAACTGACCTACATTGATGCAGGTACCATTCGTACGGACACCAAAGAGATGCCTGAACGCCTTAAGCGTATTTTTAATGGCTTAACGCGTATCACTCAGCATCATTTAAAATATGCGGACGAGCCTATTTACACCGCGATTGAACAAGTATTTATGGCAGAAAATCCTGACTCAGCCCTTAAGCTTGGCCAAGCACGTGGCGCTGCTATTGCAGCGATGGTGGCATTGGACTTAGAAGTATCAGAATATACCGCACGCCAAATCAAGCAAGCCGTTTGCGGTTATGGTGCTGCAGCAAAAGAACAAGTACAGGAAATGGTCTGTCGCATCTTGTCTTTGGATGTCGTGCCACAACAAGATGCCGCTGATGGTCTTGCCTGCGCCATCTGTCATGCGCACTCAAGCCATTCAATGAATAAACTCTTACTCAATAGCTCAATGCGCGGGCGCGGTGCCTCTAAGAAAAAAGGTCGCTGGCGCTTGACTGAAGAAGATTTAGGTAATTTACGCTAAAACAAATAGTCATACAAACCAGCATAAAAAACACGCCTCTAATGGCGCGTGTTTTTTATGCTTATGGTTATGGTTATCGCTGCTATAGTCATCTCAATATAAAAAAGATACAGTGAAAATGGAATGAATTTTTCTGTAGCCTCTGTCGGCGTAGGCACAGTAAGCTAGAAAAATTTATACTAGTTTTATGTTGTCAGATAACGTATCTACTTTATTTATTATCGCTGCTATGTCTATAAATACCGTAAATTTAATAAAAATTATTGGTAGCTTTATTTTACAATCGAGCTTTCAATCACAGCATCTAATACATAAGCATATTCTTCATCTACTGCTGCAGTATCTTCTGCCGTTTCGCGAGTACTCAACTGGTAGCGCTGTAATCTTAGCACTTCGTCATGTTTGCCATCATGTTGATAACCATCTATGTCACCTTTAAATGCTGCCCACTTACCTTCACTGCTTTTAATACCTTGATCATCGTAAGTAACAGGTTTTACTTGCAGGCACATCTCTGAGCTATCGTTTTCGCACGGTATCGTTTTAGCGTTCACCGCCCAAAAAACCGTCTCACCTTTACTGTTGTACTTCGCTTGCGACGTTAGTCTGCCTTGCCAAACCAAAGTGGTAGCATCACTCATTACTTGAGTCAACACGGGCTTATCGTCTATAGAGCCATCATCTGTAGACTTACCATTTTTTACTAAGGTTAATTGGCTATCATCTTTCATCAGTTCATTTAAATTATTTTCAGCTTTATTGAGATTACCACAAGCCATTTTCGTACTCATACTATCTTTGATCGTTAATGTAGCACCTTTCAGCTGATACATCGCACTGATATTATTACAGCCGACGCTATAGATTAAAGTGTTTTGACCTTGATATTGGCTGAATGATAAGCGTACTTGATCTCTGACATCCATCAGCATAGTTAATGGCTGAACATCCTTATCTGTCGCAGAGATCAGTGTCCAACGATAACTTGAAAGACTAGCAATCATCTGTTCTTCAGCGCTTATCTCATTTGCACTATCTGATATGGTCTTATTGGCCGCTGTATCAGAGCTAACATTACCGCCATTACTTGCTTCACTAGCGTTTATATTGGTAGCCTCTAGGTTCTTCTCACTTGATGCAGAAGGATCTTGGCAAGCACCTAAAGCCAAACTCATTGCTAGCATACTTGGTAATAAGGCAAATCTAAAAGGCCGTTTTTTAAAAGATGGCGTCATAACAGTCATACCTTGTGGCTAAACCTTTTCACAATCCAGAGAAAGAGTGGATCTATCTATTTTTATAGAGCTTATTTCATACAGTTTAATCAATTGACTACTATAGCGCTGATGTCTGTTATGGGTGTAACGAAGTGTTGAATTTTATAGATTGATAGTAAATGTTATTACTCGTTTTTTTGATTAAATAAATCCATTAAAAAAGCCTTGAGTAGCTAAGAGTGAGAGCTGCTACTCAAGACTGTTATTTATCTATCGTTATTAACGCTTTAAAAAACTACGTTACTCGCCCTCATGAGCAGGTTTGGCTTTCGCCATATTTTTAATACTGAAACGCTCATTCATCATTTGATAAAAACGAGCAAGATTCTCGCCCTGCTCATTTGGATTTACTTTTAGTATTTTGCCAAAATCTAAACCCAGATATAGCACAATATCAGCAAAGCTTAATTGTTCATGAACCAGATATTCGCGACCTGCTAAGATAGTTTCAAAATACGCCAAGGCTTTTACCGCACGTGCAATCGATTGATCCACAAACTCTGGTACCTGATCAACACGCTGGGCTTTAGACGGGTGGCTATGTTGAAATGCCAACATAAGGTTATACAAAACCTCAAACTCAGCGATACGGCGCATAGAGCAGACTTGAGCACGCTGTACCACATCATTACCCATTACCGAACGCTCACCATAGACGCGGTCTAGATACTCACAGACAGCTTGTGAATCATTGAGTACCGTACCATCATCCAAAATTAGTACCGGCACCGTCTGCATAGGGTTTATTTTGGTGAACTTATCTGACATCTGTTCATTAGCGGCAAAATCAATATCCACTATATCGATGTCATCCATATCATCGATATCAATACCTTTTGAAGCTAATAGAATTAAGACTTTGCGCGGATTAGGCGCAGTACGGTTTAAGTATAATTTTTTCATGGCAAACTCCTTGTAAAATGGATTAAAAAGCGACTCAGCGCTGACATACTTTATTATAGTTGTTGCACTATCGAGTCAAGAAGTAACTATCGATAATCTATATGATAGTTATAGCCTACTCTGCTCGTCATAGCAAAGCCTTCTTAAGCTTATGTGCAGCTTGCTGTTCTGATAGCAAGCTGAATAGTAAAAAGCCCCGCAACTTTACGTTATGGGGCTTTATGTTATGGAGCTTTATGTTATTCAACTTTGTTTAATAATACTTATATAACTAATCCAGTTATTTATTAGGAGCTGGAGTCGTACGTAGATAAGGCTTAATTTCTTTGTGACCTTTAGGATATTTGGCTGCGATATCTTCGTTTTTAACGCTTGGTGGAATGATAACGTCATCGCCATCTTTCCAATCTACTGGTGTGGCAATGTTATATTCATCAGATAATTGCAGCGCGTCAATTACGCGTACAATTTCGTCAAAGTTACGACCACAACTTGCAGGATATGTGAGTGTTAAACGTACTTTCTTTTTAGGATCGATAATGAATACGCTTCTAACCGTCGCGGTATTGTCCGCATTAGGATGAATCATGTCATACAAATCAGCTACTTTACGATCAGAATCAGCAATAATAGGGAAGTTCACGGCAGTACCTTGCGTTTCTTCGATATCACTAACCCAACCTTTATGGTCTTCTAAACCATCTACTGATAGCGCGATAGGTTTGGTATTACGCTTTTGGAACTCACCGCCTAATGCTGCGGTACGTCCAAGCTCAGTGGTACATACTGGCGTATAATCAGCAGGATGTGAGAAAAAGACAACCCAACTGTCCCCTGCCCAATCATAAAAATTAATATCACCATCTGTGGTGCTCGCGTCAAAATTTGGTGCTGTATCACCTAAACGTAAATGTGCCATGCTTAATTCCTTATTTATATTCATGATGAGCGCTACTATCAAATGGTATGCATGCGCTCTATTATTATCAACGTACTTGGTTAAATTCCATCTTCACTTAGATACTATGTTCGTTTAAATACTATATTCATTTAAATACTGTTTCGTTTGAATATTCTATAGATACTACACAATAACTCAAAGTACGTCAGCGAGAAACCTACTTTATATTAACAAACTGGTTATGAATGTCTTGTGACGGATTGTAATGCGATTATTCCGTTTATTACTAAGTAATATAGCACACACTTTGAGAATGTCTTAAACCACCATTCCCGAATCCCACAAGCAAAACTCGCCAAATTTACCACGCTTACTGGTACCGCCAGCGGCACGCCCAGCATCCGTTAAGATCAACTCCCCTTCTTGTTCTTGTAAATATCCAGCTTCCAGCAACTTATCATTTAATTCTTGCGTCTTAAACCCCAAATCCTTAGCAAGCTTAGCCGTCGTCAATTTAGAATAATTAGGCGTTGCTGTCTCTGTAGGTTTTGCAGAATTAATTGTAGCTGATATTTGAGAAGGACTGTCAGAAGTGGGTTTGTTATCAACGCTATTAGACTCGGTTACTTTTTCAAGGGACATTCTGACTTCATCACTGATACGAATAATGCGCTGGGCTTCCTCATACGTATCGGCATAGAGCTTGGCATCTTCGTTACGGTAAATCAGCACCCCCATTTCATTATTATTCACTTGGCTAAATTCATAAAGGTTTAAGCTAGTAATGATGCACTCATTTTCGTTGAGGTAGCATTTGGCATGCAAGTTTTTACAAAAGCTAGTGCGTATAAAAGTCAGATTTTTGAGCCAGTTGATTTCTTCTGGGTGTAAGTCATTTTTACCATAAACAATACGAATATCAATTTTAAGGCGATTGCGGTCCTCTAACAGCTCTTTAATACGTTCGTTAAGCTTTAGATACGGGCTGATAATAATCAATCTGTCAGAAGCATTTTTAATCAACTCTTCTAAGTGATAAGTCGTACCACTGCTGTTTAAAAACTTTGCCATTTCTTTAACCTCAACATCTGCTATTAAAATTTATAATTATTCGCAAAAAAGCCCATCCCTAGCGTACTAGAAACGGGCAGGCTTGCAAACCACTATTGTTCAGTATTGTTTTAAAAAAATGTTAGTAGCGCTGATAGTGATAAATTAAGCAGGTTTATAGCTATCGCGTAAGCTGACGATTTGGTTAAATACTGGCTTGTCCTTGCTGTGATCTTCACTATCAGAGATAAAGTAGCCTTCACGCTCAAACTGGAAGCGCGTGCCCGCATCTGCATTAGCAAGCGATGGCTCAACCACAACATTCAGCTCAGTCAATGAATTAGGATTTAGTGCTTGATGTACGTCAGCGACGTTACTTGGATCTTCAACACTAAAGAGCTGCTCATACATGCGTACCGTCGCTGGCACACCTTGGCTAGCCGATACCCAATGAATAACGCCCTTAACCTTGCGACCTTCAGGATTATTACCCAAAGTAGCAGGATCAATCGTGGCTTTTAGCTCAATCACATTGCCAGCGTCATCTAGCACATGTTCGGTCACGGCCAATACATAGGTATTACGCAGACGAATCTCATTCTTCTCTGGTGATAAACGCTTATAACCTGCTGGCGGCTCAATCTCGTAATCACTTTGATCAATGTATAAAGTCTCAGTAAATGGAATTTCACGTTCACCCATATCGACATTAGGATGGTTCGGCTGCGTTAACCATAAGGTTTGGGTGTTATCATCAAAGCGAGCCTGAACGCTATCGGCTTTTTGCGATTCCCAACTGCTAACGGCATCGCTAAAGTTAGTAATGGTCACTTTTAATGGCTTTAATACCGCCATACCACGCGCAGTTGTCGTATCTAACGATTGACGAACGCTAAACTCTAATGAGCGAAAATCAACCACACTATCGGCTTTGGTCACGCCTACACGCTCACAGAAGTCACGCAAGCCCTCTGGCGTATAACCACGGCGACGCATGCCAGCGATAGTCGGCATACGCGGATCATCCCAACCGCTAACGATACCTTCATCGACAAGCTGCTTAAGCTTACGTTTGCTGGTCAACGTGTGGTCAACGTTTAGACGGCTAAACTCATACTGATGCGGCGGTTGCTCAAAGCCTATTTTTTCAACGGCCCAATCATAAAATGGGCGATGGTCTTCAAACTCTAACGTACACAATGAATGCGTAATGCCTTCGAACGCATCTGACAACGGATGGGCAAAATCGTACATAGGATAGATGCACCATTTATCGCCGGTTTGATGATGTTCTTGATGCATGACGCGATAGATAACAGGATCACGCATGTTCATATTTGGACTTGCCATATTAATCTTGGCACGCAAAATAGCTTTACCTTCAGCATACTTACCGTTTTTCATATCATCAAACAATTGGAGATTTTCTTCGATACTGGCATCACGATGTGGTGACGCTTTGCCTGCTTCGTTAAATGAACCGCGGCTGTCTTTAATCTGTTCAGGCGACTGCAAGTCTACGTAAGCGTCGCCTTGTTTGATAAGCTGAATCGCCCACGCGTAGAGCTGGTCAAAGTAACTTGATGTATACAGCGCCTCACCTGCCCACTCAAAACCTAGCCATTTCACATCGTTCTTAATGTTATCAATATAGTCTTGCTTTTCTGCTGTCGGATTGGTGTCGTCAAAACGTAAGTTACACACACCACCAAACTCTTCCGCCACACCGAAGTTTAGACAGATAGATTTTACGTGACCCAAATGCAAATAACCATTTGGCTCAGGCGGAAAACGCGTCACAATTTGCTGATATTTTTCTGCTTTGACGTCTTCACGAATGATATTACGAATAAAATCGTTTTTTTGTTCATCTTTTTGTATATTGTTGCTTGAGTGCTCACTCATCGGGTATTGCTCCTAACGCAAATGGTCAATTCATGATACGTATTACCACGCATCATGGAAAATTCAAACGATCTATTAAAATAAAACGATCTATTAAAACCAGAATAAGCCATTAAAATCGGAGTGGTTTATAAAAATCTGGCTTATGTAAATATGAGTCTTAAAAATAGTGGGTAATAAAAATTTAGCTATTTAGAATGCATCATTAAAAGTGACTGAAAGTAATTGGAAGTCGGTAAAGTTGCGTTATTCTATCAGCTTTTGCGAACGCATTAACAGCCTGATACATGACACGGGATAAAAAAGCCGTTAGACTAGCCATAACTTTCTAACCACCAACTTTTTAATCACCACTTAACAGCGTCACTTTAGGCGCTGCAATCAAAAAGGAATATCATATGGTAGACATGCCACCAGTAGTAGAACTTGACACCAATATGGGTGCGATCGTTATCGAACTCAATGAAGAAAAAGCACCAAAAACGGTCGAAAACTTTTTAAACTATGTAAAATCTGGTCATTATGACGGCACGATTTTTCATCGCATCATTGATGGCTTTATGATTCAAGGCGGCGGAATGGACGCTGACATGAATGAAAAAGCAACCAATAAGCCAGTGGAAAACGAAGCTGATAATGGTCTAAAAAATGACGCTGGCACGATTGCTATGGCACGTACGCAAGACCCACATTCAGCAACCAGTCAGTTTTTCGTTAACGTAAAAGACAACGACTTTTTAAACCATTCTGGCAAAAACATGCAAGGTTGGGGCTATACTGTCTTTGGTAAAGTAACAAGCGGTATGGATGTCATCGAAAAAATGCGCGGCGTACCAACCGGTCGTTTCGGCATGCATGCTGATGTGCCAAAAGAAGCCGTAATTATCAACTCAGCAACTATTATTTCTGAATAATAGTTGCTGAGTAAAAGCTTATGATAAATCACTATTTATTAAGTGATGAGGATAAAGATAAATGCAAAATTTTAATCATCTTATAACGACCCGCCCTCATGAGGTGCGGCAAGTTTTGATTAGCGATTTGCATTTATCGCCTGAAGAGCCTGCCTTAGTGCAGGCTTTTTTGGCGCTGCTTGATGATTGCCTTGCTCTGCCTGCTCTCAAACGTCTCTTTATTTTAGGTGATTGGTTTGAAGTCTGGCTCGGTGATGATTTTTATTTATCACTATCAGCAGATGAGCGCACAACACATTGGCTCACACCGCTTATCGTTAAATTAAAAAAGCTGCGTGTTGATGGCTGTGAGATTTTAGTCATGCATGGCAATCGGGATTTTCTGTTGGGTCAGCCGTTTTGTAATCTATTCGGTGGCGAGCTGATTTATGAGCCTTATACTTTGACGGTTGGGCAACAGAAATATCGTTTAGAGCACGGCGATGCGCTCTGTACGGATGATAAAAAGTATCAGTTCTTTCGTAAAGTCATGCGCAATCGTCTGACGCAGTGGTATCTGCTGAACAAATCGCTAGAAAAACGCTTAGCTATCGCCGATAATATGCGCCAAAAAAGTCAGCGTAACAATGCCAATAAAGCGGCGCATATTATGGATGTTAACGAAACAGCAGTGAATAATGCTATTTATAAGTTTGACGCCCTACTACATGGTCACACCCATCGTCCTGAAATACACCAAAGTAATGAGGGTAAAACTCGCTATGTCCTTGGTGATTGGCGACTGTTAGATAAAGATGAACGCCAGCCAAAAGTTGTCGCAGTGATTGGTGCAGTGACAGCAAACGTAGATGAAGCTATTATGGCTGATAGTAAAGAGTTTAGATTGTTTGAATTTATTTTCTTACAAAGATAATTAGTTATTATAGGATACAGTTGATTTTGCTAAATGATACGCGTAAAAAATGATATAAAAAAGGGTCTGTTGAATAATCAACAGACCCTTTTTTATATCATACTAAATATTATAACTACTTAATCCTGAGGTATCAGTTTAAAAAAGTGCTGACGATAGTGTTTTAGCTCACGAATTGAATCACGAATATCATCTAATGCTAAGTGGCTGCCGCCTTTTTCAAAATTCTTGAGGATATCAGGACGCCAGCGGAAGCATAGCTCTTTCACTGATGACACATCAAGGTTACGATAATGGAAGAAGCGCTCAAGCTCTGGCATTTGGCGCGCCATAAAGCGGCGGTCTTGGCAGATTGAGTTACCACACATCGGTGATTTGCCACTATCAACCCATTTATTCAAAAACTTAATAGTTTCAGCTTCCGCTTCTGCTAATGTCACGGTGCTACGACGCACACGGTCAACCAATCCTGACTGTCCATGCTGCTTAGTATTCCAGTCATCCATACCGTTTAGTTTACGATCAGATACTTTAATAGCAAACACGGGGCCTTCAGCAAGGACATTAAGATCCTCATCAGTGACAACGGTGGCTATCTCGATAATCTCATCATTTAAGGTATCAAGTCCGGTCATTTCTAGGTCAATCCATACCAGCCCTTTTTTACCTTGGTTTTTAATTTTAATCTTATTGGGATGGTCGCTGGTAGTCATAAAATATCCTATATTTAATATGGTCAATCAATGTTGAGTAAATAAATCAAACAGGCGATAAACAATTATATAAATGGTCTGGGGTTTGCCTCTACCGCGATTAGAGCGTTACAAAACCACTGTCTAGCGCAAGCGCTTTAGGCTGTATGTTAGCAAATTTTCACGCTACACTGAGCAATATTTTTCTAATAGGTCACAAACCCATGGCATTAATCCGGCAACGCAAACTGACTAAACAACAGATTCGTCGCATCGACAAACAACAGCTGGACAGTCAAGACAGCATCGATGACAGTTTGATGGATGGCGTGGTCATGGCGCATTATGGCAAGCAATTAGAAGTCCAAGTGACTAGTTTGCCAGCATTCATACCTGTGCAGCCCGAAATCGCACCTGATGATCCTGAGCCATTTTGGCAAACACTAGAATTGGGTGATATTTGGCGCTGTCATGTGCGTACCAACTTACCTATGTTAGCGGCGGGCGATCAAGTACGCTGGAGCGCAGATTCTAATACGGGTTTTGGACGTATCGAATCGGTGAAACCACGTACCTCTCTTGTCTCACGTCCTGACCGTTACCATAAGCTCAAGCCTGTCGCTGCCAATGTCGATATTTTAGCCATTGTATTTGCGCCATTACCTGCTGCTGCCCCGACGCTAATCGATCGTTATTTAGTCGTTTGCCACCATGCTGGCGTTAAGCCGCTACTGGTACTTAATAAAGCCGATTTATTGGCACAAGAAAACGGTGTTGATACCAATGAATTATTAGCACAATATGCCGCGCTTGGCTATGAGAGCGTATTAACCTCAGTGGATTGTCCTGAAAACGTCGCTGATAGCGACGAACAAGAAGGACTTGATGAGTTAAAACGCTACATAGATAAGAAATTGGTTATTTTTGCCGGTCAATCGGGTGTTGGTAAAAGCAGTTTAATTAATGCCCTACTACCTGAATCGGCACAAAGCGTAAATATTATCTCTGATAACTCAAAACTCGGTCAACATACGACCACGACCAGCCGTTTATTACCTTTTAATCCAAATGATTTAACCCAAGGCGGCATCGTCGACACACCGGGTATTCGCGAGTATGGCATTTGGCACTTAACGCCTGATGATATCATCTCAGGCTTCGTTGAGCTTGCACCGCTGGCTGGTGATTGCCAATTCCGCGACTGTCGCCACACTCATAATAGTAAAGGCTGCGCGTTGTGGGAGGCGGTTGCTGAGGGTAAAGTATTGCAGCGCCGCGTTGAAAATCTTATCACGCTAAGAGAAGAAGCTGATACTAAATCTTATTAAGCCTTATTAATCGTTAACCACTATGTTGGCCATCACACGTTTACTATAGATGACCTTATCGGTATAATAGCGCCTTGTTCAATTCATTAGGCTGTCTTCTCAGCTTAATAGAACACTTATTTTTTTGGAGGTATGGTTTGGAACGTGCGCTGGAGTTTGTGGGTCACCACCCGTTTTTATTTGGTATATTAGCCGTACTTGCCGTGCTGTTTTTTGCTATTGAAAACAAACGTAGTGGCAGAAAAATATCGCCTAATACCCTTGGTATGATGGTTAACTCGCAAAATGCGCAGCTTATCGATATTCGCGCCAAAAAGAAGTTTGTCACTGGTTATATCCAAGGCAGTCGCAATATTCCATTTACTGAGCTTAAAGACCGCTTAGAAGAAATTCGCGCGATTGAGCAGCCAGTGATTATCATTTGCGACATGGGTGTACAAGCAGGCGCTGCGGTACAAATGATTGGTAAAGAGAGTGTCTATCGTTTAGAAGGCGGTATCGGCGGCTGGCAAGGCGCTGGTATGCCACTTGTCGGTCTGAAAGATGCCAAGCCTAAAAGTAAAGTCAAAGCAAAACCGAGCTTGCATAAATAGTAAATCTGCAAAATAGTTAGATGTAGCGTTAAGCTAGTATTTAATGTTTCATTGCTATCTAATTAACGATAGCGAATAAAAAGACACCTCCTCATAGGGTGTCTTTTTTTATGTGGCATTTATGATACTGTGAGGTATTTTCCGTTTGGTTAGCTTGAATTTATCATACCCATCCCCACTTTATAGTGAGCATCAATAAATATATCTGCCACCCACTGGTTGGTAACGGATGATGATAATTTTTATTAAAACGATTTTTTATCATAAAACGCTTGCCTCATAAATTTATAAATAAGGACTTATCATGACGGTATCTGTCAAAGTTTATACTACCCCTATCTGCCCATACTGCTCAAATGCCAAGCAACTGCTTAAATCTAAAGGCGTTGAATATGAAGAAATTGGTATGCACGATATGAGCCGCGAAGAGCGCCAAGAATTAATGCAAAAAACAAATAACTATCGTACTGTGCCACAAATTTTCGTTGGCGATACCTTTGTTGGCGGCTTCGATGAGCTTAACCAAATGAACCAGCAAGGTAAACTTGACGAGCTATTAGCGGGTTAATTTGCTATCTTACTTTACTGTCTTTATCTATAAATAATCTATGTGAGTAACGTCTATATGAGTAACGATAGAGACAGCAATAAATAGGAATATTAATAAAAAGTATTGCTAAAAAAATATCGAGATTGATTCTCGATTTATATTACAATGCTGTTTTATTAAAATTTATTACGATGCTAGCTTATTACAACGACAGTTTGCACAATCATTTGATTAACTTTTAGAGGAATTATCATGACTGAAGAACAAGTACAACCACAATTGGCACTAGAACGCATTTATGTAAAAGACATGTCACTTGAAGTCCCAGGCGCTGGCGTATTCACTAAAGAGTGGAACCCTGAGCTTGATATTAATCTATCTAGCAATGCTGAGAAGCTTGATGACGATCACTATCAAGTGGTATTGACTGTTAGTGTCACTGCGAAAAATGCAGAAGAAGCGGCATTTATCGCGGAAGTTCATCAAGCAGGTATATTCTTATTGAAAGACATTCCAGAAGATCAAATCGGTCAAATCCTAGGCGCTTATTGCCCGAACGTTTTGTTCCCGTATGCTCGTGAAGTCATCAGCGACATCGTGACGCGTGGTAGCTTCCCGCAATTATTGCTAGCACCCGTGAACTTTGACCAAGCTTATGCACAAAGCCAACAGCAAGTTGATGCTGAAGGTAACGCATAAATTTTAAATTAAACGCTACTGGCTTTATTAGTATGACGTTTTAATAGAAAAGCCGTTTACTTATGCATAAGTAAACGGCTTTTCTACACCTGCATTTTGAAGTGTTTTTTATAATAGTCATTCACTATTAAGCAATAAAAAACCCTGCTGATTATTAATAGCAGGGTTTTCTAATAACAACAATCAATAAACAAGCTCAGAAAATAAATGAGTAAAACAACACTAGCCTTTTAGGGCTGATAGGATTTGTTGCTTAACATCATCAATGCCTTGCGTACCATCAAATTTGTCATATTTAGGCGCATCACCGCCCTCAGCCGCTTTGTCTTGATAGAAACCAACTAGCGTTGACGTTTGCTCATGATAAGTGGCTAAACGGTCACGAATAGTAGATTCTTTGTCGTCTTCACGCTGAATAAGCGCTTCGCCAGTCACATCATCAATGCCTTCTTGCTTTGGTGGATTATGGTCAATGTGATAAACACGACCAGAACCTGCATGCTGGCGACGACCAGATAGACGCTTAACGATTTCATCATCAGGGACACTAATTTCAATCACATGGTCAATCGCAACATTCGCATCTGCAAGCGCTTGGGCTTGTGGAATAGTACGTGGGAAACCATCTAAAATACAACCATTAACACAATCAGGCTTGGCGATGCGTTCTTGCACTAGGTTAATAATGAGATCATCAGAAACCAAGCCACCCGCGTTCATCACGTCTTTGGCTTTTTTGCCAAGCTCGCTGCCTTCTTTGATTGCTGCACGCAGCATATCGCCCGTTGAGATTTGCGGAATATCATATTCTTTAGAAATGAACTGAGCTTGGGTGCCTTTACCGGCGCCTGGTGGACCTAGCAAAATAATACGCATCATTACACGACTCTCCTTAATAGATAGGATTTTGGGACTAATAAAACTTAGGGATTGGTGGTTTGCAGAGCTTACCTTACCTTGTGGACTTCAAAACCTCAAGTATTTTTAGTCTTTATGGGGCAAGTTACGATGACTTATCTGTTCATGAATAAGGTTGCGCGCCATAGAAAAGACAATGGCGCGCATTTATTACCTGCTAATAATTTGATATTGACTCATTAAGGAACTTGTTGATTAATCTCAACATTAACCTGATTTTGGTCGGCGCTAATCACTACAGGATTGCCTGATAAATCTCCTGATTCTGCAGTAGCATTGCCGCTATGACTGATACGAGCGATAACTGCCAACTGAACTTTTTCAGCACGAGCAGCCTTTAGCGTACGCTCAGGCATCATGGCATCTAGATCGCTTAGGCTAATACTGGCTTCACCTTGTTTAATGACACTAATCGGTAAACGCTTAGCCGCAAATGGTGGACCACCTTTAACATCACGTATCGCCACAAACAATACATCGTCAGCTTTTACTAGCGGTAGCAGACTCGCATTGATAGATACAGTGACCTCAATACCTTCAGACGCTTGCTGCTGTTGAGCCGTTACGTTGGTTCTCAGCTCATCGAGACTGGCGAGCGCTTGGCTATGGTCACCTGGTTTGGCAGCAATACTGTCACGTAGACGCTTAATCCAACCTTGGGCTTCCTCAAAGTTATTACCACGCGCCTCGCCCATTGCCATTAGCATCTGCGCACCTTCGTGCTGCGGATTTTTAGCCAGCACATCTTGCAGCACACGGCGACTACTGGCATCCAGCTGACCTTTATTAGCAAAAAAACTAATCTGCGCATAAGTGGTCGCAATCTCTTCATTATCGGGTGATAGACGATAAGCACGCGACAAGGCTTCAATAGCGGAGTCAGTAGCTTCTAATGATAAGAATAACTCTGATAGACGCATCCAGCGATCAGGGTCATCAGCATGACGATAAACGTTGGTCTGCATCGCACTGATTAATTGCGTACCATCCTCAATCGCCCAAGCGGGTGGCTGATCAATTTTACCGCTCAATAAATCATCTGCCACTTGAGCAACTTTATCTTCCGCTGTCCACAGATCAAAGACGGGCGTACGGTCGCTAACTAAGAAGTAAGCTAACCCTGCGAGTACTGGCACCCATACCGTGATAATCAAGCGACTTTTGATACCAGGCGCTACCATCGGCGTTACTGTACGCTGAGCATCCAATAGCTGACGTTCAAGCTCAATCTTTTGATTTTGATAATGAGTGTCATCGATAGTGCCACTGTCTTTATCCGTTTGCAGTTCTGTTAGACGTTCACGGAATACCGCAATATTGATATCTAATAGTTGATTATCGACTGGCTTTTCTCGTAGGCGTGATGCTCGTAACCATGGCATGATAACGATGAGCGCCAGTATGAGTGCAATCAGTAAGCTTAGGGCAATAAATAAGCCAAAAGTAGAAAATAGGGTCATTTTTTGTCCTCGAGGCTTGTGATGTCATTATCGTGGTTGTCATTGCTGCTGGTACTACTGGGACGCGATAACAGACGATCAAGTTCAGCTTTTTCTACCGTTGTTAACGCCGTAGCGCTATCTACTGTGACGCCGCTTTGACCGCGGGCCACACGTTGATGACGTCTACTTTGCCAAAACCAGCCAACTATTAATGTAATCAATAATAATGGCGGGAAAAACCATAGTATCCATGTCGATGGGCGTACTGGTGGCTTATAAGTGATAAAGTCGCCATAGCGCTCTTGCATATAGGCACGAATCTCACCATCACTACGACCGTCTTTAATCAAGTCGTAGGTTTTTTGTTTTAAATCTTGGGCAATGGGCGCATCAGAACCGGCGAGGTTTTGATTTTGACACTTTGGACAGCGTAGCTCTTCGATAAGACCACGATACTGAGCCTCTTGCTGTACTGAATCAAAATCATAAACATCAATGGCAGCATAGGCGTTGATACTTAGCATACTAAATAGGCAAGCGATGATTAAACTTGCTAAATTTTTCGTGATGGATTTTATTTGAAAGCCCTTTATTTGAAAGCTCTTTATTTGAAAGCCATTCATAATCATTTGCACGCCTCCTTAACCCGATTGGGATCTGGGCTGACATTGCCCTTGTCGGCGTCATTGAGCACCATTAAACAAGGCGTGATACGGCTTTGCCAATTGCTCTCATTAATCTCACCAACGATATGCTGGCGAATAATGCCTTCACCATCAACCACAAAAGTCTCAGGCGCACCGGTTAAACCTAAATCTAGCGCAAACTGACCCGACAAATCCTGAATAGACATCGAGAACGGATCACCGCCTCGGTTTAAATACCCTAGAGCATCACCAATATCATCCTTATAGTTCACCCCAACTAGATTGACACCGCGCTCCTCTAATTGCATTAAAAAAGGATGCTCGATAACACAAGTGGGACACCAAGAGCCCCAAATATTCATCAGAAATGGCTGATCAGGTAAATTATCATTGGTCATTATACGACTGGTATCTGACAACAATGGCAGCTCAAAAGTTGGTACTGGACGCTCAAGAGCGGTATTGGTCACGATATCCGTCGGCTGCCCCAAACGCAGATACAACATAATTATAAAACCGGCAAAGACAATCAGCGGAAGCAAAAACCATATTTTAATTTGGCTTTTTTTCATCGTTTGATTGCCATTTTGCTCAGGATTTTTTTGAGAAGAGTTATCTGACTGAGTCATATTATTTCTCCCCCATTGTCGCTGTTGGCTCTATATCAGTAGCAGTCGTAAAACCTGCTTTATTCGCCGCAATTTGTGCAGGCGTCTTTGGCTTCTTAATACGGTAGCGCTTATCAAGCATACTTAGTAAGCCACCGAAGGCCATAATAAGAGCACCAAGCCATATCCAGCGAATTAACGGCTTCACATAAATACGTACTGCCCATTTATTGCTGCCTTCAGCGATAGGTTCACCCAGTGCCACGTACACATCACGCATCAGGCTTGCATCAATCGCGGCTTCAGTTAGTGGCATCATGCTAATCACATACGTACGCTTTTCTGGGTACAAGGTGGCAACTGCACGACCATTTTTGGTCACGGCAACTTCTGCTTGTACCCCATCAAAGTTACTGCCTCTGACTTTATGAAAGTCTTTAACCTCAAAGTCATAACCTTGGACGTGAACCGTATCATTTTCGCCCAGTGCCACATCGCGCTCAATACTTAAAGTACTGGTAAAGGCAACACCGATAACGGCTATTAACACCCCTATATGAGCCGTTTGCTGACCCCAATAGCTCAAACGCAACTGACCTAAGCCTTTAAAGAAGTTCGGGGCGTTTTTAGTTTTGTCCTTGAAGTCGACCACCATCCATAACAATACCCAAAAACTCACCGCTAACGTCACACCGATATTGAGCATGGCAGACGGGCTAACGAAGTAAGTAATGATTGCTGCTAAGACAAGGCTGCTCACAGCGATGACCATACCAATGCCTAGCAATGGACGTTTATCTTGTTTCCAGCGAATATTTGAGCCCATACCCATTGCAACTAACAATAGCCACGTTAAAGGCACAAATAGCGCATTAAAGTACGGAGGACCTACTGATACTTGACCCAAGTTAAAGGCATCAGCAATGATAGGATAGAGCGTACCGAGTAATACCACTAAAGTTGCAATTAAAATAATAACGTTATTAATGACTAAAAACGACTCACGGGAAACCAGTTGATATTGACTCTCAACCGTTAGACGCCAACCACGGATGGCAAACATCAACAAACCGCCGCCAATGATCACACCAAGTATGGCTAAAATCACAAGACCACGCGTTGGATCCGCAGCAAAGGAGTGCACTGAGGTAATGACCCCTGAGCGCACAAGGAACGTGCCAAGTAGGCTCAGTGCAAAGGCAAAGATCGCCAGCATAATGCTCCATGCTTTAAAGACCCCGCGCTTTTCAGTAACCGCAAGCGAATGTAGCAACGCCAAACCTGCAAGCCAAGGCATCAACGATGCGTTTTCTACCGGATCCCAGAACCACCAACCGCCCCAACCAAGCTCGTAATACGCCCACCACGAACCCAAAGCGATACCAACTGTTAAGAAACCCCAAGCTGCCAGCGCCCATGGGCGTGACCAGCGTGTCCATACCGCATCCAAGCGCCCTTCCCACAAGGCTGCCATACAAAAAGCAAACGGCACGACCATACCCACATAGCCCATATACAGCATCGGTGGGTGAATAATCAGACCAAAATCCTGTAGAACAGGGTTTAAATCGGCGCCATCGACTGGCAAATTTGGCAAAGTGCGATCAAATGGTGATGAGGTAAAGATTAACATTGCCAGCATCATCATCTGTACGCCAGCTAATATCACCAATACTCGCGCGCGCATCGATAACGGCAGACCACGACTAAAGTAAGATACCAACGCACACCACGTTGCCATGATAGTCATCCATAGCAATAGCGAGCCTTCATGCCCGCCCCACGTTGCTGATAACTTATAATACCAAGGCAACAAGGTGTTAGAGTGCTGACTGACATAGACAAGGCTAAAATCATTATAATAAAAGCCTGCCATCAATGCGCCAAACGAGGTAATCATGGCCGCAAACTGCGCCCACGCTAAACTCGGTGCTAAACGCTGCCAAGCGACTTGGTCTCGCATAACGCCAATAGTTGGTAATACCACCTGCAAGATCGCCAATACAAAGGCGGCCAGCAAGGCAAAATAACCCAATTCTGTGATTAACATACGGTCTAACCTTGTTTACCTTAATACGGTCATTGTTTATTTTAGGGAGTGGTGTTTTAGGATATTCGAAGGTATCCCGTATTCGTTACTGCTGGTAATTTTCTGCTGTGAGCATTGTCTAATTATTTCCATCAGCCATTGCAGCTTAGGACACTTACAACAGAGTACATTAGCGTCAACTTGTCACATTTCTGTATCCACTGTGTAGGCGATGTGTATAAAGAGCATAAAAAGCTGTCTATCACTGCATCGCTGGGAAAAACACCAACACCAGATGTAACCAACCTGCTAAAAAGCCAGTCAAACCGCCCAGCACAATGAGTGTCATCTCATCCTCACGAAAGGCGGGACGCAATAAGTTTTGAAACTCATCGGGTGACAGTGCGCGAATACGGTCACGGAATAAGCCAAATATTTTACTAGCACGGCTTTCATTAAGCTCAGGGTCACGCAGTGGTACCATCGTTGCGACGATTGATTTATCAATAATGGTATTTTTTAATTGTCCAAACTCGCGGCGACCCAACCCTACTCGTAAAGTCGTGCTAATCACCGGCGACTCTAATACCTTATAAAGATGCGATTTCATCAACTCACGCGTTTCGGCAGCGCGGTCACCATACATCATCTCATTCATGATGTTCTCGAGCGTCACTAAATCCTTGACCACAATCTCGGCAAAAACCTCAGAAACCTCCTCTTGGCGCTTCATAAAGCCACCTTGAAAACGGTATTGAGCGATATGCGGTAATTGCGGCTTAATAAAGGGAAAGCGACTCTGTAGCGCAAAAAACTTCACGTAAGGAATAAAATGTGGCTCTACTGGGTTAAAGACCATCCAGATCGCAATCCAGTTAGTCAGACAACCCCACACAGCGGCAAAAAACGGTACGGTCCAATGCTGTGGAACGACCAGAAATATAAACATTTGGATAATGCCGAAAATCAATCCAATCAAGGCGCTAATATGCCAAATAAAATTGATCTCTTTTTGTCCGACTTTTAAGAACATGTTGACCATCAAACGTCGGTCACTTTCCATTTTATTGACAATCATCTTGCGCATATCGACCAAATCTTCGACATGGTAAGTCAAATCAGTCACCAAATTTTGCATAATACTTGGTAGCTCTTGGTGCGCTTGAGCGTAGACACGGCGCTTGAGTGCATAAGGAAGATTACCCCACAGCGCTGGTGAATGATCGAGCATAATCTCATAAATCAAGTCTTCTAGGTTTTTATCGACCGTATCAGTGATAAAGTCCGCCATCTGATCCGGCTCCATCGCTTTAAAAAACTCATCAAGCGAGCCAAGCTTAGAGAGCGTTTGGTCAACGATAACCCCAGATATCTTACCCGCTTTTCTTGGGACAATACCTTGCCAGCCGATACCCGGTAGCCCAAAAAACGGGAAGTTTGGAATACGAATACCCCAAAACTTAACCGGATAAAACAGCATCTTCAGTGCCATCCACACATGTATCCAAGTCACAAATGCTGTCACCGGTGGAATGGTGAGCATGGCAAAAAACTCGGGGTGCTCAGCTATCGTTTGCCACAATGAAGTTACATCCATGACTTTATTTATCCTTGCCGTGATGATGGTCGATGCTAACCAAATATCCTTAGCAGATTAAGAACGCTCAACAAAAAGAGGCTCTATCCCTAATAGTTATTATAAAATAAATCGCCTGATTTTAGCATACTTGCCACCCATTAGCACAGTTAGACCCTAGGCAAGTTGTGACTAGAGATGACACGTTTTGCACGCGCCTCCCACTCATAAAATCCTTAAGATAGTCTGCCAGCACAGTCAATAAGATAATATGTTAATACTGTCACTAAGAGCAGCCACAATACTAATGCTAATAATAACGACAGCATCAATGCTCATAGTCGTGACAGCGACAAAATAAATGACTGGGTACTGCGCTATAGCTATAGTTCTGTTATAATTTACGGTTGACTTTCGCTGCACATCAGCAAATAAATGAATGTAAATTAATTGACGTTATATTATCGTCATATCGCGCTATGTTATTGAAATACTTTAGCTTATCCTTTATGCTCACCTCGCTTTCAGTTAACGAGACTTGACCTTAACCAGACTTGACATAGTCGGCTTTTATTTAACACACATCTCCTTTACTCCATCTCCTATTTATTTATCGACTCATCGACCGTCTGGGTACTGACTTTATATGAAAAAACCGCTAGCTCCCGATACCGAACAGGTCAACAGTATTTTTACCAGTCGAATTATTATCCTCGGATTATTCATGTTTTTGGGTCTGGTGATTTTGATAGCGCGTTATGGTTATTTACAAGTTTATGCTCACGATAAATACACCACACAAGCGGATAACAATCGTATTAAGCTGATTTCTGCCCCGCCAAGCCGAGGTTATATCTACGATCGTAATGGGATTATCCTCGCTGACAATCAACCCGTATTTACCGCCATGCTAAGTCCTGATGAGGTTGAAAACCCAGAGCGCACCTTAAACTTACTAGCACCCATTTTTGATTTAACGGCTGAAAATATTACCGATATTTTATCGCGCTTAAATAAAAGTAAAAATGACCCGGTGACCATCAAGATTGACTTAACCGATGCGCAATTGGCGCAGTTCAGTGAGCGCAAACCCTTCTTTCGAGGGGTCAGTATCCAGAGTAAGCTGACACGCTCATATCCTTACGATGAGCTCTTTGCGCATGTCATTGGCTATGTGGGACGCATTAATGACAAAGAATCTAAGCAGATAAATAAGGATCGCTATGCTGGTACCGATCTGATTGGTAAGATTGGCATTGAAGATTTTTATGAGGATATATTGCTTGGGCAACCGGGTTATCAGTCGGTAGAAACCGATGCCTACGGTAATATCCTACGTCAACTCGATACCAAACCACCGATCGCTGGTAATGATATTACCCTAAGCTTAGATTACGGCCTACAGACGGTGGCTCAGCAGCAGCTTGATGGTCGTCGCGGCGCGATTGTGGCGATAGATCCCAAAAATGGCGATGTGTTAGCCTTTGTTAGTAATCCAAGTTACGATCCCAACCCTTTTATCTCTGGCATCTCGTTTAAAGACTATGGCAATCTGCGTGAAGACCTTGATCAGCCGCTATATAACCGCGCCCTACAAGGTACTTATCCACCTGGCTCGACCATTAAACCCTTTGAAGGCTTAGGTGGTATTCATTATGGTCTACGTGATTGGGAAACCACTATTTATGATCCTGGGTATTTTAGCTTACCTGGTGACTCACACCGTTTTCGCGACTGGAAAAAAGGTGGTCACGGTACTGTCGATCTAAAAAAATCTATCGTGATGTCGGTGGATACTTATTATTATAAGTTGGCCTATGAGATGGGCATTCAGCGCTTGCACGACTGGATGGTTCGTTTTGGTTTCGGTGAAGAAACCGGTATTGACTTGCCCAATGAAAAACCAGGGATTATGCCATCGCCAAAATGGAAAAAAGATACCTACGATAAAGGCTGGTTACCAGGTGAGACCATCTCGGTTAGTATCGGTCAAGGGTATTTCTTAGCGACGCCACTACAGATTGCTAATGCAACGGCGATGACCGCTAATAAAGGGTATCATATTACCCCACATTTATTAAAAAGTAGCGACGGTGCAGCGGCAGTCGACGTCATCACCAAACCCGATGGCAAGATTGATTATAATGGCAAACCCTCTGATTGGTTACGCATGCATGATGCTATGGAGCAAACGGTCAAAGCAGGTACGGGACGTGGCATCTATACGCCGCGCTATCGTATCGCCGGTAAAACGGGCACCGCGCAGGTAAAATCAATTGCTCAAGGTAAAAGCTATAATAAATCCGCACTAGATAAGCGCCATTGGGATCATGCTTGGTTCAATGGTTTTGCACCAGTAGAAGATCCACAAATTGCCCTAGCGGTATTGGTCGAAAACGGCGGTGGTGGTAGTGTCGTTGCTGCTCCTATCGGTCGCGCTTTATTTGACTATTGGGTATTACAACGCAAATCCAACCCTATCTTGCCGCCAACTGCCGATCAGTTAAAAGTGATTAAGCGCCAAAAATCCTTTGAAAAGTTGATGCGTGACGCCCTGCGTGACAAAGAAGAAAAGATATTGGAAGAAAAAGCATTGCAAGAAAAGACACTCCAAGACACACAGCAAGCTCAAGCAGCGACTACAACAGCGACTTCTAACTAAAATGCTCAGTATCAGTTTGAGTAGCATTTTAAGTAAAGCACGGTAAATGAGACATACTATGAAGCAGTCCTCAAGCGGTCGCAAGTCTACCCAAAGCCATAAAGCAAAACTTACTGCTGCTGGTGATGTGCGTATCATTGGCGGGCAGTTTAAGCGCCGTATTGTGCACTTTATCGATGTAGAAGGTTTACGTCCGACGCCAGATCGCCTGCGCGAGACCTTATTTAATTGGTTAATTACCGATATGCACAGCGCTCAGGTACTTGATAGCTGCGCAGGTAGCGGCGTCTTAGGTTTCGAAGCCTTATCACGTGGTGCCGCCCATTGTACTTTTATAGAAATGAGCGCCGCTCAAACTCAGATGCTACGCCAAAGTGCCGAGCAGTTACGTATTGACGCCACTACTTATCAAATCATTCAGGGCGCAGCCGAGCAAGTTTTGGCTCAAAACTTGCTACATCAGCGCCATTTTGATGTAGTATTTATCGATCCGCCTTATGCAGCAGATTTGTGGCAACCTATCTTGACCACAATTATTACGCAGGCATTAATCAATACAGAAACGCTGATTTATTTGGAAGCAGATAAAGCATTAGAGGGACAATTGAGCCAACTGGCTGCTGAGCTTAACGAAAACTTATCTACTCAAAAGGATAGCCCTCATAGAATATTGAGTTTTGAATGCCTGAAACAGACTAAAGTTGGACAAGTTGTTGCTGGACTTTATCGGCTATCATCGTCATAATTGTCTGGTTAAAGAAATCGATTAATAAATGTAAAAAATGTTTAAAACCGCTGAAAAACTGGCCCAACGCTGCAGTTTAATGTATATAAGGCGAAAATAAACCCCAATGCAGCTTGCAAGCGTAGGCGCTACTGCTTATAATGTGCAGTCTGTTTTTTGAGAGCCCCGTTCCCAAGCTAAACTCTCAACGAATTTTAATTTTAAGGTTTTATCATGAAAACACTTAGTGCAAAACCAGCTGAAGTGACCCATGACTGGTTTGTCGTAGATGCTGACGGCAAAACTCTTGGTCGCTTAGCCACGCAAATTGCTAGTCGCTTACGCGGTAAGCATAAGACAAATTATACCCCGCACGTTGACACTGGTGACTTTATTGTCGTCATCAATGCTGAAAAAATTGCGGTAACGGGTAAAAAAGCGCAAGATAAGAAATACTATCGTCACAGTGGTTACCCAGGCGGTATCAAAGAAACCAACTTCACTAAGCTGATTGCACATAAGCCTGAAGATGTTCTACACAAAGCGGTTAAGGGTATGCTTCCAAAGGGTCCTCTTGGCTATGCGATGATCAAGAAGCTAAAACTTTATGCGGGTACCGATCATCCACATGAAGCTCAGCAACCTAAAGAACTAGACATCTAAGGATATACTTATGGAACGCAATTACGGAACTGGTCGCCGCAAGACGTCTACTGCTCGTGTCTTTTTATCTAAAGGTACTGGTAGCATCGTTGTTAACGGTAAACCACTTGATGAATATTTCAGCCGCGAAACTTCACAGATGGTCGTTCGTCAGCCATTAGAGTTGCTTGAGTCTGCTAACGCTTATGACATTTATATCACCGTGAAAGGCGGCGGTATGACTGGTCAAGCTGGCGCAATCCGCCATGGCATCACTCGTGCACTAATTGAGTTAGACGAAACTAACAAACCTGCTCTTAAAGCAGCTGGTTTTGTTACTCGTGACTCACGTCAAGTTGAACGTAAGAAATTGGGCCTACGTAAAGCACGTAAACGTCCACAATTCTCAAAACGTTAATCAAAGCTATCTCTTATTTTTTTGCTACTGTTTTCTTTATCTCAGAGCGACAGTACAAGCATTAAATAAAAGCGTAGATTTGCAAAACCTTATAAGCTGGTCACAGCTTGTAAGGTTTTTTTATGCATGACACTTTATATGTGATACTTTTCTTTATGATGCTTTTTTATGCATCATGATTATTTATACATAACTGCTTTTTATAAAAAGCTACTTTGTCGATTACCCTCTAATGACAATGCGTAAATTACCTTGCAAAGCCAAGCCTACTACCCCATCATAATCATAACTTTTCATTATTAGTAACGATCTTATGAAAGCGCCCGAACAGTTTGATCCCAGTAAGTCTGACTCAAAAACAAGTATACCGCCACCTGATGCTGCAACGCATGGCAAACCTGCTAAATCACCCGCTATCCCAGATGGTATGCCAACGATTAAGCAGAACCATAAACGAATCGGGCAAGCCGCTAAAAATCCTTTTGAATGGCAGTTTTTATTGCCTAAATATTGGGGCATATGGCTACTTATAGCCATCATTGTGCCGTTAGCCTATCTGCCATTACGCTGGCAATTTTGGCTGGGTCGTAAGCTTGGTATTTTACTCTATAAAGTAGCAGCTACACGGCGGCGAGATACGCTAATCAATCTCAAACTAGCTTTTCCTGAAAAGCCAGAAGCTGAGCGTGAATTAATGGCTAAGCAGGTTTTTGTTAACCAAGGTATCGGCATATTTGAAACCCTATGTACTTGGTTCCGTCCTAATATATTTACCCGTACGGTCTCTATCTCCGGGCTACAGCATTTGATCAATGCTCAAAATGATGGTCGTCCCGTTATTTTACTGGGTGCGCATTATACGATGCTGGATCTAGGCGTTATGCTATGCACACAGTTTTTCCCTATGGATGGTATGTATCGTCCACAGAATAATGCATTGCTTGATTGGTTTATTTATAACGGCCGTGCCCCTCTCTTCGGCAAGCTTATTTCTAGCCGTAATATGCGTGGTTTAGTTAATTCTATTAAAGAAGGACGTGTGGTTTGGTATTCGCCTGATCAAGATTACGGGCTTAAAAACGGAGTCATGGCGCCATTTTTTGGCGTACCAGCAGCGACCATTACCGCAACACGGCGACTGGCTACAGTAGTTAGTAATGATAATAAACTACCAGCGATAATGGCACTACATACTTACCGGCAAACGCCAGATAATTTGCCTAGAGGTAAACGTCCACATTATCATCTAACCATTACACCAGAGTTAGATAACTATCCAAGCAATGATGAAGTCGCTGATGCTACGCGTATAAACGAAATTTTAGAAGGTCTGATTCGTATTGACCCTACTCAATGGATGTGGTTTCATCGCCGCTTCAAAAATGGTCCTGATGGTCGTACCGATATCTATAAGTAAGCTTTTATTGCCAAGAAAATTACTAAGAAAGTTTGCTATACTTTGCGGCTAATATTTTGTGCTATTACGACGTATAAATGACTACGTAAATAGCCACATCAATAACCACGCAGTGATAATAATTTAATAAACAAAAATTTTATAAATAAATAACGGATTTTTCATGAGCAATAATAATACCTCTTCTAACCCGCAAACCTCTGTTACACCAGCTACTGTTAAGCGCATTTTAACTGGCATCAAACCAACTGGTACCCTACATTTGGGTAATTACGTTGGCGCAATTCGCCCGGCGATTGAATCGATCAAAAATAGTGATGATGAAGCTTTTTTCTTTTTGGCAGATTATCACGGTATTATCGGCTGCTATGATCCGGTTATTATCCATGAGTCTACCAAAGCCATTGCGGCGACTTGGATTGCCTGTGGTCTTGACCCAGAGCGCGTGATCTTTTATCGTCAATCAGACGTGCCAGAAATCCCAGAGCTTGCTTGGGTTTTAAACTGTTCGTGTGCCAAAGGCTTAATGAATCGTGCCCACGCCTATAAAGCCGCGGTCGATATCAATATGGAAAAAGAAGATGTCGATGCTGATCAAGGTATCAATATGGGGCTGTTCGGCTATCCGGTGCTTATGGCAGCTGATATCTTGATGTTTAATGCTACTCATGTGCCTGTTGGTCGCGATCAAATTCAGCATATCGAGATGGCACGTGATATTGCTGGTACTTTTAATCATCGATATAAAACCTTATTTACGCTGCCTTCAGCGGTCGTTGATGATGACATCCCGTTATTGACTGGTCTTGATGGCCGTAAGATGAGTAAAAGTTACGGCAATACTATACCGCTATTTGGTGATGGTAATCCGCAAGTAAGTGCCGAAAAACAGATGCATAAAGCCATTATGAAAATCGTCACCAACTCACAATTACCTGATGAGCCAAAAGATCCTGACGATTCAGCGATTTTTGAGATTTATAAAGCCTTTGCAACGCCGGAAGAAATCGCTGATATGCGTGCACAATTTGCCGCCGGTATAGGTTGGGGCGATGCCAAGCAAGCTTTGTTTGAAAAAATAAACGCTGAGATAGCGCCATTTCGTGTGCGTTATCAGGAACTGATGGCCAATCCAAAAGAGTTAGAGGAAATCTTACAATTAGGTGCAGAAAAAGCCCGTCGTCATAGCCGTAAACAGTTAGATAAGACTCGCCGCGCTATTGGTATCCGTCCGCTTGCTAAACTTAAATAAATTATCATTGATGACGATACTAGACTACCGATATGCAAAGTGAACGATTAACTGAGTCTAGCGCAGGGATTCACGATATGTCTCTGCGTATCTATCAGACGCCAGTTCAGCATTTGCCAGAAGACCTATATGTGCCGCCGCAAGCCTTTGCCATTTGGCTTGAGCAATTCGCCGGACCATTAGATTTTTTGCTATATCTGGTCAAAAAAAACAATGTTGATTTGACCCAAATGCCAATATTGCCCATCACGGAGCAGTATTTGGCTTATATCAGTGAATTGGATACCGAGCATTTTGAGTTAGCTGGTGATTACCTACTAATGGCCTCAACGCTCATTGCTATCAAAACTGAGCTGCTATTACCTAAGCCTGAAACGCCTACCGATGAACGCGACCCAAAAGCCGAACTCATCGAGCGTCTTGAGGAATATGCCCAAATCAAAGCCGCCAGTCAGCGTTTAGACAATTTAGTTCGTCTTGAACGCGATGTGTTTTTAGCATTGGTTAGTATGCCTAGCCAAGGTATTATGCACGCTGAATTACCAATCTACTCACCGAACCTATTGATTGACAGCTTATTTAAGATGCAGCTACAACCAGACTATCAAATGCATACCATTAAAGTTGATGCTGTACCACTTGCTGATCGTATTGCCAGTATTAGTCGGCAGCTAAGCACGGATGGCACTCGCTCCTTTTATGAGCTACTAGATAAAGCACAGGGTAAAATAGGTGTGGTCGTTAGCTTTGTTGCGGTGCTTGAATTAATGAAGCGTCAATTGATTGGTGTGGTGAATACTCATATTGACAGTAACGCTAGCACAGCAAATAACGCTGATAGTAATCAATCTACTAATAGCGATTTACTCGGACAATTAACGTTACGGTGGCTATTGTAAATGGGATTGGTTTAATGGCTATTGGCTCAATCAAAGTTGCCTTAATCAAAGTTGCCTCCACAAAAGCTACCTTAATAAAAGCTACCTCAACAAAGAAAAAATAATGAAAGATATGGCTTCACAATCAACAACCTCACCTTCTTCGACGGCTGAAGAGCTGCAACAACTTAATACAATCAGCAAGCATATTGAGGTATTACTACACGCCTCAGAATCTCCATTAACCGCTAACACTCTAAAAAAACACTTGTCACTGTCTACTAAGATGTTAAATCAGGCGCTAGCGTTACTACAACAGCGCTTAGAGACTGGTGTCCTAAGTTTGCATGAAACGGCCAGTGGTTATCGCTTGCAGATCGCTGATAGCCATAGCGCCCTAATCCAGAGCGTCTTTCCACAACGTCAGGAGCGCCTAAGCCAAGCGTTACTTGAGACTTTAAGCGTTATAGCTTACAAACAACCGGTGACACGTAGCGATATAGAACACGTGCGCGGTGTGACGCTATCAAGTAATATATTGCGCCAATTATTTGATAAAGGTTGGGTTGAAGAGAATGGCTATAAAGACACGTTGGGACGCCCGGCGCTATTACATACCACAGCACAATTTTTAGATGCTTTTGGCTTAACCCATTTAGATGAGCTACCACCGATGCCAGATATGGACGCCATTAAAGCAATGTCTTAAGCTCTAGAAAACTGGGTTCTAAAGATTTGCCTTTAAAAACCTAACCTCGGGAAAGTTACAAGCTATAATCTTAAAAACTCAATATTTATACTCAAAAAAAGACAGACCCTAAGGATCTGTCTTTTTTCTATTAACTATCAATTAACGATAATTCAATTAGCAATAATCATGATTCATTAACTTCTATTGATTAATAACATCAACACCTTTTGGTGGTGTAAATTTAAACTGACTGCTGCTGATGCTTGGGTTAAGTTTAATGCCACTAAACTTGATAGAAGTAGTTTGCCCTAAACTATCATTCAATACCATCATCACTGGTTTACCACCACTAAAGCTGATTGATAAATTCTTAAAGCTAGCACTATCTGATTTTGGATACAGCACATAGTAGTTTTTATTAGCATATGGCTGAGTGATTTTAAAGTTCTTATCAATTTTACTTGGATCACCTGATAGTAGCAGTGCCGGTGTATTACCAACTTGGCTATCTACATTTTGCTTGGTTGCCTGCTCTAAGTCCTTATCATAAATCCACATCGAGCTACCATTAGCCACAATCAGCTGCTCTGATGGTGACTTGGTTTCCCAGCGGAAGTTATTCGGACGCTGCACACTCATCTTACCAGTAAAAGTACCGCTGTTAGCACCCTTAGTAGTTTGGCTAAAGTTCGCAGTTATGCTTTTAGTGTTGGTTAACAGCTGATTTAGACGCTTAGCTGCTGTTAAGTTATCAGCAGGTGCAGCCGTCGCAGACTGTGTTAATGCCACCATAGGAGCAGCAACACCCAGTGTTGTCATCAAAACGCCTACTAGGGCACCGCCCATTAATTTTTGTTTTATGGTCGTTGCCTGTTTATTCGATTGCTTAGTTAATAAAGTCATTATAAATCCTCTCTCAAAATGCAAAATAGCATAAAAAATAAAACGTTTTATCAAATTTTTGTTTTCGGTAAATGTTTATCACAGCTAAAAAACGGATGTGATAAAACAATGAAGACAGTGTGCCAGTTTTTTTATTACGCGCCTAGACATGAATTGCAATCATTGCTACCACGGGCATACGCGCTTGTAACCGAAAATCTTGTACAGTAATAAATAGTATTTATGATCTTTAAAATGATATTGATAAAATTCAATCTAATATTTTGGATTGTACATCACTGCCCTATAAGCATAAAAAGCCCCTACTACCAAATGGTAATAAGGGCTTTTTTAGTCATCGAATTATTTTAACTAATAGCTAAAAAAATCCAGATGGGCAACTAGGCGCTTTCAACCATCACATAACGACGGTTAAATTTACCTTTAGTCGCAAACTTTACCACACCGTCATTCAGTGCAAATAAAGTATGGTCACGACCCATGCCAACACCTTCGCCAGCGTGGAATTCTGTACCACGTTGACGAACGATGATGTTACCAGCGACGATGGCTTGACCGCCAAAGATTTTTACGCCGAGCATTTTTGGGTTTGAATCACGACCATTACGGCTTGAACCGGCAGCTTTTTTATGTGCCATGAGAAAATCTCCTTGTTAATGCCTTGTTAATAAAAGCTATCGCTAATGCGAAAACTCTTAAGCTTCTAGTGCGTTATTAATTATCAATAAACTGATAATCGTTAATTAAGCATTAATCGCTTTGATCTTTAACAAGGTATACCATTGGCGGTGACCTTGCTCTTTGTGATAATGCTTACGACGGTTGTGCTTGACGATACGGATTTTTTCGCCGCGACCATGCTCAACAACTTCAACTTCAACGCTAGCGCCTTCAACGATAGGCTGACCGATTTTGACAGTTTCGCCGTCAACAATCATTAATACGTCTTCGAATTTGATCGTTGCGCCGGTTTCTGCTTTTAGTAGTTCAACTTTAAGCAATTCATCGACGACGACACGGTGCTGTTTACCACCAGTTTTGATTACTGCGTACATTGTATAACTCCGTTTAACCCGTGTGCCGTGGCTGATATCATACCAACACTTCGACGACGAACACGACAGGGAAAAATTAAAGGCAAGATTTTACGGCTTTTTGCTCATAAAAGCAAGCCGCGCCTCTTGTTTTTGTAAGGTGGTAATACCAATAGTCTACGCTCATATCACGGGTGATGTCATTGATTAAGCAGCGTAATATATAACGCTGTTAATAAAGACCGCCTAGCTATTAATAAAGACTGCCTAATAACGAGCAAGAATATTGGTTAAAATCCAACAGCGGCTATTATAACTTATCTAATCAGATACTTACAGTTTTTTGTACATAAGTGAGTATTGTTAATAAATTATTGTTTATTTAACTCATAGGTTAATAGATTCTAATGAGTTATGTTCTATCTTATGCCGTCACAAATCAAGCAATACAGGCCTTAATATCAAGGCTAACTCATTACTTTGCTTTATTTAAATCAACAATTCACCTATATAGCTATGCTATTATGCATAAAACGATAGCTTTACTATAAATAGCTATTGAAACACTCTTTATTTTCCTTTATATGATTATTTACTATGACCCGTACTCCTTTATCTAATACTGCAGCTCCGCTATCCACTAAGCCATCGGCTAATTCGTCGACAGCACCAAGCTATGCTGATATTCAAAGCATTGTTGCTGATGATTTTGACATTATGGATAAACAAGTCTTTGGTAGCCTTAATTCCAAAGTTAAGTTGGTGATGAATGTGTCACAGCACGTGATTAACGCGGGCGGTAAACGTATGCGCCCCTTAATTACCTTGTTATGTGCACGGATGTTTAATGATGAGCCATCGCAGCAAGCCATGCATTTGGCGGCGATTACTGAGATGTTGCATACGGCAACCTTGGTTCATGATGATGTCATTGATGAATCAGGACAGCGCCGTGGTAAACCAACTGCCAATGCGACTTGGGACAATGCCACAGCCGTACTGGTCGGTGACTATCTGATTGCCCGTGCCTTTAACTTGCTAGTAGGCTTTCAAAGCTTGCCACTATTACAAGTATTCTCAGACGGCACTTGTGATATTGCTGAAGGTGAAGTGCTACAACTGCAACATCAGCATAATCCTGAAGCAACTGAAGAAGATTATCTAAACATTATCGATGGTAAGACGTCACGGTTATTTATGATGGCGACTCAAGGGGCAGCGATTTTGCAAGGTCAAACGCAGCATTTGCAGGCGCTGGCTGATTTCGGTCAGCACTTTGGTAATGCCTTTCAGATCGTTGATGATGTGCTTGATTACAGCGGTGATAGTGAGCTGATGGGTAAAAACCTCGGTGATGATTTAGCAGAAGGTAAACCGACCCTGCCAACGATTAAAGCGCTTGAACTATTGAAAGACAGTAATAAAGCCGACTATGAGCAGCTACGCATCGCGGTGCAGACAGGCAAAACCCCAAATGCAGAACAATTGATTGCATTGGTACGTCACTCGGGCTCGCTTGATTACTGTAAACAGCGTGCTTTAGAAGAAACCAAACTTGCGCAACAAGCGCTGAGTAGCCTACCCGACAATCGCTATCGTCAAGGACTTTATCAATTGACTGAGCTTGCTAGCGCACGCTTACTATAATGAGTATTTATTTAGCATAAATACTATCAGAGGTATGGGTGGTGAATAAATAAGTACATAGATAAGGATTTATTTAGGACATTGGACGTCTATTTAAGCATAGCTTTATTATAGAAAAATAAGACCATTACCTTTCTTCTTTATCTGTTAGGCCTGACTCATCTATTTGTTACTCACATTAGAAACCGACTCAATTGACCTGATTATATATTGATTATCTAGCGTGCATATTTAAGTATTGCTAAAGTAGAAATTTTCTGAACAATCTACTTTTTACAGCGTTTATGTATCATGTTCTTGCTGACGTTTCTTATATTCACTTAAAAAAACAAAATTTAACAATGTTTTCTCTTATTAATGATTATGAATTTTTTAATGCGCTTCCTATGAGATGCTTATGGTTTCAGTATGTTTTTGGCATTTGTTGAGCTAAGAAGTAATTATATTGTGAAAAAACAGTTTTTTGCGCCTTGACTGTGGGGTATACCCTATAGTTTATAATCATTCATTAAATTAAATCTACTTATCCAGTTATTGCGTATTTAGCGGCCAATATACTTTGGCGACGGTAAATGCCTATTATTTTTTATATTCTCTACGTTAAGATGTATCCATAAACTTTTTATACTGTCACTATTTATTATTAATTATTATATGATATTTATATTGCCGAGGACATTGATGAAGCACTCTTATCTTGCGCTTGTAATAGCAACTGTACTATCTGGAGCTGTACTGGTTGGCTGTGACAAAAAAGAGGACGCCGCTGGCGGAGCGGCCGCACAGCAACAAATGCCGCCCTCCGTCGTCAACGTCCAAACGGTGACCTTTGGTACCGTGCCACAAGTACAGACTTTTGCTGGACGTACAACGGCATACCAAACCGCTGACGTCCGCCCACAAGTAAATGGCATTATCGACGAAGTGTTGTTTCGTGAGGGTAGCAACGTCAAAAAAGGCCAACCTTTATACCGTATCAATACGGATAACTACGCAACGTCTATCACCAGTGGTCAGGCGGCAATAGCACAAGCTGAAGCCAACTATCAGACAGCATTAGCTAATAACGCCAATGCAAAAGCGGAACTAGCCAGCCGTCAAGCGTCGCTATCACAAGCACAAAACGACTTGCAACGTCTGCAGGGATTGGTTGCTATTGATGCCATCTCAAAGCAGCAATATGATCAAGCACAAACTGCCGTACGTACTGCGCAGGCCGCGGTACAAAGCGCCAATGCTGCTATTGGTCAATCGCAAGCTGGTATTGAAAGCGCAAAAGCTGGTATTCAAACGGCTAAAGCAAGCTTACAAGCAAGCACCTTAGATCTAAATCGTACGATTGTGCGCGCACCTATTTCAGGCCGTACTGATCGCTCTAGCGTTACTGCTGGTACCTTGGTCAGCTCTGGTCAACCTAATCCTTTGGTTACCATTTCGCGCCTAGATCCTATTTATGTTGATATCAGTCAATCATCGTCTGAGCTGCTTAAATTGCGTCAGCAGATTTCTGCAGGCAAAGCAAAGACAGGCATGAGTTCGGTTGAATTGGTGTTAGAGGACGGCTCAACCTATCCTGTACGCGGCGAGTTGGCGTTATCAGAAGCGAAAGTCGATGAGTCTACAGGGGCAGTGACATTACGTGCGGTATTCCCGAACAACAGCAATATCTTATTGCCAGGTATGTATGTCAGCGCACGCTTGACCCAAAGTGTGATTACCAATGCGGCACTCGTCCCACAAAGCGCAGTGATGCGCTCGACCAAGAGTGAAACGCAAGTTTATATCGTTGATGAAAACAACAAAATTCAAGTTCGCCCTGTCACGATTAATGGCACATATCAAGGGCAATGGGTGGTCACTGACGGTCTTCAAGCGGGTGATAAAGTAGTCGTTATCGGTGGTGCAAAAGTCAAGCCTGAACAAGAGGTCGTTGCGAAGCCATTAGAAAATCCAAACCCTGAGACTTCTGCGAAAGGGGCTGCTGCCAAAACACCGCAGCAAGCTGCAAAAAATACGGATAAGTCTACCGATGGTAAAACTGCCAACAAACCGGCACAACCAGCCGCCAAATAATTCCATTCAAAGCTAGGAAGACTTAGGGATTTACTATGTCACGTTTTTTTATTGATCGCCCTATCTTTGCATGGGTGATGGCTATTTTAGTCATGCTCATCGGGATAATATCGGTTATTAATCTACCGATTGAGCAGTATCCAGCGATTGCGCCACCAACTGTTACGGTCAGCGCTAGCTACCCTGGTGCTAACGCTGAAACCGTTGAAAACTCAGTCGTACAGATTATTGAGCAGCGCATGAAAGGGCTTGATGGCTTGATGTATATGAAGTCGTCAAGTGCCTCAAATGGTAGTGCCTCTGTACAGCTATTTTTTGAGAACGGTACAGATTCTGATACCGCACAGGTTCAGGTGCAGAATAAATTACAGGCGGCGATGAGCTCGTTGCCTGAGCAAGTACAGCGTCAAGGCGTCAACGTTAATAAAGCCTCTGAAGGCTTTTTAGCCGTATTTGGCTTTGTCTCCGAAGATGGCAGTATGGATCCTGCTGATATCGGCGATTATATTAACTCTAATGTCGTCGATCAGCTCAGCCGTGTTGAAGGCGTTGGTCAAGTCCAAGCGTTCGGTGCTTCTTATGCTATGCGTATTTGGCTAGATCCTGAACGCTTACGTGGCTATAGCTTAGTGCCATCTGATGTGGTCAATGCTGTACGCGCACAAAATGCGCAAGTATCAGCCGGTCAATTAGGTCAAGCACCCGCAGATGTCGATGAACAAGTTATTAATGCGACGGTTACCGTACAAAGCTATCTAAAAACGCCTGATGAATTCAAAAACATTCTACTAAAAACCGATACCTCTGGTGCGCAAGTACGCTTAGGCGATGTTGCAAAGGTTGAAATTGGTAGTGAAAGCTATAGTACGATTGCATTGTTTAATGGCCAACAAGCAGCTGGCCTTGCCGTCTCACTAGCAAGTGGTGCTAACGCGCTTGAAACTCGCGAATTGGTCGGTGATCGAGTCGCCGAGCTAGAAGCAAGCTTCCCTCCAGGTCTAAAATCGGTCATTCCTTATGACACTACGCCATTTGTACGTTTGTCTATCGAACAAGTGGTCAAGACCTTAATCGAAGCGATTATATTAGTATTTATCGTCATGTTCGTCTTTCTACAGAACTGGCGCGCAACTATTATCCCAACCCTTGCCGTACCTGTGGTACTGCTAGGTACTTTTGCGGTGCTGTATGTCGCAGGGTTCAGTATTAACGTCTTAACCATGTTTGCAATGGTACTCTCCATTGGTCTATTGGTCGATGATGCCATTGTCGTGGTAGAAAACGTCGAGCGGTTATTGGAAGAAGACCAAGATATCTCTATCAAAGACGCTACCATACAATCGATGGGTGAAATTAGTAAAATCGTTGTGGGTATCGCACTTATTTTATCAGCGGTATTCGTCCCGATGGCATTCTTCGGCGGCTCAACGGGTGTGATTTACCGTCAGTTTGCTATTACGTTAATTACCAGTATGGTGCTATCGGCGCTAGTTGCACTTATCTTTACCCCTGCCCTATGTGTAACCCTACTAAAACGTAGCAAGAGCCATGAAAAAGGCAATAGCGAAAATCAAAAAGGTTTCTTTGGTTGGTTTAACCGCTCTTTCACCAAAACCAGTCTCGCTTATGAAAATTTCGTCGGTAAAAGCTTCCGCCTTAAATGGGTATATCTGATTGTCTATGCGGCGATTATCGGTATTATGGCAGTGGTATTCTTACGTATCCCTGGCTCATTTTTACCAGAAGAAGATCAGGGTATTATGTTTACCGCCGTACAGCTGCCTGCTGGTTCGACACTGAATGAAACACAAGCGGTACTAGATAAAGTGAGCGCTTATTATAGTGGCCAAGAACCAGATAATGTTGATTCAGCGTTTACCATTGCTGGCTTTAGTTTTGTAGGACAAGGACAAAACGTTGGTATCGCCTTCGTAAAACTAAGCGACTGGGCAGATCGTAAAGGTGAAGAGAATACAGCACGGGCAGTATCTGATCGTGCACAGGGTTACTTCTTTACCCAAATTAACGAAGCGACTGTTTTTAATATCATCCCACCAGCAATCAGTGGGCTTGGTAACTCTAGTGGTTTTGACTTGATGCTCCAAGATTCCGGTAACGTCGGGCACGATGGTCTGTTAGAGGCACGCAACATGCTACTTGGCATGGCGGCTCAAAACGACCAAGTAGCCGGTGTGCGTCCAAACGGACAAGAAGATGCGCCACAGCTTAAAATTGATATTAACCAAGAACAGGCTGCGGCTTATGGTTTATCGATGGCAAATATTAATAGCGTGATCTCAACCGCATGGGGTTCAAGTTATATCAATGACTTCATCGACCGTGGTCGTGTTAAGCGTGTATTTGTACAAGGTGAGCCTAGTAGCCGTACCAATCCTGATGATATCGGTAAATGGTATGTCCGTAATGACAGCAACCAGATGATCTCATTTGATGCTTTCTCAAGTAGTAAATGGGAAACCGGTTCACCAGGTCTCACGCGCTATAACAGTCTAGCGTCAATGAATATTCAAGGTAGCGCCGCCCCTGGTCTCAGTACCGGTGAAGCGATGGTTGCCATGGAAGCGATGGTCGACAAACTACCAGAAGGTATCAGTTACGAATGGACAGGTCTATCATTAGAAGAGCAAAAGTCAGGTGCTCAAGCGCCGATGCTATATGCTATCTCAATCTTAGTCGTATTCTTATGTCTTGCTGCTCTATATGAAAGTTGGTCTATCCCCTTCTCAGTACTACTGGTGATTCCACTTGGGGTATTGGGGGCGGTGCTATTTACTTGGTTCCGTGGCTTATCCAATGATATTTACTTACAAGTTGGTCTACTCACGGTGGTCGGGCTATCAGCCAAAAACGCCATCTTGATTATCGAGTTTGCGAGGGATCACCAAGAGGAAGGTTACACGCTTAAAGAGGCGGTCATGCTTGCAGCGCGTCAACGTCTGCGTCCTATTATTATGACCTCACTTGCCTTTGGTCTTGGTGTTGTGCCATTATTCATAGCAACCGGTGCTGGGTCTGGTAGCCAAAACGCAATCGGTACCAGTGTGGTTGGTGGTGTCGTCACTGCTACCTTCTTAGGTATCTTCTTTATTCCTATGTTCTATATTTGGATACGTAGCTTGTTCCCGTACAAATATGACACACCGCCAAATGATGGTGGGAATACGCCTGACAGCTCTAACCCGAATAATCCAGACAGTCCAGTTGGACCAACAGAGTATAATGAGCCACCGATCATACATGTTGACGACGATATGCAAAACATGACGCTCTCTAAGAGCTCTCAGCCTGCAAGCTTTGGAGATAATACACAATGAGTTTTAGTTATTTCGTTACCCCCAACTCAGCAACTAAGGCAGTCTCTTTGACTGCCCGCGTTCGCAAAAATAGCGGTCGTTTGCTTGGCTTAACTGCTTTAGCATTCAGCATGGCGGCTTGTAATACCATTCCAAAAGCGGATACGAGTCCTGTGCTTGCTGTGCCTAATATCCCAATCGAGCAAACCTACGGGGCGTTTGATAAAGAAACGGTCAGTAATGCTCAGAAAGCAAGTGTTGCTGGCCAACGCTGGCAGAACTTCTACAGTGACGAGCGTTTAAAAGGTCTGATTGCCCTAGGTCTTGAAAACAACAAAGACTTTGAAAATGCTCGTTTGGCGATTAAAAAAGCGCGTGCGCAATATCAGATTACTGATATCAATGATCTACCACGCATTGATGGTAATGCAGGATATTCGCGCCAACGTCAAAGAGGCACAACAGGCGATAACTATAATGTTAACCTTGGTCTGGCCAATTATGAGCTCGATTTTTGGGGTAAAATTGCCAGCTTAAAAGATCAAGCATTACAGAATTTTTTATCGACGACTGCCGCAAAAGATGCGACTCAGATCAGTCTGATTAGTAACATTGCTCAAAGCTATGCCAATTTAAGTTATAGCTTGGCGCAGCTGAAATTGGCAGAAGCGACGGTAGAGAGCCGTGAGAAATCACTGTTTATTGCCAGCAAACGCTTTGAGGCCGGTATTGATCCTAAGTTGCCTTCATTACAGTCTAGTGCCTCGCTTGAGAATGCCAGACTTGCCGTCTTACGTGCACAAAGCAGTATCTTAAAATCACGTAACGCGCTGCAGTTTTTGGTCGGTGGACCCATTCCAACCAATCTAATTCCAACGCCTGCGGTCAGTAACATCACTAGCCAGCAAATCTTTAGTGCTGGCTTGCCTAGTGAATTGCTACGTTATCGCCCAGATGTGTTGCAAGCGGAATACAACTTAAAAGCTGCTGGTGCTAATATCGAAGTGGCACGGGCGTCTTACTACCCTTCTATCAGCCTAGCAAGTAGCATTGGTGTCAGTAGCGGTAGTTTAGATGACTTATTTAAGAGTGGTTCGGTTGGCTGGTCATTTGGTCCAAGCATTAGTGTACCTATCTTTGATGCTGGTCGCCTAGATGCCAATTACGATGTGGCGCAAATTGAGCGTAAGCAAACCCTTGCAGGCTACGAGAAGTCTATTCAAACGGCATTCCGTGAAGTATCAGATGTATTAGCAACACGTGCTACATTGGGCGAGCAATTAGAGGCGCAATACCGACTGCAAGATAACTTTGAGCAAACCTATCAGATTGCAGATGCACGCTTTAAAGCGGGTATCTCAAACTACCTAGACGTGCTCGATGCGCAGCGTTCGTTGTTCTCAACGCAGCAAGGTATCTTGGATTTAGAGCTACAAAAAATTGTTAGCCAAATCGAGCTATACCAAGTGCTAGGTGGTGGTGCCAATCTAGATGTACCAACGATTATTCCTGTGCCTCAGCATAGAAACTTAGTGCAAATAGTTAACGTGTCTGCCAATAGCAATAAAGCAAAAGCAATTGATGCTATTGATGCGGCTAGCTCTGCACGTGTGGTATCTGCTCAAGAAGCACTAGCGATTAAACAGGTGCAACCGGCAGAAAAAGCTACCTTTAAGCCTACTGCTGTAGTCGACATCAATAATGATGGCAAGACCGATGCTGCCATAGGCGTAATCACCGAAGAGACTACCTTTAAAGAGAACAGTGTCGAGCAAGTACCTGTCACACAAATTATTGAGCCATAAGCTATTATAGGTTCATAATCTCGTGAAGTACTTTTATCACGTTGATAGTCGATAAGTACAAAAGCCCTACCGACTCGTTATAGTAAGTCGGTAGGGCTTTTTGCTTTCATAAGCGACTATTGGTTATAGTAGTGACATTATATTAAAAAGCCTTTTACTAATACTTATCCTATAACAGACTAAAACATTTAAAATAGCAGATTTAATGAATCTGCTCAAATAGAGCCATCAAAAAAAACTACAGTTAATAAAACTCTAGTAATTAAAGCTCTAGTAATTAAAGCTGTAGTTATTAAAAATAAAACAATATTAATTGAAACTCGAATAAGGACACATCATGACTTATACCTTTAACCGTCAATTCCCTGAAACTCGCCTGCGTCGTCTACGTTATAACGATAATGTACGCGCCATGATTCGCGAAGTTGAGCTGCATCCTAAACACTTTATTGCCCCTGTTTTTGTGATAGAAGGCAGTAACCAACGCCAAGCAATTGCTAGTATGCCGGGCGTTGAACGCTTATCGATTGACCTGCTGATTAACTATGCCAAAGAGTTATTAGCAGAAGGCGTCACCACTATCGATATCTTCCCTGTGATTGATAATTCACTCAAAACCCCTGATGGTAAATCCGCTTATGACGAAAACGGCTTAAGCGCACGCGCAGTCAAAGCGGTCAAAGATGCCGTGCCAGAAATGGTAGTGATGACTGATGTGGCGTTAGATCCTTATACCTCACATGGTCAAGACGGGCTGCTTGATGACAGCGGCTATGTCGTTAACGATGCAACCGTTGAAGTATTGGTCAAGCAAGCATTGGTACACGCTCGCGCCGGTGCCGACATCATCTCCCCTAGCGACATGATGGATGGCCGTATCAAAGCCATGCGTGATGCCTTTGAGGCAGAAGGTTTCGTCAATACTGCTATCATGGCGTACTCAGCGAAATATGCCTCTGCTTACTACGGGCCGTTCCGCGATGCGGTTGGTAGTGCTGGTAATTTGAAAGGTGGGCATAAGAAACAGTACCAGATGGACTTTGGTAATCGTGCTGAAGCGTTACATGAAGTGGCGATGGATATCAATGAAGGCGCTGATATGGTCATGATTAAACCGGGTCAGCCATACTTGGATTTGATCCGTGAAGTTAAAAATACCTTTGGTGTACCGACGTTTGCTTATCAAGTGTCTGGCGAATATGCGATGCATATGGCTGCTATTCAAAATGGCTGGCTGACTGATGCGGTGATTTTAGAATCGCTGATTGGCTTTCGCCGTGCTGGTGCTGATGGTATCTTAACCTACTTTGCTTTAGAAGCCGCAAGACAGTTAAACAATGCTTAAATGAATGCTTAAACGGATGCTTAACTTTAGCTAATTGGCTTTTTTATATTGTGACTTATACTGCAAATCCATCGCGCCAGCTGCTATCAATCAACTGGCGCGATTTTTTATAGTAGAGGGTGCTAAGGATTCAACAATAAAAAAAACTTATAAATACGCACGGTCATGCGCTTTATTAAAGTCAATATCAGGACCAAGAGGTATGATGCCAGTAGGATTAATACTCGCGTGGCTGGTATAATAATGCGCTTGAATATGCGCCATATTTACTGTCTCTGCGATACCTGGGACTTGATATAAATCACGCAGATAGCCCCAAAGATTGGGATAATCAATAATACGGCGAATATTACATTTAAAATGTCCGACATAAACGGCATCAAAACGTACTAAAGTCGTAAATAAACGCCAATCAGCCTCAGTTAACGTATTACCTATTAAATAACGCTGCGTTGCCAAGCGCGCCTCAAGCGTATCTAACGCATCAAATAATGTGCTGACTGCCTCTTCATATACTTCTTGTTTGGTCGCAAAACCTGCTTTATAAACACCGTTATTAATCGCATCATAGATAAAGGTGTTGATCTCATCGATTTCTGCTATAGATTCTGAGGGTAAAAAGTTACCTGCCACTGCTCCTACTTCATCAAAAGCTGAGTTCAACATGCGAATGATCTCAGAAGATTCATTACTAACGATGGTATCGGTTTTTTTATCCCATAATATGGGTACTGTCACCCGCCCTGTATAATCTGGCTTCGCGGCAGTATAAATCTCATATAAATAGCTCGCATTCACGATAGGGTCAGCGATAACACCTTCGCCCTCTGCAAACGTCCAGCCTTTATCGCCCATAAACGGATGTACCGTAGATATTGAAATAATATCTTCTAAACCTTTTAGCTGATGATAAATCGTGGTACGGTTTGCCCAAGGACAGGCCAAAGACACATATAAATGGTAACGATTGGCTTCGGCTTTAAAACCATTCTTACCTGATGGACCTGCGCTACCATCTACGGTTACCCAGTTTCTAAAACCAGCATCTTCACGCTCAAAGCGTCCACCGCTAGATTCTGTGTCATACCATTTATCTTGCCATTGCCCGTCGACCAATAGACCCATATCACTCTCCTCAATATGCTATTTTGATGTAATCTTTTTGAAACACCAATATTATTAAATGATTATCATAGCTATTTCGTTTTGAGAGTCATAATATCAGTTATATATTACCTAGCCATTATGTTTGTTGTTTTACTAACAATAAAAAATAAACCAATTTTACTTACTGTTTAATAAAACTACACAAAAAACCTTACATATAATTAAACACAAGACTTAATGCTCAATATTAAAATAATAAGTTGATATTGTTATAGAAAAGGCTTGCAAAGTTCGAAAAACTTGCTAAAATGCATGACCTAAATAGGCGTATAGCTCAGTTGGTTAGAGCGCTACCTTGACATGGTAGAGGTCAGCAGTTCGAGTCTGCTTATGCCTACCAAATATTTAGAAAGCCCCAGTTTAACGACTGGGGCTTTTTTTGTCCGTAAAATATGGGATATAGCGGAAAATATTTACTTGTAGCACTCTGTAATCACCACTACTTAAGCTCTTTTAAATTGCTCAAAAAAACGACGGTGACCAAAACGTGACCAGCCTTTAAGAACTGAGGCATTGACCACTGCGCTATCAAACGATAATGAGATTTCCATCACAGCCAAAATAGCGGTAATAGATAAGGTGGCAATCAAGCCGCCCATACCACCATGCGAATACCCCCACCACGCAGCTATCATCAATGCGATAGCTATGATGATGAAGTCTAAATAAAAATGCCTCATGACATATCCTGTTTGGTTGTGTAAAGCTAAAGTCGATTTACTATAGGCACACACCATAAAAAAAGCAGATATTGATAGCCACTTTTTCTGTGTGATTTTTAATGAAAAATGAAGCATTATTGAACGTTTTTCTATAGAAAGTTGTATGTATATTTGTCAGGGTTTCCCCTATATGTTTTAGTGGGGAAAAAGTGTTTTTCCAAAAATAATTCTTATTTAATAGCAGGAACTGAGGGTAATTATGTCAACTAAGATATTCGATGTGGTAGTGATTGGCGGCGGTCAAGCAGGTTTAGCGGTAGGGTATTACCTTAGACGCGCTAAGCTTGATTTTATTATCCTTGATAATCAAATCCAAAGTGGTGGGGCGTGGCGTCATACTTGGCCATCACTACGGTTGTTTTCTCCGGCGGTAATGAGCTCATTACCCGGTAGGCTCATGCCAAAGGCTAAAGATAATGAATACCCGCATCGAGACGAGGTGCTCAGTTATCTTGCTGATTATGAGCAGCACTACCAGCTACCTGTGTATCGACCATATAAAGTGACTAATGTACAACGCGATAGTGAACACAACTGTTTGCGAGTGACAGATGGAAAATTCACTTGGTTAGCTAAAGCGGTGGTTAATACGACAGGTACGTGGAGTCATAGCGTTATACCAACGCTTGACGGCCAAGAGATGTACAGCGGTGAGCAGTGTCATTCTGCACACTATGCTGGTATTGAGGCGTATAAAGGTAAGCGGATACTGGTAGTCGGTGGCGGAAATTCTGGCGCACAAATTTATGCTGAGCTGGCAGAGGTTGCCAATGTAAGCTGGGTCACCCGCGTGCCACCGTTATTTTTAGCAGATGATGTGGATGGTCGCGTATTATTTGAGAGAGCTACGGCTCGGATTACTGGTAATAATGACGATGCACCTGTGGGCGGGATTGGTGATATTGTCATGGTGCCACCAGTGAAAGCGGCTCGTGATAAAGGTATTTTAAAAGCGGTGTCTATGTTTAGCCGATTTACTGAGCAAGGTGTCGTTTGGAGCGATGGACGAGAAGAACAAATTGATGCGGTGATCTGGTGCACTGGGTTCAAACCACAGCTTGATCACATAACCGATTTAGGTGTGCTGGAAGCTGACGGCAAGGTAGAAGTAAAACAAGGCCAATCCATAAAAGAGCCTCGTCTATGGCTATTTGGCTACGGAGATTGGGCAAGTCCAGGTTCAGCTACTTTAATCGGTGCTGGACGTAGTGCCCGAGAGAATACTCCTGCTTTGATTAATTTTTTGCAAAAAGCTTCTTAATGCTTAGTTTTATTTGGACATTTACAGCTTGAGAGAATAGGCGTCATAGGATGCCTTGCAAAACATCTTGATTTATTTCCATATGTCTATATTATTGGACTTATGGAAATAATAAATGCTACTGCCAGCTTTGCTGCGCTCTCTCAAGACACTCGATTAAAAGCTTTTAGATTGCTGGTCAGTCATGAGCCCGATGGTCTGCCTGCTGGTGACATCGCACGTAATCTTGGTGTGCCTCATAATACGATGTCGGCTCATTTGGCCGTGCTTGCACGGGCAGGATGGGTAAACTCACAACGACAAAGCCGCCAGATTATCTATCGGGCTTCCCTCACGCATATGGAGGACGTCATTCAGTTTTTATTAAAAGACTGCTGTGCTGGACACCCTGAGCTGTGTGGCTCGCTCTTAGACAGTTTGAGTGGCTGTGATATCAATATCTCTAATAAGCCTAATCACTAAACCACTAAACCACTAAACCACTATTTTTTTAATAAAACAAACCCTTCTAACCGTATAAAAGGTTGTTATGACACCTATCATTTTTCACAATCCCAACTGCGGCACCTCTCGCAACACCTTAGCCATCATGAAGGCTTCAGGTGAGCAACCGAATGTCATTGAATACCTAAAAACACCGCCTACCCGTGAATATTTGATTGAGCTGCTAGGCTTGATGACAATCTCGCCACGCGAGCTTCTACGCCGTAAAGGTACACCTTATGACGAGTTGGGTCTGGATAATCCTGCATTGTCTAACGATGAGCTTATTGATGCCATGATGGCGCATCCTATTTTGATTAATCGCCCTATTGTGGTGACTTCTAGCGGCGCAGCATTATGCCGACCTTCAGAGCGAGTATTTGAGTTATTGGACAATCCAGTGAGTCGTTTTACCAAAGAAGATGGTGAAGTCGTCCAACCTGCCAAAGACAAGACCCTAGACACAACTGACGATTTAACGGAGTTACCAAATATAGATGCGGCAGAACTGCAACCGATTGATATTGATGCTCTGATTAGTACAAACGATCCCCGTCATCCACCAAAAATATTGGTTTTATACGGCTCTTTACGTGAACGCTCGTTTTCTAAATTAGCAAGCGAAGAGTCCAGTCGGATATTGCGTTGGTATGGTTGCGAGGTGCGTACGTTTGATCCCACAGGTCTACCGTTACCTGATAGTACCGATGCCGATCATCCAAAAGTACAAGAGTTGCGCGAGCTGGCAGCATGGTCAGAAGGCATGCTGTGGGTCAGTCCTGAGCGTCATGGCAGTATCACCAGTGTTATGAAAGCACAGATTGATTGGATTCCACTCTCATTAGGCGGCGTGCGCCCGACTCAAGGTAAAACCTTAGCCGTGATACAAGTCAGTGGCGGCAGTCAGAGCTTCAACACCGTCAATCAGCTGCGTATCTTGGGCCGCTGGATGCGCATGATTACCATACCTAACCAATCCTCTGTTCCGAAAGCCTTTTTAGAGTTTGATGACAATAACCGCATGCTTAATTCGCCTTTATATCAGCGTATGGTTGATGTATGTGAGGAGTTAGTGAAATTCACATGGCTCACACGTGGTCGCTCCACTTATCTAACCGATCGTTATTCTGAACGGGTAGAGACCAGTGAGGAAGTATCACAGCGTGTCAATCAAAAATCACTCTAAACGCAAACGTATTTAACATTAACCTTTTCTAATACCATTGTTTTATTAAGGCACCTTTATGCTCGCGTTAGCGATTTTCATCGTCACTTTGACCTTAGTCATCTGGCAGCCAAAAGGATTGGGTATCGGTTGGAGTGCAATGGGCGGCGCATTAGTCGCCCTACTTTTTGGAGTCGTGCAATTATCAGACGTTGGTATCGTCTGGGGCATCGTCTGGGATGCCACTTTTACCTTTGTCGCGCTGATTATCATCTCATTGATATTAGATGAGGCTGGTTTTTTTGGTTGGGCCGCATTGCATGTGGCAAGATTGGGTAATGGTCAAGGACGTTTGCTATTCCCCATGATTGTTATTTTAGGCGCGTTCATTGCCGCCTTTTTTGCGAATGATGGCGCGGCGTTATTGCTCACCCCTATTGTTATCGCTATTTTATTGCGCCTTGATTTTGCACCCAAATCAGCTTTAGCCTTTATTATCGCTACCGGCTTTATTGCCGATACGGCAAGCTTGCCACTAGTAACCTCTAACCTAGTCAACATCGTTAGCGCCAATTATTTTGATATTGGTTTTGGTCGCTATGCGGCGGTTATGGTGCCCGTAAATATCGTCTCTGTTATCGCAACGCTACTGGTGTTATGGATAGCCTACGCGCGCCATATTCCAAAAAACTATTCAATGGATAGCCTGAGTTCACCGCAATCCGCTATCAAAGACCCTTTGGTGTTTCGAGCAGCCTTTCCTTTGTTGGCCTTGTTACTTATCGCTTATTTTGCCACTGAGTCACTAGGTCTTGTGATCTCATTAGTGACTAGTATTGCGGCGCTCGTGCTTATGGCAATCGCAGGTCGCTGGTGGCAAGGTGGTCGTGATACCAAGTTTTCTGTGACCCATGTTCTACGCAAAGCCCCTTGGCAAATCGTCTTATTTTCAATCGGTATGTATTTGGTGGTCTATGGTTTGGGCAATGCTGGACTTACCGCATATGGCGCGCAAATACTGAATTGGTTAGGGCAGCAAGGCAATATTATCGCTACGTTAGGGACAGGCTTTCTCTCCGCTATTGTGGCCTCATTGATGAACAATATGCCATCAACGCTTATCGGTGCACTTGCTATCGATAGCGCTCAAGTACCGTCGGCAACGCGTGAGCTAATGATTTATGCCAATGTTATTGGCAATGATTTAGGGCCAAAATTCACCCCAATTGGTAGCTTAGCAACCTTGTTATGGCTACATGTACTGGCAGAGAAGGATTATAAGATTAGCTGGGGTCAGTATATGAAGATTGGCTTAATCATTACTCCGCCAGTATTACTCGTAACGCTTCTAGCTTTGGTATTTTGGTTGCCGATCTTACATGGGTTACCCAGCATTTAAGTCAGACCTTATTTGTTCTACTTTATAAAGAGGGCTATAAATGGTCTGATAAACAACGTTTTATCAGGTTTTAAAAAGCTCGGGAAAATATGTATTGTTGATTAAAAAAGGTTGATCTTAAAGCTCTGTAGTACCGTTGCGAACAGTGCAAAAAATAAAGCCGTTAGCAAGCTGCTCGATAGTAGGGCCATACCAAAACTAAATTTGTTGAGCAGATAAGGAAATAACA
>NZ_JBAQQF010000001.1:0-10999 GCF_049295055.1 Psychrobacter sp. | reverse complement strand
TAGCTCGGTTTTTTGCTGAAACTGACTGATGAGTTGCTGCGTCTGAAAATCGGTAAGAAACGGTTGTCCGGCGATGGTCATCATAAAGGCTTGTTCCATAGGATATAGGCAATAACAGGCATCTCTGCCATGCTAAGTAAATGGTTTGCGTATTATAACAAGAAGCCTCGTAATAAGCAGTTCTAAACCAAGATAAATTGCTGATAACTTAAGTAATAATACTCCTGAATATCAAGCAAATATTGAGCAAATAAATATCTACCTTTAATAGATAGACATCATATGATTGGACAACAGCCTCTCGAAACAGCAAGCTTTGCGCCATGGCGTCACAATTTTTACCTAAAGCTTATAGTCCTTACAAACACTCACATCGCCTTACTGGCAACCTATATAAATGGACTACTGATAATCGGTATTCTAAATATCAGTTGCTAACGAGCTAAGCGTTTAATAAATATAGCCGCTCGTTCATACCGAAAAATTAACAATTCTGTATTCAATAAACTTATATTTAACAACTATAAATTAAAAAATTAAATTTAATGACCAGCAATCTAGTCACTTAATCACTTAATCAAAAAGGATATTTATTATGAGCAGACAAGATCATATCGATAAAATTCAAGAAGTTATCAAAGATGTTAAATTTGCTATGATGAGTACCACTAATAAAAAAGGTGATATCCATGCTTGGCCAATGACCACCAGCGAAACCAGTCTTGGCGCAAAAGAGATTTGGTTTATCGGTGATAAAACATCAGATGTTGTCAAAGATATTCAAGACGATAAGAGAATCGGTCTGACTTATGCCACTCAAGATGCGAAAAACTACGTTTCTATTAGCGGTGATGCCGAACTATCAACTGATAAAGATAAGCTTGATGAATTATGGTCACCAGTCTATAGCGCCTTTTTTGCTCATGGTAAAGAAGATGAGAACGTGCAATTAATTAAAGTCGTACCTCATGGTGCAGAATGCTGGATTAGTGGCAGCTCAGTCGTGAATATGTTTAAGATGGCTGCAGCAGCGGTACAAGAAGGCAAAACAGCTGAAGATATGGGCGAAACTTTCTCAGTGTCATTATAAATGACTAACTTTATAAATTAGCATTGCTATAGATTAGCGTTTTTATAATACAAGACAACAATGACTTATTGAGAATGGCGTGATGCATTTAACAATGTGATGTACTTAACAATCAGTTGCAGCATGCTAAACGCTAGAAAAATCTACCATAACGACAGGGATAAACATTATGAGTAAACAAGAGCAAATGGATAAAATCCAAGCGTTGGTTAAAGACGTTAAATATACCATGATGACGACTCGTACCAGTGACGATCATCTACATTCTTGCCCGATGAATACCACCGAAACGAGTATTGGTGCTAAAGAGATTTGGTTTATTGGTCATACACCATCTGAGACGGTTGAAAATATTAAAAAATATCCTGAAGTGAACCTTGCTTATGCAACTCAAGATAATAAAGACTATCTGTCTATCGCAGGTAAAGCAGAACTGGTTGACGATAAAGAGAAGCTCGATGAGTTGTGGTCGACTATCTATAATGCATACTTTGAACAGGGTAAAGAAGACCCAAAAGTGCAACTAATAAAAGTAATACCGCACGGTGCAGAATATTGGGCTAATGGTAACTCATTTGCCAACGTATTTAAGATTACTGCTGCTGCAGTAACAGATACCGCTGTTGGTGACAGTTTAGGCGAAAATTTCTCGATAACTTTATAACTCTTAGTTAATATCTGATTTATTAGTAATGAAATAAAATAATAAAAACGCCAGTAGCATTGAGCTTACTGGCGTTTTTATTGCTAATCTAATCTATTAATAGCTTCATATCTAACGCTATAGTCAGTCCTAAATAAAAAAGTATAACTATTATCAGGCGCTACTGGTGTAAATTTTACTGGCTTGCTGTGCCTGCGCAGACAGAGGCTGCGCAAAATTTATCCCAGTAGCACTGTATTTATTTAATAGTGGATCAACTATAGATCATTCTCTATCAGCTTAGCCAACTATTAGTGCGTTCCAATGATTCCCAGTTCAATAACCTCACTTTAATGACAGTTATTATTTTGGTGGCTGTGCGTAACCATTATCTGCTGGATAAGCTTGTGGTTGTTTAGGCTGTGGCTTATATTTAGGTTTAGCAGGGTCATATAGCTCATAAATAACGGTGCCAATAATTCCCGTATTCTCTATAGAACCGCTATCGGTATTAGCGGCGTAAGCATTGCCTGGTTTGCTAAAAATAAAGGAGGCAACCGCACTGTCACTTTTTCGAAAGCCCTCAATGACCAACTCATCATTGGGTCTTAACACATAACCACCGTCATAACGACTTGCCGTACTGCCATCGACAACATTTAAGCCGTCGACACTGGCAACGATTTCATAAGTGTTGGCGCTATTATTATGATAAACCAAACGATAAGCCTGACCTGCTTTTCCTTGCAGATAGTAGTTACTACCATCACGATAAAGAGGTAGTTTACCGTTATCAGTGGCGGCTGAAAACTCAACTTTTCCAGCCAGTAATGACATGCTATTTACCGCACGCCCCTTATAATTTTTATCAGCATAAGAGACCTGCATTTGTGCAATAGGCTCGTCACTGACACGACTTAGATCAACGGTGGTCACTACTGAGTCAACATCATCGCCCCACTGCGTACCTAAACGTTCTGATTCAGCAGCATTCTGTACGGACTCTGCCTGTATTGAATCGGCTTGCTTTGCCTGCGTCTGCGTACTTTGTGCCACTTCTGCAGTTTCTTTTTGCATAGTTGGCGATGACGAACACCCTGTAAGTAGTGCCAGTAATAAAATGGCAGCGCCGGACTGTTTCTTATGCAATATCATATCCATATCCTTATTTGAATGATTTTACGTCATAGCTATACAATGCTTAATAATGCTTAATTTTTTAAGTATATCTTAAGCCTAACTATAATCATATTATAATAAAACAGTTTATAATCAAATATAGTCAGTCCTACATAAAAGAAATACAAACATTATAGTGTGCTATTGGTATCAATTTTTCTTGCTTGCTGTGGCTACGCTGGCAAAGACTGCGAATTATTAATCCCAGTAGAATTGTATTCTTTTAAAAGTGGAGCCACTATATAGCTATTGGTGTAATCAATAAAAACAGACAATAAAAAAGCCAGTGGCTGATGCGACTGGCGTTTTTATTGTCTGTTTTTATAATGTTATTATTGAAAATTTGCCATTAACCGCTTTGTTTTAAATAAGGCCACGCAGCTTTAAGATAAATCATCATTGACCACAAGGTTAGAATTACCGCCGCTACCATTAGTACATAGCCGATGGTTTCAAGCGATTCCCAATTCAGCAAGAGCACGGTAATAGCTACCATCTGGAAGGTCGTTTTAAGCTTACCAACATAAGAAACGGCGACACTGGTGCTTTTACCCAATTCTGCCATCCATTCACGCAAAGCTGATACGGCGATTTCACGCGAGATAATCACAATAGCAGCAATCGCCATAATGATATTGGGATGCCATTGCACCAATATAATCAGCGCGGCGGCTACCATAAGTTTATCAGCGACCGGATCCAAAAAGCGCCCAAAGGCTGATACCACATTAAGTTTACGTGCAAAATAGCCATCGAGCCAATCGGTAATAGCGGCAAGGATAAAGACACCGGTCAATAACAAATGCCGTAATAAGCTATCGCTAAAATCGCTCATACCAACCTTTGCAATAACATTATCTGAGATAGCTGGCATGCCAATCCCCATAGCAGGTGGCCAATAGGCAATGGCCACAAATAGCGGAATCATTAAGATACGCGCAATCGTCAAGTTATTGGGTAAATTAAAAATACTTTTATCACTTTGCGTACTTGACGGCTCCTGCGTATGCAAATTCGTACTCTCAGTCATGGCAAACCCAGTTTAATATAGACATAATAGTGGCAGATAGCTTAGCATTTTTCAGGCAAGCCGTCATGCCATCTCTGTATGTTCGTTGATACCAGCCGCACATTATTATCATTCAGCGTCTTTTATACTGAATTGACTACCTATTTACTCTAAATAATCACTGTTAGTTTTTATCAAAAGCCAGTTAGTCAAAACACCTTAATTCTAATGAACTTCTAAAATAAGGTTAGTTAATAAGTCCATTATCTAAAACGTAATGACATGTAAGCAAGCTTAGGTAAACGATAATATTTCGGTTATGATGACCTGATAACGTCAATACAGTTGTACACTGAAAATTGTAAGTAGATGTAAGGATTTCTTGAAATATTGCTCTTTAACATCATCTTTATATTAACAATAATAAATTTATATCAATTTATATGTGGCTTATGACTCATTACTGATGACTTAGCTGAATGATAAGTTTTCCTCAGTCCACGGTACCTCCTCCGTGGGCTCTTTTTTTGCCTATAAGTTACTGATTTATATATATTTTATGTATATATATTGAATTGACCACCAATCTGACCACCATCTGCTCAAATTTTTAATGATCTTATTATTAGTAATAAAATACCGTGACAGCCGGCTATACTTATTATTAGGAAAGCGCTTTTATGTGTTCACAAGTAAGAGATATAAAATCAAACTAACCTTATTAAAAGCATAAAGTTAGTCAAAGATTATTAAGATAAAAAGGGAAATGGCGCGTAATGGCGCGTAATGGCGCGTAATGGCGTGTAATAGCGCGAAATAGCACTTAGGTCTGTATGGTAAATAGTTTCTTATTTTAATGTATAGTAAGATGCTCGGCTATTACCATGCATTTCCAGTAAACCTTTTTTTCTTAGTTTAGCTAATAATTTAAACGCCTGATCTTGGGTTATATTGCATAACTCCATTACATCAGCTCGCTTTATAGAGCCTTTAACCTCTAATAACTGAATAAGCATTTGTTCCTGTTGAATACCTCCAATTCCAATCTGCCTAACATATGCAATTTGCTCTCCCAATTGATCATAGACTCGACTACTTAGCATATAACTACGCCCGCGTCCTTGGCTGCGTGCTTCTATTAAACCTGTTTCAGTTAGCTTTTCTAATATAGATCTAACTTGCGTTTCAGACTTTTGAATAGACGTTATAAAATCCGAAGTAGTAAGACGTCTTTCATCTCTTAAGCGGCTCAGAACTATTAATGAGTCAATAGGCATATCTCCTGTTTTTTCTTCTTGCTCTATTATCATACGAACAAACTTGATGTCAGCACTAGCATTACTCATGAACACGCTAACAGTTGAGTTGTCTGACATACTGTAATCTGGCGCAGGACGGCCATAACGCAGCATACCTTCAAATATTCGGTCAATTCCACGTCCCGTTCGCTCAGCAAGCCCAATACGTTTCATTACATCGGCAAGTAATGGGTTTCTTGATCTAGGTGATACTACTAGTAAATTCTTTATGTTAACTCCCTCGACAAAACCACCTGCACTACTTATCGTCAGGCCTGTATCATCAAGTCTTACTTGAACCATACCTAAACGATGATAATCTCTATGTACCAATGCATTAACAAACGCTTCTCGAAAAGCTTGACGATTATAGTCAGGAATAGATGTTCGGAATAATCCAATGTCTATTTCTTCTTCGTTAACTCTCGCTCTAAATAGAAGCTCAACCTCTTCAAAAGTTTCAAGTAAAGGTCGTTTAAAGAATTCATTTACTTTAACGCTAGTACCACTAAGTACTTGAAAGGCTACCTCATGGGAAGGCAAATGGTGTTTTAATAGCTCAGGTGTACCAAGCAGAAGAAGCCCTGTCAATGTAGGATGTCTCTCACCATTTTTTTCTACAACTAATTGTAAAGCGCCATCTAGCTGGTCATCATCAAGATTGCTTAAACTATTATCTCCTCCATATCGTTTTATAGCATTACGTAAGCGTTGTCTTTGTAATGGATCAAGTTGATCTGCACTAATATCCTGCATAGCAATAGCAGATGGGTCTATCACCTGTAAGCTAGATTGACGTTGCATAAAATCATGGGGATGAAATGGAATAGATTCTGGAGTACCATCAGCTTTCAGACGGCGATGCTGAATAAGGCCGTCCGAGGTAGCAATAATGCCATTTGCTTTTGGAACGGTAATGACGGCTATATTCACACCATCAATTTCAATAATTTGGCTTTTAATGTTCAAACATGGCACAGTACGACTTGCTACTAAGCCTGATAAACCATAAGTGTTTTGATGTTTCTTATGAAGACCCGTAACATTACCGTTGTCTTCGACACCTAATAATAAATAGCCTCCTTCTGTATTAGTTAATCCGACTATAGCTGTTACAAGAGCGCTATCAGACAATCCTGTAAGATCGCTTTTAAACTCTACGGATAGAGTTTCTCCGTTTTGAATAATTTCGTTGATATATTCTGAGTTTATATTCATAAGTATGGGCGACTATATTATTGGTTTGTTTATGTTAATAATAGCTACTAGGTCAACTATAGCCAATGCTCTTAAAGTATAGCTGCCATATCACATCATCTAAGTAGTCACTATATTATAGCAATAATCATAACTAACATTTCCCTACCTACAATAAGCTATTCAGTGGGAAGTTAAATTTACGGTATTCCTATAATCTTAACATTAAGTGCTAGCAACAGTTTCTAGCCTTCGCTAGTGAACTAAAAGATGTGCCCAAGATAGACCCATCTACAATATTTTGAATACGGCGTTGGTCGCTGGCAAGCAATGCTTCTTGCTTGTATTTGAAATCCTACCAATATTCATATCAAATGCTTATATATAGTTATCTGGTATTCGCAAAAACCTTAAATATTAATTCTAAACAGTTGCCGAAAATTTACCAATCGTTTACAGTTGGGTAAATATTACCCTGGTGATTGGTCATGAGAAGCTTAGTTATTGTTGGTTTGGTATTAGCTCTTGCTGGGTGTGGTGGTTATGATGATATTGACGCCATGAGAGACGCCACTATGGGCTCTACTGCCGTCGTCGGTGGCAACACTGGCTCTAACAATGGTAATACCACTAAATGCTTTGAGCCTAATGTACTGAATGCTAGCGGTGTCCGTGTTATTGATGGTGATACCGTAGAAGTCACTCAGCTATCAGGTCAAAGCGAGCGTGTACGTTTACTAGGTATTGATGCACCAGAATCGGCACAAGAGTACGGAACAGAAAGCACTGCTGCCTTATCTCAGTGTGTAAAGAATGCGATTGTTACTATCGAGTGGACTGAAAGGGATAGATACGATCGTCTGCTTGGTAAGGTCATTGCTAATAACGTTGACTGTAACCTGAATCAATTGCAAAAGGGTGCTGCTTGGCATTACAAGGAATATCAAAGTAGTCAGACACCTTATGATCGCATTGAGTATGCCAACGCTGAGATTGTAGCGCGATTAAACGGTAGGGGTTTATGGGCAAATCGATATCCTATAAAACCATCAGACTATCGAAGCGGTAAAAACAGCTCTGACCTTAACTTTAATAATGATCGCTTGCCATCAAAAGGCGCTAGCAAATGCTATAGCAAACCTAGTGTAGGTGCTTCCGGTGGTTCTGACACTATTAATCCCTTGCCACCTACTGGCGCTATCTGCAGTAATTTCATCAAGAAAACTTGTAATCAGATAACAACTTGCGTAGAAGCTGAACAGCAACTTCTATGTGGTAATACACAAATTGATGGCGATAAGGATGGCGTACCATGTGAATCAATTTGCCCAGGTGGTTAATTAGCATCGATTTCCTATTGTTAGCTGCATGCACATCCTTGTAAGAGAACATTAATGGCTCTTACAAGAATGTGCATGCAGCGTTTTGGGGAGCTGATCATAATATGCCCTACCCATTTACTGTATCGGGCGAGATTGCGTGTGTTATTCACCCAGAGTATGGACCTTCTGTATACTTCCATCCTATAGAGTTTGCCAATGAGTCTTATATCGGCACGCCAATCAATAAGGCCGCGGCTAAATCTTTGAAGCAGGCAGGTATAACTCCAAACGTTCCTTATAAGATTAATAAAGGTGATAACTTGGATGATGCTATAGAGGTTGGATTGAAGATGTGTGATGAGCAGCAGATTATTCTTCATGGTACCTAATCGCTAAACTAATACATAAGGTTGGCGACAATAGTTGACGTGTAAAAATTTTTGATTCTATAAAGCGACCCTTTTATTTGAGATAATGGAGCCCTAGAGATGGCAGTAAATATCAAATTCAATTATTACAATCTTAAAATAGATAAGAAGAGAGCGAGATCAACAGAACAAGGGCCACAATTTTTTGGTAAGATCAAAGTTGATGATTTTTGCAAGTGGTTAGCAGACTATCAACTATCTCATACCAGTGAATTTGACGAACATGGCAAGCATGTTATCCAATACAAAGAAGGTAAGAAGTGGATAAGATGGGTTAATATTGAACATGATAAAAAGAATGGCGTTTATAAGATGCTATGCACTTTTAATGATAAAGAGGTAGACCCAAGGCTGTTATCTAACTCATCTGATAGTGTATTAACTCAAGAAATACCAAACGAATATGGCCAAAGAACACTACTCCATCTTGTGTTTAAGCTTGACCAAACCCATCCATCCAAGGCTAATGTATCAATACAAGCTGTCACTGGTTTTACTAAAGACTACATTATTAGGCTTATTACTAAGTTGATAACATTAACTAAAAACGATAATGATTTTTGGAAGGCTAGTGATCCAATGACACAGAAAGACATTACTATTGTGCCTCACATTGAGATGCATCAAGTGACCGACGATAGTATTATCTCAGCTATTAATGATGGCTTTTTAAGAGGCTTAGTTTTAAAAGAGCGTAACTCCGATAAGGGAAATTTTGATGTCAAAAACCATCTAACTGAAACAGATTTAAAGCTAACAATCAAAGTATCTAAAAAAGATAGCTTCTTTCAACAAGCGAAAGAGCAAGATATTTTCTCGTGGATTAAAAGAGTAGCGAAGAAACACAGTAATGGGTTTGAAGATCCAACTTCCTACCTTCTCATGAAAGATCCTCAGTCTTCATCTGAAGTATTACACGAATTTCATAATGACACCATTTCAGGGTTTGCAAAAAAAGCTTACTTAAAATGGGAGGATAGAGAACCTGCTACTCACGATAAAATAAAACAAGAAACCCCAGTAGCGATTATTCAGTTTTATACTAAAATGATTACTAGCTTTTAAATTTTAATACTTATATATAGGAGGTCATATGCTTAATCAGGCTATTAATGTATTTGATTTCCTGAAGATTGAATACCCTGATAATGCAGAAAGAACATCTTTATATTACTTTCCTGCTATATCAAGCTTAGTAATTTCAACTCTACTCATCATCGTTGCTATAGTTGGAGGCGATGGAGCAAACTTCTTAATTAGTAATAAATTTAATGATTTATTTACTTTAATTGCTATTTTACCAGGGTTTTACATTGCTGCGCTGTCTGCTGTTGCAGCAATAAATCGTAATGCAATTGATGACCCAATAAACCCTAATAACCCGCCAACAATCAAAAAGAAAGAGGTGGACAGAGCAGAAGAATGTGACGTTCCTTTAACAAGGCGGGTATTTCTTTCAATGTTGTTTGCTTATTTGGCAACAATTAGTTTGTTATTAGCTATTTTCCTAATACTAATTCGTTTTCTATTCTCGCTAAAAATAACGGAAGTTTTTGTTACTTTCTCTGTCATTACTGAATGGCCTACGCTCATATTTTTTATCCTTAATTTTATTATATTTTTCTTGATTACGCAGTTGGTCGTCTTAACTCTTGTTGGTGTAAACTATCTTGGATATAAAGCTTTAGTTGATGGGTAAGTTAAAATTAGAACTTCAACCGCCTGTTAAGGCGGTTTTTTTATGACCTACCACTAACCCATCATTGCGTAAGTTTCACTAATCAAATAAATTGCTGGCAAGAATAGTATTTGTTCTAATTATAGACGTAACTCACTGCCTAAAATTAGACAATAACAACCTGCTAGCTTGTAATTTACATAGAGAGTGGAATTTTAAAGCCAATCTCTCTTACAGCAGTATTATGTAATCCTGATCTGTTGGGCTATGATATCTAGTTCAGACAAATGAATCTACATTAGTTGTGGCGAATCGTTCCCTCTAAGATATAGCAAGGAAGTAAATTGAATATTACTCAGATAGAAGAAACCGTTAAGAAGTTAGCTTCAGATGTCATTAGTAGTGCAGTTGACAAGGATCAATTCATATACGAGTTGATGGCAGCTTATGGGCATAGAAAGACGACGGTAAGTCGTATCAAGTCAGGTGAGCGTAACCTAGCTAAGGTCGCAGGGGAAGTAAGAGCCAAGCGTCATATCTATTTTAAGCACAGTGATAGCAATAAAGTGTTCTCAGATATTGATGATATGAAGAAAAAGCCTTCTGTCGCACGAGAAAAGATACGCTTTATTATTGCGACTGATTTTAATCAGTTTGTAGCTTTAGATACACGTACTCATGACACACTTGATATCGAGTTTAGTGAGCTTGGTAAGCATTTTGATTTTTTCTTACCTTGGGCAGGTATGGAAAAAGCAGTATATCAAGGTGATAACCCAGCTGATGTAAAAGCTGCTGAAAAGATGGCTAAGCTGTTTGATTTAATTAAAGCAGATAACTTTAATGAAAAGAATAAGAATGATACGGCTGCACTTCATGGTCTGAACGTATTTTTAACTCGCTTACTCTTTTGTTTCTTTGCAGAAGATACGGGCATATTTACGGACAACCAGTTCAGTTCCGAGCTAGAGTCTCATACCAAAGCGGATGGCTCTGATGTAGATAGTTATCTCAACCGTTTATTTGAGGTGAACCGCCCCGTGATTGTCGGAGACCTAATATTCTGAGAGAATACGACAATGAAAACACGAAATTACACTCCTGAGATTAAAGAACGCGCAGTTCGCATGCTGATTGAAGCAGCAGGCGACTATC